>JBNKDU010000056.1:0-1590 GCA_050288425.1 Desulfobacteraceae bacterium | reverse complement strand
ATCGGCAAGGTGACCGAAACCATTACCGAGATTTCTGAACAGACCAACCTGCTGGCCCTCAACGCCACCATCGAAGCCGCCCGTGCGGGGGAGGCCGGCAAAGGATTCGCCGTGGTGGCCAACGAGATCAAGGAACTGGCCAAGCAGACCGCCGAAGCGACCCTGGACATCAAGAAACAGATCGACGGCATCCAGACCTCCACCGGCAGCACCGTGGACGCCATAGACCAGATTCGCCAGGTGATGGACAACGTCAACGAAGTCGTCTCCACCATTGCCACCGCCGTGGAAGAGCAATCCGTTTCCACCCAGGAGATCGCCGACAATATCACCCAGGTCTCCAGCGGCATCGCCGAGGTAAATGAGAATGTGGCCCAAAGTTCCAAGGTGTCGGGTGAGATCACCGAGTCGATAGCCGAAGTCAATCAGGCTTCCAGCGAGATGGCCAACAGCAGCTCCCAGGTGCGTTTAAGCGCCGAAGAGCTTTCCCACCTGGCCGAGCAGCTCAACGGAATGGTGGGTCGATTCAAGGTTTAGCGGTAAACTGCGGTAAGCGCGATCGCTCTTTGGCGGTGGCGCTTACCGCCAATACCGCCGATGGTTTATCTTCCCAATGAATCCCCCCAAAGACTGCCTTCCCCAGATATCCTGATCTTCAGACAACTTCTCCCGCCCCCTCCAAAAGTCCATCCAGCCCCGCAACAGGAGCGTCATGTCCTTGATGACCTCTTCCATGGGATTGTTGTGGGGGTAGCGTTGCGGGATTGACCTTGGGACGACAATTGGTTACACCTCATCAATTCCGATGTTGCCTTTAAGAAAGCAATAGGATGCAAAACATCGGGAACAACCTGCGGGAGAGCACCTGCCGGGGGAAACGATCACGGCCAGCGTCGGCTCACGAATGCGGTCGCATCGGCGGAGGGTATGCCCTGCAAAAAATGGGTACATTATGATAGCTGCGGATAATATAACCAAATCTTTTGGCGGCCATGTCTTGTTCAATGGCATCAGCTTCAAAATCAACGCCAAGGAGCGTATCGGCCTGGTGGGCCGCAACGGGCACGGTAAGTCGACCCTGTTTCGCATGATCATCGGCGAAGAGGAATATGACGACGGCCGGCTGACGGCCCCCAAGGGGTACCGCATCGGCCATGTCCGGCAGCAATTGCGATTCACCGAAAAGACGGTTCTGGAAGAGGGCATGCGCGGATTGCCGGAAACGGAAAAGGACCACCACTGGAAGGTGGAAAAGGTGCTGGCCGGGTTGGGGTTCAGCCCAACGGATCTACAGCGTCCGCCCGAGGCGTTTTCCGGTGGTTTTCAGGTGCGCCTCAACCTGGCCAAGGTGTTGGTTTCCGAGCCGGACCTGCTCTTGCTCGACGAGCCCACCAACTACCTCGACATCACCTCCATCCGCTGGATCGAACGCTTTCTGCTGGCCTGGCCTCGGGAGGTGCTGCTGATCACCCATGACCGGATTTTCATGGACCGCGTCGTCACCCACACCCTCGGGATTCATCGCAAGAAGATCCGCAAGATCGCCGGCGACACCGAAAAATACTATGCCCAGATCGCCCAGGATGAGGA
>JBNKDU010000055.1:0-11085 GCA_050288425.1 Desulfobacteraceae bacterium | reverse complement strand
AACAGTCCAATAATACCCCTAATAGACGGCCAAATTCGACTGAATAGTCCAATAAAAAATTAACAGCTCGTAAAACCTGCCGTACATGTGAACAAATATTCACCGATGTTCCTGCGTTATTAAAATTCCTGCCGCGTTGTTTGTAAGGGTTTGTTTTAAATTTGTGTAGCGTCTTTGTCGCAATATGTCAATGAAATAATAGACAATTCTTGTATATCGGCATGGTGGTAATGGATCTTGTTTGATGGATCGGTTGCGGAGCTGGTGAGTTTACCGATAGGTTACAGACAATTACCAGGCGTATCGGCGCGGTTTTCGTCTCATTGACGAATTCATTATGGGTTCGCCGTATCATTCCGGTATTCTTGTAAAATATAGCTCAGGGCAATTGTTCCTTGAGCAGGCAGCAGGCGATCCGGTAGCGGGGGGCGCCGCTTTCGAGATAGTCCAGGTTGTGGGGCTGGATGAGTTTGTTCATCACGCAGCCTTCGGCGATGTCCAGTTGGAACAGGTGGGATTCGTTGATGGGGGCGGTGGGGGTGAGCAGGCCGTCCTGGATCTGCAGGGCGTGGAGGGGATAGTCTTCGCACAGGGGGCAGCGGTAGACGCGGCCGTTGGGGAAGACGAAGTAGTTGTCGGCCACGCGGCCGGCGCATTCGAAGGGTTCTTCCGGGTCGAGGTAGACTTTGGGGTAGGTGGTGCGGATGCCCGCCCTGGCGGCCGCGTCGGCCACGGGGGGCACCACGGAGAGCCACTGGTCGCGGGTCAATTGCAGGGGGGATTGGCTTTCTCTGGCGGCGGCCGACTGTCCGCGCAGGCCGATGACCTGGATGAAGAAGTGGTCCACGCCCCACCGGGCCAGCAGGGGCGGCATGCGGTGCAGGTGGGCGAGGTTGCGGCTGCTCACGGTGTAGATCAGGCTGATGCCGAAGCCGCGCGCCTTTGCTTCCCGGATGCCGGCGGTGCAGGTCTGGAAGCAGCCCGGGCCCCGCAGGGCGTCGTTGATTTGCGGGTCGGGGCCGTCCAGGCTGAAGCTGAACACGTCGACCTCTTCGGGGGTCACGCGGTCGAGGATCTCGTGGAACAGGTAGCCGTTGGTGTCGATGGTCACCGAGGCGTAGTCCATGCGCCGGGCGGCCCGTACGGCCGCGGCCAGGTCGGGATGCAGGGTGGGCTCACCCCCCAGGAAGATCAGTTCCGCGCCGGGGCTGCGCCGGATGAACAATTGCAGCCAGTTCTCGATGGTTTCCAGGGGAAGGGTCCGGGTGCCGTGCTGGGCCGGGTTGATATAGCAGTGCCCGCACTTGAGGTTGCATTGGGTGAGGATGTGGAAGAAGACGTTGGCGCGCTGTTTGGCAAAGGCGACGGTGCGGTGCATCAGAAGGTTTCGATATGGCGCTTGTGGCCCGGTCCCTTGGGTTTGGGTTTGGGGGCGGCCGCCGGTTTGGGCGCGTCGTATTTCTTGGCGTCCCGTTTGGCTTTCACCAGTTCTTCGTTGGTCAGTCGCAGGCGCGCGGTCTGGTACTCGGCGAAGATCCGGTAGAGCAGCAGCAGGAAATCGAGGCGCTCGTCCTTTTCCTCCGAGGTGGTCAGGCGGTTGCCGGCGGAGGTGTCCACGGCCAGGCAGACGGTTTCGCCCTTGGCATAGACCGACGCCGAGCGGCTCTGATCGTCGACGATGCGCATCTCGCCGAAGATCTCGCCCTTCTTGCTGATGATGCCGATGTCTTCGCCGTCCTTGCAGATGCGGATCTGCCCGGAAAGCAGGAAATAGAGCCAGGGATCCATGTCCCCTTCCTGGATGATCTTCTCGCCGTCGTCATATTGGCGGATCTTGCTCAACCGCAGCAGCTTGCCCAGGTTGCGGGTTTCGAAATGCTTGAGGGCCTGGATGCTCATCAGGCGCTGGATGTTTTCGATGTTCTCTTTCAGGTATTTGGACTCGATCATCAGTGACCTCCAATATCACCCACTCTGTGGCAACACCTTTTATCTTACGTACCGAAGGCCTGAAAAGGCAAGCCATTTTCGATGTCAGCCCTCTTCGAGGCAATGCTTGGACAGCTTCTTGTCGAAATCCACGGGGTAGCAGCCGTCGAAGCAGGCCTTGCAGAACATCCGCTCGGGGTTTTCCACGCCGGTGGACGCGAGCAGCCCCGGCAGGCTCAGGTAATGGAAGGAATCGAGCCCCAAAAACTCGCCGAGTTCCTTGACCGTCATCCTCGCGGCGATGAGTTCGCCCACCGTGGAAAAATCGATGCCGTAGTGGCAGGGATGGCGGTGGGGCGGCCCGGCCACGCGCATGTGCACCTTGCGCACGCCCAGCTCCCGCAGGGCGGAGACGCGGGTCTTGGCCGTGGTGCCGCGGATGATGGAGTCTTCGATGATGATGATGTCCTTGCCCTTGAGCAGTTGCTTGATGGGGTTGAGCTTTATCCGGACGCCGAAATCGCGCATGGTCTGGGTGGGCTGGATGAAGGTGCGCCCCACGTAGTGGTTGCGGATCATGCCCATCTCGTAGGGGATGCCCGAGGCTTCCGAGTAGCCCAGGGCGGCGTAGGAGCCCGAGTCGGGGAAGGGCATCACGAAGTCGGCCTCCACCGGGGCCTCCATGGCCAGTTGGCGGCCGTGGGCCTTGCGCGTCAGGTAGACGTTGCGGCCCATGAAGGTACTGTCGGGACGGGCGAAATAGATGAATTCGAAAATGCAGAAGGCCTGGCGGCCGGCCTTGGGCAGGTGCAGGCTGCGCAGCCCGTTCTCGTCGATGATCAGGATTTCGCCCGGTTCCACCTCGCGAACGAACTCGGCCTGCACCAGGTCCAGGGCGCAGGTTTCCGAGGCCAGCACCCAGTGGCCGTTGATCTTGCCCAGGCACAGCGGCCGGAATCCATGGGGATCGCGGATGCCGACCACCTCGCCGCGGCTGGTGAGCATGACCATGGAGAAGGCGCCCTGCAGCCGTCCCGTGGCTTCCAGCAGGGCCTTTTCGAAGCCCAGTTGCTTGAGGTGGCGCACGAACAGGTGCAGGAATACTTCGCTGTCCATGGTGGACTGGAAGATGGAACCGGCGTCCTCCAGCTCCTCCTTGAGCTGGTGGGCGTTGACCAGGTTGCCGTTGTGTCCCACGGCATAGGACTTCTGATGGTGGCGCACCACGAAGGGCTGGGCATTGGTCAGAACGGAGCTGCCGGTGGTGGAGTAGCGCGTATGGCCGATGGCCACGTTTCCCTTGAGATCTTCGAGCTGATCCATGGTGAAGACATCGGATACCAGTCCCATGGCTTTGTAATTGATGATGCTGTCCTGGTACACCGAGGCGATCCCGGCGCTCTCCTGGCCGCGGTGCTGCAGCGCGTACAGGCCGAAATAGCACAATTTGGCGGCCTCCGGATGGCCGTGGACGGCAAAGATGCCGCACGACTCGCGCGGGTGGTCTTCGAGTTGTCCGGAAGGGTCGATGGGGAAATGGTCTGGGTTCATGGGTTGGAACTCCTGCAAATTGGTCCGGGGCGCCGGGTCAGCCGGCGGCCGGCTGGGTGGCCGGCGCCGCCTGGTCGACACCATGGTATTCCTGGAGCGACCGCACGGTAAGCGTCCGGTCCTTCAGGGCGGCGACGGCCTTGCTTACCGCAAGGGCGCCGGCGATGGTGGTGACGTAGGGAATGGAAAATTTCAATGCGGCCCGCCGGATGATATATCCGTCCTTCTGGGCGTCGCCGCCGGTGCCGGTGTTGATCACCAGGTGGATCTCGCCGTTCTTGATGGCATCCTCCACATGGGGCCGGCCCTGCTCCAGTTTGTTGACGTGCCGGGTCTCGATGCCCTGGTCCCGCAGAAAGGAACCGGTACCGCCGGTGGCCATCACTTCAAAGCCCATATCCACGAATTGGCGGGCCACCGGGGCCACCGCCGCCTTGTCGACGTCCAGCACGCTGATGAAGACGGTGCCCCGGGTGGGCAGTTTCTGGCCGGCGCCCAGTTGCGCCTTGGCATAGGCCGATCCGAAGTCGTAGCCCAGCCCCATGACCTCGCCGGTGGATTTCATCTCCGGCCCCAGCAGGGTGTCCACGTCGGGAAAGCGGTCGAAGGGCATCACCGCCTCCTTGACCGACAGGTGGGGCGGTACGATCTCCCGGGTGAACCCCAGCTCCTCCAGGGTCCGGCCCAGCATGATCTTGGTGGCCAGTTTGGCCAGGGGCACGCCCGTGGCCTTGCTGACGAAGGGAACGGTGCGCGACGCCCGGGGATTGACTTCGATGACGTAGAGGCGGTCGTCCTTGATGGCGTACTGCACGTTCATCAGGCCGATGACGTTGAGCTCCCTGGCCATGGCCTTGGTGGCCTTGGTGATTTCATCGATCATCGCCGGCTCGATGCTGATGGGCGGCAGCACGCAGGCCGAATCTCCCGAGTGGACGCCGGCGGCCTCGATATGCTGCATGATCCCGCCGATCACCGCCATCCGGCCGTCGCAGATGGCATCCACATCCACCTCCACGGCATTCTCCAGGAACTTGTCGATGAGCACCGGGTGGCCGGGGGAGGCCAGGATGGCCAGGCGGGTGAAATTCTCCAGTTCCTTCCGGTTGTAGACGATCTTCATGGCGCGCCCGCCCAGCACGAAGGAGGGCCGTACGATCACCGGATAACCGATGACATCGGCCACCCGGCAGGCCTCGTCCACGCCCAGGGCGATGCCGTTGGCCGGCTGGACCAGGCCGAGCTTGTTGAGCATGACCTGGAATTGTTCGCGATCTTCGGCCCGGTCGATGCTGGCCGGGTCGGTGCCCAGGATGGGAACGCCGGCCCTGGCCAGGGGCGTGGCCAGGTTGAGGGGCGTCTGGCCGCCGAACTGGACGATGACGCCGTAAGGCTGCTCCTTCTCCACGATGTGGAGCACGTCTTCCTTGGTCAGGGGCTCGAAATAGAGTTTGTCCGAGGTATCGTAGTCGGTGGAGACGGTCTCGGGATTGGAATTGACCATGATGCTCTCCACCCCCTCTTCGGACAGGGCGTAGGCGGCGTGGACGCAGCAATAGTCGAATTCGATGCCCTGGCCGATGCGGTTGGGGCCGCCGCCCAGGATCATGACCTTCTTGTCCTGGGAGACCCGCGCCTCGCACTCGGTCTCGTAGGTCGAGTAATAGTAGGGGGTCGACGCCCGGAACTCCGCGGCGCAGGTGTCCACCAGTTTGTAGACCGGCCGGATGCCGCGCCGCTTGCGTTCCGCGGCCACCTCGTCGGCATCGAGTCCCAAAAGGTGGGCCAGTTGAATGTCGGAGAAGCCCCAGGACTTGACGCGCCACAACTCGTCGTCGTCGATGCCGGCCAGAATGATGCCGTCGGCCGACCGGGGAGGACACGCCTGGCCCAGGCGGCGCAGGTCTTCCTCCATGTCGACGATCTGCTTGAGCTGATGGAGGAACCAGGGGTCGATGCCGGTGAGCTGGTAGATGGCGTCGATCTCCATGCCGGCCTGGAGGGCATAGCGCAGGTAGAAGATGCGCTGGGAATTGGGCGTGCTCAGCTTCTGTTCGATCTCGTCGTCCGAGGGGAAGGCGCCGTCCGCCTCCAGGCGTCCCCTGCCGTCGGCCCCGAACCCGTGGCGACCGATCTCCAGGCCGCGGAGCCCTTTCTGCAGGGCTTCCTTGAAGGTGCGGCCGATGGCCATGGTCTCGCCCACCGATTTCATGGAGGTGGTGAGCAGGTCGGGTGTCTCGGGAAATTTCTCGAAGGTCCAGCGGGGAATCTTGACCACGCAATAATCCAGGGTGGGCTCGAAGGAGGCCAGGGTCTCGCCGGTGATGTCGTTGGCGATCTCGTCCAGGGTATAGCCCACGGCCAGCTTGGCGGCGATCTTGGCGATGGGAAATCCGGTGGCCTTGGAGGCCAGGGCGCTGGAGCGCGACACCCGGGGGTTCATCTCCACCACGATCAATTCGCCGTTCTCGGGATCCACGGCGAACTGGACATTGGAGCCGCCGGTGTCCACGCCGATCTCGCGCATGATGGCCAGGGAGGCGTTGCGCATGACCTGGTATTCCCGGTCGGTGAGGGTCTGGGCCGGCGCGATGGTCACGCTGTCGCCGGTGTGCACCCCCATGGGGTCCATGTTCTCGATGGAGCAGATGATGACCACGTTGTCGTTGTGATCGCGCATCACCTCCAGTTCATACTCTTTCCATCCCAGCACCGACTGCTCGATCATCACCTGGGTGATCATGCTGGCGTCCAGCCCGGCCCTGGCCGTCTTTTCCAGTTCCTCGGGGTTGTAGACCACCCCGCCGCCGGTGCCGCCCAGGGTGAAACTGGGCCGGATGATCACGGGAAAGCCGATTTCGGCGGCGATGGACCGGGCTTCGTCCATGTTGCGGGCGAACCCGCTGGCCGGCAGCTTGAGGCCGATCTTCTCCATGGCCGCGCGGAACTGGTCCCGGGACTCGGCCTTGTGGATGGCCTCGAGGGAGGCGCCGATCAGCTCCACCCCATAGGTTTCCAGGACGCCCATTTCGGCCACCTTGACGGCGGTGTTCAGACCGGTCTGGCCGCCCAGGGTGGGCAGCAGGGCGTCGGGGCGCTCCTTGGCGATGATCCGGGCCACGGCCTCGGGGGTCACCGGCTCCACGTAGGTGCGGTCGGCGGTTTCCGGATCGGTCATGATGGTGGCGGGGTTGGAATTGACCAGGATGACGAAGTAGCCCTCTTCCTTGAGGGCCTTGCAGGCCTGGGTGCCGGAATAGTCGAATTCGCACGCCTGGCCGATGATGATGGGCCCGGCGCCGATGATCATGATCTTATGGATGTCGGTCCGTTTGGGCATTGTTTCGCGTTCAGGGTTCGGGGTTCAAGGTGGAGACCATTGTTCCGATCATCGGTTCGGCAGACGGCCTTCGCCCGCGGCTTCGGTCCGCCGCCACCGTTCCATGACGCCGGCGGGGCCATCGGCATCGGGCCCGGCGGCCACTATCCGGGATCTTTCATCATGTGGCGAAATTCTTTGAAGAGGTAGCGGGCATCGTGGGGACCGGGCGCCGCCTCGGGGTGGTATTGCACCGCCAGCAACGGGATCTCCTTGTGGCGGAAGCCCTCCACGGTATCGTCGTTCAGGTTGATATGGGTGATCTCGATCTTGGCCCTGTCCAGGCTCTCGATGTCCACGGCGAAGCCGTGGTTCTGGGAGGTGATCTCCACCTTGCCGCTGGGCAGGTGCTTCACCGGCTGATTTGCGCCGCGATGGCCGAATTTGAGCTTGTAGGTTTTGCCCCCCAGGGCCAGCCCCAGGATCTGGTGGCCCAGGCAGATGCCGAACATGGGCCGGTAGCCCAGCAGGTTGCGGGCCGTTTCGATCCCGTACGTCACCGGTTCGGGGTCGCCCGGTCCGTTGGAGAGGAAGATGCCCCTGGGATCCATGGCCCGTATGGTCGCCGCGTCGGTGAAGGCCGGCACCACCACCACTTCGAAGCCGTTGTCCGAGAGGCAGCGCAGGATATTGTATTTGATGCCGAAATCCATGGCCACCACCGAAGGCTTGGTGTCGCGCTCCAGCCAGACCCCCGCGTCCAGGCTCCCCTCGATGGGCTCGGGCCGTTCGTTGCGCCAGCGGTAGGCGCGGTCCACGGTCACGGCCCTGGCCAGGTCGAGGCCGGCCATGCTGGGGATTTCGCGGGCCTTGGCCGTCAGGGCGGCGGGGTCGAGTTCGGAGGTGGAAATGACGGCCCGCATGGCGCCGGCATTGCGGATATGGCGGGTCAGGGCCCGGGTGTCCAGGGAGTCCACCCCCAGGATGCCGTATTCCCGCAGGTATTCGGCCAGGGGCTGGACGGACCGGTGGTTGCTGGGAAAGGGCTGGTATTCGCGGATCAGGAAGGCCGCCACCTGCACCCGGTTCGACTCCACGTCTTCCCGGTTGACGCCGTAATTGCCGATCAAAGGGTAGGTCATGGTGACCATCTGGCCGCTGTAGGAGGGATCGGTGAGTACTTCCTGGTAGCCGCTCATGCCGGTATTGAATACCACTTCACCGCCCACTTCGCCGGGGCCGGTGAATGATCGGCATTTGAATGTGCGCCCGTCTTCGAGGGCTAATAGGGCTTTCATCGCTATCAGTTGCTTTGGGTGCCTGGCTGTCCCGATTTCGCCTGCACCCATATCCCATGTTTGGGGGTTAGATCAACTCATATTATGGCAACGGCATCGGGGATGACAGTTGCCTGCCTTCGGGATCCGCGGATCGACGGATCGGCTGGTCGGTTGGCCGGTTGGGCCGGTTAGCCCGTTGACCGATTGGCCGGTTGGCCGGTTGACCGGTTAGGCGGTTTGGCCCGTTGGCCGGTTTGGCCCGTTGGCCGGTTGGCCCGTTGGCCGGTTGATCGGTTGACCCGTTTGTCGGTTGACCCGTTTGTCGGTTGACCCGTTTGTCGGTTGACCCGTTTGTCGGTTGACCGGTTTGTCGGTTGACCGGTTGGCCGATTGATCTGCGTTGCCGGGGCGGTGCGTATTTGCATTGTCGTTCGGTACCGGAATTCATTGCCTTGAAAGAGCACCCCATTTCGCCTGGGGTAACCGGACAACCGGCCAAACCGGTCAACCGGCTAACATACCAAGAGCGCACGGCCAGCGCCATGCGCTCCTTTTTCTCAAGCCCCACCTGCCCCCCGCATCACCCCATGGGCGTGTTCTCGATGAGGTTCCAGATTCCGCAGGGGCAGGCGCCAGCGCAGAAACCGCAGCCGATGCAGCGTCGGGGGTCCACGGCGTACTCGAACTCGACGCCGTCGCCTTCCACTCTGGCGATGGCGGCTTCCGGGCACATGGCCACGCAGATGCCGCAGTCCCGGCACTGGCCGCATGAGGCGCACTGGCTGCCGCAATGGCCGATGTCTTCGTATTGCACCACCCGGGGATCGTAGTATTCCAGGCTCACCCGGGTCATGTCGATGATCTGGCGGGGATCCACCGACGGCCGTTTGCCCGCGGCGATGGCGTCTATGGTGGCGGCCGCCCGCCGGCCGGCGCCGATGGCTTCGGTGAGCAGGCCGATCTTCACGGCGTCGCCGATGGCGAACACCTTGGGATCGGAGGTCTGAAAGTTCTCGTCCACCTTGATGAAGCCGCGATCCACGGCGATGTCTTCCGGCAGGAAGGTCAGATCGGGGGCATCGCCGATGGAGATGAACACCGTATCCGCCGGGATGACTTCGCCGCTGTCCAGTTCGACCCCCTCGGCGGTAATGGCCTTGGTGAAAACGGGCCAGCGGAAGCGGGCGCCGACCTTCTCGGCGTCTTCGCGTTCCTTGCCGAAGGAGGCCGGCTCCTGAACGTCCAGCAGCAGGATATCCCTGGCGCCGTATCGGGCCGCTTCGGTGGCCACGTCGCAGCCCACATTGCCGGCCCCGATGATGACCACCCGCTCGCCCACGCCGGCCTTGCCGGCCTTGGCCTCCCGGAGGAAATCGAGGGCGGTGATCAACCGCTCCCTGCCCGCGATGGGCAGGCTGCGCGGCTTCTGGGCCCCGGCGGCCACCACCACGAAATCGTAGTCGGTGATCAGTTGTTCGGTGTCTTGCCGGGTCAGGGACTGCTGCAGATGGACATGGGAGAGGACCTGGCCGATGCGGTCCAGCTCCTTGTCGAGTACCTCCTTGGGAATCCGGCTCTGGGGAATGGAGGCCGCGATCTTGCCCCCCAGGGTGGGGGCGGTATCGTAGACCACCGCCTGGTGTCCCTTGAGCCGCAGTTGCCAGCCCACGGAAATGCCGGCCGGACCGCCGCCGATGACGGCCACCTTCTTGCCGGACAGGGGCGGCAGTTCGGGCAGGCCGGCGTCGATGCTGGCCTTGCCCAGTTGGGTGATGTCCACCGGCGCCATCAGTGAGGCCCCCTTGGTGCAGGCCCCCATACAGGGGTTGGGGCAGAGGTAGCCGCATACCGTGGCCGGAAAGGGGGTATAGGCCAGGGCCAGGTCCACGGCCTCGTCCACGCGGCCGTCGCGCACCAGGCGCCAGCGCTGCTGGACCGGGATGCCGGTGGGACAGGTGGCCTCGCAGGGGGCCATGTACTTGTAATTTTCCCACACGGGCACGAAACGGCGCAGATCCCCGCGGGTGATCAGGGGGATGACGCTGCGGTCCAGGTCGGTGAGGTCGCCCACCAGTCCGCCGCGGCCCAGGCCGCCGTCCCACACCTCGCGGTGAAAGGCGGCCATGGAGCGTTTGTCGCGGGAGACGCGCTCCTGGGGCAGGCGGGCCCGGATCAACTGCCACTCTTCCCGCCGGGTGAGGGTCTCCAGCAGTTCGAAACGGCCGATGGTCTCCAGGTAGTCCTTCATGTTGGTTTCCAGCCAGGTCCACTGGTCATCGTCCATGGGTATCATGACGGCGTCGGTCTGGCTGAACCCTTTGTGCGGGCCCCGGAAAAAGACCTTGCCGCCCACCATGCCCACCAGGGGGCGGTAACCCAGGACGTTGTCGCGGCTCTGTCCCTCGTAGCCGCAGACCACGGCGATGCCGCCGGCCATGAACTCGCCGAAATAGTCGCCCACGCTCCCCAGCACCCACAGCTCGGGGGGATCGAAGCGGGGGTTGGTCTTGGTCATGGTCATGCCCCGGGAGCCGATATTGCCGGCCACGTAAACCTTGCCCTGGGCCATGCCGTTGCAGGCCCCGTTGGCGGCATTGCCGTGGACGGTGATCCGGGCGCCGGCGTTGAGCCAGCCGATGTCGTCCGACACCGGGCCCATCACTTCGAGATGGGTGTTGGCGAATCCCAGCGAGCCGGCCCGCTGGCCCACCGGGCCGGTGGCCACGATATGGATCTCGTTGTCGCCGGCCTTCCAGAGCCGGCCGCCGATGCCGTGCTGGCCGTACGCTTCGATTTTCAGCCGGGTGCGGCCCTGGGCCACGGCGTTCTGGATCTGTTCCTCCAACAGCCGCGACTCGATGCGCTGGCCGTCGACTTTACCGGAAATCACGAAATATTCCTGGTCGTTGAACATCTATCTGACTCCGTTAGGTTGGCCCGTTGGCCCTTCGGGCTGTTGGCCGGTTTTCCGGTTAGCCGGTTGGCCGGTTGGCCGGTTGGCCGGTT
>JBNKDU010000054.1:0-16574 GCA_050288425.1 Desulfobacteraceae bacterium | reverse complement strand
ATGGGAAGCGTCAGCTACCAGTGGATGCGCGACGGATCGCCCATATCCGGGGCCACATCCGGCACCTACACGCTGGGAGAGGCCGATGTGGGATCACAGATCAGCGTAAATGTCAGCTACGTGGACGCCCAGGGCACCGGCGAATCGGTGACCAGCGCCCGGACCGCGGCCGTCGCCGATGCTGCAAGCGGCAGCAATGGCAATGGCGATACCGTCGGCATTCCGGGTCAGAATCCGGTGGCCGACAACCCCGGCCCGGGGGAAGGGAATGACGCCGATTCGCAGATCCCGACTCACATAGCGCCTCCTGAATACCCGCATCCGCAAATCATCGACGATCCGGAGGTTGTCCAGGATCCGTCCGATGACAGTATGGACGACAGCGACGATTCCTTTGCACCTTCTCCGACTCCCGGCACAGAGGATCCCCGGGAATCCGTCGACCCCGTTGAAGCCGTTGCTCCCGCCGAAGAGATCGGTGCCGGCAGGCAAGACGGGCATGACGATTATGTCTTTTCTGAGGACGATGCAGTAAAGCAACTTTACTTTTCCAAGCATGTCAATTTCAGATCTGAAGGATATGCGCAGGCTGCCGAGCCGCAGATCGCATTCAGCGGGATTGGTATGGAAAGCCAGGGTTCCGATCGGGTGGATATCCAGGGAGCATATGATTTGTTCAGGCAGCAACTCGATGACGCCTTCGGTGAGGAGAAGAAAAGCCTGGCCTTCAAAGCCAAACTGGTGATGCTGGCTTCCGCATCTTTGACAGCCGGCGTAGTCACCTACCTGTTGAAGACCAGTTCGCTGCTGACATCCCTGTTGTTCAGCCTGCCCGCCTGGCACCGGTTTGATCCCATCGCGGTTTTTGTCGGGAAGAGAAAGAAGCGCGATGATCCGGGTGAGCGAAGTGACACAGATCAATTCAAAAACGAAGACTTTTTTGATGGTGGAAGGAAATGATGTTTAGATCTCCGGCGATCCGGCTCACCTTTGCCTTGCTTTTGCTCTCCCTGAACCTGCTGTTGCTGGCCCACTGGCTGGGGCTGGTACCGAATGCGGATAAATCCTCTTTGGATATGCGCAAGAGCCTCTGCGAATCCCTTGCATTGCAGTTTTCGGCGGCAGGAGAGGCCGGCGAGTTCCAGGCCATCCAGAATGCCCTGCGGGCGGTGGTGGAAAGAAACGACGAAATCCGCTCGGCCGCGATCCGCACCACCGACGGCAAGCTCCTGGCACTGACAGGCGAACATCTGGCCTATTGGAAAGCGTTGGAAAATGGAAAATCCACGCCGACCCAGGTGCAGGTCCCGGTGTTCCTGAATAACAGCCCCTGGGCGACAGTGGAGATGCGCTTCGCTCCCTTGTGGACGAATCAGTTGACCAGCGGGTTTACCAATTCCTTTATCGGACTGCTGGTTTTTTTCGGAATCAGCGGTTACGGCTGTTACTTCTTCGTCATAAAGCGGACCCTGCGGGAACTCGATCCTTCGGCCGTGATACCCGAGCGGGTTCAGAAAGCCTTCGATGTGCTGCAGGAAGGCGTCCTGATCATGGACGAAAAAGAGCAGATCGTCATGTCCAATACCGCCTTCGCCGGCCTGTTCGGCAAATCCCCGTCAGAGATGATCGGGCGCAAGGGTTCCGAGTTGGGCTGGCTGAATTATCGACTTCCGAAGGAGATCGGCCGGTTGCCCTGGTTCAAGGTGATGGCGGATGGCCACGAACATCGGGGCACCGCACTGACCATCAAGGATCATCGCGGCAGATTGATCAAGCTCACGGTCAATGTGGCCGTGGTGACCGACCCTGCGGGCAAGGCGCGCGGCACCCTCCTGACCTTCGACGACATCACCCAATTGGAAGAAAAGAACCTGGAACTTGGCCAGATGATCGATAAGCTTCAACTGGCGAACGAAGAGATCCGGCAGAAAAGCCGGGAGCTCAAATTCCTGGCCGAGCGCGATCCGCTGACATATTGCCTGAACCGGCGCTCCCTGGGCCTGAAGTACGATGCCCTCTTTTCCCAGGCCAGACTCGACGGCTCGCCGCTCTCCTGCCTGATGGCGGATATCGATTTTTTCAAATCGGTCAATGACCAGTACGGCCATGCGACGGGCGACGAGGTCATCAAATCCGTGGCCGAGATCCTGAAAGCCAATACCCGCGAAACCGATCTGGTCGGCCGCTACGGGGGGGAGGAGTTCTGCATGGTCCTCGCCAACCTGTCTCCGGCCAAAACGGCCGCCGTTGCCGAACGCATCCGCCGGTCCGTTGAAAAGGCGTCGTGCTCGGGGGTCAAAATCACCGTATCCCTGGGTGTCGCCTGCCTGGAAAGCGGCGCCGGCAAACCGGAGGAGTTGATCAACCAGGCGGACAAGGCCCTATACGCCGCCAAAAACAGCGGCCGGAACCGGATGGTTTTCTGGGGACGCGATATCCGCCCGGCCGAAACCGAGGCCGCCGATGGAGTCCAGGGGCAACGTCCCGATCACGATAAATCCGGAGCATCGGATCAAGATCCTGCCCGATTGCAGCATCGCGTACTGGAACTGCAAGGCCAGTTGGAAAAGCGCACCATGGAATTGCAGCAAATCGAAATGTTTGATGCGCCTACCGGTTTGCCCATGCGGGCGTTGTTCGAGGATCGCATCGATCGCGAGATTGCCAGGGGCAAACGCCAGGATCACCTGGTGGCCGTCGTGTCGATGACCATCGAAACGGTCAAGCGGATTCAGGAAACCTTCGGGCATGAAGCGGCGGAACAAGTGGTCATGGATTGCGGTCAACGCCTGAACAGCGTCCTGCGCGAGAAGGTCGACAGCGTGGCCGCCATCAATATCCCTTCGGGCATGTCGACGGTTTCACTGGTGCAGCCCGCGGAGTTCGGGATCCTGATCACCGATCTCAACCAGGTGGACCATGTCACCTGGGTGATGAAACGCATGCTGGATGCATTTGAGGAACCGTTCCGGATCAAGGGCACTGAAATCTACCTGTCGGTCTATTGCGGGGTCAGTCTCTTTCCCCATGATGGACAGACGGTGGAGGAACTTTACTGCAGCGCGACCAATGCCTGTGCCTATGCCCGGAAACACAACGACTCGGCTCGCTACCTGTTCTCTTCCCAGCGCCTGAATGAAATGGCCGTCCGGCAGCTAAAGATCGAAAATGCCTTGCATGAAGCCATACAAAAGGAAGAATTTCAATTGTACTACCAGCCCAAAATCGCAGCGGCGACAGGCCAAATCTCCGGGTATGAAGGCCTGCTCCGTTGGCAGAACGAGCGTTTGGGGCCGGTACCGCCGAATCGATTCATCCCGGTGGCGGAACAGTCCGGACAGATCGACAAAATCGGAGACTGGGTGATTTATAACGCTTGCCGGCAGATCCGGAACTGGAATGACATGGGCCTGGAATTCGGTACCATCGCCATCAACATGTCCGGCTCCCAGCTCAGGCAACCCAACCTGGCCGACCGGATCGGGACCATCCTGGAAGAATTTCATATCCCCGCGCGTCAACTGGAAATCGAGCTGACCGAAAGCGCCTTGATCAAGACCCGCGATCAATCGTTGTCCAATTTGCAACAATTCAAGGCCATGGGACTCCGGGTGACCATGGACGATTTCGGAACGGGATATGCGTCCCTCGCCTATCTTCGCAAAATTCCCCTGACCGGATTGAAAATCGATCGGTCTTTCGTTGCCGATATCGACAAGGATGAAAAGGCGAACGAATTGATCGCCTGCATCGTGGCCATGGCCCGGGGATTGGGCCTGGAAGTCACCGCCGAAGGGGTCGAGCAGAAATACCAGGCGGATCACCTGGAGGCCCTGGGCTGTAATTACCTGCAGGGCATCTATTTCAGCGAACCCGTCCCCCGGGAAGAGGTCGCCCGCATGCTGCAGGGCCAACGGCTGGCCCTGGCGAGTTGACCCGGCATCGCAATAATTGACTCGCCGCGTTGTCTGCCCGAATACCGGCGTTCCAGCAAGCTCGTTTCATTTTTTCAAATTTTCAGCGCTTCTTCCAATTTCGCACCGAGGATTTTGTGGCGAGAATTGAAAATCTCTTCCATCTTTATTAATTCTTTCGGATTATTGCGAACTTCCTCGGCCTTCTCGCATGCAAGGATCACACTGACAAAATTGTTGCGTAGCTCCCCTCGCTTATCTGACTTGATAAACGTTTCCAATAAGTAGTACTCCGCAAAAGCTTTGTTCAAGTGGTCACCGGATATTTGACCGCCCCTCGGTTTATAGAAAGCCATGTGCAGTTCACCCATAACAACACCATAGCCCATATATTTCACCTCGGACTGTTTTAGCCATATTTGGGTCACCAACGATTGATAGCTAAGCACAATTCCTGCAAGCGCGATAATCAAAGACCCGATAGGCACGATAGCTTCGCGTACCAGCCCAGGCCGCTTGTATTCGCCGGTTCGATTCGATTTTTCCACTGCCACCTCCTTATAGCCCCTATCTTTGTATAGATTTTGCCAAACAATTGGCAGGACAGAATAGTGACCTATTCATCACGAAAGCCGAATCTGCAATACAGACAAATGCTCCTGGTTTTAGGCCATGGGTGGCCCAAAGCGTCTGACGGCATTTTGGGATAGTTGAGGAAAGATGGCCTGGGCGCCGGTATCGAAAATTATGTCAAGAACCCGGCAAAAATTGTGATCGCAAAAAAGCCCCGGAACGACGGCAGTGCCCGGCAGCAACTCGTTATCGTATCTAACGATCTGATATGCCGAAATATTTAATTACTCGCCGCGCCTAAAAAAGGGTGTTGAAAGCAAGTTATCAAAATCGCTGCGACAGCGATTTCAAGACATGTATATTGCCATACATTGTGAATAGATCATCAACTTTCATTTGGTTGAAAATTTACGAACGCATGGTTTTAATAGATGCTAAATGCGCGCCAAGCCTTTTTAAGTCTCGGTCAAAAGAGACGACCGGTGTGGCAACTGATGAATAGGCGGCCAACAGGCAGTCGGCCAGATCTATCCTGGTTTCTTTGAAACTCAGCATAGCTTGAATCAGGGTGGATCGGTTTGTATTCACAATGCCGGAAAGATTGAGGATATTCATCAGTTTGTCGGCAATTTCTGTACGCGGTACACGGCAGGAGGTTTCCAATACCCAGACGGTTTCCAGCAACACGAAATCTTTGATCTCTGCTGAGATTTTGCCTTCATCAACCCTGGACATCAGTTCGGTGGCGCTACGGGTCTGGGCCGGGTCATCGGCTAATAGAAATCGCAGGATGATGTTCGTATCAAGCAGATAAGTGTTGGAATCGGATTGCAAGCATATTCCTTTCAATCCGGCATCAGTCGCCGATGCCTTCAGTTAATACCGCCTTGGCAATTTTGCCTTTGATCTCCTTACGAATATCTTTTAACGGCTTATATCCTTTGGAATATTTGTTCAGGCTGCCGGCCAGTTCATCAACCGCTTTTTTAGGAACGCCCTTAATCTTAACCTCCCCATTTTCCAGCACAAAGATAACGGCGCCGTCATTCTTGATATCCAGTTGTTCCCGGATGGCTTTGGGAATGGTGACTTGACCCTTTTTTGAGACTTTAGCGTACATTCAAAAAAATCCTTTCTTTATCTATTTTACTTATTAAGTAGAATATTCCTACTAATTAGAAATGTCAATTTTTTGAGCATGAAGTCCGGAACCTCAGAAAAAGAAAAAGAACTTGCTTTTTTGAGTACTAGCAACCCAAACCAATGCTTGTATGTCAATTGCATCGTTAATACAGCATATTGCTCCTCTAATGATATCTCGTCTATGATAAACAGGTAGTGGATGCTTCAGGTAAATTTCATTACGCGCACGCCTCGGGTCTTGACATATTAAACAATTGTATTAATCAACTGATTTAAACAAATGTTTAAACCGGAGGAGCCGATATGACCGAGCCGCGACAGCGCATTTTGAACGCCGCCGTGCAGGTATTCGGCCGGAAGGGTTTCAAGGCCGCCACGGTGAGGGAGATCTGCCAGGCGGCGCGGGTCAACCTGGCTGCGCTGAACTATTACTTCGGCAACAAGGAGAGCCTCTACCGTACCGTGGTGACCGATCTCCTGGAGAGTGCCATCCAGCGCTTCCCGGCGGATATGGGCATGGGGTCGGCGGCCGATCCGGAAACGCGGCTCAAACGCTTCGTCACCGCCATGCTTCACCGCCTGCTCGCTCCCGGAGGACTCTCCGGTTACCAGGGTCAAAGCCGGCTGATGGCCAGGGAATTGGCCGATCCGTCGCCGGTGCTCGATTCCCTGGTCCAGGATCATATCCGCCCCCAGGCCCGGATCCTGGGAGGCATCATCGGCGAACTGACCGGTCCGGGGACCGATCCCGAACGGATCATGCGCTGCGCCTTCAGTATCATGGGGCAATGTCTCTACTACGGGTATGCCTGGCCCATTGCCAACCGCTTGTTCGCCATGGACCTGGCCGACCCGGACACCATCGAATCCCTGGCCGGGCATATCGCCGAGTTTTCCCTGAACGGGGTCAAGGGGTTCGTACGGGGATCCGACTAGCGCTTCGGAGACGGGAATTCGTCCGTATTTCGGAGTTGGAAGCGAGCCGGGCAGGCCCAGCACAAGGAGTTTTCCCATGCCCAAACCGTTAAGAGTGGTGATCGTCCTGATCGTGGCGGCCGGAGCCGGCCTGGCATGGTGGCTGACCCACCGGGAACCCGCCGATCCCCATCGACTGCAGGTTTCCGGGACCATCGAGGCGACCCTGGTGGACCTGGCATTCAAAATTCCCGGCCGGCTCCAGGAGCGGGCCGTGGACGAAGGCGATCCGGTGACCGCGGGGCAGGTGGTGGCCCGGCTGGATGCCGCGGACCAGGAGGTGCTGGTGTCGCGGGCCCGGGCCGAAGCGGATTCGGCCAAGGCGTTCCTGGCCAAACTGGAGAGCGGCAGCCGGCCGGAGGAGGTGGCCGAAGCCCGCGCCGCCCTGGAACAGGCCCGCGCCGCCGCCGAGTCCGCCGAAAGCCGGTTGAAACTGGCCCGGGATGACCTGGCCCGCTACAAGGACCTGCTGGCCCAGGATGTCATCAGCCGGCAGAGATTCGACCAGGCGCAATCCGCCTATGAAACGGCTTTCAACGCCAGGCGGGAGGCGGCCGCGCGCATCCGCAGGGCCGAGGCCGGCCTGGCCCTGGTCCTGGCGGGGCCGCGCAAGGAAGAGATCGCCCAGGCCCGGGCCCAGGTGGCGGCCACCGAACAGGCCCTGGCCCTGGCCCGGCGGCAATTGGCCGATACCCGGCTCCTGGCCCCGGCCGGGGGGGTCGTCCTGAGCAAAGCCGCCGAACCGGGCAGTTTCCTCAACCCCGGCACGACGGTGATCACGGTGGGGGACCTCGATCACGTCTGGTTGCGCGGCTATATCAACGAGACCGACCTGGGCCGTGTCCGGCGGAACCAGGCCGTGAAGGTTACCACCGATACCTATCCGGGCAAGGAGTATCCCGGCCGGATCGGCTATATTTCCGATCAGGCCGAGTTCACTCCCAAGACCGTGCAAACCTACCAGGAGCGGGTCAAGTTGATGTATCGCATCAAAATCGACCTGGACAACCCCCACCGGGAACTCAAACCGGGCATGCCCGCCGATGCCATCATCGACACGGCCGGGGCGGAGAAGCCGAAGTGAGAATGCCATGGCCGCAGTGAACAGCGGATTCGAATCGGCGTCCGTCCAACCGGACCGCGCCATCGTCGCCCGGGGATTGTGCCGGCGTTTCGGCGACTTCACGGCCGTGGATGACCTGAACCTGACGGTGGCCCCCGGCGAAATTTACGGACTGGTGGGTCCGGACGGCGCCGGCAAGACCACCACCCTGCGGATGATGACTTCGATCCTGGATCCCAGCGGCGGCCGTTGCCGGGTGGCCGGCTTCGATGTGGGCAGCCAGCCGGAAGGTGTCAAGGACCATATCGCCTATATGAGCCAGCGCTTCGCCCTCTACTTCGACCTGACCGTCAAGGAGAATATCGACTTCTATGCCGATCTCTACGGCGTTCCGCGCAAAGGGCGCGGCGAGCGCATGGAAGAATTGCTGGGTTTTTCGGGGATGCGCCGGTTCAAGGGACGCCGGGCGGGCCGGCTCTCCGGCGGCATGAAGCAGAAGCTGCAATTGGTGTGCGCCCTGATCCACACCCCGCAGGTGCTTTTGCTGGACGAGCCCACCAACGGCGTCGATCCCGTGAGCCGGCGGGATTTCTGGCGGGTGCTCTACCGTCTGCTGCAGCAGGGCGTGGCCATCCTGGTGACCACGGCCTACCTGGACGAGGCCGAACGCTGTCACCGGGTGGGGTTGATGAACGACGGGCGCCTGCTGGCCGAGGGCACGCCCGGGCAGGTCAAGGCCATGGTGACCGATCAGATTTTAGCCGTGGATACGCCCCGGGCCCGCGTCGCCGCGCCCCTGCTCCGCAACCGGCTGGGGCGCGCGTCGGTGTTCGGCAACAGCGTGCACGTGATCTGCGGCGATGCCGCTGCCGCCGAGCAGGAAGCGCGCCGGATCCTGGATCAAGCCGGGATCGCCCTGGACAATGCCCGGCGGGTGGCCCCCTCCCTGGAGGATGTGTTCATCGACATGGTGAGCGCCGCGGAAGCGCAGCCTTCGGATGCCGCCCCGTCGGTCTCCGTTTCCGGGCCGGCCCAAACGGCCCGCGGGCCGGCGGTGACCGTGGCGGGACTCACCCGCCGGTTCGGGGATTTCACGGCCGTGGACCATATCTCCTTCGAGGTGGCCTCCGGAGAAATCTTCGGATTCCTGGGACCCAACGGCGCCGGCAAGAGCACCACCATCCGCATGTTGTGCGGACTGCTGGCGCCCACCGGCGGAACGGGCACGGTGGCCGGCTTCGACATCCACGCCGCGCCCGAGCGGATCAAGCAGCAGATCGGCTACATGAGCCAGAAGTTCTCGCTGTACGACGATTTGACCGTGGAGGAGAACATCGCTTTTTACGGCGGCATCTACGGGCTGGCCGGCAAACGCCTGCAAACGCGCACCGACTGGGCCGTGGAGATGGCCGGGTTGCAGGAGCGCCGGCGCGGCCCCACCCGGTTGCTGGCCGGCGGGTGGAAGCAGCGCCTGGCCCTGGCTTGCGCCATTTTGCACGAACCGCCCATCCTCTTCCTGGACGAGCCCACCAGCGGGGTCGACCCCCTCAGCCGGAGGAGGTTCTGGGACCTGATTTACGCCATGGCCGACCGGGGCGTCACCGTGTTCGTCACCACCCACTACATGGAGGAGGCCGAATACTGCGGCCGCCTGGCCATGATCTACCGCGGACGCCTCATCGGCATGGGAACGCCGGCCGAGCTCAAGGCCGGCCTGGCCGGCGAGACCCTGTTGGATATCCGCTGCCAACAGAACCAGGAAGCCCTGGAAGCCATCGAGGGCCTGCCCATGGTATTGGATGCGGCCCTGTTCGGCAACGGGATGCACGTGCGCACCGCCGATCCCCGGGCGGCCACGGCCGCCATCGGAAACGCACTCTCCGCCCGCGAACTGGCCATCGAACGCATGGCGCCCATCCCCCCGACCATGGAAGATGTTTTCGTGGCCATGATCGAGCGGGAAGACCGCAACGGAGGCCCGCCATGAGCCTGTCCGCACGACGCCTGGCGGCCGTGGCGCGCAAGGAGTTCCTGCACGTCCTGCGCGACTGGCGCAGCCTGACCCTGGCCCTGGCCATCCCGGTGCTGCTGGTCTGCCTCTTCGGCTATGCCCTGACCATGGATCTGAATCACGTGCCCACGGCTGTCTGGGACCAGAGCCGCACTCCCCAGAGCCGGGAACTGATCAGCCTGCTGGAAGGCTCGCCCTATTTCGACATCCGCCAGACCCCCGACGACTACCGCGAGATCGACGACGCCCTGGACCGCCGGGAGGTGATGGTGGCCGTGGTGATCCCCGCGGATTTCGCCCGGCGGCTGCTCGCCGGACGGCCCACCGCCGTCCAGGCCATGGTGGACGGCAGCGATTCCAACAATGCCAACCTGGCGGTGGGCTATCTCAACGCCCTGGCCCGGATTTACAACCGCCAGGTGGCGGTCCGGCGGCTGGACCAATTGGGCATCCATCCGGTCAACGGCAATGTGACGGCCGAGATGCGGGCCTGGTACAACCCGGACCTGCGCAGCGTCAACGTCATCGTGCCGGGCATCATCGCCCTGGTGATGGCCGTTATCGCCGCCATGCTCACCTCGGTCACCGTGGCGCGGGAGTGGGAGATGGGCACCATGGAGCAGTTGATCAGCACGCCCCTGCGCGTGCCCGAACTGGTGGTCGGCAAGGTGATCCCCTATTTCGCGGTGGGCATGGCCGACGTGGCCCTGGCGGTGGTCATGGGGCGTTTCGTCTTCGACGTGCCCATCCGGGGCAATGCCGCCCTCCTCTTCGCCATCGCTTCCATCTTCCTGGGCGGTGTGCTCTTCTTCGGTATGATGCTCAGCATCGTACTCAAATCCCAGGTATTGGCCAACCAGTTGGCCCTGTTCGCCACCTACCTGCCCACCCTGCTGCTCAGCGGCTTCGTGTTCAGCATTCACAACATGCCCCCGCCCATCCAGGTCATCACCTACATCGTGCCGGGGCGCTATTTCATCGCCACCATGCGCGGCATTTTTCTCAAGGGCATCGGGTTGGAGATCCTGGGGCTGAATGTGCTTCTGCTGATGATCTACACGGCCTTGATGGTGACATTGGCCCACCGCAAAATGCGCTTCAAACTGGAGGCCTGAGCATGTGGTTGCGACTGCGGTGCATGCTGATCAAGGAGTTCCACCAGATGCTGCGCGACGTGCGTATGCGCCTGGTGGTCTTCGCCTTCCCGGTGATACAGATGACGGTGCTGGCCTTTGCCCTGACCACGGACGTCAGGGACATCCGCACGGCCGTTCTCGACGAAGATCTCACCCCCGCCAGCCGGTCGCTGATCGCCGCCTTCGAAAGCGGCGGCTGGTTCGAGGTCAAGAAAAACCTGGCATCGGCCGCCGACATTCACCGGGTGCTGGACAGCGCCGACGTCCAGGCGGTCATTCACATCCCCAGGGGATTCGAGGGGGATTTGAAAGGCGGGCGCGACCCCGCACTGCAGGTGCTGGCCGACGGGACCTACAACAACGACACCGCCATCATCTTCAACTACGCCCAACAGGTGCTGATCGCCTTCGACCGGCAGCGGAACCCCCGGGCGACTTCGGCTCCCGTCGCCTTCGAGGTGCGCGCCTGGTACAACCCCAACCTGCAAAGCAAATTCTACTTCGTTCCGGGCCTGGTGGCCGTCATGCTCATGGTGATCAGCCTGCTGCTCACCAGCATCGCCATCGTCCGGGAAAAGGAGATCGGCACCATCGAACAGGTGATGGTCACCCCCATCCGGCGGACGGAGTTCATCGCCGGCAAGACGCTTCCGTTCCTCATCACCGGATTGATCACCATGACCAACATGCTCATCGTGGCCCTGCCCGTATTCGGACTGCGGGTGCACGGCAGCCTGGCGTTGCTTTACGGCGTGGCGGTGCTTTTCCTGATCGGCAACCTGGGCATCGCCCTGTTGATCAGCGTCACGGCCCATACCCAGCAGCAGGCCCTGCTGACCGCCTTCCTGGTCCTCATGCCGGCGGTGCTGCTCAGCGGATTCATCTTCCCGGTCCACAACATGCCGCCGGTCATCCAGGTGCTGACCTGTTTCAACCCCATGCGCTGGTTCCTGCAGATCATGCACGGCATCGCCATCCGCGGCGTGGGAATCAACGCCCTGTGGCCGGCCATCTGCGCCCAGGCCCTGCTGGCCGCCGGAGCGGTCACGCTGGCCATCCTGAGATTCAAGAAAACCCTGGAGTGAGGATTCGCCGAAGGCGATCGGGATACAATATCGAAAACAGCCCCGTTGGGAGGTGCCCTGCAGGAAGGAATTCGCAAGGTGCGGCTCCTCGTACCTCTGCATCATTTGGCTTGATTTTCATTGCGATCATGATCCCCCACCATGTATGATGAGAAGCGGCTTCACCATTCCAGACCCGACCGAGAGAATCGAGGAAGAAAATGAGCAGAAAAGCAACCCCGTGGATGCTCAGGCGCCGGACCATCTGCCATGCTTTACTACTTTGTGCGATTCTACAAGGATGCGTTTCCAGCACCAATTACGTGCCCCCGGTCTTTGACGGCGGGACTGAAATCAGGAACCTCGTCGTTTGCGTGGAAGGCGAGCCTCCGTTTGAGGTGTACGACAAGCGCTATGAATTCCACTGGTACGATATGTTTATTTCTTTCGGAAGATATGCAAGGGACCAGGTGGTGAAAGACAAAGTGGATCCCGACCGATTGTTCTCCCCGCAAGAGATTTTCACCACCGAACTCATACGTGCCATCCAGACCCGGCATCGATTCGGGCAAGTGTATCTGGCTGCCCAATCGAAGGATATTTCTCCACCGAGCGGCTTCGATGCCTTGTTGGTTCTGAATGTGAAGGAGTGGGGCATGGTCGGCACCAAACAAGAAAAGGATACCCTGATCCCCTACCTGTTGATGGACCTGCGCATGACCTCGTTGAAAGACGGGCGTGTCCTCTGGAAGGAACAATTCCGCCTGAGATCGACCCAGCGGGAGTACATTGAAAACTACGCCGACGACAAGGAGCTGTTGAGGCGGGATCTGGTCGCCATGGCATCGAGAACCGGAAATCGCATCGCCTTGTTGCTCGGAGAATCCAAAACCACACGTACACCCGAAGAGATAGACCGGTACGCCGCGCTGCCGGCCTCTCCGTCTTCGCAGTTCGGCGATCGAAATACGCAAACCGGAAAAGCATTGCAAGAAGCGCCGGGGAATCTTCATGGGGAAGTGCATTTCTCACGGATTCCCGACGGCAGGATGCTGCCCGATGATATTCGGCGCCTGTTCGCCGACAAGACCGTCAGGGGCTTCGATCACAAGAAAGAGGTTGAATTCATTTTCTATTTCGGAGCCGACGGATCCTTGCTGCGGAAGAAAACAGGGCAAAAGAGAATGCGTACCGGCAGATGGAGTACAGATGCCAGCGGATTATGTGTCTCCTATGATCATTCAGATTTGAAATGTTTCGTACTCCTCAAAGAGAAAGGCGTGATCAACCAATACCCCGCCAAGAGTGCAGGGAAAGGGAAAATCGGGATCACCTTTTCGGGATTTCGCAAGGGAGAAGATAAATCTTTGCTGGCAGATGATCGCAAAAAATATGGAAAACAAAAGAAACACCCAGCCCAGAATTGATTGGCCCTGTGGTCAGGCTGGATATGTCGGTAATCCGGAGATCCAACCATGAATTGTAAAAAAATCACTTCACTCGTACTGGTATTGACCTTTGTTGCATGCGCCCGGGGGCAGTTGAGCACGCCGATACCATACGATCCGCAAACTGCGGGTGAAATCGTCATCATCCGCAAGAAGCATACTGTCGGCGGCGCATCGGTGATCATCACGCTGGATGAGCAGGATATCGTCTCCATGAAAATGGGGGACTACACCAAAGTGAGCGTCCCGCCGGAACGCCATCGGGTCGGCATATACATCAAAGGGATAGATAAGAAGGGATATGAATATCTCGACAAGGGCATCACCATCGATTGTCCGCCGAAAACCACCAAATTCGTGACGGTAATCGTGAAGTTCAACGATATCGAATTTGAGGAGGTCACTCCGGACCGGGCCCTGGATTTCATGAAAGTTTACAAATACATTCCATTGTACCAGTCACAAATCGTTCCCCCGGAATGATATCAGAAGGGCCTCCCATCCGATCCGGTCGGATATCCATCTTCGTTCCACCTAATCCGCCAATCCGTTCCTCAGGTATCCTCCCCGTCCCGTTCCCCATTGGATCCAGTTGGTTCCGGCGGAGGGAACGTCCCAGATCTGCACGCCGCCCAATCCACCGCCCAGGGTATCCTTCAGGGAAACGATGATTTCGGGCCTGCCGTCGCCATCCACGTCGGCGATGGTGGGAACGCTCATGTCCCCCCTTCCGGACAGCGGGATTTTGTGCAGCAAGCGCCCGGTGGCGTCGAGGATGATCAAATCGGAGATATCGTCCGATACCGAATAGGTGGTGAAAATCACTTCCGGGAACCCGTCGCCGTTCAGGTCGGCCACGGCCGGCCCGGAGGCGCCGGTGAACGGACCGCCGGCATCATCGAAGGTGTAGACCCAGAGGGTCCGGCCGCCGCGGCCGAAACACCGCATTTTTCCGTCGTAGGAGGGCGCGATGATTTCCGGGGCGGCGTCGCCCAGGATATCGGCCACCGCCGGCGCGGGCGCCACCTGGACGATATTGTTTTCGTACCCGGTGAAGAGGGGAGCGCCGGAAACGATGGGGGTTTCGAAACCCGCCACCCGCGACAGGTCCGGATCGATCACCCAAAGAGAATTGCCCCGATTGACGTATTCGCCCGCCAGCTCATGGTCCCCGTAGAGGACGACCTCCGGGAGGCCGTCCGCGTCCATATCGGCGAAGACCGGCGGAGAGTCGGTGAATTCGTCCCGGTCGTTGCCGTCGGCTCCCCAGCCCTGCATCATCAGACGCTGATCGTGAAAAAAGGGGACCGAGGAGACGTACGGTCCGGCATCTGCGAACATGGCGTTGGCCGCGAAGGGAGAGCCGTCGTCGTGCATGATGCCGATGAGGCAGCAATCATAGGTGGCGACGACTTCCAGATCCCCGTCGCCGTCGAGATCCGCCGCCCCGATGTTCTGGTTGAAGCCGCCGCAGTCGTCTCTATCGGGATCGGATCCCGAGACCTGGGGCCAGCCGGGACGCACGCCGCCATCCAGTTGCCACACCACGGTCGCCGGTCCCGAGGCGGTGCGGACCGCCAGAATTTCGAGCCGACCGTCGCCATCGAGATCGGCCGCGCAAATCGACCGGATCTCTCCGCCGGAACCCGGAAAGGATTGGGGCCAGCCGCTGCGGATGAATCCGTTGTGGTCGTACACGGCCGCCTGGTTCGACCAGGCGATGACGATCTCTCCAAATCCGTCGCCATCCAGATCTCCCACCACTGGAGAAGCATATTGCCGGAAACCGCCGTGGTTGTTGGACGTAGAGCTGTTTTCGCCCACCGGCGCCCGCCAGGCCAGGGTGCCGTCCGGATTCCACACATAGAGAACCGAATGACGGCCGGCGATGATCTTCCTGCGGCCGTCCCCGGCCAGATCGAACACGGCCGCGGAAGCAAACCAGTTCTCGTCCCAAGAGGCGGGCAAGGTGACGCGCAGGGCCGGTGCACTGACCTCCGGGGAGGGATCATTGGCCGGTGTTCCGGCTGCCGGCGCTTCGTCGGAGGTGGAATCATTCTGGGCGGGAGGTGGGTTGTTCGACCTATTCGAAGAACCCGAACCGCCGCCGCCCGAACAGGACAGGACGGCGCCGAAGCAGACTGCCAGCAGCAGACCGCGCACGTATTTACAATATGGCAACATGAATTCGCCTCATTCCGCGACCGCTTTCGCATACTCGCCCAGCAGTCGATCTGCATGCTTTCCAGGCAAGTGATTATCGAGTGATTATATGGATAACAACATTTTGTAAAGATAACGCATGGCATCCTGCCATCGATTCCGGTATAAGCACGATATGGACGATACGAGTCATCAGCATCTGGGGTTGATCTTCGATATCAGCGAACTGGCCCATCTGATCTCCGACAGCCAGGATATCGATGGTTTTTTATCGCAGGTGGTTCAGCGCGTGGCCGAACATCTCAAGGCGGATGTCGGTTCCATCTATCTGCTCGACGAGCATACCGACCAGCTCGTATTGAAAGCCACCAAGGGGTTGAACCCGCAATCCGTCGACAGCGTCCGGATGAAAATCGGCGAGGGCCTGGTGGGCGTCACCCTGGCCAGCATGGAACCTGTCTGCGACGGCGCCGCCTGCGACCATCCCGACTTCAAGTATTTCGAAGAGGCCCACGAAGATCCCTATAAATCCTTCCTCGCCGTGCCCATCTGCCGCGGGACCGAGAAAATCGGAGTCCTGGTGGTCCAGCATGAACAGCCCGACTATTTCGACCAGGTGGACGTCATGGGCATGCGCGCAATCGCCTCCCAGTTGGCCGGCGTCATCGCCAATGCGCGCATGTTGATTGCGATGCGCAATCAAATCCGACCGCAAGTCGATAGAGACGCGGATGGATCCTTGCACTTCGTCAAGGCGGAGGCCGCCGCCCCGGGCTACGCCGTCGCGCCCGCGGTTCCGCTGAAACCGCTGGACCTTTTCCTGTCCGGCGTCCCGGACGAAGAGTTTCACAATTCCCTGGATGACTTCCGCCGGGCCGTGCAGGCCACCATCAACCAGCTCGATGCGTTTCAGGCCCGGCTCGTGCGCCGGCTGCCCGAAAGTGTGGCCCTGATTTTCGAGGCGCACATCATGATCCTGAAAGATTCGCGATTCTCGAATAACATCGCGCAGTCGATCATGAATGGCGAAGGCGCCGTCGCCGCCACCCGTTCGGTGGCGCGCCATTTCATCGCCCAGTTCGAA
>JBNKDU010000053.1:0-1526 GCA_050288425.1 Desulfobacteraceae bacterium | reverse complement strand
GGCCGTCGGCCCGGTCGACGAATCCGACCTGTTCCAACTCAAGATCGCCGAGGGCTGCGTGATGAACAAACTGGTCCAGCCCGACAACATCGAATACCTGCCCGACGGCACCCCCGCCTTCCAAATCGCCTGCTGCCTGCTGAAAGAACAATTGGAGATTTAGATCGTGTCCATCCCTTCAGTCGACCGATTGGCGATCAGTCCGTATCATTTGAAACGCCATCCCTTATAATTTCACCCTACATTTAATGCCCATCGATCCGACATTTCATGCCGATCATCCTTGACCAAATCGGCCAGTATAACCATCGAACAATTAATAATCCCATTTATTTAAAGGTCTTATAATTACAGGCACAAACTGGCACGGCTCCTGCGAATTGACAGATGAAGCCATGGCGAAAGAAGCGCCATGCAGGATTTACTGGCCATCGTTTCACGGGCCGAATCGCTTCGCGGAGAGAGTCCATGACCATTTACCAGCTCAAACCTGCTTTCCAGAACTTGCTGCGCCCCCTGTGTCGCGCCCTGGCCAGGAGCGGGATCACGGCCAATCAGGTCACCGTCGCCGCCCTGCTGTTGTCTCTTATCACAGGCCTGTCGCTCTGGCTGAGCGGCAGTGCCCGCTGGACCCTGGCCCTGTTGCCGCCGGTGCTGCTGGCGCGCATGGCGCTGAACGCCGTGGACGGCATGCTGGCCCGGGAGCATGGCATGCGGAGCGACCTGGGGGCGATCCTCAACGAGCTGGGGGATGTGCTTTCCGACGCGGCTCTGTTCCTGCCGCTGGCGGTGGTGCCCGGCTTTACCCCGTCCCTGGTGGTGCTCATCGTTCTGCTGGCGGCGGTCGGAGAGATGACCGGCGTGGTGGCCGTGCTCGTCGGTGCGCAACGGCGTTACGACGGGCCCATGGGCAAGAGCGACCGGGCGTTCGTCTTCGGCCTGCTGGCCGTGCTGCTGGCCGCCGGGGTCCCCGGCGGGGCCTGGCTGCAGGTCGTTTTGGGCCTGATGCTGGTGTTGCTGGCGGTAACCATCTTCAACCGGGCCCGGCGCGCCCTGGCGGAGGTGAGGCCATGACTTGGACGGCCGGCTTATCCAACAATGGGGCGTACATGCTCGGCATCCTGGCGCTGCTGGTCCTGGCCACCGCCGTCGCCCTGGCGCTGAAACGGTTCCGGCCGGCCAGGGACTATACGGAACCGCTGCTGCGCATCCGCACCTGGTGGGTGATCATCGCTCTGGTGTTCGGCGCGCTGCTGCTGTGCCGGGGCACGGCCATCATCTTCTTCGGCCTGGTCTCCTACCTGGCCTTCAAGGAGTTCATCACCCTGATCCCCACCCGCCGCGCCGACCACCGGGTGCTGTTCTGGGCCTACCTGGCCATCCCCTTGCAATACTTCTGGGCCTACACCGAGTGGTACGGGATGTTCATCATCTTCATCCCGGTCTACATGTTCCTGCTGCTGCCGGTGCGCATGGTGCTGCGCGGCCGGACCGCGGGGTTCCTCAAGGCCGCCGGCACCCTCCAG
>JBNKDU010000052.1:0-47271 GCA_050288425.1 Desulfobacteraceae bacterium | reverse complement strand
TATTCGCTACGTCGATCGAAAGAATATCGTTACGCGAGACGGATTTCGGTATTTTCGGGCCATTTTGGAAAGGTGGTTTTTTGCTTCCGAGGTTTTAGAATTTAATAGGCCCCAACCAGTGCCGCAAGACCTTCTCCCATTGTTGAATCAATGGATATACGCCAATCCTGAAAGCGAAATTCCATATATTATCAGAGGAGTATACTATATCGAACGTGGTTGGGAAATTCGTAGCAGAAAATACTCTTCGGAAGTAAACAAGAAAAACATGGAAGCCTTCCATAATTTGCATTTGTTGGCTAAAGATGACCTTGAAAAAGCTTATCGCATTAACCCTTTGAATCCCCACTCGTCAAGGCAATTGATCCGAGTTCAAAGGGCGCTGAATTCTAAAGACAGTGAAGCCGCTGATCGGTATTTTAATCATGCAATACGAAATCATCCGACATTTTATTGGGCCTACCGAGCCAAGCTGGAAAACATGATGCCTAAATGGGGAGGCGATTGGAAATCGATGTTTCACTTTGCTGTTGCGACAGTGAAAAATGCGCCGTCCAAAACATTGCTGCCCCACATTCTTGCATACGCTCTTGAAGAGGCGGCAGCAAGAAGTCCTAACGAAACTAAATTTTTAAGTCAGCCCAAGGTTTGGAATTCAATAGAAAGAGTATATACACAAATAATTGCTGATTACCCGGAAAGCGCGTTTTGGAAAGTGTGCTTCGCCCGTGTCGCAATGAATGCGGGCAAAGATAAACTGGCGCTGAAATATCTTGATTTGGCCGAAAACGAGGATCCACATTATTATCGTATGATAGAGTTAAAAATGCTTTATGCTGAAGGGCACCACAATTGGACAACAGAAGAAAAATATGCCTGTGCCCTGGTCGCCGCATGTCCTCAATATGATCGGGCCTATGCGGGGTTAGGGTATGCATTCCTCAATATGGGAAAATACAAGAAGGCCATAGACAACTACACACGAGCTATTGCACTTACTCCAGGTAGTTTCAGATGGATAGGTAGCCGGTGCTTTTGTTATGTTCAAACGCATAAGTACGCAGAAGCCATCAACGATTGCACGAAAGCCATAGAAATCAATAAAGAATATGCCTATGCTTACAAAGAAAGAGCCGAAGCATATGAAAAATCCGGGGATGCCGAAGCTTCAATGGCAGATAGAATAACTTATAAGACCCTTATGCGGAATGGTGAGTGAAATGGCGGAAGCATTACCAGACCCACTGAGTGACAAACAAGTGAAGTTTGCCCGCATCCTCTGGTGCGATAACGCCAACGTCATCCGCGCCAAGGCGATCCATGGCGGGCGGTACAGCGCCTTTCTCAAGCATGGCGTGGGTATCTCGGCGGCCCAGCAGGCGCTGCCGGTGATGGTCGATGCGCCGGCAGCGGGAAGCGGGCTGGGGCCGGTGGGCGAAATTCGCCTGGTGCCGGACCTGGGGTCGCTGACCATGCCGCCTTACGCGCCCGGTCATGCGCAGTTCATGGGGGATATGGTCCTGGACGGTCGCCCGTGGACATGTTGCCCGCGACATTTCCTGAAGCGCATGATCGCCGCGGCGGACGAAGCGGATCTGACCGTCATGGCCGCCTTCGAGAACGAATTTTACCTGCTGCTGCCGGAAATGGACCGGATCGTTCCCGCCGACCGCACCGTATTCGCCGCCACCCTTTCCATGGACCTGCACCGCGAGGTGATCGAGGCCATTGCCGATGCATTGATTGCCCAGGGAATCACCGTGGAGCAGTATTATCCCGAATCCGGTCCGGGACAGCAGGAGATATCCATGGGGTTCACCCCTGCCCTGGGGGCGGCCGATCAGCAGATCCTGTTCAGGGAAACCGTCCGCGCGGTGGCCGGCCGGCACCAGCGGCGCGCCTCTTTTACGCCCAAACTGTTCGCCGACCAGGCCGGCAGCGGCTGTCATCTGCACCTGAGCCTGTGGCGCAACGGGGAGAACGTGCTGCCGGATGCGGGCCATACCGGTCGACTGTCATCCCTGGCCTGCAGCTTCGTGGCCGGCATCCTTGCCCATCTGCCCGCGCTCATGGCCCTGACCACGCCCAGCGTCAACTCTTACAGGCGCATCCGGCCCCACTCCTGGAGCGGGGCGTTTCGCTGCTGGGGATTCGACAACCGCGAGGCCGCGATCCGGGTGCCGACCTTTCCCGAACCGCCCAGCCCGACCCACATCGAGTTGAAAACCGTCGATGCATCGGCCAATCCTTACCTGGCCCTGGGCGCGGCCATCGCGGCGGGACTCGACGGCGTGCGGCAGGGCCTGTCGCTGGCCGAACCGGTTCAGGTGGATCCGGGTGACCTGGCCGAGTCCGAGCGCAAGTCGCGCGGCATCGATGCGCTGCACCATACCCTGGGCGACGCCATCGTCGATCTGGAGAGGGACGAGATGCTGCTGGAGGCGCTGGGCGGGGATCTGGCCGCCGCCTACCTGGCGGTCCGCCGCAAAGAGTGGGAGACGATGAAGGAATGGGATCTGGAACGGGAGGTCGCGTTGCTGGTGGACCGCTATTAACCTCACTGTATAAAACCCGGAGGACTCCAGATCCGGCGTTGCCAAGGGCTTGCGGTAGAGCTTGCTACAGCGGCACCCTTGGCGCCTTGACTCTGAAGCCCTCCGGATTTTATACAGTGAGGTTAGGAGAGAGCATGAACCTCTGGGACATTACGGCCATCGATCAGCATGCCCATCATCTGCTCAAGCCCGATGTGTGGGCGGCAACGCCTTTTGCGTCATTTTTCACCGAGAGCCGCGATCCCGACATTATCCACCATCATGCCCGGCACACCCTGTTCTTCCGCCGCAGCCTGAGAGACATCGCCGCCTTGCTGTCCTGTGAAGCGAGCGAGGCAACGGTCGTCGCCCGGCGCCTGGAACTCGGACTCGACGCGCTTTCCGCCCGCTGCTTCCAGGCATCGCATCTGGCCGGGATTTTTCTCGACGACGGCTTTTTGCCCGACGCCATTTTGCCACGGCAGTGGCACCGTCGGTTTGTGCCCGTGCGCCGCATCCTGCGGTTGGAGCATCTTGCGGAAAAACAGTTGAATGCGGATTTACCGTTTGACGGGATGCTGGATGAATTTCGCCGTCAGATCGATCCGCCGCCGGACGGGATGGCGGCCCTGAAAAGCATCGCCGCCTATCGCAGCGGCCTGTCCATTGCGCCGGTCTCCCTGAAGGAGGCGCGCGCCGGTTTCAACGCCCTCAAAGAATCATGGACCACCGGCGACCGGCGGCTGTGCGCCAAGCCGCTGATCGATTTCCTGGTAGTGGAAAGCATGACACTGGCCGCCAGGCACCGGCTGCCAATCCAGTTCCATACGGGCTTCGGCGACCCGGATCTGGATTTGCGCAATTCCAATCCGCTCCATCTTCGCTGGCTTCTGGAGGCGCCGGAGTGGCGGCAGGTGCCGGTGGTGCTGCTGCACGCGGGATACCCTTTTGTTCGCGAAGCCGGTTACCTGGCCGCCGTGTATCCCCAGGTGTATGTGGATATCGGCCTCACCATTCCGTTCGTAAGCGTCACCGGCATGCAGGCGGTACTGCGCCAGCTGCTGGAACTTGCGCCCACGACAAAGCTGCTCTTCTCAACCGACGCCCACCTGACGCCCGAACTGTTCTATCTCGGCGCCAGGTGGGGGCGCGAGGCTTTGGCGCACGTTCTCGAAGGCGCCGTGAAAGACGGCGATTTGACCGCCGCCGAGGCGGATGCGGCCGCCGAGCGCATCCTGCACGCCAATGCCCGCCGTCTCTATGGGTTGCGCTCCGCCGAAAGCCCCTTACCCGATCCCCTCCCTTAGATTCGTTTTTTCACTCCTTTTTCATTTTTAATTCATAAAGACTTCACGCGGCCGGTCCAGGATACGAACACGATTGGTTTGTGGTTTGTGGTTGGAGGTTTTAACGGTCATTCGGGGAGGTTCGGGATGCGAGGAATATGTGTCGTGATGGTTGCATGGTTGCTTGTGGGGTGGACGGGTGTGGACGTGGCCGGGGCCGAAGACGCCGCAAAGACCCTTTCACCTTATTTTTTCGTGGAGAGCGGCGACACGGGAGCGGAACATTTTCCGCTGAAGTCCACGTCGGTCAATGCCGAGATCACCGGGATGATCGCCGATGTCCGGGTAACCCAGGCGTATGCCAACATGGGCGCCGACCCCATCAACGCCCGCTACATCTTTCCGGCCTCCACCCGGGCGGCGGTGCACGGCATGCGCATGACCGTGGGCGAAGACGTCGTCACCGCGCAAATACAAGCCCGGGAGGAAGCCAGGGAGACGTTCCACCAGGCCAAGGCCGCCGGGCAAAGCGCTTCCCTGCTGGAGCAGCAGCGGCCCAATGTCTTCTCCATGCAGGTGGCCAACATCATGCCCGGCGAAACGGTGGTCATCACGTTGCACTACAGCGAATTGCTGGTTGCCGAAGCCGGGGTCTACCGCTTCGTCTTCCCCACCGTGGTCGGCCCGCGCTACGCCGCCGCCATGGAGTCGGAGGCGGACGATGGGCGGCAATGGGTGCACAATCCCTATCTGCCCTCGGGACGCAAAGCCGCCGACCGGTTCGATCTGCGGGTCGACCTGGCCACCGGCCTGCCCATCCAGGAAGTGGCCTGCGCCACCCACATGACCGATGTGGACTGGCACGACGAGGCCCACGCCCTGGTAACGCTGGCCGAAAATGAAACCGGCGGCGGCGACCGCGATTTCATCCTGGAATACCGTCTTTCCGGCGAAACCATCCATTCGGGCCTGATGCTGGCAAAGGGGGAAAAGGAGAACTTCTTCCTGTTGATGGTGCAGCCTCCCCGGCGGGTGAATCCGGAACAGGTGCCACCGCGGGAATATATTTTCGTGGTGGATGTGTCCGGGTCCATGCACGGTTTCCCGCTGGATACGGCCAAGGCCCTGCTCCGGGAACTCATCGGCGGCCTGCGGGACCAGGACCGCTTCAACGTGATTCTTTTCTCCGGCGGGGCCCGTCTGCTGGCGCCCCAGTCCCTGCCGGCCGATGCCCGGCACATCGCGGCCGCCCTGGATCTTATCGACCGGCAAGGGGGAGGCGGTGGCACCGAGTTGAAGCGGGCGTTGGAAAAGGCCCTGGCCCTGCCCCAGACCGACGATACGGCACGGACCCTGGTGGTGGTCACCGACGGGTATATTGCGGCGGAAAGGCCGGTGTTCCGGTTGATCGCAGGCAACCTGAACCGGGCCAACCTCTTCGCCTTCGGCATCGGCAGCAGCGTCAACCGCTACCTCATCGAAGGCCTGGCCAGGGCCGGCCAGGGAGAGCCTTTCGTGGTGACCGAAGCCGAAGCCGCCCCATCCGCCGCCCGAAGATTTCAAGCCTATGTCCGGGCTCCCTTGCTCGCCCATGTGGCCGTGGATTTCGGCGCCTTCGACGCCTATGACCTGGAGCCCGAAATCAGTGCGGATCTGTTCGCCCAGCGCCCGCTGATCATCTGCGGCAAGTGGCGTGGCCGACCCGAGGGCGAAATCCGCGTCAGCGGCCATACCGGCAAGGGACTCTATGAACGGCGCTTCGTCGTCTCCCCCCGGATGCTCGCCCGGGAAGACCGGGCCCTGCCCCTCCTGTGGGCCCGTTCGCGCCTGAGCCGGATCTCCGATTTCGCCTCTTCCGAAGATGAGGACGCGACCCGCGAACAGGTGACCCGCCTGGGTCTCGGGTACCACCTGCTCACCGCCTATACCTCCTTCGTGGCCGTGCACGAAACCGTCCGCAACACCGGCGCCCCGGCGCAGGATGTGGACCATCCCCTGCCCCTGCCGTTGGGGGTTTCCAACCTCGCCGTGGGGGGACGGCGGGTGCCCGAGCCCGGATTGGGGGTCCTAGGGGTCTTGCTCATCGGCTTCGGCATGCTCCTGCGACGGCGAAGATGGTCCAGCGGCCGACGATCCTTTCGATCCCATCCGGGAGATTGCCCATGCCGGTGATGTCGAAGACGACCATCTCCCGCGCCGTCGCGGCCTTCCCGGCCCTCGGCGCCATGCTCCTCCTCAAGCGCCACTACAGTCTGGCATCCCCCGACCAGCTGGACTGGATCCTGGGCCCCACCGCCAGGTTGGTGGCGCTGCTCGCCCCGGCCCGCCCCGTTTTCGAAAGCGGGGCGGGCTATGTCGATTTTTCCCGGGGCATCATCATCGCGCCGTCCTGCGCCGGCATCAATTTCCTGATCATGGCCTTCGGCCTGGCGGTCTGCTGCGGCCTGGCGCGCATGACCCGCCCGGTACACCTGCTGGCCTGGCTGGCGCCGGCCGGCTGCCTGGCCTATGCCGTAACCGTACCGGTCAACGCCCTGCGCATCGTGCTCTCCATGCACCTTTACCAGACGGGGGTTCATTTGGGCTGGTTCACGCCGGAGCGGGTCCACCGCATCCTCGGCGTGATCGTCTACCTGGGCGCCCTGTGGATCTTCTGGCTGGTCCTGGAGGCGACGGTACGGCGCTTGGCCGGGTGGTGCGGGCACGGCCCCGGAATGAATCTCATCCCGATGCCCGGCTGGACGCCCCTCGGCTGGTACCTGGCGGGCACCCTGGGCGTACCAATGGCCAACTTACTGTTTCAGCGGCCCGCGCCGGGATTCGTCGAACACGTTCTCACCCTGATGGCAATGGGCCTGGCGGCCGGGGCAGTACGAAAGGTTGTCAACACGGCCGGGGGTATGTTTAATGGAGGGGCCGAAGGGTCCATCGGAAACCCTGCCGGACCGTCCGGACGCGGAAAAACCAGGATTGCCCGGAGATGGTTTTGCGCCCATCGACCCGCAGCAGCCACCCCCATGCAGAGGAAGCGACCATGCAGGCCACCGTATTGATCGTGGAAGACGAAGCCGCCATCGCCGATACCCTCCAATACGCCCTGGAGACCGAAGGCTTCTCGCCGGTGATGGCGGCCACGGGCGCGGAGGCCCTGGAATTCCTGGCGGCCGACGGAATCGATCTCATCGTCCTGGATATCGGTCTGCCCGATATCAACGGATTCGAATTGTGCAAACAGATCCGCCGGTGCAACAGCATCCCCATCATCTTTCTCACCGCCCGCGATCAGGAGGTGGATCGGGTGGTGGGCCTGGAAATCGGAGGGGATGACTATGTGGTCAAACCCTTCAGCCCCCGGGAACTGACGGCGCGGGTCAAGGCGGTGCTGCGCCGCACCCGCCAGCCGGCGGCACCCCCCGCCAACGGCACGGCGGCCTGGCAGGTGGACGGGGCCAAACGACGGATCGCCTATTTCGGCTGCGATCTGGAGTTGTCGCGCACCGAATTCGACCTGCTGCAGACCTTCATCCGCCGGCCCGGGCAGGTGTTTACCCGCGACCAGCTCATGGACGCGGTCTGGGACGAACCCGAAGCCAGCATGGACCGCACCGTGGACGCGCATATCAAGAACCTGAGAGCCAAGCTCAGGGTCGTCCGTCCGGATATCGACCCCATCGTCACCCACCGGGGCACCGGCTATGCCCTGAAAGAGAATCTATGAAGCTGGGCCTGCGGATCTTCGGCTGCTACCTGGCGATTTTCATCGTCTGTTTCGCCCTTCCCGTGGGTTGGATTCTGGACACCTTGCGCACCCGCTACCTGGAAGGGGTGGAGGATCCCCTGGTGGACCAGGCCAACATCCTGGCCGGCATGGTGGGCCGCATGATGGCGGAACAACGCTTCGATCCCGGCGCGCTGCAGGAGACCTTCGCCCAGGTCTACCGGCGGGACGTGGACGCCCGCATCTACCGCCTGAAAAAAGCCCAAGTGGATCTGTTCGTCTACATCACCGACACCCGGGGAAGGGTCATCTTCCATTCCCGGGACCCCGGCCAGGTCGGCGCCGACTACGGCCATTGGCGCGATGTGGCCGCCACCCTGGAGGGCGGATACGGCGCCCGCACGACCCTGGCCGACGAATCCGACGAGACCTCGTCCGTGCTGCACGTGGCCGCCCCGATCCTGGTCCGGGGCAAGCTCGCCGGGGTCCTCACCGTGGCCAAGCCCACCACCAATATCAACAGCTTCCTGCGACAGGCCAAGCCCCAGTTGATCAAGGTCGTCTGCCTGGCCGTGCTGGCCGCCGTGGTATTGGGGTATCTGGTGGCCTTGTGGATCACCAAGCCCATCCAGCGCATGACCGACTATGCCGACGCCGTGAGCGCCGGGCGGCGGGCCGTGTTCCCCAGGCTCGACCGCACCGAGATCGGCAACATGGGCCGGACCCTGCGCAAAATGCAGACCGCCCTGGAAGGCAAGGCGTACGTGGAGCGCTACGTGCAGCAGCTGACCCATGAAATCAAGAGTCCCTTGTCCGCCATCCGGGGCTCGGCCGAGCTGCTGGAAGAGCGTATGCCCGCCGAACGCCGCCGCACCTTTCGCAACCACATCCGCACCGAGGCCAACCGCATCCAGGACATCGTCGACCGCATGCTGGCCCTGGCGGCCCTGGAAAACCGGCAGCAGCCGGCCCGCACCGAACCGGTGAACGTGGCCGCCATGGTCCAGGCCGTGCTGAAAAGCAAGCACCCCCTCCTGCTGGCCAAGGAGATCGACGTGCGGGTCGATCTTGCCGACGGCCTCGAAGTGACGGGCGACCCCTTCTGGCTGCAGCAGGCCGTTGCCAACCTGGTGCAGAACGCCATCGATTTCAGCCACAAGCAGGGCACCATCGCGGTGACCGCCATGGAGGAGGGCGGGAACGTCGCCATCCGCATCGCCGACAGCGGCTCCACCATCCCCGCCTACGCCGTGGACAAGGTGTTCGAAAAATTCTATTCCCTCAAACGTCCCGACAGCGGCCGCCGGAGCACCGGACTGGGTCTGAACCTGGTCCGCCAGGTGGCCCTGCTGCACCAGGGCCGGATCCGATTGCGCAACCTGGACCCCCGCGGGGTCCAGGCCGAGCTGACCCTGCCCGCATCCGTCCCGGGGTAATTTCGTTCAGGCGAACTTTTCATATGGATCCAATATCCGGGACGAAATTCCGGTCCCTTGAACCGGCCGGCGCGGAGGCCGGCCCTACGCCTGCGGTGCCATCCAACGGCCAGGGTGATGGTATTCGCGGGTCAGGGCGCTGTCCCCGCTTAATGGAAATGGTCCTTGTAGGGCGGGCCTCCGTGCCCGCCAAGTTCGAAATTCGGCCCGCCGATAGATCTCCGTACCGGCCGGCGCGAAGGCCGGCCCTGCATTTCAGGAGCATGTCAAACACAGAACCGACGGATTTCGTAGAGAGGGGTTGAAGAGCGGCCGGGTTTTGGGCTAAGGATACGGCTTGCCTGACGGAGACCGCGCATTATCCTCTATCCGCCGTCCGTCGTCCCGGACGGCGCCTGCATATGAATCGACGAGGCGTACAATTGACGACCCGCAACCATAAGAACAAACGCAATGCCGACGGCTACAATGCCGCCTCCATCGAAGTGCTCAAGGGGCTCGAGCCGGTCAAGCGCCGGCCCGGGATGTACACCGACACCAGCCGGCCCAACCACCTGGCCCAGGAGGTGATCGACAACAGCGTGGACGAGGCCATTGCCGGCTTTGCCAAACGGATCGACGTGATCCTGCACCCGGACGGATCCCTGGAAGTGTCCGACGACGGCCGCGGCATGCCCATCGACGAACACCCCGAGGTCAAGGGCGCCAGCGGCGTGGAGGTGATCCTGCTCAACCTGCATGCCGGGGCCAAATTTTCCGACAAGGATTACCACTTCTCCGGCGGCCTGCACGGCGTGGGGGTCTCGGTGGTCAACGCCCTGTGCCGGCGCCTGGAAGTCGAAATCAAACGCGAAGGCCGCAAGTTCGCCATTGCATTTGAGCACGGGGAACGGGTGGAGCCCCTCGAGGCCATCGACAACGTGGGGCAGCGCAACACCGGCACCACCATCCGCTTCTGGCCCGATGCCCGCTATTTCGACAGCGTCAATTATTCGGTGCGCCGGCTGAAGCACGGGCTGCGGGCCAAGGCGGTGCTCTGCCCCGGGCTGCTGGTGAATTTCACCGACCGCAATACCGGCGAGAAGGTCTCCTGGCAATACGAAGACGGCTTGAAGGACTATCTGCTGACGAGCCTGGAGGGCCTGGAGCTGGTCCCCGAGGAACCCTTCCTGGGGGAATTGGAAACCAGCGACGAGATGGTGACCTGGGCGGTGGTGTGGCAGCCCGAGGGGGGCGACACGGTGACCGAAAGCTATGTCAACCTGATCCCCACCTCCCAGGGCGGCACCCATGTCAACGGCCTGCGCACGGGCCTGCTGGCCTCCTTGCGCGAATTCTGCGAATTCCGCAACCTGATGCCCCGGGGACTCAAGCTGGCGCCGGACGACGTCTGGGAGCGTTGCAGCTACGTCCTGTCGCTGAAGATGTCCGAACCGCAATTCTCGGGCCAGACCAAGGAGCGGCTGGGATCGCGCCAGGCGGCGGCATTCGTTTCCGGCGCGGTCAAGGACAAGTTCAGCCTCTGGCTCAACCACCACACCGACATCGGCGAAATGCTGGCCCAGATGGCCATCGAAAGCGCCCGTCGGCGGCTCAAGGCCGGTAAGAAGGTCACCCGCAAGAAGGTCACCAGCGGACCGGCCCTGCCCGGCAAGCTCTCCGATTGCGTCAGCCAGGACCTCGACGAAACCGAGCTTTTCCTGGTGGAGGGCGATTCGGCCGGCGGCAGCGCCAAACAGGCCCGCGACCGCCAGACCCAGGCGGTGATGCCCCTGCGCGGCAAGATTCTCAATACCTGGGAGGTCGATTCGGGCGCCATCCTGAGCTCCCGGGAGGTGCACGACATCGCCGTGGCCATCGGGGTGGACCCCGGGGTGAAAGATGTCAGCGGCCTGCGGTACGGCAGGATCTGCATCCTGGCCGACGCCGACTCCGACGGGGCCCACATCGCCACCCTGCTCTGCGCCCTCTTCCTGAAACACTTCAAACCGCTGGTGCAGCAGGGCCGCGTCTGCGTGGCCATGCCGCCCCTCTACCGGGTCGATGCGGGCAAGGAGGTGTATTACGCCCTGGATGAGCTGGAAAAGGAAGCCATCCTCAAACGCCTCGGCATGAAGAAGAAGGCCCGGATCAACGTCCAACGCTTCAAGGGGCTGGGGGAAATGAACCCCATGCAGTTGCGCGAGACCACCATGGCGCCCGACACCCGCCGGCTGATCCAGCTGGAGGTGGATTCAGAGGAAGAGACCCGTGAAACCATGGATATGATGCTGGCCAAGAAGCGCAGCGCCGACCGCAAACAATGGCTGGAACAGGAAGGGGATTTGGCGGAGGTCTCATGAAGATGAACAATAGCGGTTCCCCATCGGGCAATGCCGAAATCATCCCCTTGCGGCAGTTCGCCCGCAAGGCCTACCTGGACTACTCCATGTACGTGGTGCTGGACCGCGCCCTGCCGTTTATCGGCGACGGGCTCAAGCCGGTACAGCGGCGCATCGTCTACGCCATGTCGGAGCTGGGGTTGAAGGCCACGGCCAAGTACAAGAAATCGGCGCGTACCGTGGGCGACGTGCTGGGCAAGTTCCACCCCCACGGCGACACGGCCTGCTACGAGGCCATGGTGCACATGGCCCAGCCGTTTACCTACCGGTATCCCCTGGTGGACGGCCAGGGCAACTGGGGTGCGCCCGACGATCCCAAAAGCTTCGCCGCCATGCGCTATACCGAGGCGCGGCTGTCGGCCTATGCCGATGTATTGCTGTCCGAACTGGCCATGGGTACGGTGGACTGGGGTCCCAATTTCGACGGAACCCTCGAGGAACCCCTGGCCCTGCCGGCGCGGCTGCCCAACATCCTGCTCAACGGCACCACCGGCATCGCCGTGGGCATGGCCACGGACATCCCGCCCCACAACCTCGGCGAGGTGGTGGCGGCCTGCCTGCACCTGCTGGACAACCCCAAGGCCACCCTGGAAGAGATCGGCGATTTTATCCAGGGTCCCGACTACCCGGGCGGCGCCGAAATCATCACCCCGCGACACGAAATCCGCGAAGCCTATGCCTCCGGCAAGGGGATGATCCGCATGCGCGCCACCTACGAGCTGGAGAACGGCGATATCGTCATCAACGCCCTGCCCCATCAGGTATCGCCGGCCAAGATCCTGGAACAGATCGCGGCGCAGATGGCCAAGAAACAACTGCCCATGGTGGCCGACCTGCGCGACGAATCCGACCACGAGGCCCCCACGCGGCTGGTGGTGGTGCCACGCTCCAACCGCGTGGACAAGGAGGCCCTGATGGCCCACCTTTTCGCCACCACCGACCTGGAACAAAGCTACAAGCTCAATCTCAACGTCATCGGCCTGGATCGCAAACCGCGGGTCAAGGATCTGGTTTGCCTGCTCGACGAGTGGCTCACCTTCCGCACCGACACCGTGCGCCGGCGGCTGGAATTCCGCCTGCGCAAGGTCGACGAACGGCTGCATGTGCTGGAAGGCCTGCTCATCGCCCATCTGAATATCGATGAGGTGATCCGGATCATCCGCTCCAACGACGAACCCAAGCCGGTGCTGATAGAGACCTTCCGCCTCAGCGACGTCCAGGCCGAAGCCATCCTGCAATTGCGCCTGCGCCACCTGGCCCGCCTGGAGCAGATCAAGATCGAAACCGAACAGCAGGGACTCACGGGGGAGAAGAAAGAACTCGAAAAGATCCTGGGCTCCGGTCAACGGCTCAAGACCCTGGTGAAGAAGGAACTCGAGGCGGCAGCGGCGGAATTCGGGGATCGGCGCCGCACCGCCATCGTGGAACGCCGCGAGGCCAGGGCCATCACCAAGGCCGAACTGACCCCCTCGGAACCGATGACCGTGACCCTCTCCAGGAACGGCTGGGTGCGGGCGGCCAAGGGCCACGAAGTGGACCCCCATGGCTTGAGCTACAAGGCCGGCGATTCCCACCTGAGTTCGGCCTGCGGCAAAAGCAGCCAGATGGCCGTCTTCCTGGACTCCACCGGTCGCAGTTACGCGGCCCAGGCCTTCAGCCTGCCTTCGGCCCGCGGGTTCGGTCAGCCCCTGACCAGCCGTTTCGCCCCCCAGCCCCAGGCCACCTTCCAGGCGGTGCTCATGGGCGATCCCGACCAGAGGATCCTGGCCGCCAGCGATGCCGGCTATGGTTTCGTGACCCGGCTGGAAAATCTCTATACCAAGAATCAGAAGGGCAAGGCCTTTCTCTCCGTGCCCAAGGGGGCCCTGCCCCTGCACCCCATCGTCGTGGAGAAGATCCGCCATACCCTGCTGGCGGCCATCAGCAACGAGGGCCGCCTGCTGGTCTTCCCCCTGGACGCCCTGCCGGAGTTGCCCAAGGGCAAGGGCAACAAGATCATCCAGATCCCGCCCAAGCGGGTACGGACCCGGGAAGAATTCCTGGCGCACATCGCCCTTTTGCCCGACGACGGTACCCTCATCGTGATTGCCGGCAAGCGCCATTTCAAACTGACCCCCAGCAACCTGGACGATTTCAGGGGCGAACGGGGACGCCGCGGCCGCATGCTGCCGAGGGGATTTCGCAATGTGGATGCGGTGGCGGTGGAGCAGCCCCAACAGATGGGTCTGACGTTTTCCCATCCCTAGCGAAGGGAAGCCGCGGATCCGCCGGAAGATACGGGAAGTCGACATGGCCATTGAACCAACCCCTGCCCGCCGGTTGCTGCGATCCGGCCGGCAACGGATCTGGATCGGCGTTCTGGTCCTTTCGCTGGCGGCCTTGATGGTCGGGGCCGCATCCCTGCCCTTTCTGTTCGAATCCCAATCCATCTACTACAAGTTCGGCTGGGACAAGGTCATGCTGCGAACCGGAAAGGTGATCGGCCTGACGGCGGCCTTGCTGTTGCTGCTCCAATTGCCCCTTGCCGGACGTTTCCGGTTCCTGGACCGCATCTTCTCCCTGCCCGGCCTTTACCGGATTCACCGCTACGTCGGGTACCTCATCGTCCTGCTGGTGGCGGTGCACCCCGTCCTGGTCTACCTTCCCGAGGGGCGCTGGATGATCCCGATGGAGGCCCGCTACTGGCCCGAGTGGGTGGGCGCCGGCCTCCTGGTGACCATTGTATGCCAGGTGGCCGTGGCCCGCTGGCGCATGAACCTGGTGAAACACTACCCGACCTGGCTCTTCGTCCACCGTCTGGTGGCGATGATGATCCTGTCTGCGCTGGTGGTGCATGTCCTGAATGTCAGCGAGACTTTCCAGGTGGACGGCCTGCCGCGCAACGCCGTTTTCACGGCGGCGGCGGTGGCCGTCATCCTGTGGCTGGGAATCCGGGCGCAGCGGCTGCGGGCCAGGCGACACGCCTTCGCCGTTTCGCGGATCCTGCCCGCGGGCCGGGATGCCTATACCATCGAACTGGCGCCCGCCGGTGATTTCGGATTTCGATACACCCCCGGCCAGTTCGCCTTTTTTTCCTTCCAATCGGACCGCATCTCGGCCGAATGGCATCCCTTCACCCTGTCTTCCTCGCCCACTCGCCCCGACGGACTGCAGGTCAACATCCGCACCAGCGGCGATTGGACCCGGAACATCCACCGCCTGCAAGCCGGTACACGGGTCTATGTCCACGGTCCCTTCGGCCGGTTCAGCCATCGGTTCGAAGCCGGGAACCGGCCCGTGGTCATGATCGCCGGGGGGATCGGCATCACTCCCATGCTGAGCATGCTGCGGCAGATGCGTGATACCGGCGACCAGCGGCCCATCCTGCTGATCTGGAGCAACCAGACCGCAGCGCATCTGTTTTTTCGCGAAGAACTGGACGCCTATCTCCAGGAATTGACACACTTTCGATGGATTCCTATCTTCACACGTAACCGGGAGCCCCTGGTAGAGTTTGGCATGTTGAACCGGGACACGCTCCGACGGTTGCTGGCAGAGGGGCCCGCAGGTGCGGTTGTCTTCCTGTGCGGCCCTCCGAAAATGATTCAGGATGTTCAAAAAGATCTGATCGCCATCGGCTTTTCCGCTTCTTCGATCAAAACAGAGCTCTTCGGCCTCTGAAACGATTCCAACCCAAGCGGACCGCAGGAGGGCCAATCCCGGAATGAGCGGCCCACCCAACCCATAACAGGAGGATCATGATGAAAAAATCGATTCAACTGATCGTACTGGCGACAATTCTGTTGGTCTTCGGAAGCATGGCCCAGGCCGACGTCCAGGAATGGAAAGTGGACCCGGTCCACTCCGGCTTCTACTTCAGCATCAGCCATATTTACGCAACGGTCAAAGGCTTCTTCGACGAGTTCGAAGGCGACATCTATTTCGATCCCGACAACCTCAAGGAGAGTCGATTCGATTTCAAGGTAAAGGTGAAAAGCATCGACACCCACAACGGCAAGCGCGACGGCCACCTGCAATCGGACGATTTCTTCTCCGCCGACCGCTATCCGGATATGCGGTTCGCCAGCTCATCCATCATGCATGTCAAAGGGGATGCCTACATGGTGGAAGGCACGCTGACCATCAAGGACGTCAGCCGCAAGATCAAGGTCCCCTTCACCTACTTCGGCAGCAAAACCCATCCCTTCAACCCCAAACAGGAGGTGGCCGGTTTCGAGGCCAAGATGACCATCGACCGGTTCGACTACCATGTCGGCGGCGGCAAGTTCTACAAGATGGGCGTCGTGGGCAAAGACGTGGATGTTCTGATTTCCATCGAAGCATCCCGCGATAAAAAAGAGTGATCCGAAGTCCGGTCCCCGTTGGCGCGGGATCGGATCCCTATCCGTCTAAACGGAAGGAAACCAGATCGAACGAGGGCATGACGGCCATCCGGCCGCATGCCCTCGTCTGATTTGCGCGGAATCGAGCCTTGGAACGGCTCCAATTACAGTTTGTTCGATTTTTCGGATAGATAAGTGGCCACCCCCTCGGCGGTGGGTTGCATGCCTTCATCGCCTTTCTGCCAGCCGGCCGGGCAAACCTCGCCATGTTCCTCGGTGAATTGCAGGGCATCCACCAATCGCAACATCTCGTCCACATTGCGCCCCAGGGGCAGATTGTTGACCACCTGATGCTGGACGATGCCGTCGCGGTCGATGAGAAACGAGGCCCGCAACGCGACGGCTCCGGGGTGTTCGATGCCGTAGGCCCTGGTGATCTCGTGGCTGACGTCCGCCACCATGGGAAAACGGACCGGACCGATCCCTCCGTCGTTCACCGCGGTATTGCGCCATGCGAAATGGGTGAACTGGGAATCGATGGAAATGCCCACCACCTCCACGTTGCGCTCCTTGAACTGATCGATCCGGCGGTCATGGGCGATGATTTCCGTCGGACAGACGAAAGTGAAGTCCAACGGCCAGAAAAAGAGAACCACGTACCTGCCTTTCAGTCCGGACAGCTTGAATTGTTCTTCGATGGATCCATCGGGCATCACCGCCGGAGCCGTGAAGTCCGGCGCGGGATTCGTAACCAACACACTCATGGGGTGCTCCTTTCATTCGTCTTGTCATGTTCTCGGGTAGGATGGCCGACTGAATTGGCCGTCATATGCGATCGGTCCATGATCGGGGGATCGAATCGGGTTATCCTCGAATATGGGTCGCCGGGAATGATTTTCAAGGGGACCGGACAATTAATCGGGCCCGGCGACTTCGGCCATGACCCCGGAAACCCGCAAGATTCGCATGCAACATCCGTCTCCGTCCGGCCCTCTTCCGACCCGGGCATTTCCGTTCCGACCCTCTTTTGGATCATGGGAAATAATTGCAACCCGGGTTACCATTTTGGCTGCCGCCAAATTCCCGACTCTCGTTCGATACAATACACATAATTCACACCAGTGTGCACGATTCAATACGAAAATTGAATTTCATCCAATAAAACAACGTATTCACCATCGGAAATTTCCAGGCCATTCAGGGGTTCAGGGTGCATTTTCCTTTGCCGGGGCAGTGGCATATTCTTTGCTGAGCTTAGCGATCAAGAAAGGTCGCCGCAACCACCGCTGCTCGTTTTGAGCCGATGTGAAAAAATTGCGGTGACCACCTTGCGGACCGGCATTGCCACAAGTCGGCCGTCAATTTTACAAATGTGAGGTAATGTATGTCTCGTTCCAAACACACCATCACCCTGCTTGGCGCCCTTTTTGTTTTGTTTGCATCGACCCAAATCGTTCACGCCTGGTCATTCCTGGCCGGGACATTGAATTCACCTTATAATCAGTGTAAGACCTGCCATATCTCCAATTCCAATCTGGCATTGAACCCCTACGGCAGTGATTATTTCGATCCCACCCAGGCCGCCGCCTTCGCCCGAGTTCACAATGGCGACATGGCCAATTGCAACGGCTGTCATGCGGGCTATCCCCACAAGAGGGCCGGGCTGGCCAACATGGATTCCGACCTGGATCTCTTCACCAACCAGCAGGAATTCAACGCCGGAACCTTTCCCGGCGACGCCACCGATTTCCCCAGGGACATCAACCCGCCGGTGGTGACGGCCTTCAGCCTGCCGGCGACATCCATTACCCTGACCGTATCGGTGACCAGTTTCACCGCCGCCGACGACGTGGCCGTGGCCGGATACCTTCTTACCGAGACCAATACCCCGCCGGCCGCCGGTGATCCGGGATGGAGCGTCACCGCACCGACCCTGTACACCTTCGCCACTGCGGCCGTTCATGACCTCTATGCCTGGGCCAAAGACGCCGCCGGCAATGTCTCCGGTTCCATGAGTGCCCGGGTGGACACGACCCCCAGTTCCCAGCGCACCAACATGCCGCCCATGGCCGCGGCCGGTCCCGACCAGACCGTTATGGAAAGCGACACCGTCACCCTGGACGGCAGTGGCTCCACCGATGACCTGGGTATCATCTCCCAGACCTGGGTCCAGATCAGCGGTCCCGGCGGAAATCCCGTAGCGGCCGGCGACTCCCTGGCCGTCACCTTTGCAGCAGGTGATACCCTGTCGACGACCTTCATGGCCCCGTCCGTGGATGCAAATGGCGCTACCCTGACCTTCCGCCTGACGGTCACCGACGGCGACAATGCCTCGGCAAGCGACGAAATCCAGATCACCGTGGAAGACAACGGCATCAATATTTTCGACGGCATTCCGGGTGTGATCTCCAGGATGACCGGCAACGGCGATCCCATCGGCATCAGCGCCCATGGCACCAATGTCTGTACCCGGCTCGACACCCTGAATGCCCAGGATATGCCGGGTTCGGCATCCCAGCTGGAAAGCATGATCTATGGTGCGGTGGATTTCGAACTGCGTGTCTCCGATCCGGCCAATACCGCGGTTACCGTTCATTTTGCCTCACCCGTCCCGGAGGGCTACAAGTGGTACAAATATACGAACGAGCGGGGCTGGTTCGATTTCGACCGAGACCTGATCAGCGGCGGAAACGGCGAAGGCGCCGTGTTCAACGCCGACCGCACCGCAATCAGCATCTATATCGATGACAACAGCGAGTTCGACGATAACCCGGCCACCGGCCTCATCAGCGATCCGGGCGCACTGGCCGCCGGCATCACCCCCAGCACCATCAACGTCGGCTCCAACAATTTCAGCAGCGCGGCAACCGGTGGCGGATGTTTTATCTCCAGCGTCTTCGGGAATCCTTAATTTCCATCCATAAACCTCCGGCCGGGCGAAGCACTTGCTTCGCCCGGCCGTTTTACTGCTTCGCCGGCAACTCGTGCAAAGATGCCGAACGGGTAGAAATCCAGGCGAGGTTATGAATGGATCGGCAAGAAAGCCCTTGACGCACAATGCTTTTTTATTCTATAAATTTAAAAGTTTAACGACAAGAACGCCATTGCGTGGACGCTGCAGTTCTCTCAACCGCCAAGTAGTAATTCGGATCTACGATTGAGAAATGTTTGGCGATATGCCCGACTGCCATCCACCCCCCTGAAATCACCGTGTCACCGCAATGCCGGCCCCATCAAAACGTTCCAAATCTTACCCGTCGTCATAATTTCCTGAAGGAGCATCTGCCATGCCAAAACCACTTCTGTTCTTGCTGTGTTGCTTCGGCGCAGCCGTATTCGGCCTCGGCCCGGGCATAGCCCGTGCCGAAAGCAGTCAATACGTCGGAGCCGAAGCCTGCCTGGATTGCCATGAAGAGATCTACGCCAGCTACCAGGAAAACCGTCACGCCATCGAAGCCGACCCGCGAACCCCCGCCGCCCGCATGGCCTGCGAATCCTGCCACGGGCCCGGGGCGGAACATGTCGATTCCGAAGGAGAATCGCCCATGATCTCGCTCATGGCCGACGCCGACGGCAGCCCCGATCGGAAAAACGCGGCCTGTCTCCAGTGCCACGCCCAGGGTCGGCAGGCGCTCTGGCACGGCAGCCGCCATCAGACCCGCAACCTGACCTGCACCAGCTGCCACAGTATCCATAAAAACCTTCCCGGAGGCATGAAGATGGGGACCCAATTGGACACCTGCGGGCAGTGCCACCGGGACGTCAAGGCACAGACCTTTCGCCAGTCGCACCACCCCGTCCGCGAAGGCAAAATGAAGTGTACGGACTGCCACAACTCCCACGGATCGGCGGCCGATCATCTGATCGACGCCCAGACCGTCAACCAGAAATGTTTCGAGTGCCACGCCCAGTTGCGCGGCCCCTTCCTGTGGGACCATCCGCCGGTGGTGGAGGACTGCCTGACCTGTCATACGCCGCATGGATCTTCCCACGACGGGCTGTTAAAAGTCCGGGGGGCCTTTCTCTGCCAACGATGTCACGCCAACGTGGGTCATCCCAGCGAGTTGGGAGCCCGCACCGGCGCGGACGCCGGCCGGTCGGTCTACCGGGTGCTCAATAACCGGGCCTTTTACCGGGCATGTCTCAATTGCCACGTCACGATTCACGGAAGCAATCATCCCTCCGGCAAGAGCCTGGTCCGGTAATGCGAATGTTTTTGGGAAGGAGATTCAAAATGAAATCCATTGCTGCCAGAAGTCTTTTTTGCAGTCTGGTTTTTTTCCTCTGTTTTTCCGGTGCCACCCTGGCCACCGCCCGTGCGGAAGAGACGCGGCTTTTGCGGGTGCGGGAAGGATTGCATAATGGTTTTTCGAGATTGGTGCTGGACTGCGTGGGCGAGCGGCCCATCCGCATGCAGACCGAACCGGATGGGAAATTCACCGTCCAGTATAAGCAGTTGACGGTGGAACCCGATCTTGGGGCCGTTTCCCGCCGTCTGCAGTATGACGTCGAGCAGGTCGAGTATGATGCCGGGCCGACGGGCCGCGTCACCCTCAAGTTCAAATCACCCGACGTGCGGATCAAATCCTTTATTCTGCGCAAGGGCAAACCGGAAGAGAAGATCTTCATGGTGGTTATGGATATCTTTCCCCGGCCACCTCGGGCCGCCGCCGGAAGAGCGCCGACGCCTGCCATCGTAGCTCCGCCACCCCCACCAGTGCCGGCGGCAGCTCCAACCGCCCCTCCGATAGCAAAACCAAAAGCAGCGCCAGTCGCAAAGCCACCTGCATCCGAAGCGTCGACTGCAGCGGCCGCCGCTCCCTCGGCCGAACCGGAAACCACCGAAGAAGAGACGGCGTCCGGGAGCGAAGGCCCGGTCTATTCCGGCGAAATCAGCATCATCGCACGCTCGGCGGATGGAGAGGAAGAATCGGCCGAATTCGAGAAATACCGTGACATTTCCCAGGCGGTGTACGGCGAGGCTGCCATTTCCGCCGAGTGGAACCGGCGCTACTACGCCGAGGGCCGTGCCACCGGAGTGGGGCAAAACGACCGCTATGCTGCCATCGAGGGAGGTGAATACGGAAAGTATCGTCTCGAGCTGAGCTACGATCAGTTCATCAAACGCTATCCCTTCGATATGCGCACCCTCTATTCGGGTGTAGGAAGCCCGCAGATGACCCTGGACGACAACCTGCAGTCCTTTGTCCAGCAGGCCAACGATGCCGCCGACTTCGAAGAAGTGGCCACCCGGCTTCAGTCGTTCCTGCCCAGCGCCGCCGTCGGCGATCCGGAAGTCACCCGCGACAAGATCAAAGTGGGCGCCGGCCTGGTGGCCACGGATCCTTTCCATCTCGAGGTGGAAATCACCCATGAGAAGCGCGAAGGAACGCGTCCCTTTGCCGGGGCTTTCAGCGATACGCAGATGGTGGAACTCTTCGAGCCCATCGACTACGAAACCATCGGCATGAAGGTCGCTGCCGAATACGCCCGCAATCCCGTCTACCTGAACCTGACCTATCAATACTCCCAATTCAAGAACAACAACGACACTCTCTTTTTCGACAATCCGCTGCGCAATGTGGATATCGCCGGGGAATCCTCCAGCGGATTGATCGATCTGGCGCCCGACAACGCCTTTCACAATTTCTCCTTTACCGGTGCGTTGAATAAACTGCCGGGCAACAGCCAATTGACGGCCGTGGCCGCGCTGGGCATGATGACCCAGGATGACGACCTGGTCCCCTTCACCACCAACACGGCCATCGCCGCCCCGGCCCTGCCGGCGGAAAGCGCCGATGCCAAGGTCAACACGCTACTCTACCAGCTGCGTCTGACTTCCAAGCCATTGCCCTACTTGCGGGTCAAAGGCCGCGTCCGCTATTACGACTACAGCAACGAGACCGACAGAATCGATTTCAGCAATGGCTATGTGGAGACCGACGCCACCCTGGTTTCCACGGCGATCACCAACCTGCCCACAAGCTACACCAAGACCCTGGCCAGTCTCGACCTGGGTTTCGACGTGTTGACCCGCACCAGCCTGGGCATCGGCTATACGTTCGAACGCACCGAGCGGGAGAACCGCGAGGTAAAGGATCAGAACGACAACACCTACCGGGCTTCCGTCGACAGCCGTCCCACGGGTTGGCTGGATCTGCATGCCGGCTACGAACGCACCAACCGCGCAATCGACGATTACAATTTTAATGTCTACCTGCAAAGCGGGGACGACTTGCGACAACTTCCCCAGTTGCGAAAATACGATGAGTCCGACCTGGTCCGTGACCGGCTGCAATTGCAGGCAACGGTCTATCCCCTGGATGCCTTGTCCATCGGTGCATCCCTGATCCTGGGAAGGGATGATTTCGAAGACTCGCCCTATGGTTTGCAGGAAGACAACCATTCGATCATCGCCCTGGATGCCGATTACGCCATCAACGAACGCGCTTCGGTCAATCTTTTCTATTCCATGGAAACCTATGACAATACACAGAGAGGCCGTGAAAACGGCTTCGGCAACGATTTCGACTGGACCGCCGAAGGGGAAGACGTCGTGACCACCGTAGGCGGCGGAGGGACCGTGGCGATCCTGCCGGATCGGCTCGATTTCAAAGCCAGCTATACCCACAGCGACGTGGACGGCAATATTTCCATCTCCAGCCCGGCCACGGCATTTGCCGATTTCTCCGTCGTGGACGACTCCGTCCGGGATGTTCTGGAGGCCAAGCTGACTTACCACTTCAATCCGCGCCTCTCCCTGGCCTTGGGCTATTTGCATGAAATCTTCGATTATGAGGACGATCAGTCCAATGGCTTCAGCAATGTCCCCACCGACGACGCCGGCAATTACCAGGGCGCCCTGCTCTCCGGGGCCCTGCCCAAAGACTACGACGCCCGCATCATTTACACCCAGCTAACCTTCCGCCTGCCCTGAACGAACGTGGTCTCAAGGTCTTCCCCACTGAAGACTTTGAGACCACAAGTTTGGCTCTGATCCCCCCCGGGATTTTGTTACGACAGGGCATAGGGCAGACCCTACAGCAGGCGCACATCCACCCACGCACCCTGCTCCACGCCTTCGCTGTTGATATCGATCACCGCCAGGCCGTCGGCCTGGGCCATGGTATGGATCAGGCCCGACTGGCCGATGATCGGTTCGGCCCGGTATTCGCCGTCTTTGCGGCTGAGGCGGACGCGGACAAAATCGATCCGTCCCTGGACCGAGGCCAGGTTGCGGCTGAGCCTGGCCCGGATGTACACCGGCTGCATCGGCAAGCGCCCGCTCAGATGATCCAGAAAGGGACGCACGATGGTGAGAAAGACCACCATGGCCGAAGCCACGTGGCCGGGGAGCCCCCAGAACGGTTTGCCCCCGCAACGCGCCAGGATGGTGGGCTTGCCGGGGCGGATGGAAATGCCGTGCACCAGAATCCGGCTCTGGGGAAGGGACGCCAGTACGTCCAGGGTGAGATCACGCATGCCCACCGAGCTGCCTCCGGAGACCAGCACCATATCGTTCTCCGCCAGGGCCCGTTCGCAGACCGAGTGAAGCTTGTCGGACTCATCGCCCACGATACCATAGGGTCGGGCCGCCGCACCGGCCTCGGCCACCAGGGCGCTGAGGGTATGGGTATTGGTGTCGCGGATCTGTCCCGGCGCGGGCGTGGCATCGTGGGGCACGATCTCGTCTCCCGTGGAGATGATGCCGACCCGGGGGCGCAGATATACCGGAATGCGGTCCATTCCGCCGGCCGCCAGGAGTCCGATCTGCGACGGGCCCAGGCGACAACCCCGCGACAGCAACGGGGCGCCCTTGGCCACATCCTCGTCCCGGGCCACCATGTTGTTGCCCGGAGCCAGGCTGCGGTGAATCTCCACCGTCGACTCGTCTATGGCATCGGTGTGTTCCACCATCACCACGGCATCGGCGCCGGCCGGCAGCATGCCGCCGGTGGAGATGCGCGCCGCCTGCCCCGGACCCAGGCTGAAACCGGGTGTCTGCCCCATGGCGACCGCACCGACGATCTCCAGGTAGGCGGGGTTGCTTTCCGAGGCGCCGTACGTGGAGGCCGCCTGGACGGCGAAGCCATCCATGGTGGCCCGATCGAATCCGGGGATGTCTTCGGCCGCCAGAATATCTTCCGCCAGGATCCGTCCCGCGGCATCGTCAAGAGCCACGTTCTGGCCTTCCATCGGTTGGAACTGACCCGCGAGGGCCAAAACGGATTCCAGGTCAAGCACCTGAAAAAAAGTCGTCATTACGAAGTCTCCAATCCCAGTTGGGTTGCATTGACGCAATTGGGTGGCCGGCGGCCGGCAAGACCGTCCAGCAGATTGTCCACGGCCATGGCGCCCATCCGGTGCCGCGTCTCGTAGGTGGCACTGCCGACATGGGGCAGCAACACCACATTATCCAGTTCGGTCAGGCCGGGCGTCAGGGCGGGTTCGTTCTCATAGACATCCAGCCCGGCACCGGCCAGGCGCCCCTGCTGCAGGGCCTGCACCAGCGCGGCCTCCTCCACCACCGGGCCACGGGATGTGTTGATCAGGCAGGCCGAAGGTTTCATGCATTGCAGGGCCCGTGCATCGATCAAATGGTGGGTCTCGGGCAGCAGCGGCACATGCAGCGAAACAAAATCCGCGCGCCCCAGCAGGTGGTCCAGGTCGGCGTACGCCACCCCCAGTTTCCGTTCCGCATCGGAAGATAGGCGGTTGCGATTGTGATACAGCACCGGCATGTCGAAGCCAATGGCCCGGCGGGCCACGGCGGCGCCGATGCGCCCCAGGCCGACGATGCCCAATGTCTTCCCGCTGACCTCGTGTCCGAGAAAGTAATACGGCGCCCAGAAACGGAACCGGCCCTGGCGTGTGTGGCGATCGGCCTCCACCAGCCTGCGGCCCACCGCCAGAATCAAGGCCATGGTTACATCGGCGGTGGCATCGGTGAGTACGCCGGGGGTGTTGGACACCATGATGCCCCGGTCGGTGGCGGCGGCCACATCGATATTGTTGTATCCGACACCGAAATTTGCGATCATCTCCAGCCGCGGCGCTCCGTCGAGCAGGCTGGCATCCACCGGATCCGTGATCATGCAAAGCAATCCATGCTTGTCGCCCAATGCCGCCCGCAGCGCATCGGATTCCATGGGGCGGTCCTCTTCGTGGACGGTCACTGCGAGCGACCGGCTGAGTTTTCGTATCAAGTCTTCCGGCAGATTGCCGGTGACCAAGGCTTTTTTCATCCCGTGCCTCCCGGTGCCAAGATTACGGCTGTCAAATGGCCGTCGCCCGACTCAGAAACCAATTGATAATGGAAATCGATGCGGTCATCAACATCAAATTTTGCAAGGCATCTCCGATAGTTTCCATCCCCGGCGATCCATGCTATGGTGATAGCCGAAGTACGTCTTCCCCAAAGCTTGCGTTTTCCGGCTTCTGCAGGGATCGGGACGATGTCGGCCCGCTCCCGCATATCGCGACCACAAACCCAGCTGACGAGAAAGGAGAATTCCATGTTTGGCGAGAGCCCGGGAAGCACCGATTTTCTGGTGGCGCTCTACAAGAGCACTTCCGGTGATCCGACCGTCCAGGTCTCCATGTACGATGTGGGGGCCTCCCTGGGTTTCGATAAACCCGAATCCGGCAAACTCGCCGAAGATTTGATCGGCAACGGGCTGGTGGAAGTAAAAACCCTCTCCGGCGGCATCGCCATCACCCCCGAGGGAGTAGACGCCGCCCTGTCCGCCGATAACGATTTGAACGGCGTCGGCGGATTGAATCTGGATGCCGGTCCGATTTTGACGGATGCCGGCCGGCAGGCATTGGAATCCCTGCTCAATGAAATCAAGGTTGAAATCGGCCGGATGACACCGGGCTATCCCGCCATGGAAGAGATGGTCATCGATATGAAAACGGTGGAAGTGCAACTGCTTTCGCCCAATCCCAAAACGGCCATCGTCCGGGAAGTACTTCGCTCGCTGCAATCGGCCCTGGAAGCCGCCGGCAACGGACCGGTGGCGAACCGAGTGAAGCGGATCGTCCATCGATGAATAGCAATTATGCCACCATTATTGAACAGAACCTGGCGGCCCTTTTCGATATGGATGCCGGCGAACGCGGCGCAGCCATGGGCGCGACGACCCAGGATCACGGCTTTGCCCTCTCCGCCTTCGGCCGGCAATGCCGGATCATGCCGGACGGCATCTGGTTGGATGATCAGGCCCAGTGGGGGCCCATCGGCATCATCCTGACGCTTTACGCCCTCAACGCCACCGCCGCCCCCTGCCGGATGGAACCCCTGCGGGGGTTCAAGGATTTTCCCGGCAGCGCGCCCTATGTCGGCGCCTTTCGCAGCCACTGCGAGCAGATCCTGGTTCCGGCAGTGGACCGCATCGTCCGGCATCGCCGGCCTATCGAGGAGGCCATGGAGGGGAGACCGGTCCCGGCCGGCATGGGAGGAGACGCCGCCATGGTGGTCTTTCCCCTGCCCAAGATCGCCTTGTGCTATATCTTCTACGAAGCGGATGAAGATTTTCCCGCTTCGGCCACCTGTCTTTTTTCGACCAATGCCGACCGGCACATGCCGTTGGACGGATTGGCCGATGTGGGCGAATATACCTCCCGGGCCATGCTGGAGTTGGTATCCTGCATCCCCGGGTAATTTCATGGCGGTCCATCCGGATGCCGATATTCAGGCTCGATCGGCATTCCACGAGATCCAGATCCGCATGTCAGAAATGGGGTCGGCGGCGTCAAAAAAAGTCATGTGGACTTAATCGAATAGCTTTCATGTATTTGCGCCATTTTCAACGTGCAAGGTTTTCGAAGATTGACAACACAGATTATTCTTTATATCTCAATTGTATAGACTCGAGTCGTTTCTTCTTGCTTCTCCAGTCGATCCTGTTGGGCCCGGTCATCTTGGTATCGCTTTCCATTGGCACAGTGAGTGCATGTGATGCGTATTATTTCGTTCCCTCCGCCAAATTGCCGGTTGTCCCGGCAGAGGAGATACCGGAGGGACAGCATGAATTCAATTCGGGGGGAAAAAATGAAATTGTTGAATTCGTTTCTCATCTTCACCTTTGTTCTGTTGTCGGCAACGGCAGGATTCTGTGCCAAGCGTGTGCTCTATATCGATTCCTATCATGAAGGTTTTCCGTGGAGCGACGGGATTACCGAGGCCGTCAAGAATGTGATGTCGGGCAAGGACATCACCCTCAAGATCCATCGCATGGATACCAAGAATAACCCGGATGAAAAATACAAGGTGAACGCGGCCAGGGAAGCCAAGGGCGTCATCGAATCTTTCCGTCCGGATATCGTGATCGCTTCGGATGACAACGCCTCCAAATACCTCATCATGGAATATTATAAAGACGCCCGCCTTCCGTTTGTCTTCTGCGGCGTCAACTACACGGCCGAAATCTATGGTTTTCCGTTTTCCAATGTGACCGGCATGGTGGAGGTGGCGCCGGTAATCAAATTGATCTATTCGCTCAAACATTTTACCCGGATCGTCAATGTCGGCTATCTCGCCGCCGACACCCTCACGGAACGCAAGGACGGCGAATTCACCAAACGCGACGTCCGGGAGAGATTCTACGAGAAGTACGTCCATAATTTTAGCGAATGGAAACAGGCATTCCTCGACTTTCAGGACCAAGTGGATGTCCTCATCGTGGGAAACAACGGCGGGATCAAGGGATGGGACGATCGGGAAGCCGAACGTTTCGTCATGCAGAACACCCGCATTCCCACCGGTTGCCTGTTGGACTGGCTGACCCCCTTTGCCTTCCTGGGGGCCACCCGCATCGCCGGTGAGCAGGGCACCTATGCCGCCGAAACCGCTCTTAAAATCCTGGATGGAGCCTCACCGTCCAGTATACCCATTGTCCAGAACTCCCAGGCCGATATCATCATCAACAAAAAGCTGGCCAAGAAACTCTCCCTGAAGATCCCCAAGAGTTTCGAACGCATCGCGACCCGGATCATCGAATAGCCCGCCGGACGAATCGAACGGTCATTGCCTGCGGTTCCCCCGCCCCTCCGAGGGAACCGCAGGTTTTTTTTGCGGTGGTGCCGGGTCTAGGAAAACGACGGTCGCGAACCGGGTCGGGATGGCCGGCTGCATCGGTCCAGAAGATAGAACACCGATTTGTAGTAGATGCCGCTGTGCAGGGAGAGCCCGATCTCGCAGGTGCGGCTGTTGGAATAGCCGGCAATGCAGTGTCCTTGCAGGGAGCGCTTCAGCGGTCCGAGCGCCGAGGCGGTGAGCTCCGGGAAGTGGAACCCCCGATCGCCGGCCCAGCCGCAGCAGGAAATGTCATCCGGGAAGACCGCCGCAGGGGCCAACCGGGCGGCCACGTCGCGAAACACCGACTCGAGTCCCATCTTTCGGCTGCTGCAGGTGATGTGCATGGCCACGGGATCCGCAACCGGCCGGAGCGTGAGGTTGTCCAGCAGGTAATGGTGGATGAACTCCATGGGTTCGCAGATAATCAGCCTGGAGTCCAGATGCTGGCGCATGCGGTACACGCACGGACCGGTATCACACAACACCGGGTGCCTGCCGTTGTCGGAGAGGTCGAGCAGCAACCGGTTCAGTTCATCGGCCTTGAGGTCGGCCTGGCGGAAATAACCCTTGCTCTCGAAGGGCGTTCCGCAACAAAACCTGGATCGCCGGGGGGGCAAAATGACATCGAACCCCGCCCGCTGCAGCACCCGGATCACCACCTGATATAAGGGGGACCGGTCGGGATCGCCCTTGGCCGGACCCATGAACATGTTCAGGCAGGCCGGAAAGTAGACCACCTGCCGGGGACTCCCCTTTCGCACGGTCTTCAACCGCGGACGACGGATGCCCGTGGGCATATACGGATTCCAGGCCGGCAGACGGTTGCCCGACAATGCACGCGCCTGGCGGGCCAACCGGTCCATGACCCCGGTTCCCAGCCATCGGTGGGCCAGATCGGCCAGCTTGAGCCCCGTGCGCATGGCGGCGGCCACCCAATGGTAATGGCCGGCCACCCAATCGGCGCTCTTCTGCCGGACCCGTGTCGCCACCTGCAAACCCCGCAGGGTTTTGGTATACTCGCCCGTATTGATTTCCACCGGACAACTCATGGCGCAAAGACCGTCCGCAGCGCAGGTCTGCTCCCCCCAATAGCGATAATCCGTCTCCAATGCCCGCAGGCGCTCCGGATCTTTACATGAGACTTTCAGGCGGGCGATTTCCCGCTGGATGGCGATGCGCTGGCGGGGCGTCAGACTCAGGTTTCGGGACGGACAGACCGCTTCGCAGAAGCCGCACTCGATGCAGCGGTCCAGGATCGGATGCGCCGGCGGCAGGGGTTTCAGATTCCGGATGTGGATCGAGGCATCGCCGGAGAGGATCACCCCGGGATTGAGCAGGTGGTGGGGATCGAAAATCCGCTTGATCTCCTTCATGAACCCATAGGCCTCGCGTCCCCATTCCAACTCCACATAAGGTGCCATATTGCGACCGGTGCCGTGTTCGGCCTTGAGGGATCCGTCGAATTGTTCCACCACCATATGGCTGACATCGTCCATGAACCGGCGATAGCGCTCCACCTCGGCATCATCGCTGAAATCCTGGGTGAAGACGAAATGCAGGTTGCCTTCCAGGGCGTGTCCGAAGATGATGGCCTCGCGGTAATGATATTTGTCAAACAACGCCTGCAGGGCCAGGGTGGCCGGAGCCAGGGATTCCAACGGAAAGGCCACATCCTCGATGATCACCGTGGTACCCACCTGCCGCACCGCGCCCACGGCCGGGAACAGGCCTTTGCGTATATTCCAGAGTCGGGTGTATTCCTCCATCACATCGGTGAACTGGACGGGCAATCGGGTGACCGCGCATTCCATGGGCCGGAACCTGGACAATCGGCTGAAATTGGCTTGATCCCCTTCGCACTTCAGCGCAACTCCGTCCAGGGTCCGCGCAACGGCGGCCACGTTGCGCTCCAGTTCCGCTTCATCCTCCGCCCGGGTCTCCACCAACAAGGCCGTGGCTTCGGCCGGCAGTTCCTTGAAGTAGGACGGCATTCCGGGCTTGTCTTCCACCGAGCGCAGGGCGGCGCGGTCCATCAGTTCCACGGCTTGCACCGGTGCGTTTTTGAGCAGGGACACCGATCGGCAGGCGTCCTCGATATTGGCGAAAATCATCAAAGCCGACGCCTTGCAGGCGTGTTCGACCACGGTCTTGTATGTGATTTGGGAGATGAACCCCAGGGTGCCTTCCGAACCGATCATCAGATGGAGGATGATGTCCATGGGATCGCCGAACTCCACCAATGCATTCAGGCTGTAGCCGGTGGTGTTCTTGATTTTGAACTTGTGCCGGATGCGGTCGGCAAGGGGTTTGTCGCCGGTGACCCGGACCGCGAGATCGGCGATCTGCGCCAGCATGCTTTGGTGGCTGGCATGGAAGTCCCGGCGGCTCTCTTCATCCGCCGTGTCCAGAAGCGACCCGTCGGCAAAGACGATGCGCATGCTGTCAACGGTCTGGTAACTGTTCTGGGCGGTACCACAGCACATGCCGCTGGCATTGTTGGCGGCGATGCCGCCGATCATGGCCGAATTGATGGAGGCTGGGTCCGGCCCGATCTTCCGGCCGTAGGGGGCCAGTTGGCGATTGGCCTGGCCGCCGATGACGCCCGGCTGCAGGCGGATCCTGGCGCCGTCTTCCAGAATGGCGTGGTCTCTCCAGTTTTCGCCGGCCACCAGCAGAACGGAATCGGTTACCGCCTGCCCCGAGAGACTGGTACCGGCCGCCCGAAAGGTGACCGGCAGCCGCAAGCGGCCACAGGCCTTCAATACCGCCACGACTTCGGTTTCGTTCTCCGCCTTGACCACGACCTTGGGGATCAATCGGTAGAAGCTGGCATCGGTACCATAGGCCAGGGTCCGCAGCGGATCGGTGATGATTCTCTCCCTGGGCATGGCTGCACCGATGGTCTCGATGAAATCGGTAATGGCTGAATCGTGTCCCATGTCCCCCATTCGCTTCACCCCTCTCTGCAATTTTCCAATGATTTTCACTTGATCGAACGTCGGCAACCGGACAACACGGGCCCGGTCCAGGCTGAGCCGGATGCGCTCGCCGGATATCCAGGATCAGTGAATTAGCAAGAAGTAGGCCTACCACCATCCCTGAGATCATGTCCACCTCGATGCGGCTTCGATAGTCGACGTCATGCCGACCCGCCGTCAAAAGTCGGATGGGGTCTCTTGCCGCCGCCATTGAAAAGGCATGGGCTATATTTGATTTATTGGCGCATTTTTTGCAGATGAAATGAGGCTAAGTTTCAGGTATTTCAGTAGAAAGTGACTGGAACAACCTTGGTTGCAAAATTTCAGACCACGCGCCGTCCGCAATGTACCCGGCCAACACCGGGCCGCTCAATTCCATTGATCCATCCTGAAATTCTGCTTAAAATCTGATAAGGTAATTCGCCGTTTCAGAAATCGAAGCGGTATCATCCCGGGAAGGAACATGAAAAAGAACATCGCCATATGGTTCACCCTCGTCTCCCTGGCCGTCTGGGCGCTGCACCCCTCCCGATGTCCGGCCGACGACGACAACCGCGTCAACCTGCTCTACCTCAACTCCTACGACAACGGGTATGGCTGGTCGGACACCATCCTGGAGGGCATCAAGGCGGTCATCGCCAAGAGCAAGCGCGATATCGCTCTGAGTATCGAATATATGGACACCAAGACGCGCTACGACCAGAAAGTCAAGATGTACCTGTTCGCCCTCTACGAGCATAAGTACCGCAATACCCATTTCGATGTGATCATCGTCTCCGACAACAACGGCTTCGATTTTTACCTTCAATTTCAAGATAAATTGTTCCCCGGCGTTCCGACCATCTTCTGCGGCGTCAACGATTTCTCGCCCCAGTCGATCCAGGGCATGTCCCATATCACGGGCGTCGTGGAGTCCTTCGACATCAAGAAGAACCTGGAACTGGCCCAGAAATTCCACCCGGAGCGCAAACGCTTCGTCGTCATCGAAGACGATTCCACCACCGCCGTGGCCATCAAGACCCAGATCCTCAAAGCCTTCGCCAAGATGGATAGGCAGCCCAAGTACGAGTTTCTCAAAGCCCGGCAACTGGAACAACTCATCCACGACGCCAAGGCCATGGCGCCGGACAGCGTCTTCTATTTCATTCCCTTCTACCTGGACCACAAGGGGGGGCGCTACACCGCCAACGAAATCGTCGAAGCCCTCTATCAAGAGACCGGGGCGCCGATTTACACCAACTGGAAATTCCTGTTGGGCTCCGGCGTCGTGGGCGGCAACCTGATCAGCGGGTATGAACACGGCGCGGAAGCGGCCCGCATGGCCCTGCGGGTTCTGGACGGGGAGAAGCCGGCGGATATCCCCATCATCAAACCCAACGACGAATCGTTCCTCTTCGACAACAAGGTCATGGATCGCTTTCATATCGACAGCGACGACCTGCCCAAAGGCAGCACCCTGATCAATCACAGCTCCTATTTTTTCGAGATCGACCGCCAGGTGTTCTGGTTCCTGATGCTGGGCGTCGGTCTGGTATCGGTCACACTGGTTTTCCTGATTTTCAATATTTCCCAGCGCAAGGCCGCCGAACACAAACTGAAGGACCAACTCGCTTTTGTGCGTCAGTTGATGAACGCCATCCCCATCCCGATCTACTTTCGCAGCGGACGCGGCCGCTTCAGCGGCGTCAATCTGGCCTTTGAACAATGGTTCGGCCTGAAGCGGGAGCAAATACTGGGTGTCGCTGACGGACAATTGTCGAAAGCCGGGCCGGGACAATTGGTGGACGAAATCGATACCCGGCTGCTGGACCAGATGGGCATTCAATCCTACGAGAAACGCATCTGCCTCGATGGCCGCGAAAAACGCGACGTCATTTTGCACAAAGCCAGCTATAGCGACACCAAGGATCGGATCATCGGCATCGTGGGCGCCATCCACGACATCACCCAGCGCAAGGTCACGGAAAAAGAATTGCTGGCCTCCAAGCAGATGTTGCAACTGGTGCTGGACAACATCCCCCAGCACGTGCACTGGAAGGACAAGAATCTGAAATACATCGGCGCCAACCGCAGTTTTGGCAACTTCTTCGGGCTGTTCGACCTGCGCATGATCGCCGGCAAGACCGACCGGGAAATCATCCCGGATCCCACCGTGGCCGAGTTGAGCGTCCAAACCGATCAACAGGTGGTGCAGGAGGGCAAGGCCGCGTACCACATGAAATGGACCATGCACCGCGACAACGACCAGAAGGTCTGGCTCAAAGTCAACCGGGTGCCCCTCCACGACGAGGCCGGCCAGGTTGTGGGCGTGCTGAGCACCGCCGAAGACATCACCAAGAATGTCCTCCTGCAGAACAAATTGGTGGAAACCACCAAGATGGAGGCCATCGGAACCCTGTCCGGCGGCATCGCCCACGACTTCAACAATATCCTGACATCCATCATCAACTCCACCGAGCTGGCCATGGAAGACATTCCCGTGGACACCCTGGCGGCCGCAGACCTGCGCCGCAGCCTCAAAGCCGCCCGCCGGGGCAGCCGGCTGGTCAAACAGATCCTGACCTTCTCCCGGGCCGACAAGGAAGGCTTCAAGCCCACCCAGATCGCCGAGGTGGTGGAAGAGGCCGTGGCCCTGATCCAGGCTTCCCTGCCGCGCAATATCGACATCCGAACCCACATCGCCACGGAAATGGCCCTCTGCCAGGCCGACCCCACCCAGATCCACCAGGTGGTCATGAACCTTTGCACCAACGCCTTTCATGCCCTCAAGGACGGGGGCGGTGTATTGTCCATCCAGCTCGTTCTCACCGAGATCCAGGCCGAGGAAGGTCAATTGCTGGGCGTACCGCCCGGACCCTACCTGCGGTTGAGCGTCACCGACGACGGGCCGGGGATTTCCCCTGATATTCAGGATAAGATCTTCGATCCCTTCTTCACCACCAAGGAGCAGGGGGAAGGCACCGGTCTCGGCCTGGCCGTGGTGCACGGCATCGTCAAGGGCCACAACGGTGCCATACGGGTGGAAAGCATCCCCGATGAAATGACCCGCTTCGACTGTTATCTGCCGCTCATCGCCCCGGCCGCCGCTGCCGCGGCGGCCAAGGATCTGACTATTTATAAAGGGGATGAGACCATCCTGTTCGTGGAGGACGACGAGGACCAGCTCGAATTGATCCCCCGGGTGCTGGGACAGCTGGGCTATCGCGTCAAGGCCCACGCCACCGGACGGGAGGCCTGCGCCCAGTTGGCCAACAACGGGGAGCACTTCGATCTGGTGATCACCGACTATGACATGCCGGAAATGAACGGTCTGCAACTGGCCGAACATGTGGCCCTTCACGATCCCCAAATTCCGGTGATCGTCGTCACCGGCCGCAAGGCGCCCGAAGCCATGCAGCAGCAGAACACCAATATCAAGCGGTTGATCCGCAAACCCTACAACAAGGCAATCATTTCCCGGACCATCCGGGAGGTCCTGGATGTGGGATGAACCGCCGGCGAGAATAATCATGGCCAGCATACTGATCATCGACGACGATCCGGAAGTCTGTATGACCATGGAGAGCCTGGTGACCCGCATGGGGCTGACCTGCCTCACCGCCCGGAGCCTGCGACAGGGACTCGAAACCCTCGCCGCCGTCGACGTGGACGCGGTGTTCCTGGATGTGCGCCTGCCCGACGGAAACGGCCTGGAAGCCCTGCACCAGATCAAGGCCGCCCCGTCCCGCCCCGAAGTCATCATTCTCACCGGCAAAGGCGACCCGGACGGCGCCGAACTGGCGATCCAGGGCGGGGTCTGGGACTACCTGGTCAAGCCTTCGCCCATCAAGAAGACCCGCCTGACCCTCCAACGGGCCATGGCCTACCGGGAGGAGAAACAGACCAAGCACGGACTCCGGGCCCTGGACACCGAAGGAGTGGTGGGCGGCAGCGTGGCCATGCGCAAATGCTTCGACATCGTGGCCATGGCCGCCCAAAGCGACTTCAGCGTCCTGATCACCGGCGAAACCGGCACCGGAAAGGAGTTGATGGCCCGCACCATCCATCGCAACAGTGAACGCGGCGACCAGCCCTTCGTGGTGGTGGATTGTGCCGCAATGCCGCAGCACCTCATGGAGAGTATCCTCTTCGGCCACAAGAAAGGGGCCTTCACCAGCGCCAGCCAGGACCGCAGCGGACTGGTCAAGCAGGCGGACGGGGGCACGCTCTTCCTGGACGAAGTGGGCGAGCTCGACCCCAACATGCAGAAAGTCTTTCTGCGGGTGCTGCAGGAGAAGCGCTTCCGGCCCGTGGGAGCGCGCAACGAGGTCCACAGCGATTTCCGGCTCATGACCGCCACCAATCGCGACCTGGCGAAGATGGTGACGGCCGGCCGTTTCCGGGAAGACCTCTATTACCGGATGAAGGCCATTGCCCTGCCCCTGCCGCCGCTGCGGCATCGCAAGGACGATATCAAGGCACTGACCATGTTCTACCTCAACGTTCTCAGCGAAAGCGCCGGTATCAGCAACAAAGGGGTGGACGCCGACTTCATGAAAATCATCGAAGGCTATCGCTGGCCCGGCAACGTGCGCGAACTGTTCCATTCCCTGGAAAGGGCCTTCGTGGCGGCAGGCGAAGACATGACCCTGTTCGCCATGCACCTGCCGTCGGACATCCGCATCGACGTGGCGCGTACCATGCTCGGAGACAGGCAGCCTCCGGCCGACACCGACCCGCCGGCGGGCCTGCAATCCACCCGGCCGGCCACGCAACCGGATCCCGGGTCGCTCCAACCCCTGCCCTCCATCAAAGCCTACAAGCTGCAGATGGAAAAAGCCTACCTGGAAAATCTCATCCGCCAGGCCAACGGCGACATTCAATCCATCCTGCAGGTCTCCAAACTATCGCGCTCCCACTTTTACGCACTGCTCAAGAGGCATGGTCTGGAATTCACGGCCGGAAATTAGCCCCTGACCCAACCAATTGGTAATACCAATCTACCTGTGGCCCCCGATTGAATCTGTGATTCCATATGGCCCAAAAGTCGGCGTTGTCCTTTTTTTCAGACTGCCCCCGCTCAATAATTGGCAATGATTTACATGATTTATCAAATGTAATCATCTATATTTTATCAATTAAAATCATTAAATAAATCTATTTTTCTTATTTCTTATTTAACTTACTGTTATTATACAATTAATTTAACGAGCGTGGAGATGGGAAGAGCGAGGCGGCCTTGTCCTTTTTTTCAGACGGATCCTGGCCTTTGTCCGAAAAAAAAGAAAGGGGCGGTCTTGCGACCGCCCCACTTACCCAAGGGGAGGGAGATTTACGGTTTGAGGAGGCCTTGGGTAATTCGATTGTTTATATATATATATCAACTGCCTATCGATATGCGGGGATCTCCCCGGTTCCGCGGCATCCCAGGCCTTCGCATGCCTGTGAATTCATATCCGGCCTTGTTTTGCCGCCGGCCGGATCAGGAACCGTAGGCCACCGCCGGCAGCCAGATCACCAATTGAGGAAAGATGGCCACGATCAACAGACCGATCAGCTGCAAAATAATGAAAGGGACAACGCCCTTATAAATGTCCAACAGCACCACCTCTTTGGGGGCCACCCCTTTTAAATAGAAGAGGGCGAATCCCACAGGCGGCGTCAGAAACGATGTCTGCAGGCTCACCGCCACCAGTATGCAGAACCAGATCAGAGCCGGGTTATCGATGACCCCGTACCCGTGGATGTCAATGCCGAGATTCTTGACCACCGGCGCAAGCAGGGGCAGGATGATCAAGGTGATTTCGATCCAGTCCAGGAAGAATCCCAGTATGAAGACCGCTCCTAAAATTACGGCCATCACGCCGTAGGGTCCCAACGGAAGTCCCGTGAGCGCCCGTTCGATCAATTCATCGCCTCCCAGACCCCGCAGCACCAGGGCGAAACAGGTGGCGCCGATGAAGATCCCGAAAATATAGCCGGTGGTATTGAAGGCGGCATGGGTGACTTCCTTGAGGACCTTCCAGTTGAAGCGTTTGTTGACGGCCGCCAGGAGAGTGGCCCCCAATGCGCCGACACCACTGGCCTCGGTGGGCGTGGTGACACCGACGAATATGGATCCCAGCACCGCGAGAATCAGCGCGGCGGTGGGCAAAATCGTCAAGAACACCTCCCAGACCATTTTCAACCGAAGGGGAGGCCGGTTGGGATCCAACGGGGCGGCCTTTGGATTAAGGGCACAGAAACCTAAAATATAAACCAGGTAAAGAGTCCCCAGCAGGATGCCGGGAATGACGGCCCCCATAAACAGGTCACCCACCGAGAGTCCCAACTGGTCGGCCATGATCACCAGCATGATGCTGGGTGGAATCAGGATGCCCAGTGTTCCGGCGCCACACACGGTTCCGGTGGCCAGGGCCTTGGAATAGCCCTGTTTGAGCATCGCCGGAACGGAAAGCAGGCCGAGCAGCACGACGGAAGCGCCGATGATACCGGTGGAGGCGGCCAGGACGATGCCGATGACGGTGACGGCCACGGCCAATCCGCCACGCACGGGTCCGAAAAGGGCCTGCATGCGGCTCATCATCTTTTCGGCCACGCCCGAGCGGTCCAGCATCAACCCCATGAAAATGAACATGGGAACCGCAACCAGCACCCAGTTGTCCATCAACTTGTAGATCCGGTTGACCACCATCCCCACATACATGAAATCCAGCCCGGTAAACGCGCCCAGATAAAGGTCGGCCAGATAGCCGACCAGGGTGAAAATGGCGGCAACGCCGGCCAGCACGAAGGGAATGGGATAACCTGTAAAGAGCAGGGCAATGAATGTCAGGAACATTGCTATGACGAGATAATCATTAATCAGCATCGCTGTGTTTCTCCGGTCTTTTGTTGCTTCGTAAATAGGCGACACTCCTGACCGTTCTTGATAATGTGGCCAGCGCCAGTAGGCCGAACCCGGATATCAGGAAAGATTTAATAAAGTAACGGGCCGGAAGCCCGAGGGGAGAGTCCGATCTTTCGCCGACCATCCAGGATTCCTTGAGAAAATCCCACGAATGGATGAGAATGATGGTGATGATCGGAAGAAGAAGCAGGAGATTTCCCAATAACTCGATCCATTCCTTGGTTCGCTGACTGTAGTTGTCGTGAAGAACATCCAAACGAATGTGAGAATCCTGGACCACGCAATAGGAGAGCCCGAACATGATCCCGACCGCGTAGAGATGCCATTGCAACTCTTCCAGGACCACCAGGCCCATTCCCATCACATAGCGCAGAAACACCTGAACGATGATCACCAGGACGAGGATTGCGTTGAGCCATGAAAAATAATGTCCGATCCGTCGGATGATCCCGTCCGTCATCGTACAGAACTTGGGTGCCGTTGTCGTTTCTTGATGCATGTTATTCCTTCCATGCTCCCGGCCCCCCCTCCCCATGAGGGGAGAGGGTTTGGGAGCGCATCACGAATTTGTGCGTAAGGTTACTTCTTGATCATTTGGGTGGTGCGGGACGCGGCAGGAACCCGAGTGAAGCCCAATACGCATAGTCTTTGTGGAAATCGGAAAAATCATCCCAGACCTTTTTGAAGAAGGCATCATTGGCGGCTTGTTCCTTGGCGACATCTTCCCATGCCGCCTTGAAGGAGTCCAGCATCTCCTGGGACCAGTACATGTTGTGAACGCCACGCTCGGAGGCGTTTTCACGAATCACCTTGCCCTGGATGGCTTCTGTGTGAGCAAAGCTGTCAGCCACGGATGCCTTGGCGGCCACTTCAATGACCATCTTCTGATGATCGCTCAGCCCGTTCCAGGCATCCTTGTTGATCAGCAGCTCACAAGTGGTGGCCTGCTGATGCCAACCCGGGAAGTAGTTGTATTTCACGACCTTATAAAAACCCAGGCGCTGGTCGATGGCCGGCATGGAAAATTCGGTGGCATCGATGGCGTTCTTTTCCAGAGCCGGAAAGATCTCGCCACCGGGCAGCAAGCTGGTTTGAACCCCGAGCTTCTGCATGGCTGCACCGCCGAGACCGAAAAAGCGCATACGCATCCCGTTGAGCTGGTCTTTGCTGGTGATCGGCTTGCTGAACCAGCCGGAGGTCTCCGGAGCGATGATGGCAGCCAGCAATACTTTCACATTGAAGCCCGCCTGGTCATACATCTCCTGGTAAAGTTTCATTCCATTGCCATAGTAAAACCACGCCAGGTACTCGCCGGCTTCCGGTCCGAACGGCACGGCGGAAAACAACGGCGCAGCGGGAATCTTTCCGGTCCAATAGCCGGCAACCGAATAACCGGCATTGATCTTTCCCTTTGATACGGAATCCAGGATCTCAAATGGGGCGATCAGTTTTCCGGGCTCATAGACCTTCATTTTGACGGTGCCGCCACTCAGGGTATCCAGGTTGTTGGCCATGAAGAGGATACCATCGCCGAGTCCGGGAAGGGCAGTGGAAAACGTTACCGGCACCTTCAAAAGAACCGGTTTCTCTTTGGCGGCCATGGCCGGTGTAATGCTCAGGCAGAACATCACGGCGAACAATGCGATCAAAACTTTTACCATTGTACTCTTTCTCATGAAACTTCCTCCTTCTATGGGTTCAATGTTCCACTGTCATTTGCACACCGAACGGGTCGATTGGTAATACCAATTCGATGTCCGCTGGAAGCATGCCGGCAGATCCAGCCAGTCTGCATGTCAGGCAGCCAGTCATGACTGATTTTTCGACGCATTCGACGCACCGTATCCTTTCAAACCGCTGCATTTCTGACGCAAATCCGGAATCCGGGGCTGTGCCACTGTGACGCCCCTGCCATGTATGCGACCACCCTGTGCATGTTTCCTCGGTTTGCGAAACCTGTGCCAACAAGCCATACGGAGACGGATATTTTCGCTTGACAGGATGAAGCGATCTATAGAAAGGTCGGTCATCATGGCCCGACAACTCAAACCCATCAAACCCAAACGAATCGCCGATCAGGTCTTCGATCAACTCCATGATCTGGTCTTGCGTGCCGAATTCAAACCCGGCGAAAAGATCATGACCGAACGTGAACTGTCCGAGGCCTTCCAGGTCAGTCGGACGTCGATCCGTAGCGCCGTAAACAAACTGGTGGTAATGGGTATATTGGAACAACGACAGGGACAGGGCACCTTCGTCCGTCAGCCGGGGGGCGGCACCCATTCGTATATGGCCGGGATCATGGAATCGCACAATGCCACCATGCGGGATCTCCTGGAGGTCCGCATGGGGATCGAATGCAATGGCGCCGCGCTGGCGGCAAAACGCGCCCGACCGGCCGATATCGAATTTCTGGAAATGACTATCGCAGAAATCGAAACCCAAGTCAAAGCAGGTCGTTTGGGATCCCATGCCGATGCCCGGTTTCACATGGCCATTGCCTTTGCTACCCACAATCCGCTGCAGATCTTCATCATGAAACAATTTTACGATTTCCTTGCCTACGGAATCCGGGAGAACCTGTTTGCCCTGGACAGAGAATCCATCGATTCCGATACCGTTCACCGGCAACACATCCAGATCATGACCGCCATCAAAAACCATGATGCGCCGAAGGCCTATACGGCGACCAAGCACCATATCGAACAGGTGATCCGGATATTCGAAAACAGGGAACCTGCCGCCGCCGCGGACCAGAATTAGAATGAATCGGAAATCCCATGCAAATCCGCTACCGCAACACACTCGATGACCTGGTGGCCCTGCAGAAATTCGTCCTGCGAAACACCGACACCGGCAAGAAGATGATGCTTCACCGGTACATCGTCGTCGAAATCATCCTCGTGCTCATCTTATCGCTGTTCGCCGTCAACCATAACCGCTGGAATGTGTTGCTGGCGTTCTTGATCGTATCGACCCTGGCCTGGCTGTTCCGGGAGCGCAGTGTCCTGGTGCAGTTCAAAAGGGATTTCAAGCGCGAACGGCGCAAGGACAAGCAGGGGCTGTTCGACAGGGACCGCATCCTGCGCATCGACGCCGACGGTTTCGATATCTCCATCGGCACCGACACCACCCACCATGACTGGGACCAGGTGGAACTCACCGGCAAGGACCGCAAGCACATCTACATCGTGCTCAAGGGCCTGCTGCACCATGTGATCCCCCTGTCGGCCCTGAACGACCCCGCCGATGCCGACCGCCTCCTCCAGGCCATCGCGTCCTACCGGCAATCTGATTAAAGTTTCCGGATCGTAGATCGATATAATCATCGGACAATAGACGACGTGACCTGCATTCTTTCGGTCGCGCCATTCGTGCCGCTGGCGCGCAGCCTTCGATTTTTCATGGGTACAAGACGATTGCGACTTCGGCACACCTGCACCGCAAGTGCATCTTCCGGGAGACAAAGGATCAATCGATGATGGGACGAGGCATGAAGTTGGGCACCAAGATGTTATTGAGCTTCCTTGTTGTTGGTCTGATTCCCTTGACGATGGTTGGGGTCATTTCCCTCGGCGCCTCCAAGAAAGCATTGAACCAGGCCGCATTCGATAAACTCCAGGCCGCGAAACATACCAAGAAAAAACAAATCGAAGCCTATTTCAACCAAGTCTTCAATGATCTGGGAACCTTGACCGCGAGTCAGGACGCCTACTATCTGTATGAGAAGTTCGACATGTACGTCAACTTGAACAGCATCGGGGAAAAAGATCCTTTTCTTACTTCGGGAGAGGCCGGCACTCCAGACCGGGCCGCCGACAAAGGGTATGAAGACATCGCCGCCGCCGATGCGCGAAATTTCTCGCGGATGCGGGACAAAGGCGGTTACGCGGATATCTATTTCATCAGTGTCCCTTGGGGACACGTCCAATATTCGGCCGCCCGCAAGAGCGATCTGGGCGCCAACCTCGTTTATGGTACGCTCAAGGACGGGCCCCTGGCCGCGGTCTGGAGAAAGGTCATGGAAACCGGGAAACCCTATTTTCTCGATTTCGCCCCTTATGCACCGGACGACAACCTTCCTAGCGCATTGATCGGATATCCGCTTTTCGAAGAGGAAGAGTTCTTGCGTTCGGTGGTCGTATTCCGGATTTCCGCAGACCGGATCAATGAAATCATGGTGGATCGAAGCGGCATGGGCGAAACCGGCGAGACCTATCTGGTCGGTCCCGGCGGATTGATGCGTTCCGATACCCGGTTTTCACCGGAACACTACTCGGTGAAGGGATCATTCGCCCCATCGCGGGGGGACAGGATGGAAACGCCCTCCGTGCAGGCAGCGCTGGAGGGCCGGGAAGACACGCAGATCACCACCAACTACAATGGACAGAGGGTATTGGCCAGCTATAGCCCCCTGGAAGTATTCGGCCACCAGTGGGCCCTCGTTGCGGAAGTCAATGTGGTCGAGGCGTTTTCCGCCGTTCGTAAAATGCAGTGGCTCATGGCCACCATGGCGCTTGTATGCTCGGCGGCCATCGTCGTCGTCGCGCTTTTGATTACGAGGACGATTACCCGGCCCATCATACGCGGCGTCGATTTTGCCAAAATCATGGCCGAGGGCGATTTCAGTCAAACGCTGGCCATTCGCCGGACCGACGAGGTCGGTACGCTGGTCAAGGCGCTCAATGAGATGACCCGCAGGATCGGTGCCATGTTCAAGGAGATCATTGCAGGGATCAACTCGATGACCCGGTCTTCCTCGGAGCTGACCGAAATCGCCGGTCTGATGTCTGACGGCGCCGAGAAGACTTCCTCCAAATCAGAATCGGTATCCGCTTCAACCGGTGAAATGAGCTCCAACCTCAACTCCGTGGCCCTTGCCATGGAACAAGCGGCCACCAACCTGAACATGGTGGCCACCTCGTCCGAAGAAATGAGCGCCACTATCAGTGAAATCGCCAAGAATTCCGAACGGGCCCGCGAAATCACCTCTTCGGCGGTTTCCCAAGCCAAAGACGCCTCCGGCATCGTCGGCGAATTGGGCGTATCCGCCCTGGAAATCGGCAAGGTCACCGAAACGATCACCGAGATATCGGAGCAGACCAACCTTCTGGCGCTGAACGCCACCATCGAGGCTGCCCGCGCTGGGGAGGCGGGCAAGGGATTCGCCGTTGTGGCCAACGAGATCAAAGAGTTGGCCAGACAGACCGCCGGAGCGACCCAGGACATCAAACGACAGGTGACGGGAATCCAAACGAGTTCGGAAAGCGTGGTTCAGGCCATCCAATCGGTTTCGACGGTGATCGACGAGATCGACCAGATCGTCTCCACCATCGCCGAAACGGTGGAGGAGCAGTCGGCGGCGACCCAGGAGATCGCCCGCAATGTGGCCCAGGCTTCCCAGGGAGTCGGCGAAGTCAACGCCAATGTCTCCCAGAGCTCCAGCTCGGCCACGACCATCTCGGAGGATATCGAAGAGGTCAACGGACTGACCGGCGAGATGACCAACAGCAGCAACCAGGTGAAACGAAGCGCCGAAGCGCTTTCGCGGTTGGCCGGCCAGCTCGATGAACTGGTCGCTCGGTTCAAAGTATAGCCGCGATGCAGTGCCGCCCCGGTCCGAATTTTCGTCGCAGGTCATGCACCGGTGGCCAAACGAGCACATGCCGGGGTCTTGATGTCGAATCAACCGCATTAAAAAACGCGTCCGCCTAACGGACGCGTTTTCAATTTCTTACCGTCAGGGTTGCGTTTGGGGGGGTTACCTGTCCACCAAGGCCAGGGCCTTTTCCACCACGTTTTCGGCGGTGAAGCCGAATCGGGCCAGGACCTCGCCTCCCGGAGCGGAGGCGCCGAAGGTCGTCATGCCGATCACAATGCCCCCATCGCCCACATAGCGCTCCCAGCCCAGGGTGGCACCGGCTTCCACGGCCACCCGGGCCTTGATTTCCGGCGGCAGCACTTCCCGCTTGTATTCTTCGGTCTGGTTTTCGAACAGTTCCCAGCTGGGCATGTTCACCACCCGCGCGGCCACGCCCTGGGATTGCAGGATCGACTGGGCCTCCAGGGTCTGGTGTACTTCGGCACCGCTGGCCAGCAGCAGCAGGTCCGGTGCGCCCTGGCAGTCGGACAGCACATAGGCTCCCTGACCCAGGCGTCCGGCGGTCTGCTCCCGGGGCAGGATGGGCAGCTTCTGACGGCTGAACAGCATGGCCACGGGCCGGTCGTTGGTCTTGATGGCCTGACACCAGGCATCGGCGGTCTCGTTGGCGTCGCAGGGGCGCAGCACCAGCACATTGGGAATTACGCGCAGGGAGGCCAGTTGTTCCACCGGCTGGTGGGTGGGGCCGTCCTCGCCCACGGCGATGGAGTCGTGGGTAAAAACGTAGATCACCGGCAGTTTCATCAGCGCCGCCACCCGGATGGCCGGCCGCATATAATCGGCGAATACCAGGAAGGTACCGCCGTAGGGCCGGATGCCGCCGTGCTGGAACATGCCCGACATGATGGCGCCCATGGCATGCTCGCGGACGCCGAAACGAATGTTGCGGCCGGCGTAATCGCCCTTTTGAAATTCCGGCTCGCCGGTCAGGTAGGTCTTGTTGGACGGCGCCAGGTCGGCCGATCCGCCCATCAGGGTGGGCAGACGCCCGGCCAGGGCGTTGAGCGTCTGGCCCGATGCGGCCCGGGTGGCCATGGGGCCGTCGTCCGGGGTGAATTCGGCCAGCCCCAGATCCCATCCCCGGGGCAGAAAACCGCTCAGGGCGTCCACCCAGGCATTGGCCAGCCCGGGGTTGGCGGCTTTGTAGGCATCGAAGGCCTTCTGCCAGGCGGCTTCCTGGTCGGCGCCGGTGGCCGCCACCCGGCGGCAGTGTTCACGAATATCGTCGGGCACGCAGAATGTTTCATCGGGATTGCAGCCCAGGCAGCTCTTGGTCAGCCGGACCTCTTCTTCCCCCAGGGGAGCGCCATGGGCATCGTGGGATCCCTGCTTGTTGGGACTGCCGTAGGCGATCTGCGTGTTCAGGAGGATCAGGCTGGGTCGGGCCTGCTCTTTTTTGGCTTCGTTCAAGGCCTTCTCGATGGCTTCCAGGTCATTGCCGTCCGTCACCTTGATGATCTGCCAGTGGTAGGCATCGAAACGTTTGGCCACATCTTCGGTAAAGGTGATGTCGGTACTGCCTTCGATGGAAATCTCGTTGTCGTCATAGATGCAGATCAGGCGGCCCAGGCCCAGATGGCCGGCCAGGGAGGCGGCCTCGGAAGACACGCCTTCCATCAGGTCGCCGTCGCCGCAGATGGCATAGGTATAGTGGTCCACGATTTCCTGGCCCGGACGGTTGAACCGGGCGGCCAGGTGGCGTTCGGCCATGGCCAGGCCCACGGCGTTCGCAATTCCCTGGCCCAACGGTCCGGTGGTGGTCTCCACCCCCGGTGTATGTCCAAACTCCGGATGTCCCGGCGTCTTACTGCCCCATTGGCGAAAATTTTTGATGTCGTCGAGGCTCAGGTCGTAACCGGTGAGGTGCAGGAGGCTGTAAAGCAGCATGGAGGCATGCCCGCCCGAAAGCACGAAGCGGTCGCGGTCGGGCCAGTCGGGATTCCGGGGGTTGTGCCGCATGACCCGGGTCCAGAGTATGTAACCGGCCGCCGCCAACCCCATGGGCGCCCCGGGGTGCCCGGAATTGGCTTTTTGAATGGCGTCCATGGCCAGAGACCGGATGGTGTTGACGCTCCTCTGGTCGATATCAAGAATTTTGCAGGTGGTCATTTTAAAACTCTCCTTTGCTCGTACCGTACAGCTGCCGGGAATTGTCGAATGCCAGGCTTGTTACAATGGATCGAATGCGGATGCAAGCAGTTGATGGCTTCGCGGAATGGCCATCTCCGAACCAACCAATCAACAAATCGACCAATTCCCGATCGCCCAAATCAGAGTGCCCGCAGCCACTCGGGTTTGAGGCCGACATCTCCGGCCAGGGCCTTGTCGATCAATGCCAGCACCTTCTCCCGGTCCCTGGGCAGACGCGCCTTGATGGGCAGGTAGTTGGAGGCGTGGTTGGCGTGAAACAACCCTTTTGAGAGGCGGGTTTCGGCAAACATGGTTCGCAGTTCGGCCAGCATCTCATGGGCATCGATCAGCGGGAATCGACCCGTCTGATATTCGTCATGGAGTGGCGTTCCGGGAATCAGCATCAGGCTCAAGGCGCCGATATAATCCGGGTCTATGGCGGTAAGGACGCGACCGGTCTCCCGGGCATGTATCTGGGACCGTTCTTTCCCCGCAATGCCGAGCAAAACGGTTACCGACAGTTTGAATCCGGCCGCCTTTGCTTTGCGGCCCATATCGATCATCAATTGGGACGATGCCCCTTTGTTAATGGCTTCAAGGGTGACGTCATCACCGGTCTCGAGCCCCATATAAAGGATACCCAGGCCCGATGCCTTGAGATCATTGAGTTCCTGGCTGCTTTTCATCTTCAAGCTTTTGGCATTGGCATAGCTGCCCACCCGCGTGACCCAGGGCAGACGCGCCTTTATCTCGCCCAATATGTTCATCAACCGCTTTTGCGGAATGATCAATGCATCCCCATCGCACAAAAAGAGACGGCGCTGCCGTCGGCAGTGTCGCGCGGCAAATTCGATGTCCGCCATGATCAAATCGTCCGATTTTATCTTGAAGCGCTCACCCTGATATGAACCGCAAAAGGTACATTTGTTTCGAGAACACCCTACGGTGACTTGCAGCAAAATGGAATTGGCCTCGCTGGGAGGACGGATGATATTGCCTTCATAATGCATCTGATTTTTCACCTCATCACAGAAACTCGTGAGCCACTATGGTGCACGAACGATCAAAAATCAACCTGCAACCGCAGAAGGTTATTGCATCTAAAGTTTCACGCTACCAATGCCAATACAAAGATAGATGCTGAAAAGCCGGAGCGCATTGTGGGTGTCCCCCGGGGTCTTTAACCGACCCTTAGACGGCAATCATTTTGCGCGATAATTAGGTGACGGTGAACAGATGGCAGAATTCGATCCCATAAAAAAAAGATTAATCGCCAAATTGGTGTATTACGGACCGGCATTGAGTGGCAAGACCACCAACCTGATGCGGCTGCATGATGTGCTCGATCCCCACAATTGCGGCGATTTCATGGCCTTTGAAACCAAGGGGGACCGAACCCTTTTCTTTGATTTCCTGCCCCTCCTGATTAAGGGCGCCGATGGCTTGATGGCCAAGATCAAGCTTTACACCGTACCCGGCCAAGTCGCCCACGACGCCACCCGAAAAGCCGTTTTGTCAAGAGCCGACGGGGTGGTATTCGTCGCCGATTCCCAGGTCAATCAGGCGGTGAGCAACTTTGAAAGCTTTGATAATCTGGAAAAAAATGCAGGCAGGGTGGGATTGGATTTTTCCACCATACCCCTGGTGATTCAATTCAACAAACGGGACCTGGACGACATCGTGAGCGAAGAGGAGATCCGCGGTCGATGGGAACCCACCGAACTGCCCCTGGTGTTCGGCAGCGCGCTCCGTGGCAAGGGCGTCCGCCAGACCTTTGTGTTGGCCTTAAAAGAGGTATTTCGCTCCCTCGACCGACGCTTTAACCTGTCCACCCAATTCGGTCTTACCGAAGAGCT
>JBNKDU010000051.1:0-2457 GCA_050288425.1 Desulfobacteraceae bacterium | reverse complement strand
GTCAGGTGCGGCGCGATGGAGACTCCCAGCGCGCGGCTGATCCCCAGTTCTCCGAACGCCCAGACGGCCAGGCTGTTGGCCACGGCCCCCAGGCAACCGGCGGCAAAGTAGAGTAGAATTTTCTTCATGGGACTCCTCGTTTGGCGGTTGCGTCGATCCCCGCGGAATGGTGCCGGACAAAGGAGGATACCACCCTCAATGGGTATGCCCGGAACCGGTTTCCAGAAACTCGGCGCGCAGATCCACGGTGGAACGTTTGCCGATATCGTCGAAATTTTCCTTCAGCCAGTTGTCGGCGATGCCGCGCCCCAGGTCGCGCAGGTAGAGCAGAAAATGCCAGTCGGTGTTGAACTTGCTGGCCACGCTCAGGTCGCACAGCACGCCGTCGGCCCGGATGGAGTGCATGATCAGGTGCTTGAGCCTGGACTGGTACTTCTTCTTGATCCATTCCTCCTCCAACAGCTTGGTCACGAAGGCGATGGCCCGCATCTCGCTGAGCAGGGAGGAGTTGAAGGTGATCTCGTTGAGGCGGTTGAGAATATCGGCCGACTGCGTGGGCAGTTCATCCCGTTCCACGGGGTTGATGTGGATCACCAGCACATCCCGGCTTTCGGTATGGTAGAAAAGGGGATACAGGGCCGGGTTGCCCATGTAGCCGCCGTCCCAGTAGTAGTCTTCGCCGACCTTGACCGCCTGGAAGAGCAGCGGCAGGCAGGCCGAGGCCATGACCACGTCGGCGCTGACTTCATCCGTCCGGAACACGCGCACCCGGCCGGTACGCACGTTGGTGGCGCTGAGAAACAGCCGCGTTGCTCGGCATTTGCGCAGGGCATCGAAGTCCACCGACCGCTCCAGCACATCCCGCAGGGGATTGAAGTTGAAGGGGTTGAACTGGTACGGCGAGAAGGTGCGCGTCATCAGATCGAAGAGAAGATAACTCACCGAGTCGTCGTTGTTCCACTGGTTGTTGATATGGCTGTTGACGTACTCCCACGGGGTCTGCTTCAGGGGGCTGTACAGGGCGCCGGCTTCGCTGATGGATTTCCAGAATTCGTACAGGGCGGCCCGGGCGCCGCCCCGGCCGCCGGTGAAGTTGCCGTAGGCCAGGATCACCGCGTTCATGGACCCGGCGCTGGTACCGGAAATCCCCTCCACCCGGATGCGGCCGTCTTCCAGGAGCCGGTCGATCACCCCCCAGGCATAGGCGCCGTGGGCACCGCCGCCCTGGATGGCCAGGTTGATCACCTTGGCATCGGGAGCATACGATTTCGAAGTCTGGGGGCACCCCTTGTCGCGCACATGGTCGTCGTGGTGGAAGGTTTTCTTGGGCATCGCGACCTCCTCCGCTGGCGGCATACCCCCATCGCCGCCTCGCGGCTGGGGCAACGCCGATATAATTAGGATCGATCTCCATGCAAACCGGAAAGGCAGCTTCGATGGTAATCAAAGGGCGCCCGAAAAGCAACCGCAAAGGCCCGCGCACCGTCTTCGGATCTAGCGGTCCCCGTCAGCGGCCGGCGGATCTTCCGGGAGATTGTAGGCGAAGGAGAATTCGATATCGCGCAATATCTCCCGGACCTCGCCGACCTGGTCCCGGCGGACCATCAGGCGCATGGGCAGGGCGTGGAACAGGTAGGGGGCCACATGTTCGCCCTGGATGAAATAGGTGATCTCCTCGGCATCCAGCACCGACCGCAGCAAGGCCCAGTCGCCGGAATTGTGAAACTCCAGAAGCGGTACGAAATCGATGAAGCCTTCATCCATGTCAGATATCCCCCCTGTTTTTGAGTCTCGATGACGGATCGCCTCGGCCGTGAAGACGATACGAAATTTGCATGTTTGGTCGTCGGCCCCGCCCGAAACTTTCAACACCGGACAGGAGATTCGTTTCCCCACCGCCTGCAATTCCGACTCCCCGTTCAACCTCCGCACCGGCCGGCACGGAGGCCGGCCCTACGTTTCGGAGCGTTTGCGGGGTGGCGCGGATGGCTTCGCGTTTCATCTTCGAACGGGCCAGCCTCACGCTTCACGAGCATTTCAAGGATGCAAACAATGGTCTTCGTAGGGCGGGCCTCCGTGCCCGCCCCGTTGGAAATCCCGGCCCCCCGGCCAACCTCCGAACCGGCCGGCGCAGTGGCCGGCCCTACGTTTCGGAGCGTTTGCGGGATGGGGCCGATGGATTCGCGTTTCATCTTCGATCGGGACGGCCTCACGCTTCACGAGAATTTCAGGGGTGCAAACAATGGTCTTCGTAGGGCGGGCCTCCGTGCCCGCCTCGTTTGAAATCCCGGCCCCCCGTACAACCTCCGAACCGGCCGGCGCGGAGGCCGGCCCTACGCTTCGGAGCGTTTGCGGGGTGGGGCGGATGGATTCGCGTTTCTTCTTCGAACGGGCCAGCCTCACGCCTCACGAGCATTTCAGGGGTGCAAACGACGGTCTTCGTAGGGCGGGCCTCCG
>JBNKDU010000050.1:0-2528 GCA_050288425.1 Desulfobacteraceae bacterium | reverse complement strand
TATTACGATCCCGACCCCGATGCCCCCGGCAAGATGGTGACGCGCTGGGGCGCCTTTCTGGAGGGCATCGACCAATTCGATGCCAAGCTGTTCGGCATATCGCCGCGCGAGGCCGTGAGCATGGACCCCCAGCAGCGGCTGCTCATGGAGGTGGTGTGGGAGGCCCTGGAGGATGCCGGCCAGGCGGCCGATCGCCTGCGTGGCAGCCGGACCGGCGTCTTCGTCGGTATCATAGGATCGGAATACGCGCACCTGCAGACCGCCGGGGATGGGATTGAGCACATCGATACCTACTTCGGATCCGGAGCGGCGAACAGCATCGCGTCCGGTCGCATCTCCTACGCCTTCGGATTGCAGGGGCCCAGTCTGAGCATCGACACCTCGTGCTCTTCTTCGATGGTGGCCGTTCATCTGGCCTGCCAGAGTCTTCGCAGCCATGAGTGCACCATGGCGCTGGCCGGCGGGGTCAATCTGATGCTGGAGCCGAATGCCACCATCATCCTCACGAAACATAAGCTGATGGCCGCCGACGGGCGCTGCAAGACCTTCGACCAGTCTGCGGACGGCTATGTGCGCGGCGAAGGGTGCGGTGTCGTCGTATTGAAGAGGCATTCCGATGCGGTCGGCGACGGCGATCGCATCCTCGGGGTGATTCGCGGCACGGCCGCCAATCAGGACGGCCCCAGCAGCGGGCTGACCGCTCCCCACGGACCGGCCCAACAGGCGGTGATCCGCTCCGCGTTGAAAAATGCCGGTATCAAGCCCGCCGATGTGACCTATATCGAAACCCACGGCACGGGTACGGCATTGGGGGATCCCATCGAAGTCCAGGCGCTGAGTGCCGTCGTCAAGGAAGGTCGTCCGACCGACAGACCGGTCTACATCGGCGCGGTCAAAACCAACATCGGACACCTGGAGGCCGCAGCGGGGATTGCCAGCTTCATAAAGGTCCTGGTCATGCTGCGGCACAAGGCGATACCGCCGCACCTGCATATGACGACCCCCAATGCCCATATCCCCTGGCATCAGCTGCCGGTGGCGGTGGCCCGGGAAAAAATGCCATGGCCCCAATCCGCTCCGCTGATCGCCGGCGTCAGCTCGTTCGGGTTCAGCGGCACAAACGTTCATATGGTGCTCGAAGCCTATCAGCCCGAGCCCCGGGCCGTCGGCCGGGACGATCGGCCCGCCCATCTGCTGGGCCTGTCGGCGCGAAACGAAAAGGCGTTGACGGATCTGGCCGGACGCTATCTGCGGCGCATTTCCCAGGAACCCGACCTCGCCTTGGGCGACCTGTGTTTCAGCGCCAATACGGGCAGGGCAACCTTGCCCCAACGGCTGGCCATCAAAGCCGACACCATCCCTCAATTGCGGCAGGCCTTGGAGAGTGTTGCCGAAGGCAAAGCGTTCCCCGGGGTGGCCCAAGGAAGATGTGAAAGCGATGCGCCGCTCAAAATCGCCTTCTTGTATACCGGCCAGGGCGCCCAGTTTGTCAACATGGGACGCCGGCTCTTCGAAACCCAACCGGTATTCAGAGATACCATTGAAAAATGCCGCACGATCCTGGCCGCTCAACAGGGCTTCGATCTGATGGCGCTGCTTTATCCGGACAGTGCGCAGCCGGCCGGCGGCGGGCCCGACCTTCACCAGACCGCCTACGCGCAGCCTGCGTTGTTCGCCATGGAATGCGCCTTGACAGCCCTGTGGCGCTCCTGGGGGATAGAACCTACCGCCGTCATGGGGCACAGCCTGGGAGAGTATGCTGCCGCGGTGACGGCAGGGGTTTTCAGCCTCGAAGAGGGCATGGCTTTCGTGGGGCAGCGCGCCCGTCTGATGCAATCCCTGCCCGGGGGCGGACGGATGGCGGCCGTCTTTGCCGCCGAGGATCATGTCGCCCGGGCCATTGCCGGCGAAACCGGCGGAAGGGTATCCATTGCCGCCGTCAACGGTCCCAAGCACGTTGTCGTTTCCGGAGGAGAAGAAGATGTCGGTCGGCTGGTCCGGTTATTTTCAGGGGAAGGGATCAGGACCACCCCGCTGAACGTCTCCCACGCCTTTCATTCGGCAGGGGTCGATCCGGTGATGGCGGCCTTCGAAACCGTGGCCGGCAGGGTCGCATATGCAGACCCCCGGATCCATCTGATCTCCAACCTCACCGGGGAAACAGCCAGGAAGGGCGAAATGACGACCCCGACGTACTGGCAGCGTCATTTGCGATCTCCGGTCCTGTTTTCCGCATCGGTCCAAACCCTGTACGACATGGGCTACCGCACATTTGTCGAAATCGGCCCGCACCCCGTGCTGTGCGGCATGGCGGCCCATTGCCTGAGCGAACCGGAAATCGCATGGCTGCCCTCCCTGCGCAGGGAGATGGAGGACTGGGATCAGATCCTCGACAGCCTGGCCCGGCTTTACGTGCGGGGAGCGCAGATCGACTGGTCGGGGTTTGACCAGCCGTTTGACCGGCAGCGCATCGCCCTGCCCGGCTATCCGTTTCAGCGGCAACGCTTCTGGCCGGAGGGGATCGGTGC
>JBNKDU010000049.1:0-12250 GCA_050288425.1 Desulfobacteraceae bacterium | reverse complement strand
CCCCAGACGATCCGGGTGAGCTCGTTGAAGAACATGATCAAACCAAAGGTCGCCAGCACCTGATCGAGGTGATCTTTCTTGTAGAGGCGGCGCAACACGACCACCTCCACCGCCATTCCGGCGATGGCCGCCGCCGGCAGGGCGGCTGCCATGCCCAGGAGAAAGGATCCGGTTCTGGCCGTCACCGTGGCCCCGACATAGGCGCCGATCATGTAAAAGGAGCCGTGGGCCAAATTGATGATCCGCATGATCCCGAAAACCAGCGTAAGACCGGCCGACATCATGAACAGCATGATGCCGAGTTGCAGACCGTTCAATACCTGCTCGATCATCAGCAGCATATCATCCCATCACAGGCCGTGGCCGGACCGGTGCCAATCCGGCATTCCCTATTCGCCATCACCTGCCGCTACGGTATCTTGCACTGATCCACATACACGTTCCCGTGATCGGTAAATACCGCTTTCAGGGTCTTGTTGGTGTATTCTCCGGACTCGTTTTTGACGACTTCCCGGATATACAAGTCCTGAATGGGGTGTTGATTGGCGCCGAATGAAAATTTTCCGCGTACCGAGTCAAAGTCTGCATCCCGCAGGGCTTTGCGCAATGCCTCTGTCTCGGATACATCTCCCTGCACCTTTTTCAACGCGCTGCCGATCAACCGGGCGGCATCATAGCCCTGGCTGGCATACAAGGTCGGCGTGCGGCCATACGCTTTGCGAAAAGCTTCCACGAACTGCCGGTTGGCCGGGTTGTCCAGGTCATGGGCCCATTGGGAACCGTTCTTCACGCCCAGGGCGGCATCGCCCACCGCTTTCAGGAGTCGTTCATCAAAGGAAAACGCCGGGCCGAAGACCGGGATGTCCTGATTCAGACCGGCCTGGGAATATTGTTTCAGGAAGTTGATCCCCATGCCCCCTGGAAGAAAAAAGAACACGGCGTCCGGTTTGGCGGCCCGCAAGGCGGCAATTTCGGCGGCATAGTCGGACTGGCCCAGCTTGGTGTAGACTTCACCGGCAAGGCCGCCCTGGTAATAGCGTTTGAACCCTGCCAGATGATCCTTGCCCGCGGGATAATTGGGTGCCAGCAGATAGAGGTTCTTGAAGCCGGCATCCGTCACATACTTGCCCACTACCTCGTCCAGGTTGTCGTTCTGGTAGGCCACATTGAAATAGTTCCGGTGGCAGCCCTTGCCGGCCAGCAAAGAAGGGCCTGCATTGGGGCTGATATAAATCACACCCTCCTTCACCACTTTGGGTACGACGGCGATGGCCACATTGGAGAAGATGATTCCCGTCATGATCTGAACACCGTCGCGCTTGATGTACCTTTCTGCAATCTGCTTGGCTTTTTCCGGCTTCCGGCCGTCATCGTCCACGATCAGTTCAACCGGCACGCCCCCGAGCTTGCCGCCCTCCTGATCGATGGCCAGCTTGAAGGCATCGCGGACTTCCTCTCCCAGGTATCCTGCCTTCGTGGACAAGGTGGTGATCATGCCGATTTTCACCGGTTCGGCCGCAAAGGACGATCCGCCCCATATCATCGTGATCAGGATCAGCGTCGACAGTGCTTTTTTCATGGATTCCCCCCTCGTTTCTGTGCGGACCTGTTTCAGGTATGGAATAACCGCAGGTTGTCGAATTCCGAGCGTGTTCTGTAATGAATTGGAAAGGTTAGAAAAAACGATCAAAAGATGCAAGTCAAAAGTGAATCTCGGCCCGCATGGCAGCCGGCCTCTGATCGCCTCCCGGGGGGATGAAGGCCGGGAAAACCTCGTGGGGTCATGGGTCGCATGATCGGTATACGCCACATCCCCTTTTCGCAGTAAATCATAATTTCATGGACGTCCCCATAATTGTGCGGGTGAAAGATTTTTTCCAGGGCGGAAAGAAAGTTTCAGCGGGCGCCGTGGGCGGACCACCGGGACTTGATTTCCTAATCCGGATTAGTTTCTGAATAACAATCGGTTGCGCCGATTCTTCCCATCGGTGAATGCTGGCACGATGATTGCGCTGTATTTCTTGAGCCCCATTTTCCGCACCATGACCCGTATCGGCTTCACGGATGCCAGGATGGAAATCAAATCGTTGAAAACCAAGGAGCTGGAGTTGCTCCATGAGGTGTTGCACAAGACGCACTGGGACCTGGAGAAGTCGGCGCGTCTGTTGAAAATTCCACTGTCGCAGGTCAAGCGCAAGATCAAGGAGCACGCCATCGAGAAACCGAATACCGGATGAGGAATGCCGACCGGCCTGTCGGCTATGGCCCGACTTGAAGCGAATCACCGGCATGTCGCCGCAAGCATAAACAAAGGAGGGACCACATGAAGATCAAGTACTCTCAAATGGCGTTTGTTTTGTTGACGGCGGTGCTGATGGCGCTGCCCGTCCAGGCCGCGGATACGGGAAAGCCCATCGTGCTGGGTTGCCCCCTCTCCACCGCGTTTCTATACGGGTGGGATGCGGAAAGAGGCTTCACCCTGGCGGTGGAAGAGATCAATGCCCAGGGCGGCGTCGACGTCAACGGCCAGAAGCGTCCCTTCAAGATCGAAGTCATCGACACCCGCGACCTGGAGCCCGGCGTTCCGGTGAGCGAAGCCCTGTTGGCGGTGGAGAAGCTGATCCTGGACAAGGGCGCCGACTTCATCATGGGCGGGCCGGTACGCTCCGAGGCGGCCCTGGCGGCCATGCCCCTGCTATCCAAGTACAAAAAGGTATCGATCCTCACCACCGGCGTGCTGACGCCCAAGTACCACGCCACGGTGGCCGCGCAATATGACAAATTCAAATATTGCTTCCGCATCCACGGCGAGGCCAAGAACCTGGTGGGGGAGATGTTCGCCAACTTCGCCGAACTGAAAGCCAAGTACGGATTCAACAATCTGTTCATCATCGCCCAGGACGTATCCCATGCCCGCGGCGCGGCCAAGGTGATGAATGACGTGGCCACGAAAAAGGGATGGAATGTCACCGGCGTGGAGATCTACCCCACCGGCGCCACCGATTTCTCCCTGGGCCTGCTCAAGGCCAAGAAGACGCAGTCGCAGATCATCAATATCTGGATGGACATGCCGGAAAGCGCCATTCTGCTCAAGCAATGGTACGAGTTGAAGATTCCGGCCCTGCCCTTCGGTTCCACCCTGGCGGCGGCGGAACAGCCCGGATTCTGGAAAGCCACCGAAGGCAAGGGGGAATACACCCTCTGCAACGTGGTCAATGCCGGCAACGCCCCCTCCGACGCCACGCCCTGGACCATGAAGTTCTACGATGCCTATGCCAAACGCTGGAGCGTCGAACCCGAGGGCCTGGGCACATCCAGCAGCTACATGGCCGTCTATGTCCTGCGGGACGCCATCGAACGGGCCGGAAGCCTCGATTCGGACAAGGTGGTGGCCGAACTGGAGAAAACGGACCTCATGGGCGTTTACGGCCGCCTGCGTTTCGATCCCAGGAGCCATCAGGTCATCCCGGCCACCGATCCCAAGGAGGGGGCCGTGGGCAGCATCCTGCAATGGCAGGACGGCAAGCGTGTGGTGGTCTATCCCAAGAGCATCGCCAAGGGATCGATCCAACTGCCCCCGTGGATGAAACCGTAAAGAGAGGCGGACAGAAAAACCATGGATGTCCTGATCTACGGAACCATCAACAGCATCGCGCTGGCGCTGTACGCCCTGGGCTTCGCCATGGTCTACGGCGTCAGCCGCCTGCCCAATTTCGCCCATGGCGCGTTGTACGTGCTCAGCGGCTTCATCGTCTGGGGCCTGTTGAACTCTTTGGGCCTCAACTACCTGCTGAGCATCGTGCTGGCGATGATCGCCACGGGCATCATCGGCGCCCTGCTCTACCAGTTCGTCCTCATCCGGGTGCGGGGCATGGAGATATCGGAGATCATCGCCTCCTATGCCATCGGCCTGGCGATCCTGGAAGGGCTGCGCTGGGGCGGATTCAAGGGCATGACCTATACCCTGCCCGCGTTCGTGGACGGCGGCACGTCCATCTTCGGCATTCCGGTGGACTACCAGCGCCTGTGCGTGGTCGGGCTGGGGGCGGCGGCGGTGACGGCGTTGTGGCTGTTCACCCGCTATACGCGCATCGGCCTGGCCCTGCGCGGCATGGCCCAGGACGAACGCGCCGCCCTGATGCTGGGGATCGATTCCGACCGCATGGCGGTGGTGGCCATGGGACTGGGTTCCATGCTGGCGGCCCTGGCCGCCGTCCTGCTGCTGCCCCTGGGCAACATCGTGGTGGAATCGGGATACAACGTCCTGATCCTGGCCATCTCCGTGTGCATCGTCGGCGGCCTGGGCAGTTGGGTGGGGGCGGTGCTGGCCGCCTTTCTCATCGGATTCGCCCAGATCCTCACCGTGGTCTATCTGGGGGCCCACTTTCAGATGGTGGTGGCCCTGCTGGCCATCATCCTGACCCTGATCTGCAAACCATCGGGCCTCTTCGGCCGCCAGAAGGAACTGGAAGAAAGGGTATAACCGACATGGCCGGCGAACAACGGCGCAGGGAGCGCATCGATCGGGGGATCAAGGTCCGCAGCGACGGCATCTACGCCTTGATGTCCACCAAGGAACTTTCCTACCTGATTCTGCCGCGGCTGGTGCTCATCGTCGGCCTGTTGGCCCTGCCCCTGGTCCTGCCCGGCATGTACTGGAAGCGGGTCGCCTCCATCGCCTGCATATACGGACTGCTGGCCATCAGTTTCGATTTCCTGGCCCACCACGTGGGCCTGGTCTCCCTGGGCGGCGCCTTCTTCGTCGGCACGGGCGGCTATCTGGCGGCCATCCTGAATACCAGCCTGGGCCTGCCCCCCTGGTTGACCGTCCCGCTGGCCACCCTCATCGGCGGGGCCATCTGCACCGTTCTGCTCTGGCCCTGCCTGCCGCTGCGGGGGGTCTACTTCGCCATCGTCAGTCTCATGTACCCCCTGTTTCTGTCTCGGGTCATCGAAGCCTTCGATATCCTCGGCGGGACCGACGGCATCATGGGCATCGACAGCTTCGCCAACCGCTGGGTCGAACAGTACCTGCTGGCGGGGGGGCTGCTCCTGATCCTCTTCGCGGTCCGGCGATTGACCACCAGCGATCTGGGACTGGTCCTGCGGGGTGTCAAGGACAACGACCAGGCCATCCGCGCCTCGGGTATGAACGTGACGCGCTACAAATCGGTGGCCGTCTATATCGCCTCGGCCATGGGCTGCCTGGGCGGCGCCTGCCTGGTCCACATCTACATGTGGTCGGGCATTTCCCAGTTTGCCCTCGATTTTTCCATATTGCCCATCGCCGCCACCGTCATCGGCGGTGCCGGCACCCTGGTGGGCCCGGTGCTGGGTTGCCTGATCCTGGTCCCCATCTCCGAGGTGTTGCGGGATTTCGGGACCCTGCGTATCGTCTTCTATTCCTTGATCCTGGTGGGCTTCATCATCTTCAGAAGTGAAGGCATCATGATCTTCGGGCAGCGCAAATATCAACAATTCCAGAGGTGGACACGGATATGAATAGGCAGCCGATATTGCGCGTCCGGGAAGTGTCCAAATCCTTCGGGGGCATCAGAGCCCTCCACCAGGTGAGTTTCGATCTCCACGAAGGAGAGATCCTGGGCATCATCGGCCCCAATGGTTCGGGCAAGACCACCGTGGTCAACTGCATCACCGGATTCATCAAGAAGACTTCCGGCAGCGTCTTCTTCCGCGGCCGGGAGATCACCCACAAGCCGCCCCATAAGATCGCCGACATGGGCGTCACCCGCACCTTCCAGATCATGCGTCCCTATTACAGCCTGCCGGCCTACAAGAACCTGGTGATTCCGCTTTTTTCTCCCCGGGCCAAGCGCACCGGCGGCTGGCGCGGTGGCGGCCGCCTGGGAGACCGCAACACGGTGGGCATCGATATCCTGGAGGAGATCGGTTTCGAACGCGACTCCTTCGTGCCCTACAAGCTCGCCGCCACCCTGCCCACCGGTTATCTCAAGCGCCTGGAGCTGGCCCGCTGCCTGGCCCTGAAACCGGAAATCATCATCTGCGACGAGATCTTCTCGGGCCTGAGCATGAGCGAAATCGCCAGCATGGTTCCCCTCATCGAACGGCTGCAGATGGACGGCATCACCCTGATCATGATCGAACACCGGCTCCGGGAGCTTTTCCGGGTGGCCGACCGGGTCATGATGCTCAATTTCGGGGAGAAACTCATCGAAGGCCCGCCGGAGACGGTCATGGCCGACGAGCGGGTGAAGGCCGCCTACTTCGGATCCGAAGAAGTTGCGGAGGTCATGTGTCATGCTTGAAGCCAGTGGCCTGATGGTGTTCTACGAAAACATGCTGGCCCTGAACAATATCGCCATCTCCTGCGCCCAGGGCCAGATCGTGGGCGTCTTCGGTGCCAACAGCGCCGGCAAATCCACGCTGATGTATACCCTTTCGGGCATCATGCAGGATATTCGGAAGAAGGAACAGATGGCCGGCGGCGAGCGGATCACGGTACTGGGCACCATTCGTTACCTGGGCGAAGAGATCTCGCGGCTGAAACCGAGTCGGCGGGCGGGCAGGGGAATCATCCTCTGTCCGGAGAGAAGACGCATCTTCAAGGAGAGCAGCGTCCTGGAAAACCTGCGCATCGGCGGATACCTGGCCACGGCCTCCCAGGCCAAGAAAACCATGGCCTATGTCTTCGACGTCTTTCCGGCCCTGGCCAACCTGACCAAACGCATCGGCGGCTTTCTCAGCGGCGGCGAACAGCAGATGCTGGCCATCGGCCGGGCCCTGATGGCGCAACCCAGGATCCTGCTGCTGGACGAGCCCCTGCTGGGGCTCAGTCCCCTGATGCAGGCCACGCTGATCCGCGCCACAAAGGACATCCGCGATGAGATGGGGATCTCGATCATCGTCACCGAGCAATACGCCCGCCCGGTGATGCCCATCGTGGACTATGCCTATATCCTCGAAAACGGTGCCGCCGTAATGGAAGGCACCCGCGAGGAATTGATGAACAACCCGGATGTGCGTTCGGCCTATTTCGGCGTGGAGGAGTGCACCTGATGGCGACGGCCAGGATAGAGAACAGGGACAGTTCCACGGAATTGACGTTCACCCGCTTCGATGCCATGAGTGACCGCTATCCCCAGCGACCGGCCGTGATCTATCTCGGAGAGCATTTCTCCTTTCGCCGGCTGCGCGATATGAGCGAGCGATTCGCCGGGGCCCTGGAGTCCCTGGGCGTGGCCAAGGGCGACCGGGTGATGGTGTACACCGCCAATTGCGTCCAATGGGTGGTCGCCTTCCTGGGGATTCAGCGGCTGGGCGCCGTGATCGTGCCGGTCTCCCCCATTTACACCTCCCATGAACTGGAATACATGATCGCGGACTCGGGCGCCGAAACCGTCATCTGCCTGGACACCAACTTCTGCTATGTCCGGGAGGCCATGGCGCGGGTCGAAATCAGGCACGTCATCGTCACCAACCTGGTGGATCTCCTGCCCTTTTGGAAGCGAAGCCTGGGCCTGTTGCTGGACAAGATCCCCAGCGGCAAGGTGGACCGAGGTCCCGGGATCCATCGTTTCACCCGACTTCTCAAGCATCCTCCCCTGAAGACATCCGTGACGATCGATCCCATGGAAGATCTCTCCTATCTTCTCTACACGGGGGGCACCACCGGCTTTCCCAAGGGCGTGCCCGGCAACCACGCCGGCATGACCTCCTATGTCAACGACGTGACCGAAGACATCGCCGGCGAGCGCCTCAGGGAAGGCGGGGATGTCTATATCGCCGTCAACCCGCTGTTTCATATCATGGCCCTGGGGCTGTTCATGTCCCTGGGACTCAACAAGGGCAATGCCACGGTCCTGATGCCCCAGCCCCAGGCGGACGCCATCCTGGAAAGCATCCAGCGCCACCGGGTGCGCTGGTTCCTGGGCGTGCCGGCCCTCTACCGCAAGATCCTGGAAAACGACCGCCTGGATCGCTACCGCCTGGACTCGCTGGCCTATTGCTTCTGCGGCGGAGACGTTTTGCCCAACGAGGTGTTCAACCGCTGGCAGGAGCTCTTCCACATTCCCATCTACCAGGTCTACGGCTCCACCGAAGTGGGTCATGTCTGCTACAGCCGCATCGACAAGGCGCCCAATCCCGGGACCATCGGCCTGCCGCTGGAGAGCCGGGAATGCGTGATCGTCGACCCCACCACCCTGGACCCGGTGGCCCCCGGAGAAAGCGGGGAACTGCTCGTCTCTTCTCCCTATACCCTCAAAGGCTACTGGAACAAGCCCGACGAAACCCGGAAGACCTGTGTGGAAATCGACGGCAAGGTATTCTGCCGCATGGGCGATTTCGTCCGCAAGGACGAGGACGGAGAGCTGCACTACGTGGAGCGCAGCGCCGACATCATCAAGCACAAGGGGTTCCGGGTGTCGGCGTCCGAGGTCGAGGCCGTGCTCCAGGACCACAGCACGGTCATCGGCGCCTGTGTGGTGGGCGTTCCGGACGAGCGGGTGGGCGAACGGATCAAGGCCATCGTCGTGCTCAAGGAAGATGCGCGCGGGGTGGGCGGCGGCGACCTGATCCGCTGGTGCTCCGACCGCCTGGCCTCCTATAAAGTTCCCAGCTATATCGAATTCCGGGACATGCTCCCCAAATCAAAAGTGGGCAAGCTGCTGCGGCGGGAGGTTCGCGATGAAGAACGCCGCCGGATCAGCAAGAAGCAATCACCCGCCCACGGATGACGTCTGCCCCGAACCATTTGAAATTGTGATTTTGCTGTTGGGCTTAGCTTTCCTCCACCCAACCCTCAGGCTATTGACCGTATATTTAATATTGACAAAAACACAAAAACAATTTATTTGTTTCTGTTGTGACTATCTTTCAGCATCTGCTCATTCGCCTTTCCTGGCTTCAGAAGATAGAACAAAGTGCCCTAATAGCAGTTCCAAGACTTCAGAGTTTCCCAGGTTCCTTTTTATATAAGAATGAACGTATGTGGTTGTAATGCAATCACTGCGAAAGTAAAAATTACAATCGCTACTATCCTGAATCCGGTCTCAACATTGGTTTGGCCGATGGTCCTTGCTTGGCTATAATAACGATTTTATTTGGTTCAAAACCTCATCCATTACAACATGAAGAAGGGGAAGGTGATTAAGATGCAAATGAGAATAAAAAATAGTGGTATGTCAGTTCCAATGCCTATAAAGCGTAAGGATCAGCGTATTAATTTGTATGAAACCATATGTATATTTATAAGGGAAGGGGCGAACGATACCAATGGTTATCAATTGGATTTGATTAATTGCAAACTGGATAGCGGTGAAGCCGGTTTTCGGTTTGTTCGGTTTGAAACCGAATGGTTTGAATTTAATGCCTATAAGGATAATCCGGTGCGCAATCGTTACTGGCTAATCGGTAAAATTTTGAAAATTGAAATACAGAGACCATCTGGCTTTGAAACTGGTTTGGATATTAAAATTACTGTTTCTGGTGCGGACAAGACTGAGAGAGTGATATTAGAAAAACAGAGGGTTGAATATGCCCCCGGCTTCAATCTGCCTACCTCTGACGCAGTTATTGAAGCTACAATAAAGGGAGAGCATTCAATATAATAAGAAATGGGAGGAAAGCAAAATGGACATAGGTTCTATAGCCTTTGCAGCGTTAGCGGCAATTGTGATTTTGGTAATTGTAAGAATTCGAATGGGCAAAGGCGACGCCCCCAAAAACAAGAAGGACGAATAAATACTGACTCCAACCCAAATGCGGTATGAGAAGAAAAGAATTCTAGATGAGTTACGAAAAAAATTATCTTTTGGACACGATACGTTTGTCAATTGTACACAAATACAGCTCGTAGGTTAGGGTACTCATGAAGCCCAATTTTTTACGTTTTATTTTAAACTTCTTACTACCAACTTGATTGGTAATCGTGGAAATCAGTCTGATCCTTTCCTTTTTAGCATTATTAACCCGTTAATAAAACCAGATCACCTCGTCTTATCCGCGGTTTGATCGCCCACCCGCGAAGAGAGCCTTGGTTGCAGGACGTGTCAGATACCACACGATCCAGACGTCCAGGCCGATGTTGGCCATCTGCAGGAGCAGGTTGATCCCGCGGCTGTCCAGGGCCATGGCGAATATGCCCATGGGAATGGAGATGAGATAGATGATGCGGGTCAGCAGGCTGGCCCACGGCTGCAGCATCCAGAGCCCGATAACGGCCGCCCATCCGCCGAAGCCCATCAGGACATAGAGCAGTGCCAGATAGAGGACCAGCAGATTGGGTGCGCCTTTGGATACGGGACCGATGCCGCCCACCAATTGGGTAAGCGAAATCATCGCGGTGAAGATCATGATGAAGATCAGGGGAACGGGGCGTTTGACCTTTTTCATCCGCATTTGGTGAACCCGCAGAAGTGGCATTTCTGGCAGCCTTCCTCGAAGCTGATGGTCTGGCTGCATTCCGGACATTTGGCGCCGGCCAGGCTGCCGACACCGGCGCCGGACTTCTGATCGTCCTGGAGGTAGCGGTTCTCCAGGACCCGGCCGATGGCGTCGGGAATGGAGAGCACGAGACCGCCGTTCTGGAAGATGGGATGTTCGCCGCCGATCCCCTTGAGCTGCTCCACCACTTCGCCGACGTGGACGCCGGAGCGCAGGGCCAGCGATACCAGCCGCCCGATGGCTTCGGTCTTGGCGGTGGTGGAACGGCCCGATTTGCCGATGGTGGCGAAGACTTCGAAGGGCTGGCCGTCCATTTCGGTGACCGTGACGTAGAGGCGACCGAGGCCCGTCCGGATCTTGGAAGTGAACCCCTCCAGGGTCTCCGGACGCTCCCGGGCGATCCCCACATTCGCCTCGGTGGTTCCGGCGCCGGCGCTGGTGGAGAGCACCTGGTGGTCCTTGCTGCCGTCCCGGTAGATGGTGACTCCCTTGCAGTCCAGCTGGTGGGCCAGGTCGTAAATCTTGCGCACGTCGTCCACGGTGGCGTCATGGGGCAGGTTGACGGTCTTCGATACGGCGTTGTCGGTGTGCTTCTGGAAGGCCGCCTGCATGCGAATGTGCCATTCGGGCGCGACGTCATGGGCGGTGACGAAAACCCGCTTGACATCTTCGGGTATGCCTTCGATCCGGGCGATGCTGCCGGTGGCGGCGATGGTCTCCATCAATTCCTCGGAATAGAAGCCGCGCTCCCGGGCCACGGACTCGAAGTACGGGTTCACCTCGGTGAGCCTGTCGTTGTCCATGACCGTGCGCACGAAACTCAGGGCGAACAGCGGTTCGATGCCGGACGAACAGTCGGCGATAATGCTCAAGGTTCCGGTGGGGGCGATGGTGGTGAGGGTGGCGTTGCGCGGCGGCTGCTCCTCTTCGGCATAGACACTCCGGGGGTAGTTGGGGAAGGCCCCGCGCCGGGCGGCCAGTTCCCGAGAGGCCGCGTGGGCCTGCTCCTGGACGAAGGACATGATCTCCTCGGCCAGGGCCAGGGCCTCTTCGGAATCGTAGGGGACCCCCAGTTGAAACAGCAGATCGGCGAACCCCATGACCCCCAGCCCCACCTTGCGGTTGCCCTTGACCATGGCGTCGATGTCCGGCAGGGGATAGCGCGACATGTCGATGGTGTTGTCCAGGAAATGGACCGATGACCGGACGATCTCCCGGAGGGCATCACGGTCCAGCCGCGGACGGTCGTCGTCGCGGACCACGCATTTGGCCAGGTTGATGGAGCCCAGATTACAGGCTTCCATGGGCAGCAGGGGCTGTTCGCCGCAGGGGTTGGTACTCTCGATGCGGCCGATTTCCGGAGTGGGATTGTCGCGGTTCATGCGGTCCAGAAAGACAATGCCGGGATCTCCGTTTTCCCAGGCCTGCTGCACCAGTGCCCCATAGACCTCCGCCGCATTCAAAGAACCGGTGACTTTTCCGTCACGCGGATCGATCAGATCATAGTTTTCGCCTTTGTCCACCGCCTGCATAAATTCGTCCGTAAGTCCCACCGAGATATTGAAATTGTTCAGCTCGCCATTATTGCTTTTGCAGAAGATGAATTCCAGGATGTCGGGATGATTCACCTGCAGTATGGCCATATTGGCCCCGCGACGGGTGCCGCCCTGCTTGACTTGTTCCGTGGCGGTATTGAAAATTTTCATGAATGAAACCGGCCCGGAAGCCACACCACCGGTGGTGCCCACCATGGCATTGGTCGGCCGCAGACGGGAGAAGGAGAACCCTGTACCGCCACCCGACTTGTGGATGATGGCGGCGTTTT
>JBNKDU010000048.1:0-8367 GCA_050288425.1 Desulfobacteraceae bacterium | reverse complement strand
TACGTGATTGGAGCTAAGGGCTCGCCGGCCGATGCCGATAACTACTTCTAATCAGCCGGCGGCAACGGGACAGTCGACGTCACGGGTCGCCGAACTTCAACACATTCATATGAAAAAGGAATTTTAACATGAAAAAACGCGTATTTTATTTTCTGATGCCGGTGATTGCCATGTTGGGTCTGCTGCTGATCGGGTTCTCGCCCGTGGCGGGCCAGGCCAAGGCCGACTGCGGGGAAATCATGGAAACCGCGTTGATCGCGGGGCAGCACATCCCGGTGGGCTCGGTTTCCATCGAGAATGACGAGCAGTATATCTACGTCACCTATCAGACGGACGGGGAGTGGCGAATCGCCGAGACCCATCTGGACGTGGCCGCCCGGCCCGAGGATCTGAAACAGACGCCAAAGGGGAATCCCATTCCCGGCCGGTTTGCCTACCACAGCGAACATGACCCGAGCGTTACCCAAGTGACTCATACCATTGATCTCAGCGCCTGGCCTCCCGGAACCGAACTTTACCTGGCGGCCCACAGTGTCGTGGTTGCCGGTTCCGGTTCGGAAACGGCCTGGGCGGAGGGCCTGGACTTTCCCGGGAACAACTGGGCCATGTATGTTGCCTATCAGGTTCAATCGTGCGAGCCGCCGCCCCTCGAACCGGGCGTCATCAACATGCAGTCGCCCACCATCGAGGTGGATGAGGATGGGGTCTCCATCACCCTGCACTTGCTCCGCTCCAACGGCAGCGACGGCCAGGTGATGGTCACCCTGGAATCCAGCGACATCACGGCCACGGGCGGCGACGATTATGCAACCGTGGCAACCGTGGTGACATTCGATGACGGCGAGACGGAGAAAACCGTCGAGGTGTTCATCCTGGACGACCTGCAGGAAGAGGACGATGAACAGTTCACCGTGCGGATCACCGATGTGACCGGTGCCGAACTGGGGGCCGACGCCGCGACCCTGATCACCATCATCGACGATGACCAGGTGATGCCGGAATAGCCGGAGCATGTCATTGCCGTCAGATTAATTTGAATCGATGGAATAGCGTCTGGCCGTCCAGAAGCGTTCGCGCCAGTAATCTTCTTTCAGGCTGGAGATCATCACGCCTTTGCTTGTGGAGGCGTGGGCGAATTCCGCACCGCCCAGGTAAATCCCCACGTGGGGTCCCTTGGAGGCAATTTGGAAAAACACCAGGTCGCCGGGGTGAAGCTGGTTTTTGGCTACCGGCCGGCCGGACCTCACTTGCAGCCGGGTCGAGCGGGGAATGTTCTGCCGGTAAATATCTTTCTGCATGCGTTGGACAAATCCCGAGCAATCGATGCCCGTGCGGGATGTGCCGCCCATGCGGTGCGGTGTGCCGATCCATCGGTCGACTTCCGTCCGCAATCGCTTTTGGACGGGGGCCCGGGCATGGTTCCCCGGGGCAGGCGCCTGAACCTGCCGATCAGGTACACGCATATGCGTTGACTGAGGGACGGGCTGTGCCGGCGCGCGCGATGGTGTGCCGGCACAGCCTGCCGCCAAAAAGGCAATCCATCCGATCACGAGCCAGCGCGGCCAATGCCTTGCAGCGAGCCGACTGGCTGCCGTGGATTTGAATCTCTGTTCTCCTGACACCGGATAACTCCCATCGGGCCGGTATTTCCCGCTCCATGGAACCGGGCGGAATTGTCATTTCAGCATTTTGCCCAGGACGGCCCATTGTCCGGAGCGGTAATAGCCTGCCTTCAAAATTGCAAAAACAGTACCATTTAAAAGACCCCGGTTCGGGGCCATGTTGCCTGCAAAAAAAGACCCCGGGCATCTTCCATCGCTCCAAGAGCGTCAAAAATCAGGCAGCCCGCATCCTTGCCATGTGCATAATCTTGCCGTGGGTATCCAAAAAATACGCATGGTTGCAGCACCGCCCATGCGGTAATAACGTAACACGCTGAAATAACTGGGATCTTATTTGGCATGGTTAATGCTCGAAATTATTATTTTGCTCTGATAAACATAATATTTTAACCTGGCTTCTTCCGTAAAGGAAAGGGAACCGGTTCATGCGGAAGGTTCGGGGCTGACGATCATCCCAGGCGATGTGGTGATCATCGGCAACGGAGCCTGCTGTTACAAAAATAATAATCGAGTGAGTACCAAATGGTTAAACGGTCCACGAAGCGCAAATCCAAAGGGCGAATTCCGTGGAAAAAGCTGTTTGTCATCGGAATACCGGCCGGATTGCTGCTGGCGTTCGCCTTTGGGGTCTATCTCGATTTTACCGTTCGGGCCCGGTTTGAAGGCAAACGTTTCGCTTTGCCGGCACGGGTTTACGCCCGGCCCCTGGAGCTTTATCCAGGCCTGAAACTCAGGGCCGCGGACTTTCTGGCCGAACTGACGATGCTCGGCTACCGCCCGACGAACCTACCCGAAGAAGCGGGCAGCTATCGCCGGAATGGACAGTCGGTGGAATTGGTGACGCGGCCGTTCGCTTTCGGCGATGGCCTGCAGGAGTCCATCGCCCTGCGGGTGGTATTCGGCGATGGCCGGGTGGCGGCGCTGCAGCGCCGGCCCGACGATGCCGGGCTCGACCTGGTTCGCCTGGAGCCTGCCCTGATCGGCGGCATCTATCCCGGGAAAAATGAAGACCGCGTGCTGGTCAGGCTCAAGGATGTGCCCCGGCAGGTGGTGGATGCCCTCATCGCCGTGGAGGACAATCGATTTTACCGCCATCACGGCATCGATCCGCGGGGCATCGCGCGCGCGCTGTTCACCACCCTCAGCGGCGGCGGGCTGCAGGGCGGCTCCACCCTGACCCAGCAACTGGTCAAGAATTTCTACCTGACCGCCGACCGGACTTTGCGACGCAAACTCACCGAAATGGTGATGGCGGTGCTGCTGGAGATCCATTACACCAAGGCGGAAATCCTGGAAACCTACCTCAATGAGGTCTATCTGGGCCAGGACGGCAATCGCGCCATTCATGGCTTCGGCCTGGGCAGTTCCTTTTTCTTCGATAAACCCCTGGAACGCGTCACTCTTTCCGAATCAGCGCTGCTGGTGGGACTGCTCAAGGGGCCGGGTTACTACAGCCCGCGCCGCCATCCGCAGCGCGCGCGGCAGCGCCGCAACCTGGTTCTGGCGGAAATGGCCGAACAGGGATTCATCACCAAAGCCCAGATGATGGCGGCCCGGACTACGCCCCTGGGCGTCGTCGACCGACCGTCCCGGGGCACCTCCCCCCATCCGGCATTTCTGGACCTGGTGTTTCGCCAGTTGCGGCGCGACTACCGGGAAGAAGATCTGCGCTCGGAAGGATTGCAGATCATCACCTTCCTCGACCCCCGGGTGCAGGCAGCCGCCGAAAAAGCCCTGGCCGGACGCCTGGCGCGACTGGAGCAAAGCCGGGGCGGCAAAACGGACGGCCTGCAGGGTGCCGTGCTGGTGACCAGCACCCAGAATGCCGAAGTGCAGGCCGTGGTCGGTGACCGCGTACCGAGTTACAAGGGATTTGACCGGGCGCTGGATGCCCGCCGTCCCATCGGGTCCCTGGTGAAACCCATCGTCTACTTCACCGCCCTCCAGCAGCCCCGGCACTATACATTGGCCACGCTGCTGGACGACAGTCCGCTGAAACTGAGCCAGGCGGGGACCGAGGACTGGATGCCGCTGAATTACGACCACCAGTCCCACGGCCAGGTTCCACTGCATACCGCCTTGGCCAACTCATACAACCTGGCGACTGCGCGGCTCGGCCTGGCCCTGGGCGTCGATGCGGTGATGGACAATCTGCAGCGCATGGGTCTCGACCGCAAGCCGCCCGCCTTTGCCTCGAGCCTGCTGGGGGCCAACGCCCTGACACCCCTGGAGGTGACCCAGGTGTACCAGGCCATTGCCGCCGGCGGCTTCCGCACGCCGCTGCGGGCGATCAGCGAAGTGTTGACCGCCGATGGCCAGCCGCTGCAGCGCTACCCCCTGGAAGTCGAGCAGGTGATCGACCCCGCCACTCACTACCTGATTACCGTGGCCCTGCAGGGCGTGGTCCGGGAGGGAACCGCCCGGAGTCTGACGGCCTGGTTGCCTGCGGAGCTGGCGGTTGCCGGCAAGACCGGCACCACCGACGAATTCCGCGACAGCTGGTTCGCCGGATTTGCCGGCGATCGCCTGGGCGTGGTCTGGGTCGGCCGGGACGACGACCAGTCCACGGGCCTCACCGGGGCCGGTGGGGCGATGGCCGTATGGGGAGACATGATGGCCGGGCTGGATCCCGAGCCCTTGGCTTTGCCCCCGCCGGACAATATCGAACGGGTCTGGATCGATCCCGTTTCGGGACTGCGCAGCGGCATCGATTGCTCCGGTGCCGTCGAACTGCCCTTTATCACCGGATCTGCCCCCGCTGAATTCGGCGACTGCGGGCGTCCCTCGGTGGGCAGGTCCATCAAAAACTGGTTTGAGAGGTTGTTCAGATGACGAGCTATGCCCGCCCGATGGGATTGTTGTGTGCCGTGCTTATCCTTTCCGGCTGTGCGATGACGCAGTCGGTTGTGCCGCCGGAAACGTCCGGCAATCCGGCGGTGCTGGAGCTGCTGAACAAGGCACACGACCAGGCCGCCGCCGGCCGCATGGATGCCGCCGGAGCCAATCTGGAGCGGGCGCTGCGTATCGAGCCGCGCAATCCCGTGCTCTGGCAGGAGCTGGCCCGGGTACGACTGGATCAGCGCCAATACCGACAGGCGGAAAGCCTGGCGGCCAAGTCCAACGCACTGGCGGGAGGCAACCGCTACCTGGAAGAAGAGAACCGGCAAATTATCGACGAAGCCCGCAGGCGGCGCGGCGTTCTGGAGGGCGAACGGATGAACTTAAAAGGGACCGAAGAATAGCCCTTGCTGAAACCCGTGTGGGGTGATGGGGACTTCCCCAGTATCCGCTCTAATGACCTGCATGATCTAGGGCTCGCGCAAAAATAGCTTCTCCATTTCATGCGCCGATGCATCCTGCCCGTGGCGCCTTGCCAGACAGGCGCCTCAACATTGAAAATGGAAAACTCATTTCTGCGCGGTTCGAACCCTTACGCTTCGATCCGGTGCAACTCTCTCCAACTCATCACATTGACTCTTTGCTGAACAAAACTTTTGCTGCCGCCATAGATGATATAGGCGTGACGGATGGCGTCGGTGAGACGGGCCAGGTAGGTCAACCCCTTGAAGAAGTCCCGCGCCACGGTCTGGCCGGATTTGATTTCCAGGGCATCGAGCTGCATGCCATGATCGCAGATGACATCGATTTCGTTGCCCACGTTGTCTCTGAAGTAATAGAGATTATCCGTTTGACCGGCGTTGAATCGCTTTTTCAACAATTCGGACACCACCAGGCTTTCGAATAGCGCGCCTTTCAAAGGGTGGGAGGCCATCTGGCGGGCATTTTGGATATCCAGCAAAAAGGAGGCCAGACCGGTATCCAGGAAGTAGAGCTTCGGGGACTTGATAGGACGTTTGTTGAAATTCTGATAATACGGTCTCACCAGTTTGATGAGATAGCTGGCTTCCATTACCGACAGCCAGCTTTTGACGGTGGCATGGTTGACGCCGCAGTCGTTGCCCAGGGAAGACATATTCACAATCTGCCCTGTCCGGCCGGCGGATAGCTTCAGAAAGACCTCGAATTTAGCGAGATCTTTGATATTGATCATCTGGCGCAGATCGCGTTCGACATAGGTGGAGACATAAAAAGACAAGGCCTCCGTTGGATTCAGGTGCTTATCGAAGATTCGGGGATAAAAGCCCGTATAAAGGACTTGATCCAATGATGGGGACTCCTTCTCGACGTTGTAGGCTTCCCTCATGTCGAACGGCAACAGGCGCAGCAAGGCGGTGCGTCCCGCCAGAGATTGGGAGATGCCTTCCTGCAGCTCGAATTGTTGGCTGCCGGTAAGAATAAATAACCCTTCCTGCTGTTTGGCATCCACGATGGTCTGGATGTAAGATAGGAGATCGGGTACGCGCTGAATCTCATCCAGGACGGCCCCCTGTTCAAAGCGGCTGAGAAACCCTCGCGGATCATTCTGGGCAAAGTGGCGTTCATCGATATCCTCCAAGGAAACATATTCCTTTTCAGGGAATATCATGCGGCACAGGGTGGTTTTACCGGATTGCCGCGGGCCGGTAATGGTCAACACCGGGTATTGTCCGGCCAATTGAAGGGCCTTGGCTGCAGCTGTTCGAGGGATCATGGAAACGCCTCGTGGTTGGGATTCCAATCGGATTGCTCTCTATCCGATTGATAATTGCCAGGATATTATTAGAAAGGAAAAGAACGCAAGCTTTTTTACATATTGATAATTTAATTCACAATATGTAAAAAAGCTCGGCAGGCAGGACGCAACCATCTTTTCAGCCATGCCGGTTGTTTGGAAATCCTGAATCGTGGTACGGAATAGCCTGGCAGACAAGCCTGTCCGATTCCGTTCATTCTGCCGATCGCCTGGTTTTCCAATGGACATCATGGCCGGGCCGGACACAAACTATGATTTAAGGGGCGACTTCAATGCGTACACTCAGGGACAGACTCTCTCATTTGTCGTTTGTCCAGGCCTGCAAACTCCTGGGGCCCCGGGGCAAATCATTGATCATGGAAGGCGGGAAATACGATATCGACTTAGAGGATCAGGTCCATCTCGATAAGGATCGGTTTCGCCTGAACCTGGGGAAGGCGAGGGTGGATATTTCATTGGATTCCGCAAAAAATAAGCGCATGCACCTGCGGTGCAGCACTTGCAGCGGCGCCTGCGAGCACCAGGGCGCGGCCCTTTCCCTGATCCTGGAGGAGAAGCTGGCCCTGGGATTGTCGGCGCCGCCGCCGGAGCGTAAGCCCATGGAGAGCCTGAGCGAAGAAGCCCTCGTCCAGCAGGCCGTGGCCGAACGCGAACAGCGGGCCGATGAGGAGAAGATGCGCCTCACATCCATGAATCCGCACCTGCTGTGGACCGATTACGTGATCACCAACCAGATCTCCGGCAAAAGCTATCGCCTCGCCCTGCGGGGATGGCAACCGGGCGAATCCTATTGTTCCTGCCCCGATTTTCGCAAGAACACCCTCGGCACCTGCAAGCACATCATCTATGCATTGAAACGCGGGCGCGCCAAGTTCAGCAGGAAGGTGCAAGACATCCCCGCGCCGGTGGACAAGATCGGCGTCTACCTCCAATACGGTCGCGACCTGGAACTGCGTCTGCTGCTGCCGGAGAACATCGACAAACAAGTGGAGAAGACGCTTGGGCCGTTGCGGGGCAAAGCCATCGAAGACCCGAAGGATCTGCTGCGCCGCATCGGTGCGGTGGAGCGTCTGGGCGAATCGGTGACCATCTATCCGGACGCCGAAGAGTACCTGCAGAATATGCTTTTTCAGGCCCGCATGAAGGCCGTGACCGACGAAATCCGCAAAGACCCGGCCGCCCATCCCCTGCGCGGCACCTTGCTCGATGCCGAATTGCGTCCCTACCAGCTGGACGGCATCGCCTTTGCCGCCGGTGCCGGCCGGGCGGTATTGGCCGACGATATGGGGCTGGGCAAAACCATCCAGGGGATCGGCGTGGCCGAACTCCTGGCCCGCCATGCATCGGTTTCCAGGGTGCTGGTCATCTGCCCGGCGTCCCTGAAGTCCCAGTGGCGCATCGAAATCAAGAGATTCTGCAAGCGCAGTTGTCGCCTGGTCCTGGGCAGCGCCAGGGAGCGGCCGGACCAATACGCCGGGGATCAATTTTTTACCATCTGCAACTACGAACAGGTGCTACGGGATTTGCTGGCCATCGAGGGGGTACCGTGGGACCTGATCATCCTCGACGAGGGCCAGCGCATCAAGAACTGGGAGGCCAAGACCAGCCGGGTGATCAAGGCCCTGAGATCGCCCTTCGCCCTGGTGCTCTCCGGAACCCCCCTCGAAAACCGGCTGGACGAACTCTATTCCGTGGTGGAATTCATCGACGACCGCCGCCTGGGGCCGGCCTTCCGGTTTTTCAACCGCCACCGGGTGGTGGACGAAAAGGGAAAACTGCTGGGGTATAAAAACCTGGATCTTCTTCGGGAGGCGCTAAGGCCGGTACTCCTTCGCCGGACCCGGCAGGGGGTGGTCCAGGAGCTTCCGCCCCGGTCCACCGAGGTGATCCGTATCCCCCCCACTGAAGAGCAGTTCGCCATTGACCAGGGAAACCGCCGCATCATTCAGACCATCCTGGGCAAGAAATACCTGACGGAAATGGATCTGTTGCGGCTTCAAAAGGCCCTGCTCCTTTGCCGGATGGCGGCTGACAGTACGTTCCTGGTGGACAAGCAGGCGCCGGGGCATTCCAGCAAACTTATGGAACTCGGATCGCTATTGGATCAGCTGA
>JBNKDU010000047.1:0-2862 GCA_050288425.1 Desulfobacteraceae bacterium | reverse complement strand
CCGGCGGAAAAGGTCTCCAGTTTGTCCAGCTCTCCGGCCACGGGGGCGATCTCTTTTTCGGCGAAACGCCGCACTTCGCGGCGGATCATCTCCTGTTCCTTGGTGAGGTCGAAGTCCAAGGGAACCTCCTTTGCTAGATGGGCCAGGGATCGTCGGCCAGCTCGTCCGGCCGTTTCTGCGGCCGACCGTTGCTTCTGAGCCCACGAAGTGAAAAATCCTCGTAGATCGCCGCGATGACATCCGCCGTCAGGCGCCCCTGACGTTTGTACCAGGTGGCACCCGCCGTGCAGAGGGCCAGGATGGCATAGGATACGATCTTCACGTCGCTGGGGGCGAAGACCCTCTGTTCGATGCCGTCGCGGATGATACCCTGAATCACGCGTTCGTACTGGTCCCGGTACGCCACGATGGTTGCCAGGTGGTCCGGCGCCAGCCCCCGCAGTTCGCTGTGGGCGATGAAGGTCTCCTTCTGGCGGGTGAGGTGGAAGGAGACGTGGCTGCGCACCGCCGCCCGCAACCGGTTCTCGGGGTCGTGCAACCCCTCCTGGCTCCGGTGCAGGGCCGCCAGCAGAGCGGTCATGGTGGTTTCCATGATCCGGAAGAGCAGCTCCTCCTTGGAGGCGAAATGGTGATAGATGCTGGCTTTCTGGATGCCGGCGCCCCGGGCGATGGCGCTGATGCTGGTAGCGAAATAGCCTTTGGTGAAGATCAGGTCCATGGCCACCGAACGAATGGTATCTTTCATGTTGGGCATGCAGCGGCTCTCCTGCCGGCCGATCGGAGGTGCGAGGACCGGGACCGATGGTCGGATAGGGATACTGTAAATTGATTTAACCGACCGGTCGTTAGGCAATTAATAATCTATATATGCCCGGTCCCGGACGGTGTCAAGGAATAATCCGGGAACCGATGAGCGCCGGGTATCTTCCGGTGGAGGCATCCGGGCAACAGTGAGGAAATTTTATATAAAATAAATAAAAACAAACTGTTAAGACAATGTTGTCAGCTTTGTACGCAACAGTGGGGTGATCGCGGCAACCATTGGGACCGCACCGCAAGGGGTGCACCGGCGGGCGTCGCTCTCTTTGAACTTGACATCCAGCCGGGTGGAATCTAAAAATGACTGAGCGCTCGTTCGACAAAAGGGACCCCCCTGATCCGCCGAATCGAAGCCGCCCTGACCCGGTTTTGTCGAGTTTGCCGGCGACCCATTTCCTTCGATCCTCCTTTTTCGGCGAGCCTTTCTCCGAGTCCCTAGCGCGAGGCCGTCGTGATCAGAACCGTCAGAACCAGCGATATTCCGACGCAAATCGAAGACAAGCAATTGGTGATGCAGACGGACTTTCCGCTCCACTCCTGCCGGACCGCCCCGGAGTCCGGCAGCCACCGTATGGAGCCGCAAGCCCGAATCAGGTTCAGGTATATATCGTAACCGTCAATACCCGGCGGCCGATTCCGCCGGAAAGTCAAGAGGGAGGAAGGATGGACTTTGCACTCGACAAGACCCAGAAGGAGATCCAGAAGGCGGTTCGCGAGTTCTGCAAGGGGGAATTCGACAAGGAACTCGCCCTGGAACTGGACCGCAAACACGAATACCCCACCCGGATTCTGCGGAAGGCCGGCGAGATCGGCCTGATCGGCGTCCATTTTCCGGAGAAGTATTCGGGACAGGATCTGGGTTGCCTGGAATGTATCCTGGTGATGGAGGAACTTTGCCGCAACGACTCCTCCCTCGGGGCCTGCGTGGGCCTGGCCGGCTTCGCTTCGGAATTGCTGCTGAAATACGGAAGCGAAGAACTCAAGGAGAAATTTCTCCCCCAGGTGGCCGAAGGCCGCATGCTCTCCGCCGGCGCCTTCACCGAACCGGACCACGGCTCGGACATCACCCGGCTCAACACCACGGCGGTCCGGGACGGCGACCAGTGGGTGATCGACGGTGCCAAGACCTTCATCACCAACGGCGGCCTGGCCGGATTCTACAACGTGCTGTGCCAGACAGACCCCGAGGCGCAGCCCGGCTACCGGGGCATGAGCATCATCCTGGTGGAGGCCGGCACCCCCGGACTCTCCACCCAGAACGTGGGCGACAAGATGGGCATCCGCATGATGGCCACCACCGAGGTGATCTTCAAGGACGTGCGCGTGCCCCTGGCCAATCTGATCGGGGAGGAGAACAAGGGCTTTTACCACGTGCTCAATTTCTTCGACGAGAGCCGCATCCAGATCGCCGCCCAGGCCCTGGGAACCGCCCAGGGTGCCTTCGACCGCGCCCTGGCCTATATCACCCAGCGGGAACAGTTCGGCAAGAAGATCGCCCAATTCCAGGCCAGCCAGCACAAGATCGCCGATATGGCCACCAAGATCGAACTGGCGCGGCTGATCACCTACAAGGCCGCCTGGAACTACGACCAGGGACGAGTGGATCCCAAGCTGACCTCCATGGCCAAGATGTTCGCCGCCCGCACGGCCGTCGAGGTCTGCGACGAGGCCATCCAGCTCCTGGGCGGATACGGCTACATGGCCGAATACGAAGTGGAACGCTTCTACCGCGACGCCAAGATCACCGAGATCTATGAGGGGACCAAGGAGATTCAGAAGAACACCATCGCGGGAGGAATTATCGGCAAACTTCGGTAAATCGGTTAGCCGGTTGGCCCGTTTGCCGGTTAAGGGGCAGGCGATTATTCGTGAAAGAAAAGTAAGAAAGTATTTGACACGGCCGAAGTAAACTGGTTCCGGTTGTTACCGGCCAACCGGCCAACCGGCCAACCGGCCAACCGGCCAACCGGCCAACCGGCCAACCGGCCAACCGGCCAACCGGCCAACCGGCCAACCGGCCAACCGGCCAACCGGCCAACCGGC
>JBNKDU010000046.1:0-8926 GCA_050288425.1 Desulfobacteraceae bacterium | reverse complement strand
TTTTGCAATGCCAAGCCGTTCGCAGATCTGTTTGACCGACAAGCTCTTATCGGCCAACAAGATTTTCGCCATCGCTCTGGTCTCTTCCGGCACCGGCGGACGGCCGCCTTTGCGCCCCCGGGCACGCGCTGATTTCAGTCCGGCCTGAACCCGCTCCCGGATCAGGTCCCGCTCAAATTCGGCCAGTGCGCCGAACACCTGAAAAAAGAACCGCCCCCCGGCTGTGGTGGTGTCAATGTTCTCGGTCAGGGATTTAAAGCCCACTCCCTTTGCTTCAAGCTTCTGGACCATTTCAATAAGATGGGACATGGAGCGGCCCATGCGGTCGAGTTTCCACACTACCAGCGTATCGCCCTTCCGGCAGAACGCGATAGCACTGTCAAGCCCTGGCCGTTCGGTCCGAACGCCGCTGGCCGCATCGGTAAAGAGCTTTATTCACCCTGGTTTACATTCGAGGGGCGACCGCAAGAGGGCATGGTCATTGCCAACGACCCGAACGGCTTGTCCTTGGAAATCGCCCCGATGGTCACCCGATTGTCCGAACAGGAGGAAAATTGCACCACGGGCTGGGGCATTGCCGATGCCGTCCTGCATTGGAACGGCAGAACCATCCACGGGCGGGTAATATCCGAGCACCTGGTATGGCGCGGCTGGAACCGTCGCACCCGGACCTATACCAATACCTGGGACAATTTTCAGGGATTTTACCTAAGGAGAAATTCGCCTGGAGGGACGGAAGATACCGGTTGTGGGATTCGTCGAACTGATCAAATAATCCAAGGCTTCCTTTGACATGCCCTGCCCGGATTATCTATACATGGGGATGTTCCAATTCGTTTGCACCCCAATTGAGGACAGGCCATGCTGCAGCTATCCAACACCCAGAAAGAAGCCTTGATCTCGATCCTCGACCCGGAGCGTTTCTCCACGGGCGAATCCAACCGCAAACTGCACCTGCATGACATATCCGCCCATCAGGGGCAACTGCCGGCGGCGGTGGCCTGGCCCCGGAGCACGGAGGAGGTCTCCCGGGTGCTCGCATTTGCCTATGATCAGGAGATCCCGGTGACTCCCTGGGGCGCCGGCACCAGCACGGAGGGCAATCCCGTGCCCGTCCGGGGCGGGCTGGTCATCGACCTGACCCGGATGGACCGCATCCTCGCCATCCGGCCCGAGGACCTGCAGGCCGATGTGCAACCGGGCGTCTTCCGCAAGGAACTCAACCGCCAGTGCGGCCGTCACGGCCTCTTCTTTCCGCCCGACCCGGGGGCCGACGCCACCATCGGCGGCATGATCGCCGACAATGCCTCGGGCGTGCAGACCGTCAAATACGGGGCCACCAAAGACTATGTCATGCGCCTGGTGGTGGTGACGCCGGAGGGCATGATCATTCCCACCGGCTGCAGGGCACCCAAATCCTCGTCCGGCTACGACCTCACCCGCCTGTTCGTGGGCTCCGAAGGCACCCTGGGCATCGTCACCGAAGCCACCCTGCGCCTGACCGGCATCCCGGAGCACCACCTGGCCGCCACCGTCACCTTCCCTCGACTGGAAGACGCCTCCCGGGCCGTGGCCGTGTTGATGGGCTCGGGACTGGAACCGGCGGCACTGGAACTGCTGACCCCCGAATTGATCCGCCTGATGAACCGGGAAAAAGGGTTGGGGTTGCCCGAATCCCCTTCCCTGTTCTGCGAATTTCACGGCATCAGCCGGGCCGCCCTGGGCGAGACCGCCGCGCTGGCGGAAGAATTGTGCCGGGACTGCGGGGCCACCGGATTCGCATCCGGCGTGGCCGAAAGCGACCGCAGGGAATTGTGGCGGGCGCGCCACGAGGCCTGGGAAACCATCCACCGCGCCCACCCCAAGAAGGAGACCCTGATCGTCGATGCGGCCGTGCCCATTTCCAGCTACCCGCAGATGGTTCTCTTCTCCCAGCGGCAGGTGGATGAACAACATGCCGTCGGCTATGTCTTCGGCCATGCCGGGGACGGCAACCTCCACGTGGTCCTGGTGGGCGATCCGGAAGACAAGGACCAGTGGCAGACCCTGGAAGCCATCAACGAAGCCATCGTCACCCGTGCCATCGAGCAGGGCGGCACCTGCACCGGCGAGCACGGCATCGGAATCGGCAAGCGCAAGTACATGCAACCGGAACACGGCCCGGGCTACGTTTTGATGAAACGCATTAAAGACCTGCTCGACCCCAAGGGCCTGATGAATCCGGGGAAGATGTTCTATTGACCACAAAATTAAAACTTCAACTGAACTGAATGAGGTGTGTAATGGAGAAGGACTTTGCCAGTGTGACATTCCAAAGCTACGAGACCACCGTCAGCGAATGCATGGCGGCCGGAGGGGCCGGCGACCTGCTGGCCGCGGACAAGCCGGTGATGCTCAAGCCCAACCTGATCAACGATTCGCCCCATCCGGTGACGACGCCGCCGGCGTTCTGCGCCGCGGTGATTGCCTTCGTGCGCGAGCATACCCAGGCCCCCATCGTCATCGCCGAGGGCAGCGGCGACGCCGGGCTGGATACCATGGAGATCTTCAGCCGTCTGGGCTATGACACCCTGGCGCGGGAGATGGACGTGACCTTGCTGGATCTGAATACGGCGCCCCAGGTACGGTTGACCGGCACCGTCTGCCGCATCTTCAAGGAGTGGTGGTTGCCGCAGGCGGTATTCGAGCAAGTGCTGATTTCAATGCCGGTGCTCAAAGCCCACTCGCTTTGCCGGTTTTCAGGCACCCTGAAGAACATGATGGGCCTGGCCTCTCCCCAACACCACGGCGGGGGCTCCGGCGGTTGGAAAAAGGAGGGCTTCCATCCGCAATTGGATGGGGCGATCATGGAATTGAGCCTCCTTCGCAAACCGGATTTCACGGTGATGGACGCCACCATCGGCCTGGCCGAGTCCCATCTGGGCGGACCGCATTGCGATCCACCGGTCAACCGGATCCTGGCCGGCAAGGACGCACTGGCCGTGGATCGGGAGGCGGCGGGGCTGCTGGGGATCGATTGGCACGACGTCGGGCACCTGGGGTCGCCGCAAATATAATCCCAGCGCTACGTAAGAAACCGATAACCCGGGAGGACAACCATGGCGATGACGATCAGATCGACTGCGTTCGAGGATGGGGGCTCCATGGCGGCCAGGTTCACCTGCGAAGGAGAGGATATCTCTCCGGCCCTGATTTGGGACGGGATCCCGGCGGGCACCCGCAGCCTGGCGCTGATCATGGACGACCCGGACGCCCCCGATCCCGAGGCACCCAGGATGACCTATGTGCACTGGGTGCTATACAACCTGCCGCCCGACTCGGGCGGACTGCCCGAAGGGATCGCCCCCAGGGATTTGCCGGCCGGGACGCGGGAAGGGGTGAACGACTGGCGGCGCACCGGTTATGGCGGGCCGTGCCCGCCCATCGGCCGGCACCGTTACTTTCACAAACTCTACGCCCTGGACGTGGTGCTGGAGGACCTGGGAGAACCCACCAAGGATGATCTGCTGGCGGCCATGGAAGGCCACATCCTGGCCAGGGCCGAGGTGGTGGGGACCTACCGGAAGGGGCAATAGATCAGGCGGCCTCATCCAGTCTATCCCCAATGTTGCAAAAGTCGGAGGGCTTCAGAGCCAAGGCGCCGGGGGTGAAGCCGTAGTTAATCTACTGCGAGCCCCCGGCAACGCCGGATCTGGAGCCCTCCGGCTTTCCCGAAGGGGAAAAAAGATGGCATATTATAGGCCCGATCCTGCAGTGAACCTTTGGTTGATTGTTGGTAATGGCTCCGGATCCGGCCTTTGTTCAACGTTCATGACGGCTTATTATTCTTTTGCCATCTTTTTTATGCAACGTTGGGGTTATAGGGCAGCCGGATCTGGAAGGTGGTTCCCCGGTTGAGGCGTGACTCCACGTCGATGGATCCCTGGTGCTCCTCGATGAGCTTGCTGGTGACCAGCAGACCCAGGCCGGTGCCGTGGGGGCCCTTGGTGCTGAAAAATGAGGAGAAGAGTTTGGATTTGACCTCTTCGCTCATGCCCGAACCGTTGTCGCGGACATCGAAATGGATCATCCCGTCCTCTCCCAGGCGGGTGGTCACCTCCACCCGGTGATCCTTGTCCCGATCGGGGTCGTCGCGGCAGGCATCGATGGCGTTGCCCACGAGGTTGAGCAGGCTGCGGTGCAGGCTGCGTTCGTCCAGCAGCGCTTCGTCGATCTGTGTCGAAAGATCGGTATGCAGGGTTACCCGGTTCTCCCTGGCGACTTCCTGCAGCAGTTCGATGACTTCCCTGACGATCTCGTTGGGCCGGCAGGGCGCCAATTCCGGCTCACGCTCCTTTGAATAGGAGAGCAGATCGTTTACCAGTTCGGACGTACGGGCGATGTTGCGCTGGACCATGTTCCAGCCGCTCCGGAGCTTTTCGGGTTTGTTCTTGTCGATGCCGAAGTTCACCATATAGCTGCCGCCCTTGAGGCCGTGGAGGATGTTTTTGACGCAGTGGGCCATGCCGGCCACGGTCTGCCCGACGGCGGCCAGCCGCTCGGCCCCCAGCAGTTCGTGCTCCAGGCGTTTGATTTCCCGCAGGTCCTGGAAGAATGCCACAAACCCCATTTTGTGGTGATTGCCCCGCAGGATGGATCCGGAAAAACGTACCGGGATTTCGTGTCCGTCCTTTCCGGTGATAAACGATTCCCGCCAGGGAAGGCTCCACTGATCCGAGTCGGCGGCGGCCTTGGCCTCTTCGAAGGCCTCGATGATATGTGTCGGGTAAATGTCGCGGACATCCGCCCGGTTGACGACCTCTTCTCCATCCAAACCGAAGATGGATTCCGCGGCCGGGTTGAAGATCACCACTTTCCACTGGTCGTCGGTGGCCACGATCCCGTCGTTGGAACTGCCGATGAGATTGGCCTGGAAGCCGGCCTTCTGCTGGATGTCCTGCTCCAGCATGGCATTCTCGATGGCCACGCCGATGCGGTTGGCGATGAGTTCCAGGGCGCGCAGATCGTTGGTGGAGAAGTGGTTCGGCTTGGTGCTGCCGGCACGGATGACGCCGAAGGTGTTGTTGTTCTTGTCGGCGATGGGCAGGTAGACCAGGGAGCGGAGCCCCTCCTGGTACATCAACTGGCGCCCCTTGCTTGTGGCTCCGGTGATGTCCTGAATCACTTTCATCTTGCCCGCGGCCGCCACTTTGGCCACCGTGCTCTGGGGATCCGCCACCCGGGTCAGGTAGCACAGGTTTTCGGAATATCCGCAGCTGTATCGCAGGTAAAACTGGTCGTCGGCCTTGCGGATGAAGATGCAAAGGCCCTCGATGTCGAAGATATCGACCACTTCCTTCACGGCGGCCTTGACCCGGCCCTCCAGGTCCAGGGGACCGCTCAGGGTGGCATAAATGGAGGAAAAGGTGGCCAGCTCCCGGGTATGGTGCTCGCGCTCCTGTTCGGCCAGCCGCTCTTCGGTCTTGTCCCAGATGGTTTCCACGGCGCCCATCACCTCGCCGTCGGGATTCTTGATGGGAGCGGCCGTGAACCAGCACCATCTGCCTTCGTCTCCCAGATGGGGAAAATAGGCATCGGCCTCGTAGGCGCCTTCGATGAGCGCCGATTTGCGTGAATTGGAGCCGTACAATTGTTTGATCTGGGTCTCGCCGGTCTGGTCCAGGACGAGGTCGGCCATGCAGGGTCGCTCGTGGGGGTAGAAAGCCTCCCATGGCCGGTTCGTCCCGATGATTCGTTCGGCTCTGCAACCGGTGAGCCGCTCCAGGGCAAGGTTCCAATGGGTCACCTGGTGGTTCCGGTCGATGACGAAGGTGGGCATGGTACTGCCGTTGATGATCTGGGCCATGGTCTGTTCGCTGGTGCGCAATTGTTCGATTCGCCGGGCCAGTTCCCGGTTCTGTTCCTTGCGCAACTTCTCGGCCCTTAGGCGCTCGGTGTGGTCCCAGAGTGTTTCGATGGCGCCGACGATGTTGCCGTCCGCGTCTTTGATGGGCACGGCGGTGAAGAACAGCCAGAGGCCGTTTTCTCCCAGGTGGGGAAAGAACTCCTCCGCCTGGTAGGCGCCGTCGATGAGCGAAGAGGGCTCCCATTGTGTGGAGTAGAGCCGCCAGAGCTCTTCCTGGCTGACATCTCCCAGCATCAGGTCGGCCATGACGGGTCGCTTTTCATCGCGAAAGGGCTTCCACTGATGGTCGGTGCCCACCATCTGCTCGGCGGAATAACCGGTGAGTTTTTCGCAGGCCCGGTTCCAATGGGTCACCTTGTGGTTCCGATCGATGACGAAGGTGGGGATGGTGCTGCCGTTGATGATCTGCGCCAGGGATTGCTGACTGGATACCAGCCTCTGGCGCATCTGACGGCCGTAGGCGTTGGCATCCCGGTTGATGTCCTGGACGAAACGATGGAACTCTTCGAACTGTTCGGCACTGGCTTCGGCGTCCAGGCCTTCGTCGCGGATCCGGGCCACCAGCTCGTTCTTCCGGGCCTTGATGCGGAAGTGATCCAGGATGGCCATGGCATCGTAATGGTCCACCAGCATGACCCCGGGGGGCTTGGCCTTGCGCAGGCGCTGCTCGAGGCTGTCGTCCGGCGTAAGTTCCAGCAGCAGATCCAGGTCTTCGATTCTGCACAGGTCGAGGTCGAGATGGGTGGTATAGATGCCCAGGGTCTGGGCGAGTTTCAATCCGACGCCGTTGGGGTCGTTGTCCGCGACACCCAGGACCTGGGGCCGCCTGGCCGGATCGGGCTCGCTGTAGATGGCATCCAGCAGTGCCTTGCAGCGTTTGCCTCCGCCGACAATGCCGATTTTCAACGATTCGATGGTATCGATCATGCCCTTCCTCTTGTTGCCCCGTGGAAGTGGAACGGCCCGGATCCAACCCCCAGGGGCGGATCGACTTCGGCCACTGGAGCATGGCCGTATTATGACCTCGACGCCCGTCGGTTTCAAGAAAATTTCCCGGTCTTGCATTGCGGCAGGGGTTCCGGTGCCGATGCGCCCCGGTGGTCAGCCTTCCACATCCACCGTTTCCACCAGCACCCGGGCCGTGCCTTTTTTGTAGAAACCAAGCTTTTTGGCGGCGCCGGCGCTCAAATCGATGATCCGGCCTTTGACGAAGGGTCCGCGGTCGTTGACGCGAACCACGATGCGACGTCGGTTCTCCAGGTTGGTCACACGTACGAAGGAGGGCAGGGGCAGATATTTGTGGGCGGCATTGAGGCCCCCGGGATCGAAGGCTTCTCCATTGGCGGTCATGCGGCCCCCTGGCTGGCGGTAGGTCTCATCGCCATACCAGGAGGCCGTGCCTTTTTGTCGATAGGTCCGGGCCTGTTCGATGGTCATGGGCACATAGCGTTTGCCTTTGACCACGTATGGCGACCGTTTGACGCGTCCCCGGCGGATGGCCTCCTTGGGCGGAAGGCCGTCGATGGACTCGATCTCTTCCCGGGTGAGGGCCCAGCTCAAGGGGGCCGTCACCACCTGGAAGGTGAATTTACCCACCTGGTAGACGGTCTTGCCGGCGAACTTCGTGGTCTTGTATGCCAGTTTGACCGTGCCCTTGGTGATGCGATAGGTGGTCTTGACCACACTGCAATTCAAGACCAGCAAACAAGCCAGCAGGGCCAGAAAGCGATACCCCATGGTCGCGTCATCCGGCAGGGCTGAGCGTGACCTTCACCATCAAATCGCGGTGTTCCCCATGGCCCTTCCAGAGTCGGAACTGGCCGCAGAGGGTTCCGGTTTCCGCCTGAAAACGAATTTCTTCACCCGCACAGCCGTCGCCGTCACATGCCTCCCAGGGCATGTCGTCGCCTTGATGGGAGACGCGGGTGAAGTACTCCACTTTTTCCGGTCGCTTGCCTCCGGGAAGGGGGCCGCAGACGTTGTAACAGATGGCGCCTTCACTCAGAAAGGATTCGAATACGGCGCAGGCGCTCCTTGATCGGTCGATGATCGGTGCGCCTACTGCATCCGTCACGAGATAGACGACATCTTTGATCTTGTCACTCCGGGCATAAATCGTATTCATGGGTCGGTCTCCTGTGGGCGGTTCATACCACCTGGCTGATGTCATCGTCAGAAAAATTCCGTTCATAGAATAATATCGATAGGGTAGATTTAAAGCCCGGCATACGGAGGCGCTGCCTCCACGGAAATCCAGCCACTGCTGGCTGGATCGGAGGGACGAACCTTCGGCAGCGGCCATCGATGAAACGGGCAACGGATCCGACCCTGTCAACAAAATCATAAACATTGACATATCAGGCTGTTATGATATTCTTTGCAAATCGTTCCCATGTTCGAAGGCACTCCTGAAAACCTCAGACCCGGAGGGGAGCACGATGAATTCCAAATCCTACTTTTACAAATGCTCACCAAAGTCAATCGATTCCATCGCCACCGATCTGTATTCCCAGATTCTGGAGACCATCGAGCTGCTGCCCGCACGAAGTCTGCAGTCGGACATCGAATTTGACCTGTTCTGGCTGCTTACCTCTGTCGGCTGGCAATACGATACGGTTCCGACCGGCATCTCCAAGTCGTCGCCGGACTGTTTCGAATTCGATTGCACCCTCGAGGAGCTCGAATCGCAGAAGGACCGCAAAGCCTGCCTCACCTCCACGACCCTGGGCTCGCAGCGGTGCGCCGATTATGCCAAACAGTTCGATGCCGGACTGGTGCAGATCGAAGTACAATTTGGTGCCCTGGGGGCCATGTTCAAGGACTATTGCGGATTCAGAATCGCCTACGCGGAAAAACGGCTGGCCCTGGGCGTCGAGATCGTGCTCAACGACCCAACGGCCCTGACGGCCCAAATCGAGAAGCCCGATACCGAATTGGCGAATTTCGAGGTGGCCAAACAGACCCTCGACACCATCGGGCTCGATTGTCCCATCTGGCTCCTCGGCATCGAGATGTGAGCCT
>JBNKDU010000045.1:0-1690 GCA_050288425.1 Desulfobacteraceae bacterium | reverse complement strand
TGAACGATGGCGTCGCGTTGTTTGATGCGGATGCGAGCGGCTTTGGTGATGTCCAGGCGCATGTCGCGGCCGGTGGTCAGCTCGATGTTCTTTTGGGCCTGGAGGTCGATGTTGCTGCCGGCGGCGATGTGGCCGTCGGTCTTGGCCTGGTGGTGGATCTCTTTGTTTTTGGTGGTGGTGGCGTGGCGGTTTTCGATCTGTTGGATGCGGTCGTTGCTCACGGTTTCGGTGAGGGTGTCGCCGGCGGTGGCGGCCATGGTCTTCTTGGCGAACCATTGCATGCTGCCCTGGCCGGCGGCCAGGTTGAGCCGGTGGCCCAGCACGTCGGCGTTGAGGTGCAGCATGTTCTGGCCGTCGAAGGTGCACAGGGTGATGGCGGATTTGTCCCGCCAGTCGTCCATGGCCAGTTGGTTGCCGCCGGCGGTGGCCAGAAGATTCTGATGGGCGTTTTCGGCGGTGACCACGGAGCGGTGGGCCGGGTTGGACAGGGTGCCGGCCAGCATGGGCCGGTCGGGGTCGTTGTTCAGACAGCTGACCAGGACTTCGTTTTCGCCGTGCAGGGGCAGGTGCCAGCCGGCGGGCAGGGCTTTGCTGGGGCTGGCGTAGGGCTGCAACCGCCGGACCGGCGGGGAGGCTTCCGCCTTGGGGGCGTTGTGACTGTCGGGGTGCTGGCGGTAGCGGTAGCGGCCGGCCGTGTCGAGTCCGGCTGTGGTTTCGCGGCTTTCGATGCGGGCGGTAAAGACCGGGGGCAGTTCTTCCTGCGGCCGGATCTCCGGGCGATAGGGGGTCTCCCGGGGGATGAGGACCGCGGTGTTGGTGTAGGGGCGGTCCTTTTCTCCGCCGAGGCCCTGGCCGCCGTATTGCCGAGCTTCATGCGAAACGGCTGTGATGAGATAATCGCCGCTCAGGCTGGTGCTGAATCCGGTGGTGTCGATCCGCACCAGGGCCCCGGCGCGCAGGTCGGCGGCATGGGTGCGGACGGTCAGGGCGTGGCGGATGCTCTCGGCCCGCTGGGCCCGGATCAGGGCATGGTGTTCGGCTTCTTCGTGGGTGGCAACGCCGGGTGCGAATTCGATGCTCTGGGCGGCTGCCGCGCCGGCAGCCTTGGCGGCCCGGCCGGCCAGCATGGGCTGGTCGGGAGCGTTTTCGTGGACATCGTGCACCCAATGTTGCGCCGGGACCATGTGGGCGCCGTCCACGATGCTGATCATGCCCACTTGGGCGGCGGTATCCAGCCCGGCTTCCGGCAGCCAGGGAAGGGCCGGCCGGGCGAGCACGGGGCAGTGGGTGGTGGTATCGGCGATGTGGATGATCTCGTCGGTTTCTTCGGTATCGAACCAGATGAGCAGTCCCTGCCGGGCGCAAAGGCCCAGGACGAACGCCAGGTCGCTCTCCTGGGCCTGGAGGGTGGCCGGGCGCACGGGATAGTCCCGGGTGAGCCGGAATCGCAGGCGGTTGTCGGCGATGCTGTTTCGCCGCAGGGTGTCGCGCAGGATTTCGGGAAGGGTCCGGGAGACGATCAGGCGGCTGTCGGTGCGCTGTTTGAGCAGGGAGAGGCCGGATTCGATGGTCAACCGGACGATGCTCTGCCCGTCGGCCAGGTCGGTTTCCACGGCGGCGCCGGTGAGCACGCCGTTGATCCACCGCTCGTAGCCGTCGGGGGCGGTCATGGCCAGCGCGGCCGGTGCGC
>JBNKDU010000044.1:0-40952 GCA_050288425.1 Desulfobacteraceae bacterium | reverse complement strand
CGATTTGCCGGCGCATCGATGTAACAGCCATCCCTGCGCTCCTTATCCAATGGTTTCCATGTGTTTCCGCCGCCCGTTCAGGGCCAGGCGATCAGTTCCTCCAATTGATCCCAGCCGTTCACTTCGAGAAAGGGATGGGGCTCGCGATTCCACGGATGGACGAACACCACGGGGTCAATATCGTGCTTCTGCAGTAAAAAACAAGTTTCCAGCCGGTCCTCGACGAATACATCGATTCCGGCTTCCTTCAGGACGGCCGGCTTGGCATCGAAAGCGCCGGTGGAGATGATGTCGACCCGGTAGCGTTCCGGTGGCAGCAATTGCGCGATCCAGGCGGGAATCGGGCCGGGATGGGGTCTGGCGGTGATCAGTCGGATCGGACCGAAATCGTCCAGTCGTTTCAGCACCTCTACGGCACCCGGCAGCGGGTCCAGCCGGCACGGGTAGTCCCCTTGGATGATCCGCTCCGTGGCCGCCCGGATGATCGCCGGTTCGATATCCAGGCAGGCCTCGAGCCGGTATTGGGTGATGTCTTCATAGGACGCATGGTTGATGCCGTATACATCCCTCAGGATATCGAGAAAAAGTCCCATGGTGTCGGCCACCACGCCGTCGATATCGAAGGCCAGCCGGCGCGGATCGATCCTGCCGGTTCGGAGTCGTTTCGGGGCGGTCATGGAGATCGGATCTGTCCCGGGACTTATTGATGGACGGGCCCGGATCAGGCGGCCTGTCGGGTTTTCTTCTTAAGTTTTGAAATGCGGCGACGACAGATTTTGGCCATTCTGCGGTTATTTTCGGCCAATGCCTGCTCCCGTTGGACCCGTATGCGTTTGATCTGCTGCTTGAGTTCCTTGACCGTCGCGGCCACCTTCTTGTCGATTTTTTTCCTGGGTTCCTCCTTGATCCCCTTGGCCTCTTTGATCACCTCCAGCAGTTCCGCCTTTTTCATCCCATGGGCGCCGGTCACATCGGGCAGTTCCTTGGCAACCTCGCGCAATTCGGTGACGGTCATCTTGTCCAACGGTTTGGCATCGGGATCAAGTTTTTCGTCGGTCATTTGCAGCTCTCCTTTCCGTTCACGTCTCCCCGGATCGCCGGCGGCAAGCCCGACGTCCCGGATCGATGATCATGAACTTGGGCCAAATGGTTTAAAGTCTAATTAAATAGAATATTTGCACCTTGAATGTCAACCTGGGCGTCCATTGCGGCCCATGGACACCCCGGTGGTGAAAAACCGGGCTGCCGCCTCAGCGCATCACCCTTTGTCCTTGCCCAGAAAGGCCCGGAACAGGTCGATGGGCAGCGGGAATATGGTGGTGGTATTGTTTTCCGACGACATTTCGCGCATGGTCTGCAGGTAACGCAATTGCAGGGCCGTGGGATGGTCGCCGATGATCTTGGCGGCTTCGGCCAACTTGTTGGCGGCCTGAAATTCGCCTTCGGCATTGATCACCTTGGCGCGCCGTTCCCGCTCGGCCTCGGCCTGTTTGGCCATGGCGCGCTGCATCTCCTGGGGCAGGTCGATGTGTTTGAGCTCCACGGTGGCCACCTTGATCCCCCAGGGATCGGTATGGGTATCCAAGATCTCCTGAAGCTGGGCGTTGATCTTCTCCCGCGCGGAGAGCAGTTCGTCCATCTCGGCCTGGCCGCAGACGCTGCGCAGGGTTGTCTGGGCCAGCTGGGACATGGCGTAGTTGTAACTTTCCACTTCCACGATGGCCTTCACCGGGTTGATGACGCGGAAATAGATCACGGCGTTGACCTTCACCGACACATTGTCCAGGGTGATGACATCCTGGGGATCCACATCCATGGCCACCAGCCGCATGCTCACCTTGATCATACGGTCGATTAGTGGGATCAAAATGATCAGACCCGGCCCCTTGGCTTGGATCACCCGGCCGAGCCGGAAGATGACGCCGCGTTCATACTCGTTGAGAATCTTGATGGCCGAGGCGAAAAACAGGATCGCCATCACGAGGATGAGGATGGTAACGTAGGATATCATTCCTTGCCTCCTGTAAAGTTGGTTTGGGTATGCCACGAATTGCGGCCGCAACACGCGGCAGACGAATTACCGGCCATCCATCAGCCGGTTGCGTCGGCTTCGCTCTCCTCGGGGGTAACGGTAACCACCAGGTTCTCGACGGCCGTCACCCGCACCCGGTCTCCCAGGGCAACCGGCGCGGAAAACCGGGCCTGCCACAACTCGCCGTGCACGAACACCTTGCCGTTGGCCCCATCGACCTGTTTGACCACCCCCACTTCGTTCAGCAGGCCCTCGGAGCCGGTATAGGGCTTGCGGGTATGGGCACGGACCACCAGGAAGGTTACCCCCACGAAAAATGCGGAAATCAGGATCACCATGGGCAGCATGACCTGCCAGGCCACCCGGAACTCGGGCGAGGCCCCCTTGAAAAGCATCAACGAGCCGAGCACCAGGCTGGTGACGCCGGCCACGCTGAGCATGCCGTAGCTGGTCACCTTGATTTCGAGAATAAAAAAGACGATGGCCAATAGCATCAGCAGAATTCCCGCACCGTTCACCGGCAGGGTCTGCAGGGAGAAAAAGAACAGGATCAACGCGATGGCCCCCAGCACCCCCGGAAAGACGGCGCCGGGGTTGGAGAACTCGAAGTAGAGCCCGGCCAGCCCGATCAAAAGAAGGATATAAGCGATGTTGGGGTCGCTGATGGTCTTGAGAATCTTGGTCCGCAGCGTCTCCTCCACGGTCCGCACCGGAAGATCTTTCAGGTCCAGGGTATCCTTATCGCCGATCCTGCGGCCGTCGATCTGGCGGATCAGGTCGTCCAGATCCTTGGCGATCAGGTCGACCACATTTTTCTTCACGGCCTCGTCGGCCGTGATGGAGACACTTTCGCGTACCGCTTTCTCGGCCCAATCGGCATTGCGTTCCCGGCGTTCGGCGATGCCCCGGGCAAAGGCGACCATATCGTTGACGGCCTTGGTCTCCATGGTTCCTTTGATATCCGATCCGCCGGCACCCACCGGATGGGCGGCGCCGATATTGGTCCCCGGCGCCATGACCGCGATGTCGGCCGCCATGGTGATCATCACGCCTGCCGAGGCCGCCCGCGCGCCGGAGGGAGATACGTAGACCACCACCGGCACCGGGCTGGCATACATGGATTGAACGATCTGGCGCATCGACTCCACCAACCCCCCGGGCGTATCCAGGGTGATGACCACGCAGGCGGTAACACCCGCGGTAACCTCCGACAGGACATCCTGGATGAATTCCGCCGTGACCGGCCCGATGGGATCGGCCACACGGGCCACCACGATCTCCCGGCCCCCCGCCGTTTCGGCGGCGGTCGGGGCGAGGCAGAGGGCCGTCAAAAAAACAAGAAGGATGGCCGCATGTTTCATCGCGCGAATCTCCATGGAACATTCCGATCCGCGCTGCGGCGAACATCCAGCGGTTTTTCGCCGGCGGCGACAGGTCGGGATTGGATGGTATTGGCAATGCCCGATTACCGGCAAGGCCGGGATTTCTTTCCAACCATCGGGCACGGAAACCGGTTAACTTCTTGAATCGACCCTATTTTACTTCGGGATACGCAATAACGCCATGATCTTTTTCATATCCTCCCAGACGGCCCGCTTCTGTCCGGGGTTGCGCAGCAGGTAGGCCGGATGGAAGGTGGGCATGACCTTGATGGCGCCATATTCGTGAAACCGGCCGCGCAACCTGGAAATCGGCTGGGTCGAATCGAGCAGGGTCTGGGAGGCGAAAGTGCCCAGGGTGCAAATCACCTTGGGCCGGATGGCGTCCAGCTGGCGTTCCAGAAACGGTCGGCAGGCTTCGATTTCATCCGGTTGGGGGTTGCGGTTGCCCGGCGGACGGCACTTGACGATGTTGCAGATATAGACCCGGTCGCGGGTCAGGTTCATGGCCTGGATAATCTTGTCCAGCAAATGCCCGGCAGCACCGACGAAGGGACGCCCGCTGACGTCCTCTTCATGTCCGGGGCCTTCTCCCACGAAGACCAGTTCCGCGTCGGGGTCGCCCTCCCCGAAGACGATGTGGGTTCGACCGTCCGCCAGCCCGCACCGCCGGCAATCGCCGAGATCCTCCCGGATGCCGGGCAGATCTTCGGCCGGCAAGGACTTCGAAATGCCATCCCGCCCCCATCCTTCCACGGTTTGCAGGACCTCGGGGGAACATTCGAATCCCCGGCAACCCCACCGGGCCATCTGCTCCAGGGTGGCCTGCAAGGCCGCGAGGGTATCGGAATACGTCTCGGGCGTCTTCACACAAGATCCTCCAAGCCTATTGCGATCCCTCCAGCTTGATCACCCGATCGAGGATCAGGTGGGCCAGATCCGCTTTGGGCATCACCTCCAGGGTCTCGCGGGTGCCGTCCTTGAAATAGAGGTTGACCCGATTGGTATCCACCTGGAAACCGGAATCTTCACTGCCCACCAGGTTGCCGACGATCATATCGAGCTTCTTGGAAATCAATTTTTCAGAGGCAAATCGGTCCAGTTGCCGGGTTTCGGCGGCAAACCCCACCACCAGTTGGCCGTTTTTACGCTCCGCCACCGCCGACAGGATATCCTGGGTTCGCTTCAAGGAAAGCGTCCGGGGGCCATCGTTCTTCTTGATCTTGTGCGCTTCGGCGTGTTCCGGAGTATAGTCGGCCACGGCGGCGCTCTTGATCAGGATGTCCATCCGGGGAAGCAGCTCCAGCACCGCTTCGGCCATTTCGGCGGCGGTGGTCACCCGCTCCACACGAACATGGAAAGGCGGTGCCAGCGCCGTGGGACCGGTCACCAGGGTGACCTCCGCCCCCCGCATTTCGGCCGCCCGGGCGATGGCGAAACCCATCTTTCCCGAAGATGGATTGCCGATGTGGCGCACCGGATCGATGGCCTCGTGGGTCGGGCCGGCGGTCACCAAAATGCGCCGTCCTTCCAGGTCCTTGGGTGTCAGCCGGGCGTACAATCGATCGAGGATGTATTCGGGCTGGGGCAGCCGCCCCGGTCCGGTGGTGCCGCAGGCCAGTTCACCGGCTTCCGGTTCGACCACGGCAAATCCCCGCCGCCTCAGGATCTCCAGGTTGTCCTGGACGGCCTCGCCGGCGTACATGTTGGTGTTCATGGCGGGACAGATCATGGTCGGCGAGGTGACGGCCAGCATGAAGGTGGACAACGGGTCGTCGGCCAGTCCGTGGGCCAGCTTGGCGATGATATTGGCCGTGGCCGGCGCGACGATGACGGCGTCGGCATCCTGGGCCCATTGAATGTGCTGGATGGCGGCGGAGTCGTGGGGATCGAACAGGCTGGTGCAAACCTTCTGCCGGCTCAAGGTCTCGAAGGTCAACGGACCGACGAACCGGCCTGCGTTGGCGGTCATCACCACCCGCACCCCGGCCCCGGCCTTGACCAACAGCCGCAGCAATTCGACGCTCTTATATGCGGCGATGCCTCCGCATACGCCCAGAACCAGATTCTTGCCTTTCAATCGGTAAACCATCTTCTCTACCGTCCTCCAGACCGCATTTCGTCACCCGTGCCGATGAATTCTCCGGAATGGGTCAGCTGCTTAACGTAACAGGCCGGTGCCGGCCTCGGCGACCGTGGGCGCCACCCAGATTTCCACCCGCGTACTGAACCGGGCCTCGGTGACACTGATGGCGCACCAGCGGGTCTGCTTCTTGAACAGCATCATGGAACGCGGCGCCTTGAAGGCGCTCACTACCTGCCAGCCGTCCACCGGCATCTTGCTTTCGAAAAAGGCGATCAGCGAATTGATCTCCACATTCCCCTTGAGGGAGAGCACGCCGGCGGTGAGTCCCGGTGTGCTGAAGACGAAGGAGTTCTCCTTGTCCACCTTGAGCTCGATGGGCAGCAGGATATCGCCGAAATCGTAATACTGGGCCTTGGGCTTGGCGGTGGCCGACTTCTCCGGTTGATCCATGGTGGCGGGCCCTTTTTTCGATCGCAGCGCGGAGCACCCTCCCAGCATCAGCACGACGGCCAACAGCATTGCGGCGGCTCCGATCAAACCGGTCCGGCGGTTCATCCCTTGCATTGTCTCCTCCTTGGCTGGGGTTCCGTCATCTCGTTGGAAATTATCCCTGTTTCTCCCCCTCAGGGCTTTGCCACCGGTCGTTTGAATTTGAAAACCAATTCGTTGGGCCGGATCATGCCCAGTTCCCGGCGGGCGATGTCCTCGATATATTCGGCATCACTCTGCAGGCGATCGATGCTGCGGTACATCTTCAGGTTCTCGTCGGTGAGCTGCTGGTTGGCTTCGACGAGGCCCTGATGGGTTTTGTACAGGCGACGCAGTTCCAGCAGGCCGTTGTCGCCGAACAGCACCACCAGCAGGAGGTTGAACATGGCGAAGAAGATGATCGCCAGCACGATTTTCTGACGCGGATTCACGACTGCGGTATCTTTCTGTTGATGATCTGGCGAACCGCCGCCAGTTCCGGCGCCCGGACGGCAACGGCCAGGGCGACGTAGATCGAGATGCCTGCCAGTATGCAGACCGCCAGGCCAAACAGGGTTCCCTCCCAGCCTGCTCCCGATATCCCGAACAACCAGCGGGCCAGCAGCCACACGACAATGCCCATGATCGCTGCGCACAGCCCTGATCGAGCCACCGCCCGGGCGATGGCACGCCAGCCGATGGCGCCCATGCGTTTGCGCAAAGCCAGGCTGAGAAGCACCAAATTCAATGTCGAGGCCAGGGAAAGCGCCAGGGCCAGTCCATTGTGGTGCAGAAAACGCATCAGGACGACTCCCATGAGGGTATTGGCGATAATGGAGACGGCACCCATCACCACCGGCGTTCTGGTATCCTTCAGGGCGTAAAATGTGGACAGGACAATCCTCACCGCGGCAAAGGACCACAGGCCCATACCATAGTATATCAGTGCGCTGGCCGTCAATCGCACCGCCCGATCATCGAAGGCGCCTCTCTTGAACAATAACACGACGATGGGTTCCCGCAAGACGATCAGCCCCACCATGGCCGGCAGGGTGACAAAAAAGACCAGTTTCAAGGCAAAGGCAAAGGTGCCCTGCAAATTCTCCCATTGGCCGCCGGCTGCCTGCAGCGAGAGAGTGGGCAGCACGGCGGTGGAAATGGAGATGGCAAACAAACCCAATGGAAATTGAACCAGGCGATCGGCAAAGTAAAGATAGGAGATGCTTCCCTGGGGCAGGAGCGACGCCAGCAGGCAGATGATCAAACTGTTGATCTGGTAGACCGCCGTCCCGAAGAGGGTCGGCCCCATGAGCATGAGAATCTTCTTCATGGCCGGATGCCACCATGGCGAAGATCGCCAGAAATAGATTCCCTTTTTGATCAGCACCGGCGCCTGCATCCCCAATTGAAGGGCGCCACCTAGCAAAACCCCGACGGCCAGCCCGGCGACCCGGGTGGCCTGAGAATGCGATATCCAGGAAAAGGTCAGGACCGCTCCGATCATCGACAGGTTCAACATGGTCGGCGCCAGGGCCGGCGCCAGAAAATGACCCAGCACATTCAATATCCCCATGCTCAGGGCCACCAACGCGATAAAAAAGACATATGGCCACATGATCCGCGTCAGCCGGACACACAAGGCGAATTTCTCCGGCTGATCGACGAATCCATAGGCCAGTACGCGCACCAACAGCGGTGCGCAAAAGACACCGACCACGGAAACCACCAGGAGAACCAAGGCGAGGAGGCGTAACGAACTCACTGCCAGTCGATCGGCTTCCCGCCGGCCTGCCTGTTCAAGCGTATCGGTAAAAACCGGGATGAAGGCGATGGACAGCGAACCCTCGCCGAACAGACGGCGCAACAGGTTGGGAATGCGGAAAGCGGCGATAAAAGCATCCGATGCCAGGCCGGCACCGAAAAAGCAGGCGATCACCATGTCGCGCACGTAGCCCAACAGGCGGCTCAACAAAGTGGCCGCGCCGACTACGCCGGCCCTTTGGGTGACCTGGGCATTATCGGATAACGGTGTCAAATTACAGGTTCCCCGTTCGGGAAGGTACCAGTTGTTCCAGTTTCAACCCCGATTCCAGGGCCAATCGCTCCCCTCGCCGTACGGCCAGACTCACCGCGGCAACACTTTGATCCAATTTCAGGGATAGATCCGTCATGGTCAGGCCGAGTTCACGCACCGCCCAGAAGCAGACCAGGCTGCGGGCCTGGACCCGTTTTCGAATTTTGCTGGGAGTTCGGACCTGTATCGGCGCCAAGGCCATGTGACAGGATACGGCATCTAGAACGGCGTCGAAATCGACCCCTTCGGCCGTCAGGGCATAGCGCCTGTTCAAAGATTCATCGGCCCGTTCCAGCACCGTGGCCACGAAGGCGCTGTCTCCCAGTATCCGTTCGTCGCTTCTCAGGGTTGCCCCTTCCCTTCGCAGTTCACGCACCTTGGCCCATCCTCCGACGCTGCGCAGAAGACCGCCACCCGTGAGATCCGACCGCCGGCCCTGGTCCGCACCCCGCGAAACGAATTGTCGGTACTGGCTGCGTGCCTTCGCATGCTGCGGATGAAACAACGCCAACACATAGCCGGTCTCCTGCCAAGACCGGCGGCAATTGTTCATCAAGGTGCAATGGCCGCTGAAAGGAAAACGGTCCAGGTCCTCCAGATTAGCGACGATTCCGGCCCGCAACGGGTTCAGATGAATATAGCGCAAGAGCTCGAGCAGGTAGGCCGCCTCGTCGCAAAGATAGGACTTATATCGGTTTTGGAACAAATGTCCATGGCGTTGGTAGCGGCGGTTGAAACCAAGCGCATAACCGGTCATCAACCGCCGCATCACCGTAGCCAGGGGTACGTTTCCGGTCTGGAGCAACAGATGGAAGTGATTGGGCAACAGCGACCAGGCAAAGCAGCGGGTCCCGGTTTCGTTCACCAGCCGTTCCAGCCGTCGTAAAAAATCCTCCCGATCGGCGTCCCGGCGGAATATCGTCTGACGGTCCATCCCCCGCGCCATGATATGATGCAAGGCACCGGGGGCATCTATGCGAGCGCTTCTGGGCATACTTCAATCCTTAACATATGGAGCAGAGGATAAAAACTTTAAATTTAAAGGACGTCCCTATATTTGTTTTTTTCGCAAAATTCGTTGACATTCCATCCATACGTCTGTATATGGTCGGCTTTTACAGGAAAGCATGATTTTATAGCGTGAAAGGAGTTGACCATTGGCCAACCATAAATCCGCACTCAAGCGCGCTGCACAGAACGAAACCCGTCGCAAGCGCAACCGGTCGGTCAAGACCCGTGTGAAGACCGTTGTCAAGGAAGTCCGCCAGGCTGCTGCGGAAAATGCCGCCGACGCCATTGCCGGTAATTTCAAGACTGCCCAGGCCGCCATCGACAAGGCTGTCAAAAAGGGTGTGATTCACAAACGCACGGCCGCCCGCAAAGTTTCCCGCCTGGCCAGATTGGCCCAAGCGGCACAAGCGCAATAATTCCCGTTTCAAATCAGACGCCCGACCGGGATTCCCCGGCCGGGCGTTGTTCGTGACCTTCCGAACTCGGCGCCACCCTTTTTTTGATGGATTCCGCTAAAAATTATCGGTGAGCCGGCGGTAGACCTTTTCGGCAATGCGTTCGGCCAGGGCGTCGATGGCCAGCCTTCGATTGTTCTCGGTCTCCTGTTTGTCATCCGCCACCAGGTAGGCCTCCTGGGCCTGCAATCCGGATCGTTGCCACAGGGCATTGCCCTCCGGATCGATCAATCGCAGCGAGATGCTGGCGGAAACGCGCCTCTCCGCCGCCGTGTTGGGGCCGGTACGGGAGACGGTGGACCATGTGATGGTGTCGATGGTGCCGCGCAACACCGCCTCGGCCCTGGCCGCGCTGGTGACCGAGCCATGGCGCCGGCGGTTGAACTCATTGATCAGCGCATTGGTGATTTGGGTTTCGACACCGGTCTCCGAGCTCCTGTTCTCCAGCAACAGCACGGCCATAGTCTGCACACCGCCAGGCAGTTCCCCGCGACCGGCCATATTGTACCCGCAGCCGCCCAATGTCATCGCACCGCACAGCACCACGATCAGCCAGGCGCCCATTCGATGGATACCGGGATCAGACAACGATGTTCACCAATTTATTGGGAATGACGATCACCTTGCGCAGGCTCTTGCCGGCGGTAAATTTCCGGACCTTTTCGTCGTCCAGGGCCATCGACTGCAGGGTCTCCTGGTCGGTATCCAGGGCCACCTGCAATCGGCTGCGCAATTTACCGTTGACCTGCACCACCACGGTAACCTCATCCTTAACCAGGGCGTCTTCACGAAATTCAGGCCAGGAAGCCTTCAGGATACTGTCAGCGTGCCCCAGGGCGTGCCAGATCTCTTCGGCGAAATGGGGCACGATGGGAGACAGAAGCAACAACACGCTCTCCACCGCATGGCGCATCACGGCATCCACCTGCGGTGCCGTCTCTTCTTCCGGTATGGTGTACATCTGGTTCACCAGTTCCATGACGGCGCTGACGGCGGTATTGAAGTGGAAGCGGTCCTCGATATCGTGGGTGACCTTCTGGATCGCCTCGTGGGCCTTCTTGTTCAGATCCCGCACCGCGCCCTGCAATTGGTCGGGCGCCCCGTCGTAGGCATTTGCCGCGGCAATGCGCCCATGCCAGGAATATACCAGGCGCCATACCCGGTTGAGGAACCGCGCGCTGCCGTCCACACCCTGGTCGCTCCATTCCAGATCCCTCTCCGGCGGGGCGGCGAATAGGCAGAAGAGCCGGGTGGTATCGGCGCCGTATTGGTCCAGCAGGGTGTTTGGATCCACCACGTTGCGTTTGGACTTGGACATCTTTTCCACCCGCCCCTGGGTGACGGCCTTGCCACACAGGACGCAGATCTGACGGCCGTCCCGGTCATCCACCTGCTCCGGAAACAGGAATCCATGCTCCGGGCAGGTCATGGTCTCCTTGCAAACCATGCCCTGGGTCAACAAGCGGGTAAAAGGCTCCTTGAATTTCACCAGTTTCAGGTCATGCAGCACACGGGTAAAATAGCGTGAATAAAGCAGGTGCAGGATGGCGTGTTCCACTCCGCCGATGTATTGATCCACGGGCATCCAGTAGTCCACCGCCGGCATGTCGAACATGGCCTCGTCGAAGCGGGGGCTGCAATAGCGCTCAAAATACCAGGACGACTCCACGAAGGTGTCCATGGTGTCGGTCTCCCGGCGGGCATCGGACCGGCCGCATTGCGGACAGTCGGTGCGGACGAAGGACTCCAGGACGGGAAGAGGCGACTGCCCGTTCTCCAGCAGATCCACATCTTCGGGCAGCACGATGGGCAGTTGCTCTTCCGGCACCGGCACGATGCCGCAGTCGGCGCAATGAACCATGGGAATGGGTGCGCCCCAATAGCGTTGGCGCGAAATGCCCCAATCCCGCAAGCGATAGCTGATGGTCCGCATGCCGATCTTGCGGGTTTCCATGAGATCGGCGATCTTCTCCATGGCCTCACGGTTGGGCATGCCGTCGAAGGGGGGCGAATTGACCATCACTCCATCATCGACATATGCTTCGGTCAAGGTGGCTGTATCCAGGGGCTGGTCCGGATTGTCGATCACCAGGACGATCTCCAGACCATACTTTTTGGCGAAATCGAAATCGCGCTGATCGTGCGCGGGCACCGACATCACCGCTCCGGTGCCGTATTCCATCAAGGCGAAATTGGCCGTGTAAACGGGCATGCGCCGGCCGGTCAAGGGATTGAGGCAGTACGCCCCCGTGAATACGCCCTCTTTTTCATAGGAATCGAGGGCTTTGCTGCTGCGTTCCTGTCGGCTGATGCGTTCGATGAATTCGGTGACGGCCTGCTCCTGTGCCGTGCCCCGGGCCAGGCGGGGTACCAGGGGATGCTCCGGCGCCAGGGACATGAAGGTGGCGCCGTAGACGGTATCATGACGGGTGGTGAATACCGGAATGACGACGTCGCTGTTCTCCACGGGGAAGTTGATTTCCGCCCCCTGGCTGCGGCCGATCCAGTTCTTCTGCATGGTGGTGACCTTATCGGGCCACCCCGGGAGCCGCTCACAATGTTCCAGCAGGTCCTGGGCAAAGTCGGTGATGCGGAAGAACCACTGCCAGAGCTTTTCCTGTTGCACCGGCTGCCCGCAGCGCCAGCACATGCCGGCCTCCACCTGCTCGTTGGCCAGCACGGTCTGACAAGGCTCGCACCAGTTGACGAAGGCCTCCTTGCGATAGGCCATGCCTTTGGCGTGCATCTTCAAGAACAGCCATTGTTCCCAACGGTAGTAATCGGGCCGGCAGGTGGCGATCTCCCGGTCCCAGTCGTAGGAGAAACCCAGCCGTTTGAGCTGGTCGCGCATATAGTCGATGTTTTCATAGGTCCATGCGGCCGGGTGGCTGTGGTTGGCGATGGCCGCGTTTTCGGCCGGCATGCCGAAGGCGTCCCAGCCCATGGGGTGCAGGACGTTGTGACCCTGCATGCATTTGTACCTGGCCACCACATCGCCGATGGTGTAATTGCGCACATGCCCCATATGGATCTTTCCCGAAGGATAGGGAAACATCTCCAACAGATAGTACTTGGGCCGCTGCGGATCGACATCGACCTTGAACTGGTCCGATGCTTCCCACTGCGCCTGCCATTTGGGTTCAATCTTCTGAGGGTTGTATCTCTCTTCCATTCCGCTCCCCTGTGGCACCCGGCGGGCAAAGCCCGCTGCCGCGTTGAACTGGCAAGTTGCTGCCGAACACTTAAGAGTTTGAATTCTCATGCCATAAGTTGATGGAAAGTGCAACTGCGGACCGCAGGCCGGCAAAGGTCCATCCACCGCCTCCATCGACACTCGATAAATTACGGACGGCCCGAAGCCGGCCCGCTTTGCCTTTTGTGAGCACCGGTTGCAGAATCTATTTGACTTCCCGAACGCAATTGCATATCAAATATCTTATATGCGCCTAATAATTTTATAAATTCTTATCTGCCCCCACCATCTTACAGGATCACGAGATTCATGAGCAGCAAAATTCTGATCAATGCCATAGATCCGGAAGAGTGCCGTATCGCCAAGGTCATCGAAAACCGCCTCGAGGAGTTCCAGATCGAGAGTGCCGGACGGGAGATCATCCACGGCAACATATATAAAGGTGTGGTGGTGCGCATCGAGCCGAGTCTGCAGGCCGTATTCGTGGACTTCGGCGGCGAACGCAACGGTTTTCTGCAGCAACAGGAGATTCACAGCGATTACTATCAGGAAAACCAGTCGGGCAACCGGGCCATCGAACACCTGATCAAAAAAGGACAGGAGTTGATGGTCCAGGTCACCAAGGATCCGGTGATGAAAAAAGGAGCCATGCTGACCACCTTTATCTCGCTGCCCGGTCGCCATGTGGTTTTGATGCCCGGCAGCAGCAATCTCGGTATTTCCCGCAAAATAGAAGATGAGAAGGAGCGCAAACGGCTCAAGGAGATCATCGATTCGCTCAAGATCCCGGAGGGGTTCGGCAGCATCATCCGCACCGCGGGCCAGAACTGCAATAAGACGCAATTATCAAAGGATATCAACTACCTGCTGAGGTTGTGGAAGAACATCAACCAGAAAGGGATGAAAGAACCGGCGCCTTCGACCCTTTACAAGGAACGCAGTCTGGCGGTGCGTTCCATCCGCGACTATTTCACCTCCGACGTCAGCGAAATCCTCATCGACGACGACGCCGTCTTCCACGAGGTGAAGAATTTCCTTCAGATCATCTCGCCCAAGCACCGCCGCATCGTCAAGCGCTATACGGCCGACCGTCCCATCTTCACCAAGCACCAGTTGGAGGATCAGATCACCACGATATTCGAAAACCGTGTGCCGCTGAAATCCGGCGGTTCGGTGGTGATCGAGCAGACCGAAGCACTGGTGGCCATCGATGTCAACTCCGGCCGGGCGACCCAGAAACGTTCCATCGAGCAAACCGCCTTGAACACCAACATGGAGGCCGCCGAAGAAGTCGCCCGCCAACTGCGGCTGCGCGACCTGGGCGGACTGATCGTCGTCGACTTCATCGACATGCGCGAGCACAAACACCGAACCCAGGTGGAGCGCGCCTTGCGCAATTTCACCAAGCGCGACAAGGCCCGCACCCGAATCGGCCGCATCTCCCAATTCGGTCTGCTGGAAATGTCGCGACAACGCCTGGCGCCTTCCATCGATTTCGGCAACCTGGTGCCCTGCCGTCATTGTCGTTCCAAAGGATGGGTGCCATCCACAGAGGCTCTGGCCCTGCGCTTTCTCCGGCGCCTGAAAATCGAAACCAGCAAATCCGGAATGAAAGAGGTGCGCGGCAGGATACCCAAGGCTGTGGCCGACTATGTCCTCAACAAGAAGCGCCGGGAGATATTGGAACTGGAAGCCCGCCGCACCCTTTCGGTGCATATCGAGGGAGACGAACACCTCTACCCCGACGAATGCCACATCTCTTGCGATCCCACTTGTTCCGACCCATCTTCCGATTGATCGGACAGACCCGGTTCGTATGCGTTTCGCACCGGCGTGCAATAATAAAATATAAAATGTTTCCGTAAAGTTAGTGTACGGTCCGTTGCAGTCAGGGGACTCCGGGGCCACCGGTTCGCATCCACGGACCGGTTCTCGGGCCATGGCGGCCTGAGGTCCAAAACGTTCATATCCATCTGTAAACTTTAAAAATATTATGACTGATCGAGCCGACAGACCTTCCACAGGCGGAAGAATCATTTGACCTGTCGGTTCATTTCAAGTATATCAGCGCCGTCTTGGGCACCCATAAAATCCTGAATGCCATGCGATTTTCATGCGGCCAGCCGTCGGCTGGCCCCTGGTTTTAGAAAGGCGCGGGGTGACCGACGATACATAAGCAGACGGGATACGGAACGCCGATCTCCCGGAAAATCGGATGCGGCGGATTCCGAAAGTCCCGATACGGTACGAGAGGAGGATCTCAGATATGGATATTGCATATGCGATGGGTCAGGCAGGCGGTGCGGCGGCTCAGGGTGGTGGCGGTTTGCTGGGCTCTCCGTTGGTTCCGATCATATTGATGCTCGGCGTGATGTGGTTCTTGCTGATCCGGCCGCAACAGAAGAAACAAAAAGAGCACCGTCAAATGCTCGACAACCTGAAAAAGGGCGATCGCATCATTACATCGGGGGGACTCTACGGATGCATCACCGGTCTGAACGAAACCACGATGACCCTGGAAATCGCCGACAAAGTGCGTGTCAAGGTCAGCCGGGGCCATGTGGCCGGCCTGGCCCAGGCCAACGCGCCGGCGGCCGCCCAACCCAAAGAAAAAACAGATTCCGAAAAAAAGTAGCCTGACTTCACCGGGCACATCCGTACCGACGCGGCGTTTCCGGCAACCGGTCCCGGATGAACGGCTGACTTTTTTCCGCATGTATGACGAGAAGAGGAACGGAGCATTGAAGACAAATTCATGGCGTCCCGTTATTGTGATCATCGTTCTGCTCGCGGCCGTGGTTTACGTGCTGCCCACCATCCAGATGACGTTGAAGCATATGGAGGAGCCCACGTTGTGGCCCAAGAAGAAGATCAACCTGGGTCTCGACCTGCAGGGTGGCATGCACCTGGTTCTCGAGGTTGACACGGTAAAGGCCGTGGAAGACGCCGTTCACAGGTCCTATGAGGAACTGCGCGACTTCGCGCGCCAAAATCATATCCGGGTCAAGGGAATCCGCCAATCCAGTGCCACCACCATCGTGGCCACGTTGCGAGAGGAGGCCGACGGAACCAAGGCCCGGGGCCTCATCGCCGACGAATTCAGGGATTATTCGGTGACGGATACCACCGTCGACGGAGATGCCGCCATAAAATTGGTGTACAAGGCCGAAGAGATCGACCGCGTGAAGAAGTTGGCTTCCGAAAAGGCGTTGATGAAAATCCGCAACCGCGTCGACGAGTACGGCGCCCGGGAACCGGACATCCGTCCCCAGGGTGAAAAGCGCATCATCGTGCAGTTGCCGGGCGTCATCGATGCCGAACGTGCGCGCAATGAGATCGGTCGTACAGGCAACCTGGAGTTCAAGCTGGTGGATGAAACCGGTGACGTCCGGGAAGCCCTCAAGGGCAACGTCCCGCCGGGCAGCCAGCTTTACTACTATCGCAAGGACGATCCGGAATTGGCCGGACGCCCCATCCTGCTGAAGAAGGATACGCTGCTCACCGGCGAGTATCTATCCGAAGCCCGGGTCAATTTCGATAGCCGGACCGGGCGACCCGAGGTCGGTATCAAGTTCAACTCCAAGGGGTCGCAAATCTTTGCCAAAATCACCGAGGAGAATATCAACAAACGGTTGGCCATCGTACTGGACGGCGAGGTCTACTCGGCCCCCGTGATCCAATCCAAGATCGTTGGCGACGGTCGCATTACCGGCAACTACACCGACGAAAGCGCCAAGAGCCTGGCCTTGATCCTGCGGGAGGCCTTCCCGACGCCGGTGAAGATTCTCTATGAGAAAACCGTCGGCCCCTCCCTGGGCGAGGATTCCATCCGCAAAGGCCTGATCTCGATGCTCATCGGCGGCCTGATGGTGATCGGGTTCATGCTGATTTATTACAAGGGGGCGGGTTTGATCGCCAACATCGCCCTCATGTTCAATATCGTATTGATCGCCGGCGGTCTGGCTGCCTTCAGCGCCACGCTGACCCTGCCGGGCATCGCGGGCATCATCCTGACCATCGGCATGGCGGTGGATGCCAACGTTTTGATCTTCGAACGTATCCGGGAAGAACTGCGCCTGGGCAAGTCCGCACTGGCGGCGGTGGATGCGGGATTCGACCGGGCAACCCTGACCATTCTGGATGCCAACGTGACCACCCTGATCGCGGCCCTGGTGCTGTTCCAGTTCGGCAGCGGGCCGGTCAAGGGGTTCGCCGTGACGCTGAGCATGGGCGTGGTGTCCAGCCTCTTCACGGCGCTGATTCTGTCCCGCGTGATTTTCGACTACTTCCTGGTCAATCGCCGGGTCAAGAAGGTGAGCATTTAATCAACCATCGCGAAATCGCCGCCGTCTCCGGCAGCGGCATGCAAGAATTAAACGGTTACCGAGGAAAACCAACACATGCAGATCGTCAAACCCGACGTAAACATCGACTTTGTGGGACGGCGAAAATTGGCCTATGCCTTGTCGTCGATCATGCTTCTGATCAGCATCGTCTCCCTGGTGGTCCACGGCGGCCCCCAATACGGTATCGATTTTGCCGGAGGGGCGGAATTCCTGGTTCAACTGGACAAGCCCGTGACCATCGATCAGGTCAAAGCCGCCCTCTCCTCCATGGGACTGGAAGGCTCGACCGTACAGGAGTATGGTCAGGGCAAAGGCGACGAATACCGGATTCTGGTGGCGGCCCAATACGCGGAATCGTCCGACTTGGCGGCCAATATCAAAAATGCCCTGGCCGCTGAGACCCAGGCCAATGTACTGGAGGACTCTTTTTCCTTCGAGATGGTGGGGCCCCAGGTAGGCCGCGACCTCCGGGAAAAAGCGCTCATGGCTATTTTTTTCGCCCTCCTGTTCATCACCGTCTATATTTCCGGACGCTTCGAATTCAAATGGATGATCAGCGCGGTGATGGCCGTCGTGCTGGGCCTGGTGGTCTATGGGCTCAACCTGGCCGAACTGCCCATTCCGATCCTGATCGTCGGCGCCATGGTGGTGACCCTGATCCTCTTCTGGTTCCTGAATCTCAAATACGCCATGGGCGCCATCGTGGCCCTGGTGCATGACGTCACCATCACTGTGGGACTCTTCTCCATCTTCGGCAAGGAATTCACCCTGCCCATCATCGCCGCGCTGCTGACCATCATCGGCTATTCGCTCAACGACACCATCATCGTATTCGACCGCATCCGAGAGAACCTGCGCAAGCATCGCAAGAACCCGCTGATGGCCATTATAAACCGTAGCGTGAACGAAACCCTTAGCCGGACCATCCTGACCTCGCTGACGACCCTCATGGTGATCGTCATCCTCTTCGTTTACGGAGGCGGTATCATCCACGATTTTGCCTTTGCCCTGCTGGTAGGCGTAGTCGTTGGTACATATTCTTCCATTTTCGTGGCCAGCCCGATTTTGCTGGCCTGGCAGGGGCGTCGCTGACCCCTTTCCGGTACGCCCGATCCGGATTCGTCGCCATTCCGTTATCAGAGCCGTTGCGGCCGCGGTTTGCGGCACGCCCTGATCCGTGGTTCCCAACGTCAATCCTTGGGGGGTCCCATGGTGTCACCTGTATCGTGGCTGACCCTGAAAAGCGTTCCCGGTGTCGGGAACCTGCTCTTTCGTCGCCTGGTGGAAAAGATCGGTTCGCCGCGACAAGTGTTGCGATCGTCCAGAAAGACGCTGATCGGCGTGGCCGGCGTGACGCCGCGTATCGCGGCGGCCATCCGCAATCATCGCACCCCCGACTGGGTGCGGCGGGAAATCGACCTATGTCGTCGCAAGGGCTACAAGATCATTACCCGCCAGGACGGCGCCTACCCCGCGCTGCTGCGACATATCCCCGATCCGCCGCCGGTGCTCTATTGCCACGGTTCACTGGACGGTGAAGATGGTCATATCGCCATGGTGGGATCACGTCGGGCCACTGCCTACGGCAAGACCAGCGCCGCGCGGCTGGCCCGGGAACTGGCGGAAAAGGGTTTGTCCGTGGTCAGCGGCATGGCCCGGGGCATCGATACGGCGGCCCATTGGGGAGCCCTCGACGGCGGCGGACGCACCGTGGCGGTACTGGGATCGGGCCTGGAACGGGTCTACCCCAGGGAAAACCGAAAACTTTTCCATCGCATCGCCGAATGCGGAGCCGTCGTTTCGGAATTCCCGTTGTTTTCCGAACCGGAACCGCATCACTTTCCGCAACGCAACCGGATCATCAGCGGAATGTCCCTGGGGACGGTGGTGGTGGAGGCCACCCGGCGAAGCGGTTCCTTGATTACCGCCCGGCTGGCGGCGGAACAGGGTCGCGAGGTTTTCGCCGTGCCGGGCAGCGTCCAGGCCCCCACTGCCAAAGGGACCCATGATCTGATCAAGCAGGGGGCCAAGCTGGTTGAAAATGCCGAGGACATCATCGAGGAAGTTGCACCTCATATTTCCTGTCCTACTTTAAACCAGCCTGCGGAATCGCGGCAGGTGCCTGTCATGTCTGCGGAAGAAGCCGATGTGTATCGCGCCGTCGGACATTATCCGGTGCATATCGATGAATTGGCACGCCGATGCGATCTGGATATCGGCAGGCTGACCGCCGTCTTGACGCAGCTGGAAATCGCGGGCGCCGTCTTGCAGGAACCCGGCAAGTATTTTATCCGCAGCAGCGTCGAGGAGGAAAACACGACGGCCGGACATCCCGGATGACGGCCGTTCCAACGAGAATCGATCAGAACGGAGAAGATTTGCCGTAATGGATAAACCACTGGTTGTAGTCGAATCCCCCACCAAGGTGCGCACCCTGAATAAATACCTGGGAAAGGATTATCGGGTGGCGGCCACGGTGGGACACATCAAGGACCTGCCGCCCAGGGAAATGGGCATCGACATCGAGAATGGGTTCAAGCCCAAATACCGCACCATCCCCGGCAAACAAAAGGTGATCACCGCCCTGAAAAAGGCCGCCGGAGATTGTTCGGAGATTTACCTGGCCCCCGACCCGGACCGGGAGGGGGAAGCCATCGCCTGGCACGCGGAAGACGTTCTCAAGAAAAAGGACCGCAAATTCCACCGCGTCCTGTTCCATGAGCTCACCAAGAATGCCATCCTCAAGGCCATGGAGGCTCCCGAAGCGCTGAACCACGACAAATATGAAGCCCAGAAGACCCGGCGCATCCTCGATCGTCTGGTGGGCTATCAGATATCGCCGCTGCTCTGGCGCAAGGTCAAAGGTGGACTGAGCGCCGGCCGGGTGCAATCGGTGGCCGTACGCATCATTTGCGAGCGCGAGCGGGCCATTCAGCGATTCGAACCCGAGGAATACTGGTCCATCACCGCCCTGCTGGAAGGCCGTACGCCGCCGGAATTCCAGGCCAAGCTGGTCAAGAAAGAAGGCCGGAAACTGAACATCCCCGATGAGGCGGAGGCCACCCGAATCGTGGACACGGTTTCCAAGGCCCCGTTCCGGGTGGACAAGATCCTCCGGAAGACGGTGCGCCGGAACCCCCTGCCCCCCTTCATCACCAGTAGTTTGCAGCAGGATGCCATCCGGCGGCTGCGCTTTACCGCCAAGAAGACCATGCTCATCGCCCAGCAGCTTTACGAAGGGATCGATCTGGGGCCGGGCGAACCAGTGGGTCTGATTACCTATATGCGGACCGATTCCATCCGCATCTCCGCCGAGGCGGCCCAGGAGGCGCTGGAGCTGGTGCGGTCGACCCTGGGCAGCGAATACGCCATGGATCAGCCACGATTCTTCAAGAACCGCAAGAAGGTACAGGATGCCCATGAGGCCATCCGGCCGACCTTGGTTCAAAACACGCCTGAAACGCTGGCCCGCTTTCTCACCAAGGACCAGCTGGCCCTGTATGAGCTGATCTGGAAGCGCATGGTGGCTTCCCAGATGCAACCGGCCCAGATCAATCAGGTTTCCGTGTCCATCCAGTCCGATGCCTATACCTTCAATGCCAGCGGATCGTCGGTGAAATTCCCCGGATTCATGGCCCTGTACCAGACCGTGGAGCAGCAGGCCGAGAGCCAGCGCAAACAACAACCGTTGCCGCCGCTGGAAGAAGGCGATGTGCTGGAGCTGAAGCAAATCACTCCCAGGCAGCACTTTACCCAACCCCCGCCGCGGTTTTCCGAAGCCTCGCTGGTCAAGGAACTGGAAGAAAACGGCATCGGCCGGCCCAGCACCTATGCCGCCATCCTGTCCACCATCCGGGAAAAGAATTATGTCGAGTTGATCAAAGGTTACTTTCATCCCAGTGAACTGGGTTTTATCGTCAACGACCTGCTGGTGAAGAACTTTCCGGAAGTATTCGACGTGGAATTCACGGCGCAACTGGAAGACAATCTGGATCGGGTGGAGACGGCCGATATTGCGGCGGCCGATGTCCTGAAGGCGTTTTACGGACCCTTCAAAGCCAAACTCGACAAGGCCGACCAGGAAATGCTCAGTGTCAAAGGCGTGGGGATCGCCACCGGCCTGACCTGTCCCCAGTGCCGACAGAACGAATTGCACATCAAAGTGGGGAAGAACGGCCACTTCCTGGCCTGCAACGGCTACCCGGAATGCACCTACTCCCGCGATTATGTGCGCGATGAAAAGGGGCGTATCCAGCCGGTGGAACTCAACCATGAAGCCGCAACAGACAAGACGTGCCCGGTGTGCCGGCAGCCGATGGTCGTCAAACGGGGAAAATACGGCGAATTCATCGCCTGCAGCGGATATCCTGAATGCACCCACACGGAATCAGTCAACGGCGGCGCCAGCGGGCAGGCCATCGGCATGGCCTGCCCGGAGAAGGACTGCCAGGGCCAGATCGTCGAGAAGCGGTCCCGGCGCGGCAAGGTCTTCTTCGGATGCAGCAGCTATCCGGATTGCAAGTTCGCCACCTGGGACAAGCCCGTGGACAAACCCTGCCCGGTGTGCCGCAAACCATTCCTGGTGGAGAAGAACACCAAGCGCCAGGGAAATTTTCTCGCCTGCGTGGACCGTGAGTGCGGCTTCAGGGAACCGCTGGACTGATTCCACAGAACACCATCATGACAGAGCAGCCAATCAACACGCCGATCCTTCCCCGCGACCCACGGCTGGATCAAATGCGCCGGGACGCCGTGGCCATATTCCGGGCCGGATTGTCGGCCGTGGCTGCGCAAGATGCCGTCGGCCGCCATTGCCGTCGCCGGCTCAGCAAACTGACGGTGGGCGACCGCACCTATGATCTGGAGAGATTCCACCGCATCGTCGTGGTGGGTGCCGGCAAGGCGACGGCCACCATGGCGGCGGCGGTGGAAACGCTGTTGGGGGATCGTATCTCGGAAGGCCTGATCAGCGTGAAGTACGGCCACACGGTACATCTGGACCATGTGGAAACCATCGAAGCCGGGCACCCCCTGCCCGACGGCAATGGTGTGCGGGCTTCCCGCAGGATCCTCGATCTCGTGAACCGGGCCGGCCCGGACGATCTGGTCGTCGTGCTGCTCTCCGGAGGCGGATCGGCCCTCCTGCCCCTGCCGGTGGAGGGGATTTCACTGGAAGAAAAACAGGCGGCCTCCGATGTCCTCATCGGATGCGGCGCCTCCATCCATGAGATCAATACCATCCGCAAACATTTGTCTTCCATCAAAGGCGGACGTCTGGCCCGGGCGGCCGCACCGGCTGCCCTGATCAGCCTGGTGCTCTCCGATGTGGTGGGAGACGATCTCGACGTGATCGCGTCCGGCCCCACCGTGGCCGACAAGTCCACCTTTGCCCAATGCCGGGATATTCTTCGGCGATACGCCGTCGGCCACCGATTGCCGGACAGCGTGCAGATGCATCTTGCGTCAGGGCTCGACCAACCCGAACTGGAGACTCCCAAACCGGAAACCATGGACGGAGGCAATCTCTATCACCATATCGTGGGAAGCAACCTGGAAGCCATGACCGCCGCCGGCCGGCAGGCGGAGAAGCTGGGCTACAACACCATGCTCCTCTCCTCCCGGATAGAAGGAGAGACCCGCGACGTGGCCCGGATGCATGCCGCCATGGCGCAGGAAGTGCTTGCCAGCGGCAATCCCCTTCCGGCTCCGGCCTGCCTGGTTTCAGGAGGAGAAACCACGGTTACCCTGAGCGGGGCAGGCAAGGGGGGACGCAACCAGGAATTTTCCCTGGCGGCTGCCGCGGAGATAGACGGCACCGGCCGCATCGTGGTGCTCAGCGGCGGAACCGACGGCACCGACGGTCCCACGGACGCCGCCGGAGCCCTGGCCGATCACACCACTGCCCGGCGTGCCCTGAAGGCAGGGCTGGATCTGCGTCGCCACCTCGATGGCCATGACGCCTATCCCATCTTTGAACGGTTGAAGGACCTATTGATCACCGGTCCGACCGGCACCAACGTCATGGACCTGCGCGTGGTGCTGGTGGACGCCCCAATCGGGGATTCACCCTAACCTCCCGAGGACATCATCATGCGACTATCTTTCGAGTCTATCGATATCGAACGACAGGACCAATACCTGGAACACCTGGCTCGCTGCGACCAGGTTGCTTCGGATTACAGCTTCATCAACATCTGGGGCTGGGCCAAGGAATACGATTTACAGTGGGCATGGCAGGAGGATCTGGTCTGGATCAAACAGCGTCGGCCCAGGGAAATGCTCTGGGCACCGGTGGGACGCTGGCAGCGCGAAGACTGGCCGGTCCTCCTGGCGGAGTTGCGGGGGCTGTGCCGGGTCATCATCCGGGTCCCCGAAAAACTGCTGCGGATCTGGCAGGACTATCCCGATCTGCACCTCGAGGCAACCGAATCGCGGGACCATTGGGATTATCTCTACGATCGCCAGGACCTCGTGGAACTGAAAGGCAACCGATACCACAAGAAGAAGAATCTGGTGAATCAATTCAAGAAGAAATATGACTACGGCTACCTGGCCTTTGGCCAGGAGATGGTCGACGAGGCCAAAGCCCTGCAGGAAGATTGGTGTACCTGGCGCGATTGCGAAAGCAATGAAACCCTGATGGCGGAAAACGACGCCATCGCCAAGGTACTCGGCCACTGGCGACAATTGAAAAACATCACCGGAGGTGCCCTGCGGGTGACCGGGGGGTTGGTGGCCTACACCATCGCCGAGTGCCTGCCCGACGACACCCTGGTCATCCATTTCGAGAAGGCCTGCCCCGAAGCCAAGGGGAGCTACCAGGCCATCAACCAGCTGTTTCTGCTAAACGACGAATCCAACTGCCGACAGGTGAACCGCGAACAGGATCTGGGCGACGAAGGCTTGCGCAAGGCCAAGCTCTCCTACCAACCAGTGGATTATGTGCGCAAATATCAGGTGACCCTATGAATCAGACCGACCATGCCGCCACCATCAGTGGGGAACTCAACCTCAACCGGACTCAGGTGCAGGCCGTCCAGGATCTGTTGTCCCAGGAAGCCACGGTTCCCTTCATCGCCCGCTATCGCAAAGAAGTCACCGGCAGCCTGGATGAGACCCAGATCACGGCGATCCGTGACCGGCTCATCCAACTGGACGATCTGGATCGACGGCGGGAAACCGTTCTCAACAGCCTCGAAAAGAACGGCCATCTAGATGATGAATTGCGGGCACGGGTATTGGCCGCCGATTCCCTCACCGTCCTGGAGGATATCTATCTGCCCTATCGGCCCAAACGAAGGACCAAGGGCACCGTTGCCAAGGAACGCGGCCTCGAACCGTTGGCCCGTCAATTGTTCGAGCAGACCGGCATCGATCCGGTCCAGGCGGCCGCCGGTTTCGTGGATGAAGCCAAGGGAGTTCCCACACCGGAGGATGCCCTGCAGGGCGCCCGCCACATCATCGCGGAAATGATCAACGAAGACGAAACGGCCCGGTCGCGGCTGCGGGCGCTGTTTCGCAACGAATCCGTCATCGTCAGCAAGGTCATCGACGGCAAAGAATCGACGGGCACAAAGTACAAGGACTACTTCGAATGGCAGGAACCGGCGGCCAAGGCGCCATCGCACCGGGTGCTGGCCCTGCGCAGGGGCGAACGCGAAGAGGTCCTCTCACTGACCATGCGGCCCCCCGAAGAGGCGGCCATCGAGATTCTGGAACGGCTGTTCGTCCGCGGCCAGGGCGAGGACAGCCGCCAGGTGGCCCTTGCCCTGAACGACGGGTACAAACGTCTCCTGTCGAGGGCCCTGGAAACCGAACTGCGCCTGGAGGTGAAACAACGGGCAGACGGCGAGGCGATCCGCGTATTTGCCGACAACCTGCGCCAGCTTCTCCTGGCACCGCCCTTGGGGGCCAGGCGGGTGATGGGAATCGATCCCGGGTTTCGGACCGGCTGCAAGGTGGTGTGCCTCGACCGCCAGGGAAAACTCCTGCACCATGCCACCATTTTTCCCCACAGCGGCGCCGCCCAGGCGGAAAAGGCCGGGTCCGCGCTTCGCAAGCTGGTGGAGGAATACCGGGTGGAAGCCGTGGCCATCGGCAACGGCACGGCCGGTCGGGAGACGGAGACCTTCGTTCGCGGGCTCGGTCTGGATTGTGAAATCGTGATCCTGCTGGTCAACGAAAGCGGTGCCTCGATCTACTCGGCTTCGGAGGTGGCCCGGGAGGAGTTCCCCGACCACGACCTGACCATCCGGGGGGCCGTCTCCATCGGCCGCCGCCTCATGGATCCCCTGGCCGAACTGGTGAAAATCGAACCCAAGTCCATCGGAGTGGGCCAGTATCAACACGATGTGGATCAAAGCCAGCTGAAGGCCGCGCTGGACGATCTTGTGATCAGTTGCGTGAATGCGGTGGGGGTGGACATCAACCGCGCCAGCGCCCAATTGCTGGCCTACGTCTCCGGATTGGGGCCGCAACTGGCCCGCAACGTCGTGACCCACCGCGATGAAAACGGCCCCTTTCCCAGCCGACAAGCCCTTATGGAAGTTCCGCGCATGGGGCCCAAGGCCTTCGAGCAGGCCGCCGGTTTCCTGCGCATTGCCGGTGCGCAGAATCCGCTGGACGGCAGCGCGGTGCACCCGGAGCGGTACGCCATCGTGGACCGGATGGCCGCCGACCTGGACTGCACCATCCAGGCCCTGATGGAGGAACCGCAATTGCGGAGCAGGATCGACATCCGCAAATATGTATCCGATGCCGTGGGTATTCCGACCCTCACCGACATCGTGGAAGAGCTGGCCAAACCGGGCCGGGATCCGCGACAGACCTTCGAAGCATTCGCCTTCGATGCCAACGTCACCGAGATGAAGGATCTGGAAACCGGCATGCAACTTCCCGGCATCGTGACCAATGTCACCCGGTTCGGTGCCTTCGTGGATATCGGCGTCCACCAGGACGGATTGGTCCATATCAGCGAAATGGCGGATCGCTTCATCAAGGACCCTTCGGAGGTGGTCAAGGTGAACCAGCAGGTAACGGTCACGGTGTTGAAAACCGACCCGGAACGCAAACGCATCAGCCTTTCCATGCGCCAGGGCAAACCCGCCGAAGCGAAAAGCAAGGCAGCCTCCGGACCGCGCACCAGCGCCGTCTCCCGTCCGACCGGGAAGAAATCATCGCAACCAAAGCCCCGCAAACCGCAGCCGTTCAACAATCCCATGGCCGAGGCCCTGTCCAAGCTGACGAAAGGATGATCCCATGCGCGCCGTGGTTCAACGGGTCACCCGAAGCGATGTCGTGGTGGGTGCCGAGCAGGTCGGCGCCATCGGTCCGGGCCTGCTGGTCCTGCTGGGAGTCGCCCGGGACGATGACGAGACCCGGGCCGACTGGATGGCGGAGAAAATCGTCAACCTGAGGATTTTCGGGGATGATGAGGGGAAAATGAACCGCTCGCTGCGGGACGTGGGCGGCGGTATGCTGGTGGTCTCCCAATTCACCCTGTTGGGAGACTGTCGCAAGGGGCGCCGCCCCTCATTCGTCCGGGCGGCGCCGCCGGAAAAGGCCGAAGCGCTGTATCTGCACTTCGTCAACCGGGTCAGGGAACAGGGCGTGGAAACCTGTACGGGGCAATTCCGGGCCATGATGCAGGTCTCGCTGACCAACGACGGCCCGGTCACCCTGGTTGTGGAGAGCCCGGATTAGGTTCTATACAATCCTTTAGAACCGCTTCGAAAAACCGATCATGATGTTGTGGCTGGTAAAGTCGACATCCAGATTGTCGAGTTCCAGATCCGACGTCACCAGGTAGCGGTATTTGAAATCGATGACGAATTCCTCGCTGATGAAGTAGGAGATCCCCGCGCCGACCTGAAAGGCCGTGACGGCATCCTGCTCCGACGTGCCTTCCAGATCGAATTCGGCACTGGCCAGGCCGAAACCCGCCGTGAGATACGGGGTCATCCGGCCGTTGGGGACGAACTCGTAATACCCGTTGAGCAGGACGGTAAAGAGGCTGATATCGCCGTCGACCTCCGCACTGGCGCCCAAGGCGCTGATTTCATCCAAATTGTTCTGCTGGTAGGCGACCTCGCCTTCGAATCGATAACTTCCGAAATCGTGGCCCACGGCAACGCCGACGACGGCGCCGGGCTCATAGGAGACTTCCGCATCGATCCCGGCTAACCCGGGCGATGAGAGGTCGGAGTCTGCGGGCAGAGACACACCGAGCAGTCCGGTGGCGTAGCTGTCCCGGTTGCAGAACCCCGTCGTCGCAAAGGACAACACCAACGCACCGGCCAGAAGGATGTACATTAGCTTCTTCATCGAACTCTCCTTTTTCCTTGATCAATTTCGATTCAAGGGCAAGACGGTCCGGCATTTGCCGAATACTTGTCGCCGCATGAATCTTCGTCACCGCGATGGAAACTCAATTTTCGCAAGAAGAATGAAATTTGTGCCAAATCCCAAAAATTGGGAATAAAATACAGCAATTATCTGTATTGATCAACCCATTATTGTCTGAAAAACGGGGGGCCGCTGGGTGGGGCTATCCCACTTGGTATTTGTTCAGTTTGCGGTAGAGGGTCGCTTCGCCAATGCCGAGCATGCGGGCGGCCCTCTTGCGGTGCCCTTCGCAGCGCAACAACGCATTGCGGATGGCGGCCAGTTCGTAAGCCGCCAGGCTGTGGCTGTCCGACCCGTCGGGCAGATTCTCCTCGTGCCGGCAATGTCCGTTGAAATGGTCCGGCAGATCGCAGGGCATGATCTTTTCGCCCTGCCCCATGGCCACCGCCCGGCGCATGACATTTTCCAGTTCGCGAACATTGCCGGGCCAGTCATAGCCATTGAGGCAGGCCAGGGTTTCGGCTGAAATCTGCCGCACCGAAGAGGCCGGCGTCAAAAATTGCTGCATGAAATAGCGCGCCAGCAAAGGAAGATCCTCCAATCGTGCATTGAGCGCGGGCACTCCCAACACCACCACGTTGAGCCGGTAGTACAAGTCCTGGCGAAACCGCCCCCGGGACACCTCTTCTTCCAGGTTCCGGTTGGTGGCGGCCAGAATGCGCACGTCCACCGGATAGGTCTGGCTGGAGCCCACGGGTCGCACCTCCTTTTCCTGGATGGAGCGCAGCAGCTTGACTTGCATGGACAGGGGCAACTCGCCCACCTCATCCAGGAAAAGGGTCCCCTTGTCCGCCGACCGAAACAGACCTTTGGTGGATTCATGGGCTCCGGTGAAGGCACCTTTGACATGGCCGAACAACTCGCTGCCCATCACGGAATCGCTGATACTGGCACAATCCACGGGGATGAAAGGAGATCCGGCCCGCGCACTGTGAAAATGGATCGCCTTGGCCACCAGTTCCTTGCCGGTTCCGGTTTCGCCCTGGATCAGTACCGAAGCATCGGAAGCCGCTATCTGCAGGATCATCTTCTTGAGTCGCAACATGGTCTCCGAATTGCCGATGAGCTGGTCATAGCCGAATTGGAATTGCACCCGGTTGCGGAGCCGGCGATTCTCCTCTTCGAGACGCCAGATGTGAAAAATCTGGTGAATACAAGCCTCGATGGTTTCGACTTCGTAAGGCTTTTGCAGAAAATCCACGGCTCCCATCTGAATGGCCGTCACCGCCTCCTTGACGCCGCCGATGCCAGTCAGGATCACCACCCGCACGGTGGGATACTGCTTGCGCATCCGCTCCAGCAATTCCATGCCGCTCATGCCGGGCATCATCAAATCCACCATTGCCGCGTCCACCGGCTGACGTCCCAACACCTCCAGGGCTTCCAGGCCATTGGCGGCGGTCTCCACCTGATACGGTGATTTGCGGAATATGCGCTTGAGAGAACTCAGGACATTGGGCTCGTCATCCACGAGCAACAGAGCAAATGGCCGCTTCGGATCGTTTTCCATAGATACCTTGTACCCCTTATTCCCTTTGCGTTGCGAAAACCTTGTGCAGGACTTCTTGCGAAATACCGGCAACACCATTACTATCGGACATCGTTGCCCAAGCTTGAAAAATAATCCCACCCGTGAGACAAAAAAGGTTATCTTTCCATGGAGTTGCCGGAATGACGTCACCGCCTCCTGCAACGAGAACGCGGTGAGTCCACCGGCCGGGGATGAAGATGAGATCGATTTGCAAACCATTATACAGGCGGATCGGCAGATGGTTGGTCATCTGGATTCTGCTGGTACCGGCGGCGGTCCTTCCGGCGGACGGAGGGATGGATATGGAATTAAGCAGGGTGCTGGCCCCCCTGGTCGGTCCCCGGGATGCGGTCATGGTGACCTCGCCGGAAGGCGACTGCCTTGTGGCCATCCATGCCGACGCCTTGCTGATTCCGGCATCGATCCTGAAATTGATTACCGTCTTGGCGGCCATGGAAAACCTGGGCGGGGATTATCGCTTCCGGACCGAATTCTTTCTGGATGAAGATCGGAATCTGATCATCAAGGGGTACGGCGATCCCATGCTGATCTCGGAACGCATCGCCACCATAGCCGTCCGACTGGCCAGGGAATTGCCATCCTTTCACCGTCTGATGGTGGATGACACCTATTTCGCGCCGCGCCCGAACGTACCGGGACGCAGCGTATCGGGGCAGCCCTATGACGCCCCCAACGGGGCCTTGTGTGTGAATTTCAACACCGTGGCCTTTCGGCGGAACCAGGGCCGCTGGGTCAGCGATGAGCCGCAGACCCCCCTGCTGGAGGCCGTGATTCCCAGGATCGAAGCCTCGGGCCTGACGTCCGGCCGCATCACCCTGGTGGCCGACAGCACAGAGGCCCTGGCTTACAGCGGCGGGCTGTTTCGCTACTTTTTCGAGCAAGCCGGCATCGTTTCAAAAGACGGGGTGGGTCGCGGCCGGGTGGATCCTGAAAAAGACCGCTTGATCTGGCGGTACCGCTCCGAGGACGACCTGGGCCAGATCGCAAGGGATTTGTTGACCTTTTCCAACAATTTCATCGCCAATCAGATCCTGCTGGTCATGGGCGCCGAAATCCATGGCCCGCCGGCCACCGTGGAAAAGGGCCTGCGGGTACTGCGCAAATATTGCCGCGATGAGCTGGGAATGACCGCCGGCAACATCGTCGAAGGATCCGGAATATCACGCCGGAACCGCATATCGGCCCGGGTGATGATGACGGCGCTGGAACGGCTGGAGCCGCACCACACGTTATTGCGGCAAATCCGGGGATGGCAGTTTTACAAGACGGGGCACTTGAAGGGGATCCGGACGCGGGCCGGCTACCTGACCTCGAGTCGGGGGGGGCACTACCGGTTCGTGGTGATGCTCAACACCCCGGGAAAGACCCCCCATGGGATCATGAAGGTCCTTGAACGGCGTTTACGATAGGTGGTTGGCGGCGCCATCGGGTTCGGGGCCGCTGACGATGTGGGCGTAAGCGCTGTGGTTGTGAATGGACTCGTAATTTTCGGCGCTGACCGAATACCAGGTAATATTGTCGTCCTGGATCAATCGGGCGGCAATGTCGCGCACGATGTCCTCCACGAATTTGGGGTTGTGATAGCTGCGTTCGGTGACTTCCTTTTCATCCACCCGCTTGAGCACGGAGTAGACATCACAGGAAGCGCAGGACTCCACCAGTTCGATCATGTCCTCCAGCCAGATGAAGCGATGGAAGCGGGTCTGCAGCTTCACTTCGCCGCGTTGGTTGTGGGCGCCGGCGTCGCTGATCTCCTTGGAGCAGGGGCAAACCGATGAAATGGGCACGTTGACTTCCGATACCAGATCCACCTGGTCGCTGCGGTTGCTGGTGCCGATGATGCGGCAGGTATAGTCCATCAGGCCGGGCGCCTCACTCACCGGGGCCCTTTTCTCGATGAAATAGGGAAAAGCGACCTCGATATGCGCCGATGCGGCGTGGAGGTGGGCCTTCATCTGGGTCAGCAGCGTGGAAAATTTCTGCAGCGAAATCTCGGATTTGAGCAGGTGCAGCATTTCCACGAACCGGCTCATGTGGGTTCCCTTGTACTCGTGGGGCAGGTCCACATACATGTTGATGGAGGCAACGGTGTGCTGGCGGCCGTCACGCCGATCCCGCACGGTGATGGGATATCTGAGGTTCTTGATGCCTACCTGGTCGATGGGAATCTTGCGCGTATCGCGCTGGTTCTGAACATCTTTCATGATCGCTTGTCCGTCCGCATCCCGCAATAAAGCAATATCCGTCGTGTCCCACTGAACAGCGTCGTATTCAATTCGTCCGGCTGTGTCAAGCAGCGCGATCCAGATCCCGGCCGCGTCGGAGCCGGATGAGGCTCATGGTTGCAAAAGGTACTCCGGCTTGACGTGTCGCAACGCGCGGAAAAGATTCCCTTTGATTTTGTCGTTGCCGGCGTACAACCGCCCCAGCATGGCCTTGATTTCCGCCCGCTTGGTGATCCCCGCGCTGGGGCAGGGATTGGCCCTCACCGGCCAAGCCATCTCCCCGGCGAATCGTCTCAGGTGATCCTCGTCCGCATAGGCCAGGGGCCGGATCACGATCAATTCACCGTCGAAAAACGGCTGACACGGCACCATCGTGCTGAGTTCACCGGCATAGCACATGTTGAGAAAAAGGGTTTCGATCAGGTCGTCCTTGTTGTGGGCCAGCGCCAGCTTGCGGCATCCCCTGGCATGGGCGATTTCGAACAGGCATTTTCGCCGCAGCCTGGCGCACAGAAAGCAGGGATTTTCGCCGTTCCGGTCGCTGTGGGCCACCAGCCCGTGGTCGGTGGTCTCGATGTGGACGGCAAACCCCATGCGGCCGGCATGCTCTGCAATCACCGGTCCCGGCCCGCCGTCGAACCCCGGATCGATGTATATGGGAAAGAGCTCGAATCGTACCGGCGCACGCTCCCGCAGCTGCGCCAGCAACCCCAACAAGGCCCAACTGTCCTTGCCTCCGGAGATTCCGACGGCGATACGGTCTCCATCGGAAATCATACGATAGTCGTGCAGGGCTTTGCCCATCACACGAATGAGTCGTCTATGGGTCGGACTGAGTCTGGGCAAGGGATGTGGGAATAGCTACTCTTCGTCGGCGATGGCTCTCTTCTCAATCACTTTACCGGCGGCAAGCTCGCGCAAGGCCACCACGATGTCTTCATTCTTGGGAGAACTCACCAGATATTCAGATCCTTCGCGGATCTGACGCACCCTGGACGCCGCCATGTGCACCAGCTTGAACCGGTTTTCCACCCGCTTCAGGCAATCCTCGACGGTAATACGTGCCACGTTCACCTCCATAAATTTTAGCCGGTTTCATATCAGATCGGGACGCGATATCCAATGGCCAATTACCGGCCTCATCGAATCGTTTCCGCATGCCATGTACCGGCGGGCTTACAATATTTCGATCAATTCATAGACCCGCTTCCCGGCGGGTGCCTGCACGGATATCTCATCGCCCGGCTTGCGTCCCACGATGGCGCGGCCCAATGGGGACGCGATGGAAATCCTGCCTTCGTTGATGTCGGACTCTTCCGGCCCCACCAACTGGTATTCCACATCTTCGCCGGTTTCGACATTCTCCAGCAAAACCCGGCTGGCAAATACCGCGCGGTCCTTGGGCAAGGTTTCGGGATCGATGATATCGGCGCTGTTAAGCTTGAAACTCAACTCGTTGACCCGTGCTTCGATGAAGGCCTGGCGCTCCTTGGCCGCATCATATTCGGCATTTTCGGACAAATCGCCGTGGGCCCTGGCCTCCTCGATGGCTTTGATGACGTTGGGGCGCTCGACGGTTTTCAGCTGTCGCAACTCGGCATGCAGCCTTTCATAACCGTTGCGGGTAATCGGGATTCTTTCCAACTTGTAATCTCCTCGGCGACCGATATTTCGAGACGACCGCCAGATTCGGATCTGGTTCCGAGTCTCCAAAATGGTAAAAGTTAAATATAGTCAATATGTTATTAATGTAATGGGCCGGACGTCGACTCGGCCGCTAGTCGTTCTCCCGAGGGGTGGCCGCGGTCTGCCGGCGGGCCGTCATTTGATGGCGTATCGTGACCACCGGCCCGGAAACCAGGTACACCATCCCGATGATGAACAGGCCGATGGAGGGCTGGGCGGCGATGAAAATCAGAATCAAGATGGCCGTCACCAGGACGTTGAAGTTCTTGTTTCTGAACAGGGCCGATTTTTTAAAGCTGGGATATTTAATGGTGCTGACCATCAGGAAGGAAAGGCAGTAGAGCAAGATCAGGGCGACCATGGGATTGATCGGTTCGCCATATCCCAGACGATGATAAAACAAAACCACCACGGCGTTGATGCCGGCACCGGCCGGAATGGGCAATCCGGTGAAATAACCGCTGCTCACGGTGCCCACCTGGGTATTGAAGCGGGCCAAGCGCAGGGCACCACAGACTACGAACAGGAAGGCCGCCAGCCAGCCGATTCGTCCCAGCGGGCTCAATGCCCAGAGATACATCATCAATCCGGGGGCAACGCCGAAGGAAACCAGGTCCGCCAGGCTGTCGAACTCGACACCGAATTGACTCGTGCTGTGGGTCGCGCGCGCGATCTTGCCGTCGAGATTGTCGAAGATACCGGCAATCACGATGGCGTAGGCGGCGGCGATGAATTTGCCGTCGATGGCGGCAATCGCGGCATAGAAACCGCAGAACATGTTCAGGGTGGTAAACAGGTTGGGCAGCAGGTAAATACCGCGGCGGAAGCGATCCCTATTGAACTTTTTTTTGCCTATGGATTTCATTGTATCCTCCAAGCCCCGGTAGTCGACCGGCTGGTTGCGAAGTCCGGCCCCGAATCTGACTCTTATGGAATAGCTGCTGCCAATCTTGAACGTCCTGCACTGGCCGCTTCGCCTCAGATCCATTGCGCGGCAATGGCTGAAATGCCATTCCGATACCTAATCAAAGGAAAAGTATCGGCTTTGGCCCGATGTGTCAACAATAAGCCGTTCTCACGGGTGCCGCTCGTCACGATGCAGGCCGGCGGTTCAGTTCGGCGTCTGATTTGCGCAGGTAAACCGGTGCGAAGGTATCCCCCTCGGATGGACCTCCGTTGCGCAGTGTTTCCCAACCCATCCGCGCCACCACGGAAGGGCGCAGATCGTTGCGGTCTCCCGCGGTCCAGCAGGCCCGGCCCCGAAGCAAGGGTTCCAGCAGATCCCGGCTGACGCGGATGCCGTTGCCGATGAACTGGCATCGGTCATCGATGTACGGGACAATGCCCTCCGCCCGCCCCACGCGCTCCTCGACCACCGGTTGGATTTCCCTCGGTTCCCGCCGGTAGATGCACCAATAGACCTCATGGCGCCGGGCATCCAGCAGGGAACAGATCAAGGGCGTATCGCCGTCGGCCTGACGGGCCAGGGCAGCCAGGCTGGAAACACCCACCAGCGGTTTCTCCATGGCCGCGGCCAACCCCTTCACCGTGCTGATGCCGATGCGCAGGCCGGTGAAACTTCCCGGCCCCCGGGTTACCGCGAAGGCATCGATTTGTGCCGGCGTCAACCGGCAGGCCCTGAGCACCTCATCCACCGCGCCCATGACGTGTCGGGTGTGCGTGGTTCCCCGGCGTATGGCAATTTCCTGCTGTGTCTCTCCATCGACCATCATGGCCACACCGCAAATTTCCGTGGCCGTATCGACGGCCAGCAACCGCTCGGACATGACCTACTTCTTCTTGGCGGACCGGACGCCTTTGGCCTGTCGGCTTGTCCGGGTTCTATTCCGCGGGGCGGGCAACAGGGCGATGTCCAGAACTTCATCCATATTGTACAGCGGTACGAACTTCAATTTGCGCTTGATCCCCGCCGGGATCTCCACCAGTTCCTTCTTGTTCTTGGCGGGGATGATCACGGTCTTGATTCCCGCCCGCAAGGCGCCCAGGGCTTTTTCCTTCAACCCGCCGATGGGCAGGACCCGGCCCCGCAGGGTGATTTCGCCGGTCATGGCCACATCCTTGTCCACAGGCCGTTCGGTGACCGCCGAAATCAGTGCCGTGGCCATGGCGATGCCGGCGGAAGGTCCGTCCTTGGGAATGGCGCCTGCCGGCACATGGATGTGGATATCGAGATTTTCGAAAAGGGACGGCTTCACCCCCTGGCTGTCCAGATAGGAGCGGGCATAGCTCAGGGCTGCCCGGGCCGATTCCTGCATTACCTCGCCCACCTGTCCCGTGATGATCAAGTCCCCTTTTCCCCGGATGAGGCTGGCCTCGACGTAAAGCACCTCTCCGCCCGCCTGGGTCCAGGCCAGGCCGGTGGACAGGCCGACCTGACTCGGTTCCTGATCGAGCTCGGGATAGAATTTCGGCACGCCGAGGGATCTCTGCAGACTGGCCCGGCTGATGACGAATGGCCCCTTGGCACCTTCGGCGATGGCGCGGGCGATCTTGCGGCAGAGAGCGGAAATCTCGCGTTCGAAATTCCGCAGTCCGGCCTCGGAAGTATAATCGGTGATGATGCGGCGCAGGGCGTTCTGACTGATGGAAACCTGGCGAGGCTTCAATCCGTTCTCCTTGAACTGCCGCGGCACCAGGTGTTTTTCGGCGATGGCCACCTTCTCCTCTTCCGTATAGCCGGAGAGATGGATCACTTCCATACGGTCCAGCAGGGCCGATGGAATCGTGTCGATCACATTGGCGGTAAGAATGAACATCACCCGTGATAAATCGAACGGCAGATTGAGGTAATGATCGGAGAAGGCATCATTTTGTTCCGGGTCCAGCGCCTCCAGCAGGGCCGACGAGGGATCTCCGCGAAAATCGGCTCCCAGCTTGTCGATCTCATCCATCATGAATACCGGATTGTTCGATGCGCAGGTCTTGAGCCCCTGAATGATCCGGCCCGGCATGGCGCCGATATAGGTGCGTCGATGGCCGCGGATCTCGGCTTCGTCGCGGATTCCGCCCAGGGAAATACGGATAAACTTGCGGTGCAGGGCCTTGGCGATGGCCTGACCCAGGGAGGTCTTGCCCACACCCGGGGGACCGACGAAGCAGAGAATGGAACCTTTCAGATCGGGATTCAGTTTCCGGACGCTCAGGTATTCCAGGATACGGTCCTTGATTTTCTCCAGCCCGAAGTGGTCCTGGTTGAGCACCTTCTCGGCCTTCTGGATATCGAGCATGTCCTTGGTTGTTTTATTCCAGGGCACCTCGGTGAGCCAGTCGAGATAGGTGCGGACAACAGAAGATTCGGCGGAATCCGGATGCATCTGCTCCAGTCGGCGAAGCTGCTTGACGGCCTCCTCGCGCGCGGTTTTGGGCATGCGCGCTTTCTTGATCTTGAGCCTGTACTCTTCAATTTCCTGGCTGCGCTCATCCAGCTCGCCCAGTTCCTTGTGGATGGCCCGGACCTGCTCCCGCAGGAAATAGTCGCGCTGGCTCTTGGAAATCTCGTCCTTGACATCCGACTGGATTTTGGCCTGCATCACCGACAGCTCGACCTCGCGCGACAGCAGATCATGCACTTTCTGCAGGCGTCGCAGGGGATCTGTAAGCTCGATCACTTCCTGGGCCTCATCGATCTTCAAACGCAGATTCGAGGCCACCAGGTCGGCCAGTTTTCCCGGCTCCTCGATGCTTTCGAGAATGCTGCCCACATCACCGCTCAACTCCCCACGCAATGCGAGGATCTTTTCCGAGTAGTCGCGGACATTGCGCATCAGGGCTTCCACTTTCAGGTCGGTCTCGATCTCATGCGGTTCATCCAGAATCTCGACGGCGACGCGGTAAAAAGAGCGCTTTTGCACGAACCGGGTGATGCGGGCCTTGGCAAATCCCTGGACCAGCGCCTTGACCCTTCCGTCGGGCAGCTTGAGCATGCGCAGAATCCGGCTGACGGTACCGACGGAGTATATTTCGTCCGGTTTTGGATTCTCCACGGCCGGATCCTTCTGGGTCGCCACGAAAAGAAAACGATCCTTGGCCACGGCCCTTTCGACTGCCCGGATCGATTTTTCCCGCCCCACAAACAAGGGCAACAGCATGTCGGTGAAGATCACCACGTCCCGTACCGGCAACAATGGTAAGGAAGTGGGAATCACCGTGTTGTCGATATCCTCTTCTATGATACTGATGAGATCGTCCTTATCCGATTCGGCCATTTCAGCTCCCCGTGACGCCCGTCCGGGATTGCCGGATCCAATCTGCTTCCAGGCAATGCCCGATACCGATGACGTCTGTGTTGGTATATTCGAAATCTCGCCTATCGCGAGAAGGGAAGGTCTTTAGCAAAAAATCCGGCGAATTGCCGGAACCGAGCCCCACCCACAATCTTAACGATTCAATAAACACTTCATTATAAGACAAATCCTTGTTTTGACAACATCTATCTTGATTTTTTCATCAAAGCCCCTTACAACCATCGGCTAAAACGAGGCTCCGAGATCATGGCTGCCCGGGGTATGGCAATCTCCTTCCATACGCCCAGGTTCCCGGAGACCCTGGAAACCCCTCTGAGGATGGCACCATGACGCCAGGGCTGATCAAATGGTATGTATTTTTTGTCGGTTTGTGTATCGGCAGTTTCCTGAACGTCTGCATCCATCGGCTGCCCAAGGGGAAGTCCATCGTTCGCCCCCCTTCGGCATGTCCGGTTTGCGGTGCGCTGATTCGCTGGTATGACAATATTCCCGTACTGAGTTATCTGATCCTGCGGGGCCGGTGTCGCGGCTGCAAGGCGCCCATATCGTTTCGCTATCCCATTGTGGAACTGATGACCGGCCTTTTCGCCTTCCTCCTCTGGGAACGATTCGGCGCGAGCGCGCCGACCCTCGTCTATTTCCTGTTCATTGCCGTCCTGATCCTGATCACCTTCATCGATCTCGACCATCGCATCATCCCGGATGTCATCAGCCTGCCCGGCATTCCCATCGGTTTCGCCGCCAGCTTCCTCCTGCCGCAAGTCACCTGGATCGACTCATTGATCGGCATCGCGGCGGGCGGCGGCAGTCTGCTGGCCATTGCCGTCGGCTACCAGTTGCTCACGGGTAAAGATGGGATGGGAGGTGGCGATATAAAATTATTGGCCATGATCGGCGCCCTCCTCGGGTGGCAGGGCGTCTGTTTCACCATCATGGCTTCATCTTTCGTCGGTACCGTGGTGGGCATCACGGTGATGCTGCGCTCGGGCAAAGGAATGAAGATGGCGGTCCCCTTCGGTCCCTTTCTGGCCATTGGAGCGATCCTGTACATCTTCTTCGGAAATCAACTGATCGCATGGTATTTCGGTCTGATGTGACCGGCTTGCCATTCGAATGCAAATCCTTCGGGATCACGACCCCCATAAAATGAAATTTGCCATCATTTCGGATATTCACGGAAACATGGAAGCCTTGCGGGCCGTATTCGACGATATCGATGGCCTCCATCCGGACCGGATTGTGTGCCTCGGCGACTGCATCGGCTACGGCCCCGAATCGGAGCAGGTCCTGGTGGAGATGCGGCGGCGCGGGATTCCCACCATCATCGGCAATCATGAACAGGTCATCTGCGAGCCCAGCCATCTGGACTGGTTCAACCCGCAGGCCCGTGCTTCGGTGAAAATGGCCATTGCCAGTCTCAGCGAGGCTTCCATCGCGATGATCGAGGATCTGCCGTACAGCATCGTCGTCGAGCACTGCCGCTGTGTACACGGCTACCCGCCGGACGACGCGCGCACCTATCTTTTCCAGAAGAAGCCCTATCAACTGATGCAAACCTTTCGGGCCATGACGGAACGCGTCTGTTTCGTCGGTCACACCCACGACCTTGAACTGGTCCAATTCGACGGACGCCAGGTAGAGCGGAGAGCCCTCCAGGAGGGGAAAATCCCTCTGGATCCCCGGAAGCAATACCTGATCAACGTGGGCAGCGTGGGCCAGCCGAGGGACGGTGACAATCGCGCCAAATACGTGATTTACGACACGGATCGTCATCGGCTCGATGTGCGCTGCATCCCGTACGATATCGGAACCACCGTGAAGAAAATCAAAGCGGCCGGCCTGCCCGAGGCGCATGCCGACCGCTTGTGGTAATCCCGGCTCCGGCACGATGAGGTACTGCGAGTGAAAACCATCGGCCGATATATCGTTCGCGGGCTGCTGGGCCGCGGCGGGATGAGCAAAGTCTACAAAGTCGAGCTTCCCGTCATCCACAAGATCACCGCACTCAAGCTCCTCGATCCGGATCCGCTGTTGGTGCAGTTAATGGGATGGGACCAGCTCCGCGGACAGTTTGAACAGGAGGCCGTTACCATGGCCGGCCTGCATCATCCGAATATCGTTGCCATCCACGATTTCGACTCCCATGAGGGACGCCCTTTTTATGTGATGGATTTCCTGGCATCCAACCTGGGTGCCTTGATGGGCGAAAGCGGCCAAGTGGAACGGCAATCCCGGATCATCCCCACGGACCAGGCGTTGCACTATATCCGCCAGACCATCACGGGCATCGGCTGCCTGCACGACGCGGGCATCATCCACCGGGATATCAAACCCTATAACCTGCTGATCACCGAACACGACACCATCAAGATCGGTGATTTCGGGCTTTCCAAGCTGCGGGGCGAAAAATTCAGCGGACCGTCCAATCTGAACGTCGGTTCGCCGTTTTATGCCGCTCCGGAGCAGGAGGCCGACCCGGACCAGGCGGATCGCTGCTCCGATTTGTACGCGGCGGGCGTCATCCTCTTCCGTATGCTCACCGGACATCTCCCCCGAATGGACGCCGGAGGTGAGCCCCGGGCCAGCCAATGGAATTCCGACCTGGATGAACATTGGGACCGTTTTCTCACCAAGGCGATGATGCCCGACCCGCGACGACGCTTTGCCGAGGCCAGGGTGATGTTGGGTGCCCTGGACCGGCTCCACGATCACTGGGAGTCCCACAAATCGAGCAGCTGCCGCATTCCCCAAATGGCTTCGACTTCCGCCCGCACCGGACCGCGGGTTCGGCCGTTGCGCCAGACGCCCCTGAAGGCCCGCCCTTCAGAAGCCCGCGACGATTTTGGCGCCGACGCCTTGTGGCGTCCGGAGACCTATGCGATCCACAGATTGCAGGACAACGGCGACGGCACCGTCACCGATGAGGCCAACATGCGGGTATGGCAGCAATCCGGAAGTGATTATTCCCGCACCTGGCAGAGCGCCAGGGCCTATGTGGCCGAACTGAATGCCGCCGCCTTCGCCGGACGCAACGACTGGCGCCTGCCCACCATCGCCGAATTGATGACCTTGTTGCGTCCACCGCCCAAGGTCGGTGATCTGTGCCTCGCACCGATCTTCGATCCCGCCCAGCGTTGGCTATGGAGTGCCGACCGCTGCTCCTTCGTATGCGCCTACTATGTCGACGTCGGACTGGGTTTCATCGGCTGGCAGGATTTCAGCGCCCCCTTGTTCGTCCGCGCCGTTGCCAGCCTATAGAGGTTCTTGAATCACTTTTTCTACGAGATCGATATTCTCTGCGATTAAACCCCAATGTCGCAAAAATAGCGAAAATGTAGGGCCGGCCTCCGTGCCGGCCATGCCGCGAATGCACACATCCGGCATGACAGAAACAGGATCTCGCTATCCGAAATCAATACTCCTCATAGGCCACATCGTGGGAGATGTCGATGGCATCCATCACGCTGGTGGCCGCCGGGCAGTGGGGCAGATAAGCGTCGAAGGCCGCTTCGGCTTCCCGGCGCTTGTCCGACGGCACCTTGAGAGCGTAATGCACCTTGATGCGCACGATTTTCAAAATGCCGTTGACGGCCTCGATTTCGCCGACGACATCGGCATGATAGCGCTCTTCCGGGGTGGCGATTCGACTTTTTGCCAGCATCGCGGCAAAAGTACCCATCATTCAGCCCCCCACCGCACCCACGATATGGTCCAGGGTGGCGGCGTGCTCCTCCTCTGGATCGACCTTGTAAAACCCTTTGATGCCTCCGTGCACA
>JBNKDU010000043.1:0-31488 GCA_050288425.1 Desulfobacteraceae bacterium | reverse complement strand
GCCCCCCTGAAAGACGACAAGATTCTGACCGACTGGAATGGTCTGATGATCGCCGCTCTGGCGGTAGGCGCGCGGGTATTGGGGAGCGAAGTCTACGCAGGGGCAGCCCAGGTTGCCGTTGCCTTCATTCGATCCAAGTTGGTGGATCAAACCGGGGGCCTGCTGCACCGCTATCGAGACGGCCAGGCCGCCATTGCAGGGCAGGCCGGCGACTATGCCTTTTTGATCATGGGCCTGATCGAACTTTACCGAAGTACCGGTGATACGCGTCTGCTGGAATGGTCCCTGGAGCTGCAAGCCAAAATGGATGCCGGGTTTTGGGATCGAACATCGGCTGGCTACTTTTTGACCGCTGAAACCGAAAAGGAGCTGCCCATAAGGCCCAAAGAGCTTTACGACGGTGCCTTGCCGTCGTCCAATTCAGTGGCCCTGTCCAATTTGGTGTGGCTCAGCCGGTTGACCGGAAACCCCCAATTTGAAGCACGCGCCCAGATGTTGGCCAATGCCTTCGCCCATCCGGTTTCCAGACAGCCCGCGGTCTTTACGCATTTTTTAAATGGTCTGGATCTGGCGCTGCGGCCCGGTCAGGAAGTGGTGGCAGCGGGCGGTCCGGAGCGATCCGATACCCAAACACCCAATCAAAGGAGCACTTCGTGAGCATCGTCGACTTGACGCCTGAAGAACTGCGGCAATTCATCCAGCAGCATCATGAGAAAGCTTACACCCTGATCGATGTGCGCCAGCCCGGAGAGTATGCATACGGGCACATTCCGGGCGCCCGTCTCATCCCTCTGCCCCGGCTGGTGCAGGGCATGGAAACCTTGCCACAGGAGCAAGAGCTTGTTTTCTATTGCCATAGCGGCGGTCGATCCATGGCTGCCGCCGCCATGGTCGAGGATGAAGCCATTGCTCAAGGCACGCTTTATAACCTGGCCGGCGGCATGCTGGCCTGGGATGGAGCCGTGGCATCAGACCAACCGCGGGTTCAACTTTTCGAGACCCTGGGCACGCCGATTGAAATGCTGGAAATCGCGATGAATCTGGAAAAGGGGGCGCTCAATTTTTACACGCATATCCGCGATCAGTATCCGGATCAACCTTGGGTGGGGGTATTTGCCGATCTGGCCAAGGCGGAAATCGGCCACGCCAAAACCGTCTTCCATATCCGGCAGCAGCTGGAGGCCGACAAGGATACGTTTGAAGATTGCTTTGACCGCCTGACCGGCGACGTGATGGAGGGTGGCATCCCCCTGGAAGCGGCCTTGGAGAAAGTCGGCGATATCCGGGGACACGTCTGCTTAGGATTGATCGAGTTGGCCCTGCAGATCGAACATGCCGCCTTCGATCTTTACCGCTGCATGGCCGACCAAACCATCGCACCCGATGCCCGGGAAGCCTTCATGACCATTGCCCAGGCCGAGAAGCAGCACATGCAGTCTTTGGCCCGGGCCATTGACGGCTGCCCCTAGGGCATCAAGCTGCCTGTTGCATATGCGTTTCCATGGCCGTGCGCAGCATCTCTTCGGTGAAAGGCTTATGCAGGACGGCCGTGATACCGGCGGCATGGGCGGATTCGATATCCTGGCATTCGTTCTGGGTGGTGACCATGATGATGGGCAACCGTTCCCGGTTGAACTTGGCCCGCACCCGGCGGGTCAATTCCACGCCGTTGATCTCCGGCATGTTCAGATCGGTGAAGATCAGGTCGGGTCTTTGCAATTCCACCTGGGCGATGGCCTCGGCCGGGAACTCGAAAAGCATCGGTTCGCAGCCCAGGTTGTGGAGTACGCTGCGGTAGATGTTCAGGATCGTCTTGGAATCGTCCACGGCAAAGACCTTGAGGCCGCCGGCGGATCGATCCGCGCACCGGCCTTCGATGCGTTCGGCCATGTCGCTTCCACCATTGGCCCGCAGCAGTTCGATGTAGTGTCGGCGGGTATCGGCATGGGCCTTCCGGCCCAGATACTCCACGGCGAAATCGCGGAAGGATTCTTCCTGGACCAGGTCGAGGAAGACGGTGTCGCATTCGCTATCCATGATGGTGCGGCTCACCGGTCGTCGATCGCCGTTCTCGTCCCGCACGATGTTCTTGATCCCGGCCGCCAGCACGGTGTTGTAATTGTGGTTGATGGCACCGGCCGCGGCGGAGCGGACATTGTCCACCGGATCGTGGAGCCCCTGGGCCAGGGCGAAGGCGCCTTTGGCCGTGGGCAGGATGCCCAGGGCCTCGTAAGCCGCGAAGCGCACGTTGGGGTCCCGGGGTTCATTGTGCAGCAGTTTGCGGATCGGCGCGATGGCCGACTCATCGCCGATGGCACCGATGACATTCAATGTATGGATCAACAGGTCGGGATCGTCATAGCGCAGATTGCGGATCAGGACCGGCACGGCCTTGGGACCGATGTCGGCGAGGTATTGCTTGGCGGCATTGCGCAGGTGGGCCTGCTGGGCCGAGAGTTGGGCATTGAGCCGTTCGAGGGCCTCGGGTTCCTGGGAACAGGCGAAGACGTCGAGGATCATCTGGTCCAGGTCGCCGTCGGCCCCCAGTTTCTCCGCCAGCCGCTGGATGGCCGTGGGGGTGGCCAGCTGGCCCAGGGCCTGGATGGCGGCGATGATCAGTTCCACGCTGCCGGAATAGAGAAATTCGGAAATGGGAGTGGTGGCCGAGGCGTCGCCGATCATGCCCAGGGCATTGACGGCGGCGCGCAGCACTTTCTCGTCGTGGGCCTCGTTGAGAATACCCAGCAGTACGGACGTCGCCTCCTCGAGACGGATCTCGCCTGCGATTTCCGCCAGCACCACGCGGTGTTCGGGCTTGGATTCGCGCATCAGCAGATGGGTCAGGGCCCCGGGGTTGTCCAGGCACTTGGAGTAGAGGACCTCCTTGAGTCCCGGATGGTCGTCTCCCAGGCGGGGATGGTTCGCCAGGAGTCCCACCAGCAGGGGAATGGCGAATGTGTCGGAGGCCTTGCTCAGCTCGAAAAGCGCCAATTTCTGGGTCCGGGGATCGACCTCTTCGAAATGGGCCAGCACCAGCCGTGCCTTGATCATGTCGCTGGTCTGGATGTCGAACCGCAGTTCTTCTATGAAGTGCCGGGTATTGATTTCTACCATGGTATTCCTTTCGGCCGGGGTATGCTATGAACCGGTCGATGGTGATTGCGCCGCCTTTCTCCGGGCATTCGATGCCCGCATGACGAAACCGCATGGAGACGAGCACCCAATGCAATTATCGGTTGATGAACACCGGTTCTTGAGGAGAAATCCGGACGGCGGCGATTCCCCGTGCGGGGGGGCGGTCCGGTGATGCAGGCCGAAGCCGATCGGAACTCCGCGCAGGTAAGGCTCCCGACGGTGGCCCCGGCGACCCGGGCGGCCCTGCGCCGGCGGCTGGCCGGCTGGTATGACGGGGCCAAACGCGATCTGCCCTGGCGCCGCACGCGCGATCCGTATGCCATCTGGGTATCGGAAGTGATGCTGCAGCAGACCCGCGTCGAGACCGTGGAACCCTATTTCGACCGCTTCATGCGGCGTTTCCCCGATGTCGCCAGTCTGGCCCGCGCGCGCCGGCAGACCCTGCTCAAGGTCTGGGAAGGCCTGGGTTACTATGCCCGCGCCCGCAACATGCACCGGACGGCGCGCCGGATCGTCGAGGAGAACCGCGGGCGACTGCCCGACACCTGGGATGCGTTGCGCCGGCTGCCCGGCATCGGCGACTACATCGCCGCCGCCGTTCTGAGCATCGCCCACGACGCGGCCTATGCCGTGGTGGACGGCAATGTGAAACGGGTGCTGGCCCGGCTCTTCTGCCTGGATTGGCCCGTGAACCGGGTCGCGGCCCACAAATCCTTTCAAATGCTGGCCGATGAGCTGTTGGACCGCTCGCGACCCGGCGATCACAATCAGGCCGTGATGGAACTGGGCGCCCTGGTGTGCACGCCCCGGGATCCGGGATGCGCGACCTGCCCGTTGATCCGTTTTTGTCGTGCCGGCCGGAACCAGTGCACGGCGGAATATCCCCGCCGGGAGACCCGAAAGGCGCTGCCCCTGAGACATCGGGTGGCCGCCGCGGTAACCAGATACGGGCGCCTGCTGCTGACCCGGCGGCCCGCCGAAGGTCTGTTGGGCGGTTTGTGGGAACTGCCCGGCGGCGATTTGGGGCCGGGTGAGGACGGCGCCGTCGCCTGCGCCGCCAGAATCGGTGAAATCCTCGGACTGGCGGTCGAACCGGGCCCCAAACTGGCCACCATTCGCCACACCTACACCCACTTCAAGCTGCGTCTCGACCTGTATGCCTGTCCCTGGCGCGGCGGATTCGTCACCCGCAACGGCCCCGCGGCCCACCGATGGGTCACATGGGACGAGATCGGCCGACTGCCCCTCCACGGCGCCATGCACAAGGCCCTGCCCCACATCGAAAAAATCCTGCAATCCTGATCAGGACCATCGCCTACAGCAGTGCCGGAGGCGGAGCGGGCAGGTAGTCTGCGCCCCGTCAGCAACGAGTTTTCGTGCGGCGACACCGCTCGAAAACGAAATTGCGTGGGGCGCAGACTACCTGCCCGCTCCGCCGGCTTCTAAATCCGGATTCAGGAGATTGCCCTGCAATCCCGATGTCTTGAATATGCCGGGAAGTTGGGCTACAAGAAGAGAGCCATCCAACCGCTTCGTGTCGGCGCATGACGTGACGCCTGCTTCAAATCTTTGGCTGCCCTGGAGGAATGAAGATGAATCGCTGCCTGTTCTGCGGACTGCTGGTTATACTCTCCCTTTGCCTCGTTGCCCATCCGGCCCCGGCCCAGACCCTGGCCTTCATCCCCGAAGGCGACGGCAATATCACCCGGGTGGATTCCACGGATGAGATCTTCACCCGGGTGGCCCTGGACAGCACCAATACGACCTTCGGCGTGGCGGTGACCCCCAGCGGGAACGATCTGCTGGTGACCCGCCGGGGCGATGTGGATAATCTCACCGGTGAAACCGAGGGGACCCTGACCCTGATCTCCACCAGCGGTTTCGGGTTGGGCGGAAGCCAGATCAACCGTACCGTGGGGATCGATCCCCGGGGGGTGGCCGTGGATTCCAGGGGCCGCTTCGCCTACGTGGCCAATTTCGGCGACAACGACCTGTCGCGAATCGATCTGGCCACCCGGGCGGTCAGCGGCGCCGCCATCGAGACCGGCGAGGGCCCCATGGGTGTGGCCGCCTTTTACGATGAAACAGCGGATCTCAACCATGTCTACGTGACCAACAATACCGCCAATACCGTATCGGTGATCTCCGATGACGGAACCACCGCCACCCTCGAAGCCACCCTGGACGTGGACCTGGATCCGGTGGGCATCGCCGTGACCCCGGACGGCCGTTTCGTTTACGTGGCCAACAGCGGCGGCGACACCGTGACCATTATCCAGACCAGCGACAACGCCGTAGTGAACACCTTGCCGATGGATAGCGATTTCAATATCGCCAGTGAACCCTGGGGAGTGGCCGTGGGCGGGGAAGGCGACTTCGTCTATGTGACCAACAGCAGCCTGGATACGGTGGTGGTGATCAGTCCGGATACCCAGACCATTCGGAATACCTTCAATGTGGGCGATCAGCCCCGGGGGGTGGCGGCGCCCAGAAACGGCGATTTCGCCTATGTGGTCAACCAGGGCGCCAATTCCATCACCAGAATCGATATGGTGGACCTGACGGCGACCCAGGTCGGCGATACCGACGCGATCATCGACGCCTTTTCACTGGGCGCTTTCATCGGTGGTCCGCCCCCCGTCGCCCCCACCGACCTGACGGCCACCACCCAATCCTCGGACGAGATCGAACTGGCCTGGACGGACAACAGCGACGACGAAACCGGCTTCCGCATCGAGCGGCGCAGGGACGAAGATACCGAATTCACCCGCATCGCATCGGTATCCGCCGATGCGACCTCCTTCAACGACGGCGGCCTGCAGGACAACACCACCTACCATTATCGGGTGCAATCCTTCAACGAAGCCGCCGATTCGGCTTTCTCCGCAGAGTCCGACGCCCTCACCGAAGAAGGCGGCTTCACCTGGTGCTTCATCGGCGTACTTCTATCCGAAGGGCGTAAGTAACGGCGTTGCACGGGCTTGCAGCAGATTGACTACGGCTGCACCCTTGGCTCTGAAGCCCTCCGGCATTTGCAACGTTAGGGATAACTCATCTTTTTATACGCCGATGCCTCCTGCCTGACAGATTTACCCGTAGGCGCCTCAACATCTAAAAATGTGAAGTTATTTTTACGCGAGCCTTAAGGGTTCGGGAAACTTTCGTTGCTGTTCGCATAAGCCGGAGGATGGGGGCTTTCCGGGGCTGCATGAGCGGGAGGCCTTCGTGATTTCAACCGGTTATCTATGGGGGAGACCCCTGCGGCGCTACCGGGCGCCGACAGGGGAGGGGGCAGGAATGCCCCCATGGATAACCGGTTGAAATCACCAGGCCGGGAGCGGAGCAGTCCCGGAAAGCCCCCATCTTCCGGCGTCGGCTTCGGGGGAAACTCTCCGATACTTCAAACAATTTCTGTGCGAACCTTCGATCATACATCTTCTCTCCACCGGTCCACCACGGCCTGCAGGCCCACGGCGTCGTTGGAGAAGATCCAGTCGATCCCCCGGTTCAATTCCCGGAACAGGCATTGCCGCGAACGGGCGAATCCGGTGCCCACGGCCTGGCCCCGCTCCTGATGGCTTCGGATCATCGACTGTGTCACCAGGAGGAAATGGCCGCAGATGCCGCCCCATCCATGGTCCAGGACCCAGCGGCTGTAGCGGGCGGGCCAGGGATCGGCCACCACCGCCAGGACTGCCGGCGGCAGGTCGGCAAAGGGCAACAGCATTTCCGGATGCAGGGTAATGAGGTGAAAATCGATTCCCGGCGCCAGCGGACGCAGGATTTCCTGCAGCCGGCCGACCTGCCGGACCCGGTCCCGCCAGGGCGCCTGCTTGATCTCGATCATCAAATGGACCCGTCCGCCGAAGCGCTCCACCACCCGGGCGAGGCTGGGGATGTCCGGATAACACTCGTGAAGCCGGGTCAGGCTGAAATCGGCGATCCGCCGGTCGCCGCCGAACATTCGCCGCAGGTCCGGGTCATGGAAGACCACGGGCTCCAGGTCGCGGGTCCAGCGGATATCCAGCTCGATGCCCCATACACCCGCTCCGGCGGCAAGATCGAAGGCCGGCACGGTGTTTTCCAGGCAGGTTCGGTTGTCGTGCTGGCCGCGATGGGCGATGAGCCGGCATCGGGACAGCCGGGAAGGGGAAGGCGCCGGTGGGGACCGGCGCTCGATCCATGCGTCGGCGCCACGCACCAGGATGCGTTGGAGGACGGGGTGCAAGACCGTTCCTTCCGTTCTTAATTGGCGATCAGGACGGAGATATCCTTGGCCCCGTGGAAAACTTTTTGCGACGTGCTGCCCAGGAAGAACTCCTTGAGGCCGGAAATTCCGCGCCGGCCCAGCACGATGATGTCATAACCCTTTTTCGCTTCCGTCAGGATGTCCCTGGCGACGCCATGGTTTTTGTTCTCGATCTTGGCTTCGATCCGGTCGGCATCGAAACCGGCGGTGAGCAAAGTCTCCCTGGCCCGGTGCATGGCCGCTTCCACGAGCTCGCGTTTTTTGTCCTCCAGGGCGCAGAAGCTGGTCTGCTGGGATTTGAACAGGGGGATCAGTTCGGGGCTGTCCATGTTGCACAGGGCGGCCGTGTCGAGCATCACGTTGTATAGGACGACGGTATTGTCCGCTGAAAAGCTGCGGGCCACCAACTCCACCGCCCGCTGCGCGTTGTCCGAGTCGTCCAGGGCGATCAGGATTTTTTGAGCCATAGGGCCTCCTTTGAATTGTCTTCCATATGGTTGTAACCGCTGCCGGTTGTGGATACATGGTGTGCCGAATATAATTCATTTTAAGTCCGGACCGTTAGACCTGTCCACCCTTTTCTCCGGCCCCGGCACTCGGTGAATATGTTTTAAAGGCGGGGCGAGCCTCCGTGCCGACTTGTACGGCATCACCATGCGGCGGGTAGGAGATTCGCCCAGCGAAGACCATCGCTTTGTCGTTTGACATGCTTCCGAAACGTAGGGCCGGCCTCTGCGCCGGCCGAGGCTGTGCCCGGGTACGTGTTCCAAACCGGCGGGCACGGAGGCCCGCCCTACGAAGACCATCTCATTTGCGCTTTACATGCTCCCGAAACGTGGGACCTGCTTCTGCACCGGCCTCGGCTGTGCCCCGGGTGCGTGTTCCAAACCGGCGGGCGCGGAGGCCCGCCCTGCGAAGACCATCTCATTTGCGCTTTACATGCTCCCGAAACGTGGGGCCGGCCTCTGCGCCGGCCTCGGCTGTGCCCCGGGTACGTGTTCCAGACCGGCGGGCGCGGAGGCCCGCCCTACGATGACCATCCCATTTGCGCTTTACATGCTCCCGAAACGTGGGACCGGCCTCTGCGCCGGCCTCGGCTGTGCCCCGGGTACGTGTTCCAAACCGGCGGGCACGGAGGCCCGCCCTACGAAGACCATCCCATTTGCGCTTGACATGCTCTGGAAACGTAGGGCCGGCCTCTGCGCCGGCCGAGGCTGTGCCCGGGTACGTATTCCAAACCGGCGGGCGCGGAGGCCCGCCCTACGAAGACCATTTTTCATACCAGGAATAGAGCCTCATCGTCCGCCTTGCCGGATCGGCATCCTTCCATGACGGAGGTTTCGATTGTGTCAATGGATTCGTGTGTTTACAATGGGGGAGATTTACACACCTAGTAATTCCCAGGGAGGGAGAAAAGATGAATCGACGCGGATACCGTGTGGGGGCCGTACTCTTCGACTTCGACGGCACCTTGTCCCGGCCCGGGGCCCTGGATTTTGCGGCCATCCGGGAGGCCCTGGGCTGCCCGGACGGGGTGGCCGTGCTGGAGTATATCCAGTCCATCGCCGACCCGGAACGGCAACGGACCGTCAAGGCCCGGCTGGAGGCCTTCGAAGTGGAGGGCGCCCGGGCCTCCCGGATCAACGCCGGCGCGACGGAGTCGATTTCCGCGCTCAAGGCCCTGGGCATCCCCCTGGGCATCCTGACACGCAACTCCCGGGCTTCGGTGATGCGCGCCTTCCGTAATTTCGAAACCCTCCGGCCGGGAGATTTCGATCTCATCATCACCCGCGACGATCCCCTGCCGCCCAAGCCCAGCGGAGACGGCGTCGTCCGGGCGGCCGAGCGGTTCGGGCTGCCCGTGGAGGAGATCCTGGTGGTGGGGGACTATATTTTCGACACCCAGGCCGGCCGGGCCGCCGGCGCCCTGACGGCCCTGCTCGATCCGGATGGACGCCCCGTCCTCGCGGCAACACCCTGCGATTTCCGGATCCGCCGGCTGGCCGATGTGCTGACCATCGTCGGCAACGGCCGGCCCCTGCCGGCGGGCAAGCTGTCCAACAAGCTGCTGGAAACCATCCTGGAGGGCCGGCCGCGGGAAGATCCCGCACTGCTGATGCCGCCGGGGGTGGGCGAAGACGCGGCCGCCGTCCGGATGTCCGGCGAGGAGGTGCTGGTGCTCAAATCGGATCCCATTACCTTCGCCACCGACGCCATCGGCCGCTACGCCGTAGTGGTCAACGCCAACGACATCGTCACCTCCGGCGCGATTCCCCGCTGGATGCTGGCCACCCTGCTGCTGCCCGTCGGTACCACCCCCTCCCAGGTATCCGCATTGATGGACGAGCTATTCGATGTCTGCCGGCAATTGGAGATCACCCTCTGCGGCGGCCATACCGAGATCACCCCCGCCGTGCGGCAGCCCGTGGTGGCGGCCATGCTGGCCGGGACGGTGAGCCGCGACGGATTGATCGACAAGCGCCGGCTGCGCACCGGCGACCGCGTGATCCTGACCAAGGGAATCGCCGTGGAAGGCACCGCCATTCTGGCCCGTGAATTCGGCGACCGCCTTCGCGAACGCGGCCTGTCCGCCGGAGAGCTGGCGGCCGGCGAGGCAATGCTGGAGCAGATCAGCGTCCGGCCGGAGGCCGTCCTGGCCGCCCGGGGCGGGTGGGCCGTGGCCATGCACGATGTCACCGAAGGCGGTCTGGCCACGGCCCTGGAAGAGTTGAGCATCGCCGGGGGCCATCGCCTGCGGGTCTCCATGGATTCCATCCCCTGCCTCGATCTGACCCGGAAGTTCTGCGAGGCCCTGGACCTCGACCCGTTGGGATTGATCGGATCCGGGGCCCTGTTGATCTGCTGCCGGCCCGAAGGCCGGACACCGTTGCTGGCGGCGCTCCAGGCCGGGACGATCCCGGCGGTGGAAATCGGCGAGGTCCTGGAAAACGGCAGGGGGGTGGAAGCCCGGATTCAGGGCCGGCCGGTGGCGTGGCCCCGTTTCGAGGTGGACGAGATCGCCCGGTTGTACGGTGGTTGAAAGGGTGCCGGGAATTGGGCAGAGATGGATGGAAGATTCGCCGTCGTTCCGGTCTCGTCAGCGACCCCCGGCCAGCAGGTCGATGAAGCAGCCGCCTCCGCCCCCGCCACCCCCGCCCGTGCCGGCGGGCGCGTTCGGCCCCAGCTCCAGGGCCATGGACTGGTTGGAATAGCCGCTGCGGCCGTCCCGGGTCTGCGCCTGGATGCGATAGCAGTACATCGATCCGTCCGACGGTTCCGTGTCCGTATAGTCGGACGCGCCGGCATCCACGCGGGCGATCGCGGAAAATTCGGTATCGCCATCCGCCCGGCGCTCGATGACCACGTCGGAGGAGAGTTCTTCCTTGGACCGCCAGCTCAGATGGACGCTTCCCGCATCGGTTTTGTCGGCCGTCAGGGAGAGGTTCCGGAGCAGGGTCAGGGCGTTGTAGGCATTGACGCGCCCGCCGAACCGGGTATCTTCAAAGAGGCCGCCGTCCAGGTCGACGCTTTCGGTGATGATGGATTTCACCTCCAGGGGCGTCCGGTCCGGTTCCCGGGACAGGATCAACGCGGCGATCCCGGATACGAAGCCGGCGGCCATGGAGGTCCCCTGCATGTATTGGTACGTGTCCATGGCCGCGCCGGCCGAAAGCACCAGGTTGTCCACATAGTATCCGGCGCCGACGGCGGCACCGTCGCTGTGGAAGCGAAAGCGCAGGTAGACCTGGGGACGGCCGTCCCATGGTCCCAGATCGGCCTGGGCCGAGATCCAATAGGGCAGGCTGCCCGAGATGCCGGCGCTGTGGATGGCGGTGCCCACCTTCAGCGGGCGGTCGTACCAACGATTGCCGTCAAGGGAGACTTCCAGGTGCAGCGTGGCGGCATTGTCGGGGGCGTTGCCCGTGAGATTGAAACGGAGCATGGACGCCGATGCGGCGCTCAGATCCAGGGGCGGCAGGCAGGCCCAGGCATCGACATCGGCGGCATCGTCGCCGTCGGGGTTGCTGGCCAATGCCAGGGAATTCCCGCCGGAGGATGGTTGGGCCGCCGCCCAGCGGTTTCCCCTGCCACCGGTCTGCCAATGGCTCAGGTCGCCTTGGTCGAAATCTTCCGACCAGAACGTCGTCCGCCCGTTGTCCAGGCTGTAAATGCGGATTCCCGGCGCCACCACATCCACGTTGGCTGTCCCGTAATTGGAAAACCAGGCGAGCGCCCCCATCTGGTCGCCGGCCGCCACCGACAGAATGTTGGCCGCGTTGTATCCGGCCGGATAAAAACGATCCCTATCGATGTCGATGGAGGTGTTCCCGGCGGCGGTGACGAAAAGCGCGTCGGCGTTGTCCATGACGTCCTCCAGGGCCCGGCTGCGTTGGCTGGTGCCCCAGCTGCAATTGATGATCCGGGCCCCCTGGCGGAGGGCGTACTGGATGGCCTCGATGGCGTCGGCGGTGGTGCCGATCTCGAAGGCGTCGATGAATCGCAGGGGCATGATGCCGGCCCGCCAGGCCACCCCGGCCACCCCGATGCCGTTATTGCCCGCGGCGGCGATGATGCCGGCCACATGGGTGCCGTGACCCACGGCGTCCTGGGGAGAAGGATCGTTGTTCACGAAATCCCAGCCATGCACATCGTCGATATAGCCGTTGTGATCGTCGTCCACCCCGTTGCCGGGGATCTCGCCGGGGTTGGTCCAGATATTGGCCGCCAGATCGGGATGGGTCAGGTCGCATCCGGTGTCCACCACCGCCACGATCACACCGGGGTCGCCCTGGGTGATGTCCCAGGCTCGATCCATCCCCATGTCTATGCCCGGCGTACCCATATAGCCGGCGACCGTCTGGCCGGTGTTGTCCAGGCCCCACTGCCTCGTGAAATAGGCGTCATCCGGCATGGCCTGGGGTTGGATCAGGTAGTTGGGTTCGGCGAATTCCACATCCGGATCGCCGGCGTAAATCGCCAGGGCCTGCTCCACGGAAGTGTCCGGGCCGAGAACGACGCGCTCGATCCCACTGCGCCCCACGGCGCGGGATTCCCTCGCGCCGACGCTTTCCTGGAGCATCAGGCGGGCGACCCGGCCGCCGGCCGGTTTGAATTTAACGAGCAGTTCACTCCGGGCATAGGATTGGTTGGCGGCGGCCGCCATTGCCGACTGGATCCACAGTCCGGAGAAGAAGATCAAAGCCGGAATCAAAAGTAAATTTCGAAGACGCATCGAAAGCCTCTCGGAAAGTCAAATTTAACTCATGTTCACCGGAAGCACGCTTCCGAGAGGCATATCGGAACGGGGAAAAAAAACTTAAGGGGAATGCGCGCAATCGAGACCGACGTCGAAGGACGATCGCACTATATCTTGGGCCGCCTAATGGCTTGACACACAAGCCTTTTCATAGGTACTATCCCGCCAATCGGGCTTTGGAACTCTATATTCTCATGGGAAATCTCGATGGATCCGGTGCTGGCGAGGCGCAATGGGCAAGGCGTTAATCATTGCCACCGATGAGGTGGTCGTATCCCTGAAAAAGGATCTGGCTTCGGTGGGACATGCCGTCCTGGAGAGCGCCGAAATCACCACGGGCTGGTCTTTGGCCACCAAGCACAAGGTGGATGTGGTGGTCCTGGGCCTGCATGTCCAGGATGGAGACGGCCTGGCGTTGCTGCCCCGGCTGAAGCAATTGCCCGACTGCCCCGAAGTAGTGATCCTGGCCCCCACCGCGGATCCCAAGACCGCCGAATTCGCCCTGCGCAACGGTGCCTGGGATTACCTGTCCACAAGCGTCAATTCCCGGGATGTCGCCGCCTCCATCGACCAGGCCATCCAGTACCGGGAGGACCGGCGCAGCAAGACGCCGGCCGTCGCCGTCCGACGCGAGAAGATCATCGGCAACAGTTCCGAAATGAAGCATTGCTTCCAACTGCTGGGCCAGGCCGCCGTAAGCGATGTCAATGTGCTGATCAATGGGGAGACCGGAACGGGCAAGGAGCTGTTCGCCCGGGCCATCCACTCCAACAGCCCCCGTTCGCGTACCACCCGGACCTCCATCCGCAGCAGCAACCCCCGGGCCGATAAGAATTTCGTGGTGGTGGACTGCGCCGCCCTGCCGGAAACCCTGGTGGAGAGCGTGCTCTTCGGACACGCCCGCGGTGCCTTCACCGGTGCGGACCGCGACCACGACGGCCTGATCGCCCAGTCCGACGGCGGTACCCTGTTTCTCGACGAAGTGGGCGAACTGCCCCTGGAAACCCAGCGGGCCTTCCTGCGCGTGCTTCAGGAACGGCGCTACCGGCCCGTGGGCAGCCAATCCGAGAAGGAGAGCAACTTCCGCCTCGTCGCGGCCACCAACCGCGACCTCGACGAGATGGTGACCGCCGGCCGGTTCCGCAAGGATCTCCTGTTTCGCCTGCGCACCCTGACCATCGACCTGCCGCCCCTGCGGCAGCGGAGACAGGACATCGAGGAACTGGTGCGCTATCATACCTCGCGGCTTTGCGATTCCTACGGCCTGGGACCCAAAGGCTTTGCCATCGATCTCATGGAAATGCTCATCGCCTACGATTGGCCAGGCAATGTGCGCGAGCTGATCAACACCATCGACGGCATGCTGGCGGCCGCGGGCAACGACGCTGTGCTCTACGCCAAACACCTGCCCCTGCATATCCGCCTGCAGCTCGTATGCCATCGCATGGATTCGGATGCGCCCGCCCCATCCCCACCGCAGGAACTATCCGGCGAGCTGCCGGGCTTCAAGGACTACCGCGAATCCATGGAGCGCGGCTACCTCGAGGAGTTGATGGTCCGGACCGGCCGCAACATTCCCCGGGCCTGCAAGATCTCCGGCATCTCCCGTTCGAGGATGTACGAAATGCTGGCCAAGTACGGGCTGACCAACGTCAACTAGCCCTTTCCCCATCCACCCGTCGATCCAGGATCCGGGATATTGTCCGGGATCCCGGACGATTCCTCTGCCTCCCGGGACCCCCCATCCGTTCAACCACGGCGCCGCAATAATATAACTATCTGAATAATATATATAAATACACAGATTGCCTTCAGGGCACATCTCTTGCATAGGGTGTGTCCGGAACCATGCTGCTATTTACGTAACCCCGCGAAAGGAGAGGACTTCGATGATTTTGTTCTACGCCGCCACGGAAAATCCTGTGGTCGAAACATTGGAGCGGCGGCTGGCCGGATACAAGGTGGTCCGCTGCCGCACCCTCGACACCATGGCCAGGCGGTTGCGCAAGCCGCGCCACGGGCTGGAGGTCGTGTTGTTCATCGTCTCCGGACAGGAAGAGTTGCGGCGGATCTGCGAATTCAAGGAACTGGTCCGCGACCTGCGCCTGGTGATGGTCCTGCCCCGTCTCGACGACGAGATGGTGGCCTGGGGCCACAAGCTGGCCCCGCGATTCATGACCTGTGTCGACGACGGCTGCGAGCAGGTTTGCGCCGTCCTGTCCAGGATGCTGGGCCGGCGGTCGTGCCCGGCCCCCCGTGAAACGCAAATGGTGGTTGGATGACCGCTGGATCCACCCATAAGGTCCCGGCCCGAACGGCCGTCCTGGCCATTGCCGTAATCTGGCTGCTGCTCTGGGCCGCCGGCGGGCTGGCCGATCTGCAGACCCCGGCGTGGTATGACGCCAACGGCGTGGGCACGGCCCCCGATTGGCACTACCGGGTTCCCGTCACCATCCCCGCCGCCGCCGGGGTCGACCACACCATCCGCCTGGACGTGGATTTCGATCAATTGCTGGCCCAGGCCGGCGGCTCCGGGACCTTCGATGCCAACTCCCCCCGTGTGATCCGGGGCAACGGCGCATTGGCCGCCATCCAGCAATTCACCGATACGGTCTACGGCGGTGCCACCGACGCCGCGAACAACGGCCGCGGCGAAGTCCGGTTCATCGCCGAAGACAACGGACCGGCCGTCTATTATCTCTACTTCGACATCCTGGAGAACGGCGCCAAGCCCCCCTGGGATGTGAATGCCACCATCAACGGAAATTTCGAATTCAGCACCAACGGCCAGGAAAACCCGCCCAACTGGACGGGCCAGCAGTGGTCCAATTACGATGCCAAAGCCATCGCCAACGAATCCGGCCGCATTGTCACCGATACCAGCGTCTCGCCAGCCCTGAGCGTTACCACGGACGAGACCGCCCGCAGCGGGCAGTACTGCTACCTGCTGGGCGGCCGGGATGCCGTCGAGGCCTCCAACCGGAGCACCTCCGCGCGGTTGACCCGGGAATTCGACGTTCCCGCCGGCAATCCCGGCGTGTTGCGTTTCCGGTATCGCGTCAAGGGGTGGGACAGCGCCTCCGACGGCAGCACATCGTGGGATTCCCTGCGGGCCTTCCTGATGGTCCCGGGCCCGGATCCCAACGTGCTCGGTCCCTATGCCGACAACTACGCCGTCCTGCCGTTCAGCCCCAACCTCCAGGGCAATCCCAACAACCAGGCGGCCAACGGGACCCATTCCGGGTACGGCCAGTACAATGGATGGGACACCACCACCGCCGGCATCCACCAGAACGGCATGACCCTGGCGCCGGGCGACGAACCGTGGTTCGAGGTGGTGGTGGACCTGGGCCCTTACGCCGGTCAGCGCATCCGCCTGCGGATCGAAACCCGCAACTCGGTTCTCTATAAATCCTGGTTTCACATCGACGACGTGGAGTGGAGCGTGCTCGACGGCATCCTGGGAACGGCGCAGATCTTCGGCACCAACATCACCGCACCCAACGACACGGCCGTCACGGTGCCCTCCATTTACAACCCCGGCGACATCCTGGCCGTGACCGCCCAAGTGGATGCCCGGGCGGCTTCCGTGACGGCGGGCCTCTTCGATCCCACCGGCGCATCCAAGGCCGGCACCATCACCCTGTATAACGACGGCACCCATGGCGACGCCGTGGCCGGAGATGCCCAGTGGACAAACGACGGCAGCGTGGCGGCCGAAGGAACCTACCAATTCGCCGCTACTGACATGCCCGGCGACGATTGGCAGGTGGTGGTCCAGGCGGCGGACGGCGGCGGCGTGTCCGGCGACACCCAGGTGTTCACCCTGGTGACGCCGCCCAACATCATGCTGATCAAGACCGCGCGCACGGCCTACGATCCGGTGAACGGCGCCGGCAACGCCAAGGCCATCCCCGGCGCCGAGATCCAATACGAGATCACGGCCCGCAACAACGGCGGACCCGGCGTCGATTCCGATTCGGTGTACATTACGGACGCCATCCCCGCCAATACCGTTCTGCTGCTGGGCGATCCGGCCGCGGGACCGGTGAGTTTCAGCGAAGCCGGCACCCTGGCCAGCGGGCTGGGTTACACCTTCGGTTCCCGCAACGATCCCTTGGACGACGTGGAATTCTCCAGCGACGGCGGAAGCAGTTTCAACCACGTGCCGCCGGCCTCCGGCGATGCGGACCCGGCGGTGACCCACATCCGGATCCATCCCAGGGGCATGTTCAACGGTTCCACCAACGGAGATATCCCGGCGTTTACGCTGACGTTCCGGGTAAGGGTGCAATAGCGGATGAAAGAGGGAAGCAAAGAAGAATAAAAACGTTTTCGCGTCCGCGAGCAAACCGGGATCGCCGCTCCCCCGCATCAAGCGATCCTGGATTCGGGACCAGGGAAACAGGATGTAACGGCTGAAGGAAGCATATTTGAAATCTTCTCTATCTATATTCGCATGGCTGGCGCTGGCCTTCTGCCTGCAGGCCGTATGGGCCCAGGACGCCATGGCGTTGGGCACGGCCGCCGGCACCACCATCACCAGCACCGCCACCGTGGAGTATACCTTTGCCGGGGATGCCACCCCGCGCTCCGATGTCGCCGGTCACAGCTTCGACGTGCAGGAGATCATCGATCTGGTGGCCGTATGGCAGGACGCGGCGCCGGTGCCGGTGGGCTCTCCGGATGCCGGTCGCGTGCTCGCCTTCCTGGTGACCAACACCGGCAACGGCCCCGAAGATCTCCGCCTGCAGTTCGACGCCGGCCTGGGCGGAGACGACTTCGATCCCGCGGTCCAGGGACTCTGGCTGGAAAGCAACGGCGCCCAGGGCCTGCAGACCGCCGGCGCCTCCCCGGACAGTCCGTATGCCGGCGGCGCCCTCCCGCTGGCGGCCGATGAATCCATCCTGGTCTACGTGCAGAGCGATATCCCCGGCGGACTGGCCGATACCCAGACCGGCGCCGTCCAGCTGACCGCCGTCAGCACGACCCCCGGCGCCGCCGGCGCCCCGGCCGGTACCACCATCGCCAATGCCGGCCTCAACGGCGTCGACGCCATCGTGGGCACCACCCAGGCGCGCGCGCCGGTTACCGGGACCTATGCCGTGGCCGAGGTGGCGGTGGCCCTGACCAAGAGCGTGGTCCGCATCGTCGACCCCGCCGGCGGCAGCCACCCCTATCCCGGCGCCCGCGTCACTTACCGTATCGAGGTCGCCGTGACAGGCAGCGGCAATGCCGCGCAACTGGTGGTCAGCGATCCACTGCCCGCGGACCTGTCCTACTCCCCCGGCAGCCTCCGGGTGGACGGCCAGGCCCGCACCGACGCCGACGACGCGCCGGCGGACAACGGCGATTTCAATGTTACCCAGGCCGGCGCCGTGACCGTGAATTTCGGCGATATTGCGGCGCCGGCCACCCATACCATCGAATTTACGACCATCATCAATTAGGCAAAAGGAGAACGATATGAAGAAAAGAAGAATATGGGTCCTCGGGCTGGCCGCCCTGCTGGTCATGCCGGCGGTTGCCTGGGCCCAGGCCAAGGGCCACATCAAGCTGACCACCGTGGTGGAGGTGGAAAAAGAAGTATTCAATGCCGAGGGTCGAAAAGTCCTCCAGCGCATATCGGTGGCCGACGCCGCCGTGATCCCCGGCAGCGAAGTCATCTACACCATGCGCTACGAGAACATCAGCGACAAGGCCGCCGAAAATGCGGTGATCACCGATCCCATCCCCGCCAATACCTTGTACCAGGCCGGTTCGGCCGCGGGGGAGGGCACCGATATCACTTTCTCCGTAGACAACGGCAAGAGCTTCCACATTCCCGCCGAACTCTTCGTCTTCGATGCGTCGGGCCGCAAATTTCCGGCCCGGACGCAGGACTACACCCATATCCGCTGGGCGTTCACCAAGCCCTTGCCGCCCGGCGGGAAGGGGGAGGTGAGTTTCCGGGCGATTATCCAATAGCATTACACGACACAATAACTCCATTATTCAACGGCAAAAGGAGGATCACATGGAACCCCGAGCAGTAAAAACGACTAACGGAAAGCGGCTATCCATCAAATTATTCATGATTGCAGGACTGATCTCATTGCTTCTGGCCCCGTCGGCATGGGCCGTGGGGACGCAGTCGGGCACGGACATCACCAACCGCGCGACCATCGATTACGCCGTGGGCGGCATCAACCAGGAAGACATCGAAAGTTCTCCCACCGGCAACTCCACCCCCGGCCTCAACCAGGGCGCCGACACCACCCTGGAAGTCGACAACGTCGTCCGACTCGTGGTCGCCTCGGCCGGCAACACCAACGTCATCCCCACCCAGGCAGACCGCACCCTGGTCTTCACCGTGACCAACACCGGCAACACCACCCAGGGCTATGCCGTGGAGGTGCTCACCGGCGCCACCAACATTCCCATGTCCAACGTGCGCGTCTATCGGGATGTGAACGGAGACGGCTTTTTGGACGGCGGCGATACCCTCTATACATCCGGGTCCGGCGCCAACATCGGCGACCTGAACCCCAACGGCGTCATCGGCACCGATGACGTGATGCAGATCATCATCGTGGCCGACACCCCCGACGCCACCCAGGCCGTCAACGGCGAGACCGACACCTACTCCCTGCGGGTCACCACCCTCGACGCCGGCACCACCACCGTCACCGCCCAGACCCGGGTGGGCCTCGATGACGACCTTGCCGCCGTAGACGTGGTCTTCGACGATGCCGACGGCGATGCCGGGGCCAATGACGGGCTGCGCGACGGACGCCACATCGACAGCGGCGACTTCGTCGTGGGCAGCGCGCAATTGTCCGTTTCCAAGACCGCCAGCGTCGTGGAAGATCCGGTGCTGGGCCCAAGCCCCAACGCCAAGGCCATCCCCGGCGCCCGGGTCCGCTACACCATCACCGTCGACAACACGGCCGGCTCCAACACGGCCGAGGCCGTGACCATCACCGATCCCATCCAGGCGGACACGACATATGTGCCCAATTCGGTGGTGATCGGCGGAACGCCCACGCCGGACGGCGACCCCGCGGTGACTTATACGGCCGGTCCGCCGGCGCAGATCGCGGTGGTGGCGGGCGATGTGGCCGCCGGCGCATCGGTGGCTGTGACCTTCGACGTCACCATCAACTAGTCCCGACCGGGTGAGGGGTCCATGAACGTGAAACGCACAGGCGTCCGCCATCCTGCCGCCAGGAAGATGCATCTCCGGTTCTCCGGAGATGCCCGGGTGGGGTGCGGGCGCCGGCCGCGTTTCCGGGAACATGGACAACTGGACGGCGGGTGTCGGATATGGTTCCTGACCTGCTTCGTTCTGCTTTTCTGGCTGAATCTCGCGGGCGCGGCCTGGGCCGTGCCCCCGGGCACGGTGGTGGACAACGTGGCCCGTGCGGCCTATTCCGTCCGGGGCGCCGGCGCCACGGCCGAGTCCAATACCGTCACCCTCGTCACCGAGTGGCCCCGCACCTCCGCCCAGATGGAGTTGCTCCAGTATGCCCCCGGCGTCGGCGGCGCCGACCAGCTGGTCCTGGCCGCCGCGGCCTTCGATTCAGACGGCATCGCCGGCGGCCCCACCCGGCCCATTGAGGCCATCTATCCGGCCGGCGGCACCACGCCCATCGACCTGGCCCGGCCGATTCCGTTGATCGACGCCGCCGTCTACCACCAGGGCGAACCCATGTTCGTCCGCGTGGCCGACGGCGACCAGAACATCGATCCCCTGGTGGGCGAATCCATCTGGGTCCAGTTGCGCGTGCCCGGAACCGGGGATGTGGAGTTGCTGGTGCTGACCGAAACCGCTGCCGACAGCGGCGTGTTCGCCGGCTATATCCAATCCAGCGGACTGGGACCCGTGCAGGCGTATAACGGAATCCTGGATGTCGCCGCCGGCGACAGCGTCCAGGCGCGCTATACCGATATCGCCGATGCCACCGACACCGTGGCCACCGTGGCCCTGGTGGATCCCTTCGGCCTGGTCTTCGACAGCACCACCGGCCAGCCGGTGGACGATGCCCAATTGACCCTCATCGACGACGCCACCGGGCAGCCGGCCACGGTTTTCGGGGACGACGGCGTCAGCAGTTTCCCCGCCACCATACCGTCCGGCGGCACGGTGGTGGACGGTCGCGGCAAGGTCTACGACTTCGAACCGGGCCGTTTCCGGTTCCCCTTCGTCCTCCCGGGCACCTACCGGCTGCAGGCCACGCCGCCGGGCGGTTACGCCGCGCCCTCCACCGTGCCCACCGATGAACTCCAGGCCCTGCCCGGCGCCCCGTTCGTCATCGCCGAGCCCGGTTCCCGGGGAGAGGCGTTCGTCCTGAATCCCGGACCGGTGATCCGGCTGGACATCCCGCTGGATCCGGCCGCCATGGGACTCTGGCTGCGCAAGACCGCCAACCGGGACGAGGCCGCCATCGGCGATTTCGTGCAATACACCATCGGCGTGGAAAATATCAGCGGGGCCCCGGCCCGCGATGTCCGGATCCACGACCGGCTGCCGTTGGGTTTTCGCTTCCGCAAGGGGTCGGTCCGGCTGGACGGCATCACAGTGGCGGATCCCGAAATCTCCGCCGACGGCCGCACCCTGACCTTCTCCATCGGCGATCTGGCCCCGGAGGCGAACGCGGACCTGCGCTACGTCACCGAAATCGCCGCCGGCGCCCGGCCGGGCAAGGCCGAGAACCGGGCCGATGCCGAGGCCGGTTCCCTGAGCTCCAACCGGGTCGCCGCCGTGGTCATGGTCAGGGAAGATCTCTTCCGCAGCCGGAATTTCATCGCCGGACGGGTGATCGCCGATCATTGCGACGAATCGTCCGGGGAGCCGGCGGACGGCGTGGCCGGCGTCCGCATCTACCTGGAGGACGGCACCTATACGGTTACCGACGACCAGGGGCGCTATCACTTCGAGGGGATCGCCTCCGGCTCCCACGTGGTGCAGCTCGATCTCGACAGCCTGCCGGAGCGCTACGAAATCTCCGCCTGCGGGGAAGATACCCGGGCCGCCGGAACCCCGTTTTCGCGATTCGTCGACCTCCACGGCGGCACCCTCTGGCGCACCGATTTCCACGTTGAGACCAAGGCGCCCCCCACCGGCGAGGTGGCCCTCGACATGGCCTGCGAGCTGAAGGGCCGTACCGTGACCTACGATGCCCGCATCGAGGCCCAGCGGGTCGCCCTGGACAACATGCGCTTTTCCGTGGTGCTGCCCGACGGCGTCGCCTATCTTCCCGGTTCCAGCCGCCGGGACGGCCGGCCCGTGGACGATCCCCAGGTCATGGATACGGTGTTGATCTACCGCCTGGGGGCCTGGCCGGCCGGATCGCGCCGCGAGTTGCGTTTCGATGTGGAACTCGGCCCGGATGTCCGCCCCGGCCGTCTCTCCACCAAGGCGCTGCTCACCTTCCACACCCCCGCCAGGCAGAATCAACGCAGCGAAATGATCGAGACGGTCCTGGCCCTCAAGGAACGCCGCCAGCGCATCCAGCAGCCGACCCTGACGGTGCGGCCCCGGTTCGAGCCCCTGGGCTGGTCCCTGTCAGCCCGCGATCAACGGATCCTGGCCGACCTGGCCGATGGACTGGCGGGCAGCGAGATCGAACACGTGGTGGTGGAGGGGCATACCGACGACCGTCCCATCCGGACGGCCCATCGTGGCCGGTTCGCCGACAACACCGCCCTGTCCCGGGCCCGGGCCGAGAGCGTGGCCCATTACCTGGCCGGACGCCTCGGACTGACCCCCGACCGGATCACCATCGTCGCCCGCGGGGAGAGCCTGCCCGTCGGGGACAACGCCACCGAGGCCGGAAGGGCTCTGAACCGCCGGGTGGAAGTGCGGGTGATGTCGGTGAAGGTCAACATCGTCCAGGACATCGAGACCATCCGCTGTGCCGACGGCGTCGCCACCGTCACCCGGGGCAGCCATGGGGCCGCCCCCCCGGAGACGACCCCGGCGCCGAAGACCGCCGCCCCCGGACGCCAGGATTTCAAGGCCCTCGACCTGGAAGCCCTGGCGCCGGGGACGGACTGGCTGATGCCCGCGGAAAATTTCGTGCCGGCCATTCCCAGCCTCAAGGCGGCCGTCCAGCATCCGCCCGGCCAGACGGTGACCCTGCGGATCAACGGCCGGGACGTTCATCCATTGAAGTACGCCGGCCGGCAGACCAGTCAATCGGGCCAAACGGCCGTGACCCTGTGGAGCGGCATCGGCCTGGAACCGGGGGACAACCTGCTGGAAGCCGTCTGCGCCGACGAGAACGGCCGGGTCCTCCAGACCCTCGCCCGGCGGGTCCATTATTCCGGCCCGCCGGTCAAGGCCGTCCTCGTGGAGGAGGCCTCCCGGCTCCTGGCCGACGGCAAATCCACCCCCGTCATCGCCGTGCGCCTCATGGACAAGGATGGTCATCCCGCGCGTCCGGGCCTGATGGGGGATTACGCCGTGGCCCCGCCCCTGCGGGCGGCGCAGCCGGACCGCCGTTTCGAAGGGGATCTCGCCCGGGTGGCGGGCGAAACCACCCGCTATATGGTGGAAGAAGACGGCATCGCCCGGATCGCGCTGCAGCCCACCACCCGCTCGGGATATGCCCGGGTCTCCTTGGCGATGGAAACGGAAGACCAGGAGATCCGCGCCTGGCTGCGGCCCGGGGCCCGGGACTGGGTTCTCGTGGGCCTGGCCGAAGGCACGGCGGGCTACCGGACCGTCTCCGGGAACATGGAGCATCTACGGTCCGCCGATGAAGAAGAAGATTTCTACGACGACGGCCGGCTGGCGTTCTTCGCCAAGGGCCGCATCCAGGGCAAGTGGCTGCTGACGGCGGCCTTCGACTCGGTCAAGGAGATCGAGGACCCGCAGAACAACCTCTTCCAGGCCATCGACCCGGACACCTATTACACCCTCTACGGCGACACCGGCGAGCAGCAGTACGAGGCGGCCAGCATCCGCAAACTCTTCCTCAAGATCGAACGCGACCAGTTTTATGCCCTCTTCGGCGACTACGACACCGGCCTCACCGTAACCGAGCTTTCGCGCTACAGCCGTCGCCTCAACGGCCTCAAATCGGAATACCGGGGAGCGCGCTTCGGCTACAGCGCCTTCGCCAGCGACACGGACCAGGCCTTCGTCAAGGACGAAATCCAAGGCGACGGCACCTCCGGCCTCTACCGGCTGTCACGGAAGAATATCCTGGTCAATTCCGAAGAGGTGGTCATCGAGACCCGGGACCGGTTCCGCAGCGAAGTCATCGTCGCCCGCCAGACCCTGTCGCGGCACGTGGACTACGACATCGACTACGATGCCGGCACGCTCTTCTTCAAATTGCCGGTATTCGGCCGCGACGAAAACTTCAATCCCAACTTCATCGTCGTGACCTATGAATCCGGCGACGCCGGCAACGAGGCCTACACCTACGGCGGACGCGGCTCGGTCCGCCTGGCCCAAGGCCGGGTGGAAGTCGGGGCCACCGCCATCCACGAGGGCCCGCAAAACGCCGAAGGCGACCTGGGCGGAGTGGATGCCGCGGTGGACCTGGGCAAGGGACTGCGACTCAAGGCGGAGGCGGCCGCCACCACCCGGACCCGGGCGGGCGAAGACATCAGCGGACAGGCCTACCTGGCGGAACTGCGCAAGCAGACGCCGGACCTGGATGCCAAGCTTTACTTCCGGGAGCAGGGAGAGGATTTCGGACTGGGCCAGCAGAACGGCAGCGAAACCGCCACCCGCAAGGTCGGCGCCGACGCGGCCTGGAGAATTCAAAAGGAATGGGCCCTCTCCGGGGAGGCCTACCGCAACGACAACCTGGCCACCGGCGCCCGGCGCGATCTCGGCGAAGGACGGGTGGAATACCACCAGCCGCTGTTCGATCTCTACACCGGCCTGCGCCTGGCCGAGGACCGGCTGGGCAACGACCAGCAGGACCGTTCCACCCAGATCCTGGCCGGCGGATCCCGGCGGCTGCTGGACGGTCGCCTGACGGCCCGCCTGGACCACGAACAATCCCTGGAAGACGACAACCAGAGCGTCGACTTTCCCACCCGCACCCTCCTGGGGGCCGACTACCGTCTCTCCGATACGACCTCCCTGTTTGCCGAACACGAGATCACCCGGGGAGATGCCGCCGACACCCAGAGCAGCCGGCTGGGTCTCAAGGCCACCCCCTGGAGCGGGGGACAGGTGGGAACGTCGGTGGGCCGACAGACAACGGCCGACGGACAGCGCCTCTACTCCACCCTGGGATTGCTGCAGACCTGGCGGCTCGACGACCGCTGGAGCGTGGACGGCGGCCTGGACCGCACCCAGACCGTCCGACACGACGGCGAGACGGCCCCTTTCAACACCAACGTGCCTACCGCCTCCGGAGCCGGGGAAGACTTCACCGCCCTCTCCCTGGGGGCCGGATATCGCGCGACCCAATGGTCCTGGACCGGGCGCGTGGAAAGCCGCGACGCCGAGACCGAAGACAAGTGGAACCTGGTCACCGGCGTGGCCGGCGAAGTCCGCAAGGGCCTGGGCATGTCGGCCGGGATGAAATTCTTCCATACCGCCACCGATGCCGGCACGGAGACCCTGGAAGGAGATGTCCGCCTCAGCCTGGCCCTGCGCCCCCTGGCCGGCGCCTGGATGGTCTTCGACCGGCTGGACTATAAACTGGAAGACCGCAAGGACGCCGCCGGCCGGTTCGAGGCCCGGCGCATCGTCAACAATCTCAACACGAACTGGCGGCCCCACCACCGGCTGCAGGTGGCCCTGCAATACGGCGCCAAGTACGTCTTCGACACCATCGACCACGCCGGCTACAGCGGCTACACCGACCTGTCCGGCATCGAAACGCGCTACGACCTGACCAAACGATGGGATATCGGCCTGCACGCCAGCGTCCTGCACTCCTGGGACGCCGGGCAGATCGACTACCGCACCGGCGCCTCGGTGGGCTGCAGTCTCGCCAAAAACACCTGGCTCAGCCTGGGCTACAACCTCACCGGGTTCACCGACGAAGACTTCTCCGACGCCGACTACACCGCCGCCGGACCCTTCGTGAAGTTCCGCGTCAAGTTCGACCAGCAGTCGGTCCGCGAACTGGTGGACTGGTTCGGCCGCAAATGATTGCCTTCCCGGCCGGCCCATAGTATCTTCCGATAAATATCCGGGAAACCCCTTCAGGAGCAGTGACCCCATGCGCAGAAAAGAGAAGTTGGTGGAAGACAGAAAGGCCATCGACGCCATCATCGGCCGCTCCAGCGTATGCCGGCTGGCCATGGCCGCGGACGGCCAACCCTACCTGGTCCCCCTGAGTTTCGGCTACGACGGCGAAGCCATCTACTTCCACACCGCCCCCCGGGGCCGCAAGATCGATTGTTTCGAGGCCGATCCCCGTGTCTGCTTCGAGTTCGAAGCCCACTCGGAAGTAGTGACGCATCCCACCGCCGCCTGCAAATGGTCCCTGCACTTCGAAAGCGTGATCGGATTCGGCACAGTCGGCGAACTCCTCGATCCGGACCGCAAACGATACGGCCTCAACCGGATCATGCGCCACTATTCGGGCAAGGAGTGGACCTTCGACGACCCCTCCCTGGCCCGCACCCGCGTATGGCGCATCACCATCGAGTCCATGACCGGCAAGCGCAGCCCGGGACCGTCGGCCGTCTGAAAACAGACATGCCACAGATGAGCGATGCAGGGATAATTTGGTTCGAGCAAGAATGGGGCAACACTGAAGGGTTGTTTGTATCGGAAATTTCTGTAAAACGCTTGCATTTGGACTAATATTTAGCCTATAAAACCATCGCCCTTGGTTCTTAACAGGGCAAGCCTATCCACACCAATAATAGGCAAAAACAATCCTTTTGATTTCATATTTAGCGGTGGTTCATCCAGGTTGCATATTCATTATGCATTCTGTCTTCGGACATGGCACTTCAATGTGATTGAACCCTCTGTTTAGCTAAACCCCAGCGACTCAAGGATGAAATATGCCAATACTTAGAATTTTATGGATCGTGTTGGTTCCAATCCTGCTCCTAATAAACACCGTGCATGCATCGGATGTACCTCGCCAAATGCAGGATGCAATTAACCAATACCTAAAGGGAAATGTAAATGATTCCTTGCCGGTTTTTAAAAGACTGGCCTCTAAAGGTAATCCTGATGCGCATTATTATCTTGGCTTGATATTTACCGACAGGCAGTCAAAATATTTCGATCTTAAAAAAGGCATTTCTCATATTTCATCGGCAATTGAATTAGGGCATTCGCAGGCCATGTTCCACATGGGAATGATGTATGACAATGGCATTGGCGTACAACCTAATGCACTCCTGGCAAATGATTGGTACCGAAAAGCCAAAAAGGCTGAGTTACCTAAAAAAATAAACGCCACTTTTTACAAAGAAAAAGGTAATGAAATGGTGGAAGTCCCATACAGCGAGATCCTCGAAGATCTAATCTCACAAGCTGAAGGCGGAAACGCCGAGATTCAGTTCCAACTGGCTATGATTTATGATGACGGCAAACTAGTCCCTCGAGATTTTGCCAAAGCACTCCATTGGTATAAAAAAGCCGCGATTAATGATTATGAGGAAGCACAATTTATCTTGGGCTACTTTTACTGCAGGGGCATAGGAGTTTTAAAAGATAAAGAAATCTCCAATGAATGGCTTATGAAATCAAATAGGCAAGTCAGGTGTATGGATTAGGGAGACAGAGAAATGAAATAAGATCAATAAACCGTTGCGAGAACAGATCTTACACTTATCAGATTCAGGCCTGCGGAAAACAACGAGGAGTCTATCGATGAGCTTAGAAGGTGATCTGAAAAGCAAGATGAAAAGCAATGATTACACAATTGATATTATCGAAGCCGATGAATTGATTGCCGTGTGGCGTTTCCGGCAAGCGAATCGGTTTAAGCATAGTGTGGATTTTTCAAGGGTACCTCAAGAGTGGCGCTATTCAACGCCGCCGGCCGGAAGCCATGACTGTATCCCCTGTCATGTATCTTACTGGAGAAAAAAATCCATTAGCTACAGTTACAATAAGCCGGACAACGAAGGAAATAGAAGGAAATAGGGGACGTCTTAGGAAATAGATAGAAGGAAATAGGAAGGAAATAGGGGACGTCTTTAAAAGGAAATAGGGGACGTCTTTAAATAATCAAATAACTTGATTTTGTCACCCATATCATGCTAACCAGGTAGGCATGCCACGCACTGCTAGAATAGACGCCCCCGGGGTTTTGCATCATGTGATTATTCGAGGCATCGAGCGGCGCAAGATCTTTTACGACAGCAACGATCAACGCGATCTTGTCAACCGGTTGGCGGTTCTCGTCCCCGAGACCGGAACGTCCTGTTATGCCTGGGTGCTGATGAGCAACCACGCCCACTTTTTATTTCGTTCCGGCCCGGCGGGCATCGCCAGGCTGATGCGGCGATTGTTGACCGGCTATGCCATCGGTTTTAACCGCCGCCACCGCCGTCACGGCCAGTTGTTTCAAAATCGCTACAAATCCATCATCTGCCAGGAAGATGCCTACCTGAAAGAGCTGGTTCGCTATATTCATCTGAACCCGGTGCGGGCCGGGATGGTTGACGACCTATCCGCGCTCAAGGGCTACGCGTTTTGCGGCCACGGCGTGCTGATGGGCGCACGGTCCTGTCTCTGGCAGGATGGCCGCTACGTACTATCGCTGTTTGCCGATACCCGGGCACTGGCCCGCAGACGCTATGGAGCCTTTGTGAAGCACGGCTTGGGCCAGGGCCGACGTCCAGAACTGGTGGGTGGAGGCCTTGTGCGCAGTCTGGGCGGTTGGGCAGCCGTCAAAAAACTGCGCCGACACGGCATGGATCGTATCAAGGGCGACCAGCGGATTTTGGGCGAGTCGGCCTTTGTGCAATCGATCCTGGAGCAGGCCGATCAGAAAATGGTACGCTCTCAGGCCTTGAAACAAAAAGGCGTCGATCTGAAGCAGATCGCCGCTAAGGCTGCAGGTGTTTTCGATATAGAGCCCGATGAAATCTTCGTGAAAAGCCGCATCCAAAAACGGGCCGATGCCAGAGGGTTGTTCTGTTTTTGGGCGGTTAACGAATTAGGTCGGAGTCTGAGTGAGCTTGCTGAAAAAATGGAGATGACGCCTGCGGGCGTCGGCTATGCTGTCCGACGCGGAGAGGCCATTGCCAAAATGAACAAGCTGGATCTGCTCAATTGAGTTATTGAATTATTTAAAGACGTCCCCAATTTCGCTCAATTTCGCTGATACGCAAAGAGTATGACATTTCGTTGACCAGTGATGATCAGGCGTTTTCCATTGTGCGAATCATTTATACCCAGGCGAAGTATACTTCCAAGGTCGCCTGGCACTTCAAGCGCCGCTGAATTAGGCTGCGGTGCGGATGCAATATAGCCTCATCCGGGGTGCCGGACAGCGCTTCTGCTTGTCAATTGAAATCATTTTTCGCTGCTGTTCCTGGAATGCACCGCTCAGTCGGATTCGCCGATGTGCCCCATCCTGGTTGAGACTCGATCGCATTTGAATTGATCGCGGAAAAATGGGGAGATCCCATTTCCCTGCGCCTGGATCCCGTTGAATTCAAGCGGCTTGAAGTCGGCCTCAAAATTCGGTAATCATTGCATTGACGAATAGAAGCGGACGAGAAATTGCATATGATGTTGCCTGAAAAAAATGGCAAATTGAATATGGAAACAGTCGATGGTTTTCAATCGAACAGGTAAAGCCGCCGATGGATTGTATGTCCTGGGGAACAACCACTTTCCCGTCCACCTGGTAACCGGCGCCGAACCGGTTCTGATCGACGCCGGCGTGGCCTGCCTGGGGTCTCTCTATGAATCCGATATTCGCAAGGTGTTGAGAAATCGGGAACCGACGCATCTTTTCCTCACCCATGTTCATTTCGACCATTGCGGGGCCGCCGCTTTTCTGAAGCGAACCTTCCCCGGCCTGAAGATCTACGCAAGTCCCAAGGCCGCCGACATCATGCGCCGCCCCAATGCCGTCAGGACCATTCGGCAGCTCAACGATGAAATCGAGCAGCGGATGGGAGACGAGGAACTGCCCGACCCGGCCCGGGCGATTGCCTTCGAACCCTTCGAGGTCGATCGGGTTCTCGATGATGGCGACCGCATCGATATCGGAAACGGCCTGTCCGTGGATGTCCTGGCAACCCCGGGACACACCTGGGACTCCCTGAGCTATCATATTCCCCAGAAAAAATGGGTCTTTATCGGCGAGGCCGGAGGCGTCACCGGCCCCACCGGATTTATCTCCACTGAATTCCTGGCCGATTTCGACGCTTACATGCAGAACATCAGGCGCCTGGCATCGCTGCATCCGGACATCATTTCCCAGAGCCATTTCGCTTTGTTTACCGGAGAGGACGCCAGGCACTTTTTCAGCCGCTCCCTGGAGGCCGCCCGCCGCTTCAAGGAACTCGCCGATGCCTTCCTGGATGAAGAACACGGCGATGTGGACAAAGTCGTGGAACGCATCAAGGCCGCCGAATATGACGATCGGCCCGGGCCCAAGCAGCCCCTGACCGCCTACCTTCTCAACCTGCGTGCCCGCGTCCGCCACCTGGCGGCGCGTGGTTGAGCGCGCGGCCATCCCATCCGGCATCCTGGTGCTGATTGTCGCCCATGGAGGGTGGAAGGGAAGGGGGGTTGGAAACTGAATGCTGCGACAATCAGATGTCCGTTCGTTTACCCCAACATCCGTCTTGTCCAGAGGAACATGCCGAGGCCCACGAAGATCGTGGCCGCTGCCATGGCGAAGATGGCCGGGAAGCCGTAGAATTCGCCCAATTGTCCCATGGTGAAGGAGCCGATGAACAGGCCGGCGTCTACGCCGCCGGTCAGGATGCCGGTGACCTTGCCGCGGTTGCCGGCGGCAATGGGGCGAATGGTCAAGGCGATGAGGCTTGGAAAGAGCAGGCCGTGGCCCAGGCCCGCCACAAAACCGGTCCCGGCCAGTCCCATTGTCGACGTCACTTGGATCAGGCAGACGAACCCCGTCCCGGCAATTGCCAGGGATACCGGAATCAATCGCCTTTCACCGAACCGGTCCGCCAGTTTGCCGCCGAACAAGCGTGAAATCACCGCCGCGGTGGAATAGGAGACAAAGTAGGCCGACACGGACAAGGCGCCGGCTTCGGCAAAAGGCGCCACAAAACCACCGTGGGCGGCAAACGCCACGCCGAAACACAGGCAGATAATCGCCATCCGCCATACCAGCCCGATCCGAAGCGTCTCCATGAAACCGGCCCGCGCCCCCCCAACCGGCCTTGAAAAATCATCCCGCAACGGCAACAGAAAGAAGAAACCCACAGTAAAAAATACTGCCGCCGCCAGGAACATGGCGTCAAAACCCCATCGATGGATGATACGCTCCCCGACCACCGGACCGATGGCGATGCCCATCAGCGGCATGACGCCGAAGATCCCCAGCCCCTCGTTGAGTCGTGAAACCGGCGCCAGATCGGCAGCCAGGGTCAGGGAGGCGATGATACCCAATGCCACCCCGGTGCCGAATAGCAGCCGAAGGACCACCAGGACCGGGTAAAGCTGCCCGATGTCGCCTTTGAAAAAGAGGTGCGCAATGCTCACCGATGTCATCAACAAGCACCCGAGGGCCATGCTGCCCTTCCGTCCCAGGTGGTCCACCAGGCCGGATGTCCAGGGGCGCAGCGCCACGGCCGAGAGGGACATGATCCCCATGAGGATGCCGATATCCGATTTGCTGCCCCCCAGGTCCAGGACATACAGGGGGAAAAGGTAAAAGACACCGATACCGGTGGTCAACAACAGGCCGCTGGTCAATAGCAAGACGAACTT
>JBNKDU010000042.1:0-91806 GCA_050288425.1 Desulfobacteraceae bacterium | reverse complement strand
TCCAGCCATGATGGTGCGGTCGGCCTTTCGGGCCATGGCCGAGGACACGAGTGGTCGTTGACTCCACGGGCCGGATCATCTATCACTCTACGCAAAAGGTGCCGGTCGTGAATCGATCGTCCCCGGGCAGGATCGCCCCCGCCCACACCCCAACGCGATCGCCGCGTCCCCGACCATCGGGCACCGGCAAGGAGGACCCCCCATGGCCATCCCCGTGCAAAGTGCTTCCCAGAGCAAACCCAAGCCCGCCGCGGACAAACTCGGTTTCGGCAATCTCTTCACCGATCACATGCTCAACATTGATTACGCCCCGGACCGGGGATGGCACAATGCCCGCATAGAGCCGTATGCCGCACTGCACATGGATCCGGCCACCATGGTGCTCCATTATGGCCAAGGTGTTTTCGAAGGTCTCAAAGCCTACCGGACCGCCGACAACCGGATCCAGCTGTTTCGGCCCATGGAAAATGTGACACGAATGAACCGTTCCTGTCAGCGGCTGTGCATTCCGCCCATGGACCCGGCCCTGATGCTCGAGGCCATCACCAGTCTGGTGGCCGTGGAAAAAGACTGGGTGCCGGATGCGCCGGGTACCAGTTTGTACATCCGTCCGACCGTCATCGCCATGGATCCGTTTCTCGGGGTGCGCGCCTCCAAGACGTATCGTTTCTTTATCATTCTCTCACCGGTAGGCGCCTATTACGCCGAAGGCTTCAACCCCATCAAGATCATGGTCACCCGGGACCACGTGCGCGCCGTACGCGGCGGCGTGGGGGACACCAAGACCATGGGCAACTACGCCGCCAGCCTGCTGGCCGGCCAGAAGGCCCAGGATGCCGGCTATACCCAGGTGCTGTGGCTGGACGGGGTGGAGCAAACGTACGTGGAGGAAGTCGGCTCCATGAATATCTTCTTCGTCATCGACGGCGAGCTGGTGACTCCCGAGCTCAATGGCAGCATTCTGGCGGGCATCACCCGCGATTCGGTGCTCAAACTGGCCGCCCATTGGAAGATGCCGGCCACGGAACGCAAGATTTCCATCGATGAGGTCATGGAGGCCCATCAAACCGGCAGACTGACGGAAATCTTCGGTTCGGGCACGGCGGCGGTCATCTCGCCGGTGGGAACCCTGAAATACGAGGACCGTATCCTGAATCTCGGCGACGGCACGGTGGGCCCGGTGGCACAAAAGCTCTTCGATGCCATCATGGATATCCAGTACGGTCGCAGCCCCGACGGCATGGGTTGGATCGAAGCGCTGGAGTAGCGGGCTTCAATTGAATTCAAAGGAGAGATCATGCGCGTACGCAAAGCCGTATTTCCCGTAGCGGGATTGGGAACCCGTTTTCTTCCGGCCACCAAGGCCTTGCCCAAGGAGATGCTGCCGGTGGTGGACAAGCCCCTGATCCAATACGCCGTGGAAGAGGCGCTGGAGGCGGGTATCGAAGACATCATCTTCGTCACCGGCAAGGGCAAGCAGGCCATCGAGGACCATTTCGACCATTGTTGCGAACTCGAACAAACCCTGTCGGCCCGCAAAAAAGAGGCCCTGCTGGAAGAGGTCATCAACCTGATCCCCGAATCGGGCACCATCGTCTACACCCGCCAGAACGAACCCTTGGGACTGGGCCACGCCATCTGGTGCGCCCGCCATGTGGTCGGGAAGGAGCCGTTCGCCGTGCTGCTGGCCGACGACCTGATAAAGACCGACAAGCCGGTGCTGGGCCAGATGATGGAGCACTTCGATCGCCTGCAGGCCTCGCTGGTCTGTGTGGAGGAGGTGGACCGCCAGGCTACGGCCAGCTACGGTATTCTCGATGCCGATCCTCCCCGGAACGGGGTCACGCAGATTCGCGGCCTGGTGGAAAAGCCCGCGCCCGAAGACGCTCCCTCCAACCTGGCCATCATCGGCCGCTATATCCTGACCCCGGAAATCTTCTCTATCCTGGATAACAAGGAAACCGGCGCCGGCGGTGAAATCCAGATCACCGACGCCATGGCCAGACTACTGGAAGCGCAGTCCATCTACGGTGTGCAATACCGGGGCGAACGCTTCGACTGCGGCACCAAGGTGGGCTTTCAGATGGCCAACCTCTCCTTCGCCATGGAGCAGCCCGATCTGCGCGAACGGCTGATCCCGTTCCTCCGGACGTGGTGCCGCTGAGACATTTGGCGCCCACCGCCGATTTTTGCGCCGACATCCCTGGTCGATAACGACCGCCGCCGCGGACAATCCCTGTCAAACGGTAAACACCACCGAGCCGGTGGTTTTGCGGGCCTCCAGATCGGCATGGGCCCGGGGGGCGTCCCGAAGGGCATAGGTACTTCCGATGCGGATGGTGACCACACCCGCCGCCACCGCCCCGAACAAGTCTTCGGCGTGGGCCAGGAGGTCTTCCCGCTTTTCGGTATAAGTCATCAAGGAGGGGCGGGTCAGAAACAAGGACCCATTCCGGCCCAATACCGAAATGTCCAGAGGTGCTATGGCACCCGACGCCTGACCGAAGGAGACCATGGTGCCCATGGGCCGCAGGCAATCCAGCGAATTCATGAAGGTGGCCCGTCCCACGGAATCGTAGACCACGTCCACGCCGCGGCCGTCGGTGATGTCGCGCACCCGGCCGACCCAGTCTTCCTGATTGTAGAGCAGCGGATGGTCGCAGCCATTCTCTTTTGCCAGTCGCGCCTTTGCTTCGTTTCCGACGGTGCCGATGACGGTCGCCCCCAGGGATTTGGCCCACTGGCACACGATGGTGCCCACGCCGCCGGCGGCGGCGTGGATCAACAGAACGGTTCCCGCCTGCACGTCGTAACAGCCCTTGAGAAGATAGCGCGCGGTCATCCCCTGGAGCATCATGGCCGCGGCATCGACGAAGGAGATGGAATCCGGCAGCTTCACCAGCCGGTGGGCCGGGATGGTCCTTTGTTCGGCGTAGGCGCCGGGAGGCATGCCGGCGTAGGCCACACGGTCGCCCGCCGCAAATTCCCGTACCTGTTCGCCCACGGCCAGGACGGTGCCGGCGCCTTCCATGCCGGGGATGACCGGCAGTTGGGGCAGCGGGTATAGACCGGTGCGGTGATAGACGTCGATGAAGTTCAGACCCACGGCCTCGTGTCGAATCAAGGCTTCGTCGGGCCGGGGATTCCCGGGCTCCCAGGCTTCCCATTTGAGGACCTCGGGGCCGCCGGTGGCATACATTCGGTGGGCATACGGCATAAGGCATCTCTCCATGGTTGGTGTTGACGGGTCGGCCGGTGGAACGCCGCTGGACATACCCTAATGCATACGGTCCGTTCGGGCAATATGACACTGCAGTCCTTGGCGAGGCCGGAAATATCCGCGACGGCCGCGGGCCGGCGCCATCAAGGCATTGACAACCCATCACCCGTTTGCGATACTCCGACCCGCGAAAAGTCAGAGCCGACAACTGATCCCGGATTATTTAAGGAAGCGGCATGGATCTGATACCGATTGTCTACCCTCTTGGTTTAAATCGGGACAAGGCATGAGCCCCCCACCAGTACGTCATGCGCAACATCCGGCTTCGCCGCCCCCGCCGCATGACTGGATCCGAATTACGATAGCCACCAACCGGCCGAACAAAACGTTGCCCTGGATATGTCCCGGGCAACGGCCTTCATTTCAATCGGGCCATCACCCGTTGGAACGTCTGCATGACGAAAGGAGCATCGTCCGAACATGGAATTTCTGAGAACCGCCTGCAGGCGCATCGACGCCGTCAACGAACATGTGGGCCGATTCGTCTCCTGGGCCACGCTGCTGCTGGTGGCGGTGACTTTCGTCGATGTGGTCATGCGTTACTTTTTCAATACTTCCTTCGTCTTCACCCAGGAGCTGGAGTGGCATGTCTTCGCCTTTCTCTTCCTCATGGGCGCCGGCTATACACTCAAGCAGGACGGCCACGTGCGCGTGGAGGTCTTCTACGGCCGCCTGTCCGCCAGGGGCAAGGCCTGGATCAATTTCATCGGCGTGATCTTCTTCTTGATCCCCTCCTGCGCGCTCTTCATCAAAACGGGTATTCCCTTTGCCATAAAAGCCTACCAGGTCATGGAAGGCTCTCCGGATCCCGGGGGGATTCCCTATCGATTCCTTCTAAAGGGCTGCATCCCGGCGGGATACGCCCTGATCCTGCTCCAGGGCATCTCCCTGGGCCTAGACAGCCTGCTGGAAATCATCGGACGCGGCAAAGCACAAGGAAAGGGAGCGTAGAACAGATGGAATACCTGGCGGGTTACATGTTCCTGGCGATGTCCATCCTGATCATGTTCGGCTTTCCGGTGACCTTCACCCTGGGCGGCACGGCCATGGTCTTCGGCGTCATCGGATTCGGCTGGGATTTTTTCAATTTACTGCCCCTGCGGGTGTGGGGCCGCATGAGCAACGTCACCCTGATGGCCGTGCCCCTGTTCGTATTCATGGGCGTGATGCTGGAGCGCTCCGGCCTGGCCGACAAACTGCTGGACACCATGGGCATCGTGCTGGGCCGGATCAAGGGCGGACTGGCGGCCTCGGTGGTGGTGGTGGGCGCGCTGCTGGGCGCCTCCACCGGCATCGTCGGCGCCACCGTGGTCACCATGGGCCTGCTGGCCATACCCACCATGCTGCGGCGCGGCTACTCCAAACGACTGGCCTGCGGTACGGTGGCCGCCTCCGGGACCCTGGGCCAGATCATCCCCCCCAGCATCGTCCTGGTGCTCATCGGCGATATCGTGGGCGTCTCCGTCGGCGATCTGTTCATGGGCGCCGTACTGCCGGGCTTCGTTCTGGTAGCTCTTTACATCTTATACATCGTCATCGCGGCCCATATCAAACCGGAGCACGCCCCGGCCATTAAAAAAGAAGACCTGGGGGACCTGGTGGGCGGGAAATTGTTCATCCAGGTAATGGTGGCCATGGTGCCGCCGCTCTTTTTGATGGTGGCCGTGCTGGGCTCCATCTTCGCCGGCGTCGCCTCTCCCACCGAAGCCGCCGCCGTGGGGGCCGTGGGGGCCACCATCCTCACCGTGGCCAACGGCAAGTTCAATATGAACATCCTGCGGGAAGTCATGCGCGCCACCATGAACCTCACCTGCATGGTCTTTATCATTCTCTGCGGCGCCGCCCTGTTCGGACTGGTCTTCCGGGGGCTGAACGGCGACGACCTGGTGCGCCATTTCCTCAGCAGTGTCGGCGAGACATACTCTTACTCCGTGGTTCTGGCCATCGTTCTGACCCTCATTTTCTTTATCGGTTTCTTCCTGGATTTTATCGAAATCATCTTCATCCATGTGCCCGTGCTGGCACCCATCATGATCGAATTCGGCTTCGACCCCGTATGGTTCTGTATTCTGTTGGCGGTGAACCTGCAGACATCGTTCATGACGCCACCCTTTGGCTTCTCCCTGTTTTACCTGAATTCGGTTACACCGCCGGAGGTCACCACAGGACACATTTATCGCGGCATCGTGCCCTTCGTGATCCTCCAGCTGATCGGCCTGATGATCGTTATCTTTTGCCCATCGCTGGCCACCTGGCTGCCGAAAGTGGTTTTCGGCGGCTGATCGTCTCAGTCACCATCAAGCGGGTACGCCAATTATCAATGCAAAGGAGGTTGGGTATGGAAAGACGTGAGTTTCTGACCAAATCGGGAATCGCTGCGGCAGGCGCAGCAGCAGCAGCCGTGGGCCTTGCCGGGTGCGGAGAAAAAAAGGCAGCTGAAAAAACGAGCGAAGCGGAAGCGCCGGCGGTCGTCAAGAAAACCTATGACCTGAAAATGGTCACGACCTGGCCGGCCAATTTCCCTGTCTTCCAGGTGGGGCTGGATACTTTTGCCAAACGCGTCGAGATTGCATCCGAAGGCCAGATCAAGATCAAGGTATATGCCGCCGGCGAGCTGGTCCCGGCCATGGAGACCTTTCAATCCGTATCGGACGGCACGGTGGAAGTGGGCTCGGGCGCCGCCTACTACTGGGCGGGCAAACAACCGGCCGCACAGTGGTTCGCCGCCGTACCCTTCGGCCTCAATGCCCAGGGCATGAATGCCTGGTTTTACAGCGGCGGCGGCCTCGAACTGTGGGAAGAGGCTTACGCGCCCTTCAACCTGGTTCCGCGTCCCATCGGCAATACCGGGGTTCAGATGGGTGGTTGGTTCAACAAAAAACTCAACTCCATGGATGATTTCAAAGGCCTGAAGATGCGCATTCCCGGCCTGGGCGGCAAAGTCTTTGCCAAGGCCGGCGGTACCGTCACACTGACCCCGGGTGGAGAAATCTTCACCAACCTGGAGCGCGGCGTGATCGATGCCTCCGAATGGGTGGGTCCATACCACGATCATCGTCTGGGACTGCCCAAGGCCGCCAAGTACTACTACTACCCGGGCTGGCATGAACCGGGCACGGCCCTGGAAATCATGTTCAACAAGAAAGTCTACGATGAGATGCCCGAGCACCTGCGGGTGATCCTGGACGCTTGCGCCGCCCAGACCAACGTCTGGCAGCTCTGCGAATTCGAGGCCCATAACGGCGAGTACCTGGAAAAGATCCTGGCCGACGGCAAAACCCAGCTCCTCCAATTTCCCGAGGAAGTGATGAATACCTTGCGCAAACTGGCCGCCGAAACCATTGCCGAGGAAGCCGCCAAGGACCCGCTCTCCACCAAGGTCAACGACTCCTTCCAGGCCTTCAAAAAACGGGTGGGCGCCTGGGGCCAGTTCTCGGAAGCCGCCTACTATCAACTGATCGCCGAAAAGATCAGCACCTGACCTTCGGCCCGGATACAAAAACGCCCGGAAAGGATTCTTTCCGGGCGTTTTTGATTAATGAGGAACCGGCCTCTTTCCGTAGCGTCCGGGAATCCATATCAAAATCAATCGCCTTCATATGGAATGATATTTACGTTGATATCTTCTATTCCATCAATTCCTCCAAGGAGATCTTTGATCTTGTCGGTAAATTCTTTTTCCAGGGAAAGCGTCGTTTCGATGTCGACACGGATAATCCTGTCTTTGCATTTGACCTCGGCGGCGGGAATTTTCCCGTAAATTAGGGAATGCGCCCTGGCAGCCAGGTAAGAATCGTTTATCATGCCCTGAGACCGATCCGTTGTCTGGAAACAGGACTTCCGGGAAATATCATACAAGATCTCAACCGCATCATCCACCTGCATGTTGCCAATATGCAAAACCACGTCGTAGAGGCTTGAATCTTTCGTATCGATTCCGTACAGATGCATGCTCCATTTTCTTCTTTCCTCATCATCCTTTGTCAATAGATGATGAGCTTCCTTTTCGGATATTCCCTTCCTCCTCATCTCTTCCTTGACTCTGTCCTCGATGTTGGCGATGATTCGAACCTTTAAGATGTTCGGGATGTCCTTTATGAAGAAATGACCGGCCAATCCGTGATACACGAGGTTGTCCTTCAGAACATGGGCCATGAACGCTTCCCGAATATAGATAATATACTTTTCTTTTCTGTGCCCGAAATGTTCGAGAAAGGAAGGCGCATCATGGATTGCACTGACGAGCTTCAATTCCGGGATATTGAAATAGGCGGATGCCTGCAAAAGAATATCCCTCGATACACATTTATAATTCAATTTTTCAGAGAGCTTTTCGGCAATTTCTTTTCCCTTGCTGTAAGACCCTCTGGAAATAGTGATCACTCCCATTTTTGTCTCCTTACCAAGTTATTTAATTGACAACGGATTAAAAATCGTAAGACTCGTCCAGTATAAATCGAAGGCCTCGGGGGCTCCCACCCAATCTGTATATTGACGGTTCAGCTTTTTTTGTAGAGGTGGAAATACTTCATCACCTTGCGCACGTAAATTTCGGTTTCCGGGTAGGGGGGAATGTCCCGGTAGCGTTCCACGGCGGTGGGTCCGGCGTTGTATGCGGCCAGGGCCAGGGGAAGCTGTCCGCGGAACCGATCGAGCATGGATTTCAGGTAAGTGGCGCCGCCCATGATGTTTTGCCAGGGATCGAAGGGATCGGAAATATTCAGGATTTTCAGGTTTTCCGGCATGATCTGCATCAGGCCCATGGCCCCTTTTGAGGAGACGGCCTGTGGGTCGAAGTAGGATTCCACATGGATCAGGGCCTTGAGCAGGGAGGATTGCAGGCCGTGACGGCGGGCGGCCTCCTTGATCACGTCGTCATAGTTCGCGATGTTGGCGGGCGGACGTTTGCGCACCAGGGATTCGCTCATATAGACTTTGTAGTTGCTGGATGTGGGGGTATTGGTGAAATGCATGACGCCTTCGCTGTCGATGTAGACATAGATGTCCGCACGACAGGGAGTGCTGACAAAAAATGTCACACCGACGACCACCGGCAGCAGGTATGACCACATTTTCCGCCACGGTATTTGCATCGCGCCAACTTTCATGGGTTTAAGCAACTATAATTACGTCGAATCCCATATGTCAACCGGCTTGTGGCCCAGGGGACCGGCCCCCACAGGACGAACGGATCGAATCGATTGCAAATTTCGTACCTGCAAAGCAGCCTGATCCCGGGGCCGGCTTCTCAGGGCAGCAATTCGTAGGAATAGGTGATTTTGGCCACTCCGCGGACGGTGGCGGCCACCGAGCAATATTTGTCCTGGGAAAGTTCGATGGCTTGAACCACGGCCTTGTCCGTCAAATTTTCGCCGCGCAAGCGATAGGTGAGATGGATTTCCTCGTAGGCCCAGGGCGGTTCCTCCGCCTGGTTGCCGTTGGCCTCCACCTCCAGGTGGGTCAGCGGTTTGCGCTTTTTCTCCATGATATCCACCACGTCATAGGCCGAGCAGGCGGAAAGGGCGATGAGCAGCATCTGCGAGGGGCTGACGCCCCGGGCCGGGTCTTCTCCGGAGAGCACCACCGAGTGGTTGTGGCTGTCTGTGCCCACAAATTGCTTGCCGGTCACCCAGCGTACATTGGTCGTCGGCATGGTCTGGCTCCTGTAGTTGCGGGTTACGGTTGCAGGGTGAGGCCATAACTTGCCGATCTATATCGATTTACAGGTTCGGGGGCAAGCCTTAAGTAGTCTCCTGGGCTCGGTATCCTGCAGCGCAGCCCCGCCCTTGTCGGGATTCCGGCGACGACGGAGAGATTGTCGCTGCATTGCCGGGACGGCGGTTTCAACGTTACGACGCGTTGGATCCGGTCCGCCCGACCTTGACAGCCCAACGGATTTGACGCATATGCAGGCTGACGAGGAATGGGAGGACCTTTGCCGTTATGGCCAAAGACCGCATCTATGAAAAACCGCGCGCGACGGTACCGCCCTTCGAATTCGACGAGGGGGTGGCCGGTGTTTTCGATGACATGCTCGATCGCTCCATCCCCCTCTATCGGGAGATCATCCGGCGCCAGGCGTGGCTGATCCGGCGGCTCTACCAGCCGGGTACGCGGATTTACGACCTGGGCTGCTCCAACGGCAACCTGGGGCTGGCACTGAACCGGCGGATGGAATCGCAGCCCTTCGAGATGGTGGCCGTGGACAGCTCGGCTCCCATGCTCACGGCCTATGCCGCGCGGCTGGCGGCCGAATCCGCCTCGGACCGGATCACGTTGCAATGCGAAGATATCGCCAGGACGCGCATCGAGCAGGCTTCTGTGGTGGTGTTGAATTTCACCCTGCAGTTTCTAGCCCCGGAACATCGGGATGCCATGATTGCGCGCATTTTCCGGGGACTGCTGCCGGGGGGAGCCCTGCTCTTTTGCGAGAAGGTCATCCACACAGACACCTTCACCGCCGGACTCCAACAGGAAATCTATTACAATTTCAAAAAGGAGAACGGCTACTCCGACCTGGAAATCAGCCAGAAGCGCGAGGCCCTGGAGAAGGTGCTGTTTCCCGAGCCCCTGAGCCGACACAGGCGTCGTCTGGCCGACGCGGGCTTTACCGCCATCGAGGTCTGGCTCAAGTGGTTCAACTTCGCGGCCCTGCTGGCCGTCAAACCGCCATGCCCTTGATCCCCGACATCGATGCTTTTTACCGCGATCTGGACCCGTACGGACCGGAACTGGTTCGCCTGGCCCGGGCGGCACTGGAACGGCGGGACACCAGAATCGAAGCCTTGAACGCCCATCTCGCCCGTCTGCCGCGGGTGCGTCCGTCCCGCGTGGCCCTGGACCGGGATTGGATCACCATCGGGCGGCCGGAAGATCTGGATGGGGATCAGCGTGCGTCCCTCCAGGATACTCTCTACGCCCTGAAACCGTGGCGCAAGGGGCCCTTCGATCTGTTCGGCATCCGCATCGACAGCGAGTGGGACTCTTCCCTGAAGTGGGCCCGCCTGGTGCCTTTTCTTGGGGATCTCGCCGGCCGCCGGGTGCTTGACGTGGGCAGCAGCAACGGCTACTATCTGTTTCGGGCCACGGCGGCGCGACCGAACCTGATCCTGGGCATCGAGCCTTACCCCGTGTACTTTTACCAGTTTCTGACCCTGCAGCATTTTCTTCCCCGGCCCGGCCTTTACAACCTGCCGCTTCGGCTGGAGCAATTGCCCGCCATGCCCGACGGCTTCGACCTGGTCTTCTGCATGGGAATTCTCTACCACCGGCGATCGCCGCTGGACACCCTGGCGCAAATGCACGCCTTGTTGACCAAAGGAGGCTGCTTGATCCTGGAAACCTTGATAATCGAAGGCGATGATCCGTTGGCCCTGTCGCCCCACAGCCGCTATGCCCGCATGCGCAATGTCTTCTTCATCCCCACGGTGGCCTGCCTGACCAACTGGCTGGTCCGCAGCGGCTTCGACGACATCCGCTGCCGGGATATCACGCCCACCACCGCCCGCGAGCAGCGCAAGACCCCATGGATCGACTCCGACTCCCTGGATAGCTTTATAGACCCCGACGACCGGCGTCGTACCGTGGAAGGCTATCCCGCGCCGGTGCGCGCCATGGTAACGGCCATCAGGACCTGACGGGATTCGACCCATGTCCATGCTTTTCTGGATCATATCGTTGGGATTGGCCGCCGCTGCCATCTGGCGCTGCCGGAAGGAGACCGGAAAGGGGCACCGGCTGCGGGAAAAGCTGCGCGAGGCCGTGACGACCATCGAGGGCCTGGAGCGGCGGCACTCCGCCCGGGAAATCCGGCAGAAGAAGAACGAAGACAAACTGCGCAGCTACCTGCATCTGATGGACACCCTGATCAACACGATTCCCACACCCGTCTACTTCAAGGATGAAAACGGTGTCTTCCAGGGGTGCAACAAGGTCTTTTCCAAGCAGATTCTCGGGCTGACCCGCGACCGGATCATCGGCAAACGGATCCAGGACCTGCCCGAGCAAATCCCCGCCGATCTGGCCGCGACCTGCCAACGCGAAGAAGCCAAGCTGCCGGATAGAAACGGCCTGCATGCCTTCGAGGCCCAGGTGCGTTGCGCCGACGGCCGGCAGCGCGACTTTCTCTTCAACCTGGCGGAGCTCAAGGACCCGCGCGGCAACACCGGCGGCAGCGTGACCGTGCTGTCCGATCTGACCGAAAAGAACCGGGCCGCCCGGGACCGCCTGCAAAAGGAGAAACTCGAAGGCGTCCTGGAAACCGCGGGGGCGGTCTGCCATGAACTGAACCAGCCCCTGCAGGCCTTATCGGGCTACGTCGAGATCATGGCCGCCCGGCAGGCCGATGCCGAGGCCCGGACCTATATCGAAAAAATCGAGACCCAGATCGAGCGCATGCGCGACATCACCGACAAGCTGCAGGGCGTCACCCGCTACGAAACCACTGAATACGTCGGCAATACCCGCATCATCGATATTCATCGGTCGTCCTAGTAAAAAACTATCGATAGGTAACCCGCCGGGTGGTTTGGATGTCGTATTTGCGCATCTTCTTCAAAAGCGCGGGATGAGAAATTCTCAAACTCTTGGCGGCCTGGCGAACGCTGGGTTTGCGATCCAGGGCGGCCAGGACGACGCGCTTTTCCAGCGCGGCCACCTGCTCTTTGAGGGATCGCGCATCTTCCCGGGCCCCTTCGGAGGAAAGCCCTTGGCTCTGGCCCAGTTCATGACTGTAAAGGATGCAGCTTTGGGGGATGATGGCTTGTTCGCTGATGATGGCCGCCCGGTTGACCACATTCTTCAATTCCCGCACGTTTCCCGGCCAGTGGTGACGGCGCAGCTTCTCCAGGGCGCCGGGGCTCAGGCGCTGAGCCTGCTTGCCCAGTTTGCTGTCCAGTTGGAAGAGAAAGTGCTCTGCCAGCAGGGGAATGTCTTCGGGACGCTGCTGGAGGGGCGGAATGTGGATGGGCAGCACATTGATGCGGTAATACAGGTCCTGGCGGAAGCGCTTCTCCTCCACCAGACGCTCCAGGTTCTTGTTGGTGGCCGTGATCAACCGGGCGTTGATGGATACCTCCTTGGTGCCGCCCACCCGGCGGACGGCCTTTTCCTGGATCACCCGCAGCAGTTTGACCTGCGAGCCCAGCGGCATTTCACCGATTTCGTCCAGAAACACCGTGCCGTCCTGGGCCTGCTCGAACAGCCCCGGCTTGCCCTCCCTGCGCCCGCCGGTAAAGGTGCCCCGGGCATAGCCGAACAATTCGCTCTCCAGCAATTGTTCCGGCAGGGCCGCGCAATTGACGGGAATAAAGGGTCCTTTTACGCCGCTGGCGGTGTGAATGGCCCGTGCGAATAGCTCCTTGCCGGTGCCGCTGGCGCCGCGCAGGGCGACGGCGGCATCGTTGGCGGCGATTTTCTGGGCGAAGGCGATGGCCTCCTGGATGGCCTCGTGGTTGCCGATGATGTCGCCGAAGCCCACCTGTCGCGGTTCCGTGATGGTCTGGGCCAGCTTTTTTATGCCCTGGATGTCCTTGGCGATCTCCACCGCGCCCACGATGACCCCGTGGGCATCGTGGATGGGCTTGCAGGTGGAGATGTATTGATAGCGCCCTTTGCGATTGACCAGGGTTTGCTTGACGTGCTCCAGCTTCTCGCCGTCCAGGCACCGGAGCAGCGCATGCCCGGGCAGGTCCAATACGTCCAGACGCTCGCCGACGATATCGTCCGCATCGCACATGAAGGCGCGGCCGGCCACCCGGTTCATGGTGGTGATGCGCCCGTTCCGATCAATGGAAATCACCCCGTCGCTGATGTTGTCCAGCACGGCGCGAAAGCGCTCGGCCCGCTCCTCGTGGGGCAGGGAGCCGATCCCGTGGATCTCGATGACATCGGCGGTATTGCCGAGAAATTGGGTCAGTTCGGCGCGGTCCACCTTGCGACGACCGCTCTCCACTTCCACGAAGACAAGGGCCTCCCGGTCCTTGCGCACCACTTCCATGGAGACGATGTTGAGGCCGTTTTCGGCGATCCGGGTGGAGATGTCGGCCACGATGCCGATGCGGTCCTTGAAGCGCAGCTTGAGTTTGACGTTCACGGATGCCTCCGGTTTCGCCGGAAAACCGGACGCGAAATGGACCCGGCATTCCCGGACGGTTACTTGAGTTACCGTAATCGATCCCCGGATCAAGTGGTCTCATCCGTCCTGAAAATCCAGGGACTTGTAACGAACAGAACCTGCAGGGGATCCTATCGCCAAATGGTAACCTTTGCAACCACCGGGTGATTTCCGACGGATGATGGCGCGACGGCAGCCTCGCATAGGGGAACCTTGGGGACGCGGCTGCCAAATAAAAAGGGGCAGCCGCATCGGCTGCCCCTTTCCTGGTCCGTCAGATGAAAGCCTCCCGGCACCTGCGGCGCCATCGACGGCGTCCTGAAGGAGCGATTGGTTACAGCAGGCTGCGAATGGACGTAAAATCAAGGCCGAATGCGTCGGCAACGCCTTGATAGGTAACCTTGCCTTCGACCACATTGGCGCCCGATCTGATCTCCGCGTTATCCTGCATGGCCTCTATCCACCCCTTGTTGGCGATTTCCACGGCATAGGGCAGGGTGGCGTTGGTCAGGGCCAGGGTGGAGGTCTTGGCCACGGCCCCCGGCATGTTGGCCACACAATAGTGAACCACGCCGTCCACGGTGTAGATGGGGTCGGAGTGGGTCGTGGGATGGGAGGTTTCGAAACAACCACCCTGATCGATGGCCACGTCCACCATCACGGAACCGGGCTTCATGGTCTTGAGCATGTCGGCGGTCACCAGTTTGGGGGCCTTGGTGCCGGCCACCAGCACGGCGCCCACCACCACGTCGGCTTCGCGCACCAGCTTGCGGATCAGGGCGGGGCTGGACATCAGCGGGAAGCAATTGGCCGGCATGATGTCGCTCAGATAGCGCAGTCTGTCGAGGTTCATATCCAGCAGGTAGACCTTGGCGCCCAGTCCGCAGGCCATCTTGGCGGCATGGGTGCCCACGACGCCGCCGCCGATGACCAGCACGGTGGCGGGGTCTACACCGGGAACGCCCCCCAGCAGCACGCCTTGGCCGCCCTGGGCCATCTCCAGGTATTTGGCGCCCTGCTGAATGGCCATGCGTCCGGCCACTTCGCTCATGGGGGTCAGCAGGGGCAGGGAACCGTCGGCTTTCTGGATGGTTTCGTAAGCGATGCCGATGGATCCGCTTTGGATCAGGGCGTGGGTCAACTCCTCGGCAGCCGCCAGATGCAGGTAGGTGAAAAGGATCTGGCCCGCGCGGATCAGGCCGTACTCTTCCGGCAGGGGCTCCTTGACATGCATGACCATGTCGCATCCGGCAAAAACTTCTGCCGCGGTCTCGGCGATTTCGGCACCGGCCGCGACATAGGCACTGTCTTCGAAGCCGCTGGCCAGACCGGCCTTGTGCTGGACCATGACGGCATGTCCGTTCTGACGCATCACCTCGACACCGGCCGGCGTCATGCATACTCGATTTTCAGCAGGTTTGATCTCTTTCAGGATTCCGACGATCATCTTTTTTTCCTTTGCTTTGGGTCCCGGGGAAACGGCAAGTTCGCTGCCGAACCAAGACCGGGTTGATTTTCGGGCAACCATTGTATCCGGTCCTTAGCTTGGCAATTATCGGGCCAATCGGGGTTGGTTTGCATGAAAGATCAAAACCTATTCGGCGACCGGCGTGCGTTCTTTCCGCCAACCAGATAATTTATTTATAATTTCAATTGGTTATATATAGATTGCGTGATGGGCAACTCGCACGACGACTGATGGGGATGCGCCGGAAACCATGCGGAAAATCCTCCGGGCTACAGGCCATGCAAGGACATTCGGTAACTTTGGATACCGCACCTGCTTCTATAACCGCATAATTCCAGTACCCGTTCGGAATATTTCTCTATGGTATGAATAGTTACCACTACATCTATTTATTACCGGACGGAATTGAAGAAGCGGATTAATACCGGAAGTATCCATCTGTCAGGCCGGAAATTACTGGAGGGGTCGGGAAATACACACCGCTATTCGCACAAGCCGGAGGATGGGGGCTTTTCCGGGATGCATCAGCGGGAGACCTTCGTGATTTCAATTGGTTATCCATGGGGGAGACCCACGGCGCCGCCATAGGCGGCCACCAGGGAGGGGGCTTTGAATGCCCCCGTGGATAACCAATTGAAATCACCAGGCCGGGAGCGGAGCAGCCCGGAAAATCCCCCAACCTCCGGCGTCGGCTTCGAGGAATATCCTCCCACCGACCCTTAAATATCGAGCTCGTCCTTCACCGTCTTGAACCGGCCCAGGGCGAAATCCAGATCCTCCCGGCTGTGCAGGGCGCTGACCTGCACCCGGATGCGGGCCTCTCCCATGGGGACTACGGGATAGGAAAAGCCGATGACATAGAGCCCCAGATCGAGCAACCGCGCCGCCATCTGCTGGGCCAGCCTGGCATCGCCCAGCATGATGGGCACGATGGGGTGATCGCCGGGCTTGATCTCGAAACCCAGGGCGGCGATCTGACTGCGGAAATACCGCGTGTTCTCTTCCAGCTTGTCGCGCAGTTCGGTGGAGCGCGAGATGATCTCGAGGGCCTTGCGGGTGGCCGCCGCGATCACCGGGGCCACGGTATTGGAGAAGAGGTAGGGACGCGAGCGCTGGCGCAGCAGCTCGACGATCTCCCTGCGGCCGCTGACGTATCCGCCGCTGGCGCCGCCCAGGGCCTTGCCGAAGGTCCCCGTGAGGATATCCACCCGTTCCATCACGCCGCAATATTCGTGGGCCCCCCGACCGGTGGGTCCCCAGAAGCCCACGGCGTGGGAGTCGTCCACCATCACCAGGGCATCGTATTTCTCGGCCAGATCGCAGATCTCCTTCAGCCGGGCCACTTCTCCGTCCATGGAAAAGACGCCGTCGGTGGCGATCATGCGGAATCGGCGTTCCCGGGCTTCCCGGAGCCTGGCCTCCAGTTCGGCCATGTCGCTGTGGGCGTAGCGCAGCCGCCGGGCCTTGCACAACCGGACCCCGTCGATGATGCTGGCATGGTTGAGGGCATCGCTGATGATGGCGTCCTCGGCCCCGAGAACCGCCTCGAACAGGCCGCCGTTGGCGTCGAAACAGGAGGAGTAGAGGATGGTGGCCTCGGTGCCCAGAAAACGGCTGACTTCCTCCTCCAGTTGCTTGTGCAACGACTGGGTGCCGCAGATGAACCGCACCGAGGAGAGTCCGAATCCCCACTGGTCCATCGACTGCCGGGCGGCGGCCACCACCTCGGGATGGTCGGCGAGGCCCAGGTAGTTGTTGGCGCACATGTTGAGCACCTCGCGGCCGTCGGAAAGGGTGAGGCGGGCACTCTGGGGAGAGGCGATCACCCGTTCTTCCTTGTACAATCCGCTTTCGCGGATGGTCTTCAATTCCCTGGCCAGGTGGGTTTTGATGCTGCCGTACATGGTTTCGTCCTCCGAATGGGTCGGTTTCATATGGGGAAGCCGCAGGCCGCGGCGGGACGCCCTCCCCGAGTCGGCCGCCCGCGCAGCGGGGACCGATTCAATCCCAGTTCAGAATCACCTTGCCCGACTGCCCGCCGCGCATGGCCTCGAAGCCCTGCTGGAAATCGTCGACGGCGAAACGGTGGGTGATCACCGGTGTGATGTCCAGGCCCGACTGGATCATGGAGGTCATCTTGTACCAGGTTTCGTACATCTCCCGGCCGTAGATGCCTTTGAGGGTCAGGCCGTTGAAGACCACGGCGTCCCAGTCCACGGTGGTATTTCGCGGCAGGATGCCCAGCAGGGCGATCTTGCCGCCGTGGCACATGTTGATCAACATCTCCTGCAGCGCCCCGCCCGTGCCCGACATCTCCAGTCCGATGTCGAAGCCTTCTTTCATCCCCAGGATCGCCTGGACTTCGGCGATACGGCCGGTCTTGACGTTCACCGTCCGGGTGGCGCCCAGTTTCCGGGCCAGTTCCAGGCGGTAGGGCACGACGTCGGTGACCACCACATGGCGGGCGCCGGCGTGGCGGACGATGGCCGTCGCCATGCAGCCGATGGGGCCTGCCCCGGTGATCAGCACGTCCTCGCCCAGGCAATCGAAGGAGAGGGCGGTGTGGGTGGCGTTGCCCAGGGGATCGAAGCAGCAGAGGATATCGGTGGGGATATCGGGGTCGCAATGCCAGACATTGGTCACCGGAATGGCCAGGTACTCGGCGAAACAGCCCGGCCGGTTTACGCCCACGCCGCTGGTCTTGTTGCACAAATGGCGCCGGCCGGCCAGGCAGTTGCGACATCGGCCGCACACCAGGTGGCCTTCGCCGGAGACCAGATCGCCGGGGGCGAAGTCGTGCACGTTGTCGCCCACGGCCGCCACCCGACCCACGAATTCATGGCCGGTCACCATGGGAACGGGGATGGTTTTCCGGGCCCACTCGTCCCAGTTGTAAATGTGTACATCGGTGCCGCAGATGGCGGTCTTCTCGATCTTGATCAATACATCGTTGATGCCGATTTCGGGGATTGGCACCTGCCGAAGCCACAGACCGGGCTCGGCCTTGGCTTTGACCAGGGCTTTCATGGTTGCAGGCATCCAGGCCTCCACATGTTGTTGGGCAGGATCGGTTGCCGTCCGAGCGCTGGTGTCGCCCCATTCGCCGGACGGACGCGTCAACCGACGATGGGTCTTCGGAGTATGGTGTCTTTCTGCCAGTGCCGATCGTTGCGATGGGGATATTGTAAGGTGTAGTGCAGGCCGCGGCTCTCCTTGCGATGCTGCGCGCAATTAATGATCATCTCGGCCACCACGGCGATGTTGCGCAGTTCGATCAGATCGGGCACGACCTTGAAATTCCAGTAGTACTCCTGGATTTCGTTGAGAATGATGTCGATGCGGCGCTTGGCCCGGGCCAGGCGCTTGTCCGAGCGCACGATGCCCACATAGTTCCACATCAGACGCCGGATTTCATCCCAGTTGTGCGTGACCATGATCATCTCGTCGCTGTCGCCGGTATCCATGTCGTCCCACAAGGGCGCCGGGGGCAGGGGCTGAAAGTCGCCCCGCCGCAGGGCCGCGTTCACATGCTCGGCCGCCGCATGGGCATAGACCAGGGCTTCGAGCAGGGAGTTGCTGGCCAGGCGGTTGGCGCCGTGCAGGCCGGTGCAGGCGGTTTCGCCGACGGCGTAAAGATTGCGGAGGTCGGTGCGGCCGTGCATGTCGGTGACCACGCCCCCGCACATATAATGGGCGGCGGGAACCACCGGAATGGGCTGCCGGGTCATGTCGATGCCGAACTGGAGGCATTTTCGGTAGATGTTGGGAAAGCGCTCCCGGACGAAGTCGGCGTCTTTGTGGCTGATGTCCAGGTAGACCGCGTCGGCGCCGCTCTTTTTCAGTTCCGTATCGATGGCCCGGGCCACCACGTCACGGCAGGCCAGGTCCTTTTGGGGGTCGTAATCGCCCATGAAGGCCCGTCCGCCTTCATCGAGAAGAATCCCGCCTTCACCGCGGACCGCCTCGGAAATCAGGAAATTCTTGGCCTCGGGATGGTAGAGGCAGGTGGGATGAAACTGGACGAATTCCATGTTGGCCACGGTTGCCCCGGCGCGATAGGCCATGGCCATGCCGTCGCCGGTGGCGATGTCGGGATTGCTGGTATAAAGGTAGACTTTGCCCGATCCGCCGGTAGCCAGCAGGGTGATGTGGGCGGAAAAGGTCTTGACCTGGCGACTGCCTCGCTCCAGCACATAAGCGCCGCAGCAGTAGTCTTCATGGGTGGTGGTCAAGCGGCCGCGCTTCACCCGGGTCTTGTGGGTGATCAGATCGATGGCCATATGGTTTTCGAACAGGGTGATGTTGGGATGCCGGCGTGCGTGGTCCAGGAGGACCCGCTCCACCTCCCGGCCGGTCATGTCCTTGGCGTGAACGATGCGGTTCCGGCAATGGCCGCCCTCGCGGCCCAGGTCGAAACCGGCTTCACAGTCCTCGTCCGACTCCCGATTGAAACGCACGCCCATCTCGATGAGCTCTTCGATCCGCCGGGGGCCGTTTTCGACCACCTGGACCACCACGTCGCGATGGCACAACCCGTCCCCCGACACCAGGGTGTCTTCGATGTGCAGATCGAAACCGTCCATGGCGCCGAAGACCGCGGCGATCCCCCCCTGGGCCAGGTTGGTATTGCTCTCCATGGCCTCTTTCTTGGTAACCAGGGCGACGGTTCCGTGCTGCGCCACCTTGATGGCGAACATCAATCCGGCGATACCGCTGCCGATCACCAGGACATCGTGATGTAATTCTGTCATTTGGGCCTGATTCTGTTCTCGTCTTGCGGACGGGGCCGGCTGGCCGGGTTTAGAGCAAGGGCGAACGCCGCTTGGGGCGCTTGACGATGAAACCGACGATAAACCCCAGGGCCAACAGGCCGCCGCCGTACAGCATGCCGGTGGTCAGTTCCCGGCTGTAAAGCTGCTGCAGTTCCTTCTCCAGGCGATTGACCTTGTCCTGGGCGGTGCCGGACTCCTTGAGGGTTTTTTCGTATTTGGACTTGAGGCTCAGGAAATCCTTGGATTCGCTTTTCAGGCTCTCATATTCCTTCTGCAGTTTTCCCAGGGAGTCCCGGGTGGTGGTCAGGTCGTCGTTCAGCTCCCTGCCTTCCGAGTTGAGCTCGCTGGCCTGCTGCTTGAGTTTCTCGTATTTTTCCACGATCCGGCTATGCTCTTCCTGCAGGCGCGCCAGCACCTGATCGGCCGGTTCCCTGCCCGTGAGAAAACGGGTGAGCACCCATCCCTGCTTGCCGCCGCTCGTTCTGACCTCGGTATATTCTTCTCCCGGCGTAACCACTTCCAGGGGCTGGCCGGCCGATGGGAAGGCGATGATTTTGCGGTCGTTGCCCGGCCCGGTCCGCAAGGTGATGGTCAGGTCCTCGGTGACGTATTTGGTTTCCGCCGTGCCGGTTGCGGCCACGAGCAAAAGCCCCGCCAACAGCAATAGTCCCGTCTTGATCAGTGAATTCATGCGCTCCTCTCCCCTCGGTATTGCCTTCGCTTCCTCGGCGTCGGAATGTGGCGTATTCTTTGACAAAACACCCCTGTCTGTCAATAATTTCTTTAATCCCAAAACAGTTTATGATATTTTAGATGTGTTCGGTATTCGAGGAATACGCACTATGATCGCATATGATTTACAATGCCGCAACGGGCACACCTTCGAAGGCTGGTTCCAGGATGCCAAGGCCTATAAGAAACAACAGAAGGCCGGCATGGTCACCTGCCCGGCATGCGATGACAGCGACGTCACCCGCATCCCCTCCACCTTCGCCATCAAGGGATCGCCGGCCCAACCCGGTCAACCGTCCCCCAAGATGAACCCCGCCTTGATGATGAACGCCATCGCTCATTACGTGGAGAAGAACTTCGACAACGTGGGCGCCGATTTCGCCCAGGAGGCCCTGAAAATCCATTACGGCGTCAACGAACCGCGCAATATCCGCGGCGTCAGTACGGCCCAGGAGGAAGAGACCCTGCGCAAGGAGGGGGTATCCTTCGCCAAGGTGCCCATCCCCGTCAGCAACCCCACCCCGTCCGGGGAATCAGAGAATTAGTCGATTCCTTGATTTGTCGATTGGTTGATTCGGGTAAATCAGCGCACGTTTCTGATACTGCGGTTTGCCCGAATCAACAAGTTGTAGACCCTAATGTTGCAAAAGTCGGAGGGCTTCAGAGCCAAGGCGCCAAGGGCGCAGCCGTAGTCAATCTACTGCAAGCCCTTGGCAACGCCGTTACTTACGCCCTCCGGCTTTCCCGAAGGGTAAAAAAGATGGCATATAATCGACCCGATCCTTCAGTGAACCTGAGCTTGATTGCTTGCTTCGGCATCGGATATGGCTTCGGTTACGGTTCATAACGGGTCACTGCCCTTTAGCCATCTTTTTTATGCAACGTTAGGGGCGATTCAACTAATCTCCAAGCCAAGAGGGAGCGCCGCCGGTCGGGGGCGTCGGCTTCCACCGCCACCCGCACGGCCTTGGCGTTGCCCACCAGGATCACCATGCGTTGGGCCCGCGTAAGGGCCGTATACAGCAGGTTGCGCTGCAGCATCACGTAGTGCTGGGTGACCATGGGCAGGACGACCACCGGGTATTCGGAACCCTGGGACTTGTGCACGGAAATGGCGTAGGCCAGGGAAAGCTCGTCCAGGTCGGCGTCGTCGTATGGCACCTCGCGTCCGTCGTAATCGACGTGAATCCGCCCGGCCTGGAGATCGATGCGGCAAACGGTGCCGATCTCACCATTGAAGACCTCCTTGCGGTAGTTGTTGCGCAGGTGCATGACCTTGTCGTGGAGGCCAAAGGCCCCGTGACGCTTCTTTTGCGGGTTGAGTGCCGCCTGGAGTTTGTCGTTGAGCTGCAGCGTTCCCAGGGGGCCCTTGTGCATGGGCGTCAGCACCTGCACGTCGCGAACCCCGTCCACCCCCAACTGATCGGCGATGCGTCCGGAGCAAAGAGAGAGGATCAGATCGGCCACCTGGCCGGGGCGCGGCTCTTCGATAAAGGAGAACTCCTGGAGCGGGTCCGTGTCCGCCAGGGGCGCCAGGTCGGGCAGTCGTCCTTTTCTCACCAGGTGGGCATTTGTCACGATGGGACTCCGGGCGGCCTGGCGGAACACCTCCTTTAGCTCGTAAGACGGTACCACACCGGAGCCGATCAGATCGGCCAGCACCGTGCCCGGCCCCACCGAGGGAAGCTGAGATACATCCCCCACCAGGACCAGTCCGGCGCGGTGGGGCAGGGCCCGGACCAGGTGACCCATGAGGGGCAGATCCACCATGGAGGCCTCGTCCACGATCAGGCCATCGATGTCGAGGGGATTGTCCTGGTCGTGTTCGAAGCGGCCCTCGGCCAGGTTGAAACCCAGCAGACGGTGGATGGTGGCGGCCGGCTGACCGGTTACCTCGGACATACGCCGCGCCGCGCGGCCCGTGGGCGCGGCAAGCACGAAGCGACGTCCCAGGGATTCGAACAACGCTGCGATGGCGCGGACCAGGGTGGTCTTGCCCGTACCCGGACCGCCGGTGATGATCACCAGGCGCTGATGAAGCACTGCCTGCAGGATGTTCGATTGGTCGGGGGAAAGGGCGATGGCCAGCCGCCGTACCACCCGCTCCAGGATGGCCCCGTCATCCATTTCCAGGGGAACCGCGGGTATGGTCATCAAGGCCGCGATCCTGCGGGCCACATCGGTTTCCGCGGCATACAACCAATACAGGTATACGGGTTGTTCCGGGGCCGCTTCATCCAACCGGACCTGCCGCTGGTGGATCAGGCGCTCCAGGGCGTCCTGCATGGCATGATAGTCGAGATGGAAGGATTCCGTGCAGCGTGTTTCCAGTTCCGCCCGGGTGACGTACGGATGCCCCTGCTCCGCGGCGGCCTCCAGCAGGTGACGCAGGCAGGCCTCGGCGCGCTGGACTTCGTCGATGGGCAGGTCGGACCGCCGGACGATGGCGTCGGCGATGTAGAAGCCGATTCGCGGGATGTCGGCGGCCACGCGATAGGGATCGTTGCGCAATACATCCAGGGCCTGCGCCCCGTATTGCTTGTAGATTTTGGCGCCATGGGCCGGTTTGAGTTCGTGTTCCTGGAGAAAACGCATCAATTCGCGCACGGCATGGTGCTCTTTCCAGGCCTCGCCGATCTCCCGGGCTTTGGTGGGTCCGATTCCCCGCACCGCGATCAGTTGCCCGGGATCTTCATCCAGGACGTGGAGCGTGTTCTCCTTGAAATGGGCAATCAGCCGCTCGGCGGTCTTGGGACCGATGCCGGCGATCATGCCCGCGCCAAGATAGCGCCGGATCTCTTCCACCCCGGCGGGAAGCAAAACCTCGAATGCCGCCACCTTGAATTGCTGTCCGTACCGCGGATGCGCGCTCCAGTGCCCTTTGAGTCGCAGCATCTCGCCCGGACGCGGCTCGGGGAAGTGACCCAGCACCGTGACCAGGCTGCCGATGCCCTCCGCCCTGAACTTGGCGATCATGAAATGGTCCCGGGCGTTGCGAAAGGCGATGCGCTCCAATCGACCTTCGAGGATATCGGCGGATGAATCGGTCATGGCCTCAAACGCCGTGAACCATGGATGAGGGGCCTTGGAGCAGCCAGCGGGCGGCCGCACCGAGATCGTCGACGATGGCCGTTGGTTGGACCCGCTGCCGGGCCAGTTCTTCGACGGCCGTGTTTCCATTGCCGGTCCGCACCAGGATGGTTGCGCCGCAGCCGGCATTCAAGCCGGCCGCAATGTCCTTGGCATTGTCGCCGATCATCACCGACCCGGGAAGATCGATGCCGTGACGTTCCTTGGCCTGGAAGATCAGGCCCGGTTCCGGCTTGCGGCAGTCGCAGTATTCGTCGGGCCGGTGGGGGCAATGGAAGATGTCGAATATGCGGCCGCCGGCATCGGCCACCTCCCGGCACATCCGCCGGTGCATCTCTTCCAGCACGGGAAGGGGCACCAAGCCGCGTCCGATCATCGACTGGTTGGTAATCAGGATCAGCGCATACCCGGCCCGGGTCAAGGCCGCCAGCGCTTCCAGGCTGCCGGGAAGAAATTCGAACTCGTCCCAACTCTTGATATAATCCGGCGAGTCGCGGTTGATCACCCCGTCCCGGTCGAGGAAGACGACATCTTTCAACGTCATTTCGGGCGATTCCTGTTCTGGTTCACGGATCTTGCGCGAGGATGGGATGTAAAGCCTCCCATCGGGTTCATGATCAAGGCGGATGGCGAGGTTGAAGCGCAGGCATAGCAGCTCTACGCCGAGGATTGAACCTTGCCATCCAACACGGAGATTGGAGTCGAGGGGAGGCTTCACACCCCATCCTCATTCGGCGACGATGAATGTTTCGGGAAACCCGTCCCGAATCAGCTCCTGTTCGTAGCCGATGGCTTCTTCCAGGCTTTCACTGCGGCCCACCCGCACCCGGTAGAAGGTGCGCTGTCCGTCGAAAAAGGTCGTCATGTGGGCGTTTTTATAGCGCTTGTCCAGCTTGGCCACAAGGCGCACCGCGTTGGTCCGCTCGGCAAAGGCCCCAACCTGAAACGTAAAATTTCCGGAGTAGTAATCGACGGGCTCATACTGGGCTTTGGCGCCGGTGGAAGAGGTGCCGCGGGGGGCGCCCAGGGCCACCACCCGCACCCGGCCGGTGCCGGGCCCCACGATGCCCAGCCGCTTGGCGGCCGCGTAAGACAGGTCGATGATGCGGTCGCGCACGAAAGGGCCGCGGTCGTTTATACGCACATCGACGGACCGGCCGCTGCCCAGGTGGTGAACCCGCACATAGGTGCCCAGGGGCAAGGTCTTGTGGGCGGCGGTGAGGGCATACATGTTGTATGTTTCACCGCTGGAGGTCTTGCGGCCATGAAATTTGCGGCCGTACCAGGAAGCCGTTCCGGTCTGTTCGAAACCGCGGGCAGTGGGAATGGGCCGGTACCAGGAGCCCCCAACCCGGTACGGCTTGGGGTGTCCCGGCGACGAAGCCGGGGGGCTGTGAGGCCGGGCGGCACAGGCCTGCAACAGGAACAGCAGCGCCGCGACGGACAGCCACCGCAGCAACGGTCGGCCTCGACGGTCCTTCCGGCCGGCGGCGGGTGTCATGGATTCTCCGCCGGTCCGATGCTCCTTGTCTTTTGCCCCGTTACATTCAATCTTGTACATTGAGTGCGATCTTGATCACATCCATCATCTTCTCGACAAAATGAAAGCGGATATCTTTCTGCACTTTTTCGGGGATATCGATCAGATCCTTTTCATTGCCCTTGGGCATGATGATGGTCTTGATGCCGGCGCGATGGGCGGCCAGCATTTTTTCCTTGATGCCGCCGACGGGCAGCACCTGGCCCCGCAAGGTGATTTCGCCGGTCATGGCCAGATCCTTGCGGATCTTCCTGCCGGTGAGCAGCGAGACCAGGGCCGTGAGGATGGTGACCCCGGCCGAGGGCCCGTCCTTGGGGATGGCCCCGGCCGGCACGTGCACGTGCAGGTCCATCTTGGTGTAGAAGTCTTCATCGAGTTCGAGCTTTTTGGCATGGGCGCGGATGAAGCTCAGGGCCGCCATGGCCGACTCCTTCATCACATCGCCCAACTGACCGGTGAGGGTCATCCCCTTGTTGCCCTTCATGCTGGTGGCTTCGATGAAGAGCAGATCGCCCCCGACCGGCGTCCAGGCCAGTCCCATGGCCACCCCCGGCGTGGCCATGCGCGCCTTGGCCTCGGAGCTGAATTTCACCGGGCCCAGGAATTCGGCGATGTCGCCCACCTTGATGGCGGTCTTCTTGATGCTGCCTTCGGCGATCTTGGTGGCCACGCCCCGGCAGATGGTGGCGATTTCGCGCTCCAGGTTGCGCAAGCCGGCCTCGCGGGTATACCCCGAAATGATCTTGCGGACGGCGCCGACCGATATGGTGATCTGCCTGGCGGTGATGCCGTTTTCCTTGCGCTGGCGCGGCACGAGGTATTTCTGGGCGATTTTGACTTTTTCATCTTCGGTGTACCCCAGAAGCTGGATGACTTCCATGCGGTCGCGCAGGGCCGACGGGATTGTGTCCAGTACGTTGGCGGTACAGATGAACATCACCTTGGACAAGTCGAAGGCCACGTCGAGATAGTGGTCGGAGAAGGTGTAGTTCTGCTCCGGATCGAGCACTTCCAGCAGGGCCGAGGAGGGGTCGCCGCGGAAGTCGCTGCCCACCTTGTCGATCTCGTCCATCATGAAAACGGGATTGTTGGACCCGACGCGGCGCAGCCCCTGGATGATGCGTCCGGGAAGGGCGCCCACATAGGTCCGGCGGTGGCCGCGGATCTCGGCTTCGTCCCGCACCCCGCCCAGGGAGATGCGGTGGAACTTGCGGCCCAGCGCCCGGGCGATGGAGGCGCCCAGGGATGTCTTGCCGGTGCCCGGCGGGCCCACGAAGCAGAGAATCGGCCCTTTGGAATCGGATTTGAGCTTGCGCACCGCCAGGTACTCGATGATCCGGCGCTTGGGCTTTTGCAGCCCGAAATGGTCGTCGTCCAGGACCTTGCGGGCCTTCAGGATATCCAGGTTGTCTTCCGTGGTCGCCTGCCAGGGCAATTCGGTGAGCCAGTCCAGGTAGGTGGAGGCCACGGTATATTCCGCCGAAGAGGGATGCATCTTGGCCAGCCGTTCCAACTCGCGCTCGCCCTCTTTGACGGCCTCTTCGGTGAGCCCGCGTTCATGCAGTTTGGTCCGGTACTCTTCCACCTCCACGGAGCCTTCTTCCGTCTCGCCCAGCTCTTCCTTGATGGCCTTGAGCTGCTGACGCAGGTAGTATTCGCGCTGGCGCTTGTCCATATCCCCCTTGACCTGGGACTGGATCTTGTTGCCCAGCTCGAGAATGCTCAACTGGTGGTTGACCAGTTTGGTCACCAGCTTCAAGCGCTCGGTGGACTGCTGGGTTTCGAGCACATTCTGCTTCTCTTCCGGGCTGCTGTTGATGGTGGAGGCGATCATATCGGCCAGGGTGCCGGGCTCCTTGATGGACGCGGCCATCTGGTTGATCTCTTCGGGCAGTCCGGGGGAGAGCTGCACGATTCGGCTGAACTGCTTGACGATATTGGCCATCAACGCAGCGGTCTGGTCGTCCTTCTTGTCGATATCGTTGAAGTGAACCACTTCGGCCTGGAGATAATCCTTGCTTTCAACGAACTTCTTGATCTGAAAACGGCTGAGCCCCTGAACCAGCATCTGGGCCTTGTTGTCATCCGAACGGGCCATTTTGAGAATCAGGGCGCTGCAGCCGACCCGGGCCAGATCGTCTTCGGCGGTGGAGCGCACATTCTCCTGTTTCCTGGATACGGCCAGACCGATGATGCGATCGCTGGCCATGGCCTCGTCCACCAGTTTCAGGGAATCTTTTTCCATCACCACCAGGGGCAAAACCATCTTGGGGAACAGGGCGGCGTCAAACAGCGGTAAGATCGGTATCCGGGTGGGAAGATTTTCAGTAGTGTATTCCGCCGTAGGCTTATCTTCAGCCATGCAAACCTCCTTCGAATTTTACGCGATGCGATGCAGGCTCGGACCCTGCAGGTCCTCACGGGACGTCGGGTGGGACTTTCCGGAAACCCTACCCGTCGGCGATGGGAATCTTGTGCGTTTTATGCACCTGGCGTTTGGCCATGCGGATATGGAGCAACCCATCGTGGAATGTCGATGAAACCACCTCCGGGTCCACGTGCGAAGGCAGATAAAGAACGCGTTCGAACTTGCCGTAGCGGATCTCCGCCAGGCGGTAGGTTCCCTTGCCGTCCTTGGGCATCTCCCTGCGGGCGCCGAAGATGCGCACGGCCTTGGCATTGACTTCCACCTGAAGATTCTCCTTGTCCACGCCGGCCAGTTCGGCCCAGATGATGACTTCTTCCTCGGTTTCGAACATGTCCATCTGGGGTACCCAGCTGCAGTCCTTGCAGGCGAACATGGGATTGACCGGCCGGGGGCGAAAGATATCCTGAATGGTCTTCTCGAATTGGGACCCGATGCGATCAAATGGATCCCCGCATGTGATTTTGATGTGGTCCATGGGTGACTCCTGCCAATGATAAGAATGGTAGACTCAGGTCTTTCTACAACCGCAACCTCGGAAAGCCTGAAACGGCACGCGGCGACGCATAGAAAGGACGCCTTCCAACCAGCAACGATTTTGTAAAATAACATCGGGCTATTGCTTTGTAAAGCCGCGATGACCCCGTCAGGGGTCGTCCGGCCGTTTGACAAGAAAGCTGGGGTGATTAAATTCATGCGGTTCCAATATCCCTCACCCCAGATCAAGGAGGTCGACCCATGCCGATGGTTAAATGGGATCCGTTCACCAACATCGCCACATTGCAGGATCGCATCAACCGTCTGTTTGACGACGCGTTTCCCCGCAGCACGGGCGCGGAGGAGGACATGCCCTCTTTCGCCTGGCGCCCCCTGGTGGATATCTATGAAACCGCCGAAGGCGTCAGGATCAAGGTGGACCTTCCCGGCGTCCGGAAAGATGACGTGGCTGTGGAGATGAAAGAAAATATCCTGACCATCAAGGGGGAGCGGCACATCGAAACCCCGGACGAAGAAAGTCAATATTACCGCAAGGAACGCCCCAACGGACCGTTCCAACGATCTTTTGCCATGCGCACCATGATCGCGCCGGAGCAGATCAAGGCCGCCTTCAAAAACGGCGTTCTGACCGTCGATGTCCCCAAGCCTCGGGAAATGCAACCCAAGCAGGTCCAGGTCTCCATCGACTAGCCATCCGCGGCCCCGGGTTCAAAGAGAAGGTTTCGATTAGCAGGAGGTTCCCGCACCCCGGGAACTTTTATTTAGGACCAGTGACGACTTACATTATGGGGTATCGATCGGTTTTATTTTGCCTATCGGGTCTCCTTTTCGTATGCTGTCGGCATGATACCTAATATCAACGGTCGCTGGGTCCTCTCCTCCCAATACTTCCTCTATTTCGGCGTCATGGGCATGTTCCTGCCCTTTTTCAATCTTTACTGCTACGATCTCGGATTCAGCGGATGGCAGATCGGTACCCTCTCCGCCGCCCGTTCGGTGGTGTTGATCGTCCTCGGCATCGCCTGGGGAATGGTGGCCGATCACTACCAATGCCGTCGCCCCATCTTTATCCTCTGCAATTTTGCCAGCGCCGCCCTGTGGGGCCTCTTTCTGCTCACGGCCGACTTTTATTGGATGCTGGCGGCCACCGTCGCCTACGGCATCTTCTATGCGCCCATCATCGCCTTCATGGAAGCCTTTGCCATGGATATGCTGGGCCGGGACAAGCAGCGCTACGGCCGCATGCGCGTATGGGGTTCGGTGGCCTTCATCACCATCGTACTGATCCTGGGACGCGTCATCGACACGCACGGCGTCAAGATCATCATCCGCCTGATCCTGATCGGATCCTGGGTCCAGGCGCTGGTGGCCCTGGGATTTTCCAACGCACCGGCGCAAGGAGGTGGCGCCTTCGGCCCGGGCTTGCGCCGGCTGCTGGCTCCCGATGTGGTCGTCTTCCTGGTTTGCGGCTTTCTCATGCTGGTCAGCCACGGCGCCTACTATGCGTTCTTTTCCATCCATCTGAAGAATCTGGGTTTCGGCAGTTTCTTCATCGGTGCGTGCTGGGCGCTGGCCGTGGCCGCCGAAATCGTGGTCATGGTATTTTCCCAGCGCATCTTCCGGCGGTTCAACTACGAGAGGGTGCTGATCTTTGCATTCGGCGCCGCCGTGGTACGCTGGGCCGGCCTGTGGGCCACCACATCGGCCGCCGGCATCATGGGGTTGCAGCTCGCCCATGCATTCACCTACGGCGTCTTTCACATGGCCAGCATCCTCTACATGGACACCCTGGCGCCCCCGGAGGCCAAAACCGCGGCCCAGGCCATGAACAATTCCGCCACCTACGGCCTGGGATTGATGGTTGGATTTTTCCTCTGCGGGGCGCTTTACGAGCCGTTGGGATCGCCGGCCCTCTTCGCCGTCAGCGGGTTGATCGCCCTGGTGGGAGGCCTCTTGTTTCAGGGCCATCTCCTGACCCGGAAAAAAGCGCCCGCACAGCCCCGATGAACCGGAAGGCCGAGAACAACAGGGTGAGGCCGGCGCCCAGGATACCGTATCCGAACGGTCACGAGTTAAAACTTGCTTTCCAAAAGTCTGCCATGTAGAGGTTTCTTTTCGGCACGCCGGCCCCTTGAAATGACCAGGCAAGGATGTTTATCAAGAGGTAATAGACAAACCCGGCCCGCCATTGCAAATTGGATTGGTTGAATCGGGGAAGGACGCGGGCCTGAATTCAACGATTTCCACTCGAGAGTTCCCAAACGCTGACATGCAATCGAATCTAAAACTGATCATTTCAGACGCGGTCCAGTTCTTCATCCGCCATCTGCGCCAAATCGCGGTCCTCTGCCTGCCCTGGCTCCTGGCCACCAGCAGTGTGGAAACGATATTGACCGCCGGCCAGCAGGAATCGGACCCTTCGGCAAATCTGTTCCTGCTGGCGGTGGCCTTCAAGCTGCTGGTCTACCCCATATACACCGCCGCGCTGATTTTGCTGATGTCCAAGCGCGCCCGCCAGGAAGCGCCCACCAATCGGGAACTGTTCCAGGAAGCCATGAAGCTGTGGCAGCCCCTCTTCATGTTGGTAATGATCATCGTCGGCCTGGCTGCCATCGGATCCATACTGATGATCATGCTGGAGAGTTTATTTCAGTTCTTTCTGGCGATGAAAGGTTTCGGCCTCCTGTTGGCCGCACTCTTGCTCTTCTGGGGCATGGCCCGGCTCGCGTTTGCCAAATTCATCCTCGTCCTGAACCGCGTCCGACCGTCCGAAGCCATCATCCGAAGCTTCCAGGACACCCGGCCCTATTTTCTCCAGATCGCGATGCTGCTGGCCCTGTTCGTGGTTCCGCTGCTGGGCCTCAACCTCCTGGCCGGCATCGCGCTGAGCAAGACGGCGGCGCCTGCGTTCATCCGGGCGCTCATCGGTACAGGCATCGAATTCCTGCTCCTTTTCGTGGAGGTGGTGCTCTTTCGCCTGTACATGTCCGCCATTCAGGAGAATCCTTCATCCTAGCCCCGGTGGCAGGGAAACCGGTCACTGCCAAAATGAATAAAGGGGCGGCCCGGATGGGCCGCCCCTTTCGTATTTCAGCTTGTCGCCGGCATTGTCGGACGCGGACGCCCCGCTATTGCATGCTCGCCATGCTCGGCTTGATGATCACGTCGATGCGCCGGTTGACGGCACGTCCGGCCGCCGTGGTGTTGGGAGCCAGTGGGCGCGTGGCGCCATACCCCTGGGCATCGATCTTCGAGGCCGGTAAGGTGTCATTGGCGATCAGGTATTTGCGCACGGACTCGGCCCGGCTCTGGGACAAGATCTGGTTGGCGGTGGGTGTGCCGGTGCTGTCCGTATGCCCCTCGATGACCACGGCGGGCCGGCCGAAGGTACGGATGGCCTTCTGGACCGTCGCCAGGAGCGGGTAATTTTCCGGCACGATCACGGCCTGCCCCACGGGAAACTGCATGGCTTTCAGGCGGATGACCAGCTGTTGGGCCTTTTTATAGACTTCGGCCTGATCGGGTGAAAAATAGCGCTGTACCTGGTTGTAGAGTTCGTTAAAGCGTTTCTCCGCTGCCAGCCTCTCCTTGTCGGCCCGCTCCTGGTAGGTGCGGCCTTCCAGTTCGGCGATGCGGCGGTTCAACTTTTCGATCTCGAGATTCTTGGTCTCCACCAGGCTGGAAACCGATGACCGGTTGCGGCTGAGCATGGCAATGGCATCGGATATGGCGGCCTGCTGTTGGTCGAAGCTCAAGTCGCGCAGATCGTCGCCCTTCAGGCCCGTATTGATCTTGGACATGTAGGATTCCATCCACAAGGCGATGGCCTCGGGTTCCATCTTCTCCAGACGCAGGGCGGCCTTGGCGATTTCCTGCATGCGCTGGATGAAAAACCTGGCGGTGGCCACCTCGGCATCGATGGTCTTTTTGTCGTAACGGTCGCGGGTAATGGCGGCGTCGGCATCGGCCAGCTTGCTCTTGGCCACCAGGTAGCTTTTGGGGGCCGCCTCGTCCAGATCATCGTCTTCGGCTTTGCGAAGCATCTCGCGGACCTGCGCCAGGGTGGCATCCTTGATGGCGGTCAGTTCCAGCGCCCGATAGCTGTCGTTGACCTCTTTTTTGTGGGAATTGACATATTTGGTGTTCTTGTTTTCCACCGCCCGGGTGAGTTTGAGAAAGTCGTTCTCCAGTTTGGCAAACGGCTTGGCATAGCGGCCGGCGTCCGCCTTCATGGCCGCATCCCGGCTCTCGATGACTTTCGCCAGGTCGCTGCGCGATCGGTCCGCGAATTTCCGCGCCTGCTTTAACTGTGCATCTCCGGTGGCCAGATTCTCCAATATGCCGGCCAGGGCCGTGCCCTGATCCAGGCCGATCCGGGCCTTGTCATGGGATGCCTGGGCCTGGGCGAACCAGGTGGGCGCGAGAATATCCACCCGTTCGGCCTTGGCTTCGGCCAGCGCCTGGCCCAGGTCCCGGGCCAGGCTGGCCGGATTTTCGGTTTTGGCAATCGGTTTCACTTTCAACGGTTCCTGGACACACCCGGCCGTCAAGAGCAGGACAAGACCCAGCAACAAAGCGCTCTTCACTTGATTGACAGTCATTCTTCCCTTCCCTTTCTTTTCGATCCTCGTTAGTACCCATCCGGAAACGGCATCCAGCGGTCCAGCACCTTTTTCCGGTGGGCTTCCCTCCACGATAAAAGCAATATCACCATTCACGGCCACCTGTCTAATCGCCACGGACGGGGAAGAGCAGATGGCGCAGCCAGCCGAACAGGGTATTGCCCTGCAATACGGCCTGCTCCCATTGAACGAATTGGCGGGCCAGCTCCGCAGGATCGGCATACCAGTGGGCCCGGGTGGTGAACGGCTCGTCGGGATCAAGGGTCTTGACCACCTTGGCCGGATTGCCGGCGGCGATGCAGTTGTCGGGGATGGAGTCCACCACGATGGCGCCGGCCCCCACGATGCTGTTCTCGCCCACGGTAACCCCTTTGCAGATGATGGCGCTGTCGCCGACCCAGACGTTCTTCTTCAACCGCACCGGCTCCGCCCGGCCGAAGGACAACCGGTCGTAGACGCCGTGCCAGTCGGCATCGGTGATGTAGACGCCGTTGGCCAGCATGCAATTGTCTTCGATGACGATATCGGCCGCCGAACTGATGCGCACCCCCGGACAGACGAGATTGTAGTCTCCGATCCGGATCCTGCCCTGCCCCGCCTTTTCCGGCCAGATCGACAACCGCACCTTCTTGTCCGACGTGGCGATGACGGTGGCATATTTGCCGATTCGAATGGGGCCGCCGAACAGCTCTACATGCCACGGCCGCATGAAGACGAAACCACGCCCCAGATCCTGGAGCTGGGGCTGCAGAAAATGGCGCGTGTAGAACTGCTGGAACAGGAAATAGGCTTTTTTGACGATATAGGGACGGTGGTCTTTGCGCATGCTTTTTGTGGTTGGCCGGTTGGCCCGGTTTAGTCGGTTTGGCCGGTTTGGCCGGTTTAGTCGGTTTAGTCGGTTGGCCGGTTTAGTCGGTTGGCCGGTTTAGCCGATTGACCGGTTTGCCGGTAAATTGGGCAAATGATCCGTTTGAAATTGCGTACAAGATATACAGCCAGTTTCTAAGGGCCTATATAAATCAGATAGAATTCCACTCACCTATCATCCAATCAACGAATTAACAAATCAAGCACCCCAACTGGCAAACCGGCCAAACCGGCTAACTGGCCCAACAGGCCAACGGCCCAACCGGCCAAACCGGCCAACCTCACAATCCCATCTGCGCCCAATACCGATGGCTGAACAGGCGGCCGGCCGGGGTCAGTTCGTAGAGGGCGTCGGCCGCCAGCAGCACCACGGCATTGGTCCAGGACATCTTCTCCTCGGGCCACAGCACCATGTCGGGGTAGGTGAAGCCGCACCAGAACGTGCCGTCGTCGAAGGTGTGGTCACAGGTCCAGTCAAAAACGATCCGCGCCAGCAGCCGGTTGTCCATGGCCATGAGGGCCAGCACCAATTCGCTGGATTCGGCGACGGTCACCCAGGGCTGGTCCGATACGCAGCGGACCCCCATGTTCTGGATCACGAATTTCTTCCAGTACATCTCGATGCGGTCGCGGGCCGCCGACCCGGTGACGGCGCCGCCGAGGATGGGATAGTACCAATCCATGGCAAAACGGGATTTGGTCATGTTGAAATGTTGGGGCCTATGGCAAAGGCATTGGCGAAGACGCCCCAGGGCCCGGTGCCAACGGCCCGCCGCACACCCCAGCGACCGGGCCAGCGCCAGTCCGCATTTCAGGCTCAGGCAGATAGAGGCGCAGCCACTGAGCAGCGCCATGGGATCGGTCTTCCCGTCGGGGCTCAAGGCCCAGTAGATTTCCCCTCCCGGGGCCTGCAGGTCCGCGACGAAATCCAGGGCCGCGGTGACGGTGGGCCACATATGGCGCACGAAGCCCGAATCGCCGGTGATGAGAAAATAGTGGTAGAGCCCCACGGCCACATAGGCGGCGTGGTTGGATTCACGGGTGGCGTCCCGCACCTTGCCGTCGACATAGGCCGCAAACCAGCTTCCGTCGGACAATTGCCGGGTTTTCAGCCATTCGAGGGCCCCCCGCGCCGCTTCGGTGCGCCCGCCGAGGGTGAGCCCCATGGCCGACTCCACATGATCCCAGGGATCGGTCTTGTGGCCGGGATACCAGGGAATGGCACCGTCGCTCTGCTGGGTACCTTGGATGAGATCCACCAGCGCCGGCACATCGATGGACAGATCCTCGCGCCGGACAAGAAAGGGAAACCGTGATCGCAATAAAATCTTCCTTTACAATAAAATCTTTCTTTATATCATGATTCGCACCACAGGATTCGAAATCGGCCTCGTCCGCCAGGTCGGATCATCTGCCCGACGACGGATTGCCGCCATCATTACTGGTCGCCGGGCCGTCGCGCAAGTATAAAATCCAGTGAAGCCGGAGGGTTGACAAGAAAATATCGCCCTTCTATTCTACGCCTGTCGACGGCACGAGACCATTTGAAATCCCGGACCGGCAGCGCGACTTCTTCGACTTTTTATTTGAACCGCCATAACAGGAGACATCGCAGGTGGAAGACCTGAAACAACAGATCGAGGAACAACACGGACTCGTCAATCGGATCCGCAGCGAAATCGGCAAGGTGCTGGTGGGCCAGCGGGAATTGGTGGACGGGCTCCTGATGGGCATCTTCACCAAGGGGCACATCCTCATCGAGGGGGTGCCCGGCCTGGCCAAGACCAGCGCGGTCAAAGCCCTGGCCGACACGGTGCAGGCCCGGTTCAAGCGGATCCAGTTCACGCCCGACCTGCTGCCTGCCGACCTCATCGGCACCGAAATCTATCGGCCCAAGACCGGGGATTTCACCATCAAGAAAGGTCCCATCTTCAACAACATCATCCTGGCCGACGAAATCAACCGCGCCCCGTCCAAGGTGCAGTCGGCCCTGCTGGAGGCCATGCAGGAACGCCAGGTCACCATCGGGGACACCACCTACGCCCTGGAGGATCCTTTTCTGGTGCTGGCCACCCAGAATCCCATCGAACAGGAGGGCACCTACCCGCTGCCCGAAGCCCAGGTGGACCGCTTCATGTTCAAGTTGCTGATCGATTACCCGGACAAGGCCGAGGAGAAACAGATCATGCAGCGCGTGGGGTTCCAGACCCCGGTGGCGGTGGAGGCGGTGCTGACCCCCGCGCAATTGGAAGTCAACTGCGACCTGATCAACCGCATCTACATGGATGACAAGCTGCGCGACTACATCGTCGATCTGGTCTTCGCCACCCGCAGCCCGGCGGAATACGGCATCGACATGGCCGAATTCATCCAATACGGCGCCTCGCCCCGGGCCACCATCTACCTCAGTCTGGCGGCCAGGGCCTATGCCTTTCTCAACGGCCGCGGGTACGTGACCCCCCAGGACGTGAAGTCCGTCGCGCCGTGGGTACTGCGCCACCGCATCATACCCACGTACGAAGCCGAAGCCGAGGATATCGCCACCGACCAGATCATCCAGCACATCTTCGACTCGGTCCCGGTACCCTAGTCGGTTGGCCGGTTGGGCCGGTTGGCCAGTTGACCGGTTTGCCGGTGCACAGGAAGAGGCGACGCCTGGATCATGATGACCATGTCGAAGCGATACGTAGATGTAATCGAGAACCGAATTAACGAAACAGAATAACCGGTCAACCGGCCCAACCGACTCAACCGGTTAACCGATTCGCCGGTTTGCCGGTGATAAGGCAGAGGCAACGTCCAAATTATGATGACCACGTCGAAACAAAACTTAAATGTGATCGAGAACCAATTTAACGAAACAGAATAACCGGCTAACCGGCAAACTGGTCAACCGGCAAACCCATTAATACCATGTTACCTCCTGAAATCATCCGAAAGATCAAGAAAGTGCACCTCCGCACGGGCCGGGCGGTCAACACGCTGATGGCCGGGCAGTACAAATCGGTGTTCCGCGGCACGGGCATGGAGTTCGAGGAGGTGCGCGAGTACACGCCGGGCGACGATGTCAAGCATATCGACTGGAAGGTCTCGGCCCGCCTGGGCCGGCCGTTCATCAAACGCTACCGCGAGGAGCGCGAACTGATCATCATGCTGCTGGTGGACCTCAGCGCATCGGGCCGTTTCGGCACCCAAGCGGGCAGCAAGCAGGAACTGGCCACGGAGACCGCCGCCATCCTGGCCTTCAACGCCATCCGCAACAACGACAAGGTGGGTGCCATTCTCTTCACCGACCAGGTGGAACGCTATATCCCGCCGAAGAAAGGCAGCGGCCATGTCTGGCGGGTGATCAAGGAGATCTTCACCCACCGGCCCCGGCACACCGGCACGGATATCTCCGAGGCGGTGAGGTTCCTGGGCAGCGTCTGCCGCAAGCGCTCGGTGGCCTTCGTGATCTCCGATTTCATCCTTCCGGACGGCAGGGAGGCGGTGGATCGTCAGATGCGCTCCACGGCCCGCAAGCACGAAGTGATCCACATCCTGATCAGCGACCCGGGGGATTTCCGTCTGCCGCCCGGTGGCCTGGTCACGGCCCGGGACCTGGAAACCGGCCGGCGGGTGGTGGTGGATGCCTTTCACCCGGAATCGCGGCGGCAGTACCAGCAACGCCAGCGCCGGGCCTACGACCGCATCCGCGCTCAATTCAAGCGCGCCGATCAGGATTGTATCGAAATCAGCACGGCGGCATCCGCCGCCGATGCATTGACCCGCTACTTCCGGTATCGGGAACGCAGGAAACGATAGGATTCGGGGATTCAGGATCCATGATGACAATCGCCGCGCTTCATCAACTCATACGGACGATCGCGACGTCCAATGTCATGGCCGCCGGCCCACCGACCGATGCAGTACTGCCGGCGGGCGGCAATGCCACCGCCATGACCGACATCCACGACATCAAGCCGATTCTGGCGCTGGGTGGGAATCCAACCTGGTGGTACTGGCTGCTGGCGGGGCTGGTCCTGGCCGGACTGGCGGCGGTGGTCTGGTGGTGGTGGCGCCGGCGCCGGAAAAAGGAACCCGCATCGCCGGCCGAAGCCCTGGCATCGCCGGAGCGCGAAGCGTACCAGGCCCTGGATGCGCTGGCGGCGGAAAACGGATTGACGCCCCGGCAGTTTTACTTCCGTCTCTCGGCGGTGGTGCGCCGGTACACCGAGCGGCGATTCGATTTCCCGGCCGCCGAGATGACCACCGAAGAGCTGCTGCCCCGGCTGGAGGGCCTGGCCCTGCACCGCGATCTGGTATCCGAACTGAAAATGTTCTGCCGCAGCGCCGATCCCGTCAAATTCGCCGACGCCCCGGCCCACCGGGAACGAATGGTCCACGACCTGGCGCTGGCCCGCGACTATGTGCGGCAGACGACGGCAGAGACGGCAGAGCAGACCGGCGGGACACTGTCAAATGCCGGGCAGCTCGCATTGGGGGCGGAAAAGTGAATTGGCTGATTCATGAACTGGTTGACTCGAAAGCGGAATTCTATCTTTTTAGAATCTTAGCCGAAAGTAATAAAATAGACCCTTTATCCTTTCACAAATCGACTAATTACCAAATTATCAATTTGACCAATTTTCAAATCAACCAAATATGTTCCGTTTCGAATCGCCATACTTCCTGATCCTGCTGATCTTCATACCGGCCACCATCTGGTACGGACGGAGACGCTGCCCCCGGCCGGCGCTGGCCAGTTCCGGCACCGGCGCCGTGGCGCAAATGTCCGCCTCGGCAATGCTCAGGCTGTCCTGGCTCCTGCCGGCCTGCTTCTACCTGGCCCTGGCCCTGATGATCGGCTCCCTGGCGCGGCCCCAGTGGGGCACCCGCCAGACGACGGTGTCCGCCTCGGGAATCAATATCATCCTGGCGCTCGATCTGTCGGAAAGCATGGCCGCCCTGGATTTCAAAGAGGAAGGCAGGATCATCAACCGCCTGGAAGCCACCAAGAACGTGGTGGCCGATTTCATCGCCCATCGCGCCGGCGACCGCATCGGCATGGTGGTCTTCGGCAGCCAGGCGTATACCCAATTGCCCCTGACCCGCGATTACAACACCATCGCCACCATGTTGAAACGCCTGGAGATCGGCGCGGCCGGCCGGTCCACCGCCATCGGCGATGCCATCGGCATCAGCCTCAAGCGGTTGAAGGACATTGAAAGCCGCTCCAACATCATTATCCTGCTCACCGACGGGCGCAGCAACAGCGGCGAATTCGAACCCCTGGCCGCCGCTTCCATCGCCCGGGAGGAAGGCGTCAAGATTTACACCATCGGCGTGGGCGGCACGGGCCGGGCGCCTTTCCTGGTCAACGATCCCATTTTCGGCCGACGCTACACCTATCAGCGGGTGGATCTGGACGAAAAGACGCTTCAGGCCATCGCCGACGAAACCGGCGGCACCTATTTCCGGGCCCAGGAACTGGAAGGGCTGAAAAAGATCTACGCCACCATCGATGCCATGGAAAAGACCGACGTCAAAATGAAAAGCTTCGCCGAGTACAACGACCTGTACGCCTACCTGCTGCTGCCGGCCTTTGCCCTGCTGACGCTGTGGGTGGGGTTGCAGAACACCCGTTTCCTGAGAATCCCATGAAATTTGCGCACGTTGAAATGCTGTTTCTCGTCTGGGCCCTGCCGGTGCTGCTGCTGGCCTTTCTCTATGGCTGGCGCCGCCGGCGCCGGATCCTGCATGCCTGGGCCCATACGGGTGCCGCCGCCCATTTGGCGTCGCGGGGACTGGCCGCCCGCCGGCGCGCCAAGGCGGTTCTGGTCCTGGCGGCCGCGGGCCTGATGGTGGCCGCCCTGGCAGGCCCCCAGTACGGCTTTCAATGGCAGGAGATCGAGCGCCAGGGCGTCGACATCATCATCGCCCTGGACTGTTCCCGCAGCATGCTGGCCCAAGACATCCAGCCCGATCGGCTGGCCCGGGCCAAGCGTGAAATCTACGACCTGCTCACCATGCTGCAGGGCGACCGCATCGGCCTGGTGGCGTTCAGCGGAACGGCTTTTCTGCAGTGCCCGCTGACCATCGACTACAGCGCCTTTTACCTCTTCCTGGACGTCCTCACGCCGGACTACCTGCCCGTGGGCGGCAGCGACCTGGCGGCCGCCCTGCAGACCGCCCGGGAAGCGTTCGATCCCGAAGGAGAGGCGGAAAAGGCGGTCATCCTGATCACCGACGGCGAAAACACCGGCCGTCAGGATCCCATGGCCGCCGCCCGGGCCGCCAGGGAGGCGGGCATCCGGCTCTTCTGCATCGGCGTGGGGTCGGATGACGGCGTACCGGTTCCCGCCGGAGCGGGCGGTTTCCAGAAAGACTCTGCCGGACAGATCGTGCTGTCGCGACTCGACGAATCCCTGCTCACCCGCATGGCCCTGGCCACCGGGGGCAGCTATGCCCGCTCGGTGGCCGGCGACATGGATCTGGACACGATCTACCGCCGGCAGATCCGGTCCAAGATGGAGGCCGCCACCGTGGAAAGCGGACGCAAACAGGTTTGGTCCGACCGCTTTCAATGGCCCCTGGCATTGGCCGTGCTTCTGCTGGTGGCCACACGCTGGATTCCACCGGTCTCACGGCCGCTGGCGACACTGATCCTGGCGGCCGCCCTCTGTACCGCGCCGCATACGGCCAAGGCAGACCCCCTGCGGGAGGGATCGGATGCCTATGGGCAGGGGGACTACCCCCGGGCCCTGCAGCAATTTATCAAAGGTCAGGTGGAGCAGCCCGACCGTCCCGAAGTGTTGTACAATCTGGGCAATGCCTATTATAAGACCGGTGACTTCCAGGCCGCTTTCGACAACTATTCCCAGGCCCTGTCCCGGGCGCCGGACGAACTCAAGGGCCGGCTCCACTACAACATGGGCAACAGCGCCTTTCGGATGGGCCATATGGACGCAGCCGTCGAAAACTACGAGGCCGCCCTGCAGATCGATCCCGGGGATCGCCAGGCCAGGGAGAATCTGGAATTCGTCCGGAAACAGATGCAGAAACAGCCTCCACAACAGTCATCGGACCAGCAACAACAGGGCGAATCGGCGAAAGACCGGCAACCGGACCAGGCAAAGGGCGCCGGGGCGCCCCCCCGGGATCCGTCCGGCAAACGGCAGGACCAAAGCGGTCCGAAACCGGATTCGGACCAGGGCCAGGCGCCCCGATTCGAATCGGAGATGAATCCGGAAGAGCAACAGGCCCAGGCGCAACCCCCATCCGGCGAGCAACCGCAACCGGCTGCGGGCGAGCCACCGCGCGGTGGAATTGAACGCCATGGCACAGAGCCCCCCTCCGCCGCGTCCCGGATGCTCAACCGGTTGAAGGACCAGCCCGGTCGGGCCCTGATGCCCGACTACCAGAAACGCCGGGTGGATAAGGACTGGTAATGCGAAAGACACTGGCCATCATCGTGGGGCTGTTGGCCCTTTTGAGCACTGCCCCGCCGGCCTCGGCCGGGGTGCGGGTGAGCGCCACCGTGGACCGGACCCGGGTGGCCCCCGGGGAATCCCTCATGCTGCGGATCGCGATCCAGGGGGAGGGAGGCGAGGTCGACCTGACCGCGCTGACCGATTTCGAAGTGCTCTCCCGGGGTTCGAGTTCGAACTTTCAGATCGTCGACGGCCGGATGAGCCGGGAAGTCACCTATACCTATATGATCCTTCCCCGTCACCAGGGCAGGTTGTCCATACCCGCCCTGGCCGTCGATGTGGACGGCCGGCAGTACCTCACGGACCCCATCGACGTCGAGGTCACCGCCCGGCCGGCGGAGGACACGGACAAAGCGGATGCCGATGTCTGGGTGTCGGCCGAGGTGTCCAATACCGCCCCGGTCCAGGGCGAACAGATCACTTACACCTTCCGGTTTCACCGGGCCGTCCAAACCAATGACGCCCGCTTCCAGCAGCCGGATTTCAAGGGATTCTCGGCCAAAGAGATCGAAGACCGGCACAACTACAAGACCATCGTCAACGGCCGTGAGATCGTGGTCACCGAATTGTACTTCGTGCTGGTTCCCATGGAGACCGGCACCCAGATTATCGAGCCGGCCACGATCCAGGTGGGCGTGGCCGACCGCGGCCAGGGTCGTGGCCGGTCGCCGCTGGACGATTTCTTCGGACGCCGTTTCTTCAGACCACGCGTGTTACAGACCGAAGCCATCGAGGTGCGGGTGCAGCCGCTTCCGCCATGGCAGGGCAGCCCGGCCTTCTCGGGATTGGTGGGCCGGTTCGAGTTGAGCGCGGATTTGGAGAAGACCCGACTCAAGGTGGGCGATTCCGCCACCCTTTCCCTCATCCTCGAAGGACGGGGCAATCTCATGGACGCGCGCATGCCGGCGATTCCGTTTCCGGCGGGCCTCAAAGAATATCGCGACTCCCCCGAAGAGAAGATTCAATTGGGGCCGGAGGGTTATCACGGCCGCAAAGTGTTCCGTACGGCCCTGGTGCCCGTGGCGGCGGGAGACATCCGCTTTTCCCCCGTGCGCCTTGTCTACTTCGACACAGAAGATCACCAATATCGCACCCTGACGGCCAGGCTTCCGGAGTTATCCGTTCTGCCGGGAGAAGGCCCCGGCGATACCAAGGTTGCGGTTGCCCCCGACCCGCTGGCCCTGGCCAAACAACGGGTGAAGTTCACCGGCCGGGATATCCTGCCGCCCAAGGAGAACCTGGAAGCCATTCGCTCCCGGAAAGCAATGGCGGGGGGGTGGTTCCTGCTGGCGCTGTTCGCCCCGGCGGCGCTCTTCGTGGCGACGGCGGCCGTTCAGCGGATGCGCCGCAAGGAACAAACCCCCATGGCACGTATGCGGATCCGGTCCCGCCAGGCCCTGAAACGGGCCGCCGGCCAGAGCGGCCGGCGCCGGTTGGGCCACTTGTACCAGGCGCTGACCGCCGCCATTCTGGCTTCGTCCGGGCGCACCGGCGAAGCCCTGACCTGGAAAGAGGCCGAAACCCTGTTGCTGGGGCAGGGACGCACCCCTGAAGAGGCACGTGAAAGCGCCGATCTGCTGGCCGCCATCGAATCATCCAAATTCGGCGCGGAAACCATCGCAGACGGCGAACAGGAACGATTGTTGGAACAAACCCGTAAAATAGTGAGGATGTTGACCGGATGAAACCGTGGGTTCCCCTTGTCGCCGGCCTGATCCTGATCCATGCTTTCGTGACGCCGTCCTATGCACAGGACCGGGCCCGCCGGTTTATCAATGCCATGGAAGCCTATCGGCAGCAGGATTATCCGACCGCCGTCCGCGGGCTTACCGCCCTGGCCGATGAAGGCGTGGTCAACGGCCAGCTCTTTTACGACCTGGGCAATGCCTGCCTCAAGCAGGAGGACCTGGGGCGGGCCATTCTCTGGTACGAGCGGGCCCTGAAACTGCGGCCCGGCGATCCCGATCTCAAGTTCAACCTGGAATACGCGCGTTCCCTGACCCAGGACGCCGAAGAGGCCGGCGGCACGCCCCTGGTGCGCATCTTCTTCTTCTGGAAGTACGCCCTCAGCCCCCGGACCATCACGATCCTGGCCCTGATTTGCAATTTTCTCTTCTGGATGCTGGCCCTTACCTGGTACCTGACCCGCCGCCGGGGCCTGCGCCGCGCAGCCATGGCAATGCTGCTGCCGGCCGTGGTCCTCGTCGCCACGGCGGGGGTCAATTATCACCAGGCGACCGATCCCGACCAGGCGGTGGTCCTGCCGGAAAAAATTTCCGTGCGTTCCGGCCTGGAAGCCACCTCCACCGAATTGTTCGTCCTGCATGCCGGTGCCAAGGTCACCGTTGTACGTCAGAAACCGGGGCACGCCCAGATCCGCTTCGCCAGAGACAAAATCGGCTGGGTCCCCCGCGACGCGGTGGGGCTCATCTGAATCGGCCATGGAGACACCCGCCGGAGGACGGATCCCTGCGGCGATTCGCCTGGACCACCCTTGCGTTGCAACGACAGGGATCAGAGAACACTTTTAATTTTGGAGAGTAGCGCCTTGGAAGTATAGGGTTTCTGGATGAACCCGGACAATCCCTGGCAGGTCATGCGTCGGCTCACATCATGTTCATTGTAGCCGCTGGAGATAATGACCTTGACATCCGGCCGGAGGCTGCGCATTTGGCAAAACACCTCTTCTCCGTCCAGGTGGGGCATCTTCAGGTCCAGCAGGACGCAATCGATCTGGTCGATATGGGTCTTGAACAGCCGGAGCGCCTCCCGCCCGTCCCGGGCGCAGATCACGTGAAGCCCGGCCTGGTGAAGCATGAGGCGGCACACCGTGAGGACGTCCTCTTCGTCGTCGGCCACCAGTACCGTCTTCTGGCCCTTCCGGGGTTGATCCGGGGCGGTTGTTGTCGACTCGGAATCGTCCACAAGTCCGGCGTCCTCCTCGACGGCCGGAAACAAGACCCGGACGGTCGTCCCCTTCCCGGGTTCGCTGTCCACCTGGATCGCTCCCTGATGACTGCGGACGATGCCTTGCGCCGCCGCCAGCCCGAGACCCCGGCCGGTCAATTTGGTCGTGAAGAAGGGATCGAACAGCTTGCGCTTCACTTCATCGTCCATTCCGCAGCCGGTATCGGCCACCTCGATGAACACATGAACCCCCTCGGACATCGGTTGCCGCAGTCCGGCCCTGGAGGCGGCGTCGGTAATATTCAGCAGGTCGCGGTGGCTCTGCATCGTGCCCGTGGAAATGGTGATCTCGCCTTCCTTGCCGTCCAGTGCTTCGACCGCATTGGTCATGAGGTTGATCAGCACTTGCCGGATCTGGTCCTCGTCCCCGTTGAACTGCGGCAAGTCCCGGGAGAAAGCGAACTTCAGGACGGCCTGATCGGCGGTGACGGCTTCGAACAGATGACGCATCCGGGCAATGAGATCGTTGGGCAGGATGGGCTTGACCTTCATCTTGCCCCCCCCGGAGTAAACCAGAATTTGCCTGACGAGATGAGTGGCCCGCTTGACCGCCGAGGTGATATGCTCCAGGTAGGATTGTGCCGGTGCCTGGGGGGACAGGTCCCGGGCGGCAACGTCGGTGTTGCCCAGGATGATCATCAGAATGTTGTTGAAATCGTGGGCCAGACCGTCGGCCAGGGTGCCCAGGCTTTCCAGTTTCTGGGTCTGCTGCAGATATCTTTCCAGTTCCAGACGCTCCGCCGCGACCTTTTTCATCTCGGTGATATCGATGACGAAGGCTTCGACGGCCGAAGGGCGACCCTTACCGTCGGGAGCCATCACATTCTTCTGATGGATCCATTTGGTGTCCCCCGCCTTGTCGATAATCTGGTATTCGCAAGTTTCAGGCGGCCGCCCGTTCAATAGTTCAGCCCATTTATCCTCGAAATAGAGCCGCCAGTCCGGATGGATGAGGTCCTTGAGCAGGTCCGGTGAACGGTAGAAGTCTTCGGCGGTATAGCCGAACACCTCGGTACACGCCGGATTGATGTATTCGAAGCGGCCATCGGGCAGGACCACCCTGAAGATAACGTCCTTGGCATTCTCCAGCAGACGGGTATACCGGCGTTCGCTTTCCAGCACCATCTCCTGTGCCAGCTCCCGTCGATGAATCTCCTGCCACAGGGCCTGTTTGCTGTCCTTGATCTGATCGAAAGATTTGGTGCGATGGCGGTCAAAACGCCAGAAGGCGATTGCGATGGCCATAAAGAGCATCAAGACGACGACCACCAGAATCGCCTGGGTGTATTTGAAGCGTTTCAGATCCATCGAGATCAGACGCTGCAGGGCCGTTTCCACTTCTTCGGATTGATCCGTTAATCTTCGAAACAACACATCATATTGCAGATCGATGCCCGTCCCGCTGCCCGATTCCTGCGCCGCGGCATACCTCTTTTGGGCAATCGCCTTGAATTCGGAAAGAAGCAGAACAATGGCCCGGACCTTCCTGCGCATTTCCGGATCGATCAGCGGCGAAAGCTCGGTGTCTTCCCATCGGCCGCCTTCCAGCATCGTGTCGGCGAACCTGCGTGCCTGGTCCTGGTGGCGCCGTACGGTGTCCATGTCCTCGTTGCGGCTGCCGCTCAAGATTTCTTCAAACTGCAGATGTGCGCTGGTGACTTCCAGCTCGATTGAATTGACCGCGTCCACCAGTGGCATGTAGTGCCGGACGATTCGGAGGCTGCTGAAGATACCGAATGCCAGCAGAGCGATGATGCTCAGCCCGAAAAAAGCCAGGACCACGTATGCTTTGCGCGCTTTTCCGGCGATCGGTTTGTCCGCATCCAAACGATATTCAGGAGTGCCAGAGACCATCAGATTCCCCGAGACCAATTGTTTTTGGAAAAGAACTGTGATTCGGTCGACGACAACTAAGGGGAAATTAACGATGGACCAATCGGTTGCAAGCAGGGAAAAGGATGATATCGTGCGCGGAAAACCCCTATAATGACGGGGGAAAACCCTGATCTTTCCCTAAGGGCTCGCCTGGCGCGACATTGACTTGGCAGGTGCAAGTGTGGTGTAAAGGTGAGCAGAGGCCACCCCGGAGGAATCGCAACCCGCCGGGATCCCGACGAAAAACCGGACACAGGAAGCGCATATGATCAGTTGTGAAAAGGAAACCCGGCATGTCCTGACCATGCTGGTGGAAAACGTTCCCGGCGTCACCGCCCGGGTGGTCGGCCTGTTCGCCGGCCGCGGCTACAACATCGAAACCATCTGTGGTGCCCCCACCCACAACGCCGAGCTTTCCCGCATCACCATCACCACCTGGGCCACCCACAGCCAGCTGGAAATGATCATGAAGCAATTGCGCCGGTTGATCAACGTGATCAAGCTGGCCGACATGTCTTCCGAAGCAGCGGTGCGGCGCGAAATCGCACTCATTTACGTCAAGGCCGTCCAGGCCGACCGCATGGAGATCTCCCAGGCCGTGGAGGCCTTCCACGGCAGGATCATCCACTTTGGCAATTCCCATTTCATCGTCGAAGTCGTCGGACGGGAAGAAAAAGTCAATGCCATGATCCAGTTCCTCAGACCGTTCGGCATCAAAAAAGTGGCCCGCTCGGGCGAACTGGCGTTGTACCGGGATACGGAATAGCAATCCCGTCTCCTCGATTGCCCGAGCGTATTGCCCGGTGCTTGGCTATCCCTTTTTTCCCACTCCGCACTCCGGCGGCGGTTACTTTCGGTCGACATTCGTAATTCTAAAGATCTCTGATGGTTACGACACAAATTAGGGTTGACATCGTCGGATCCTTTTCATTAGGAAGATGGCCTTGTAGAAAGACCCGGTACTGGGCGGAATAAAGAATATTCGTCCGAAGAGCAGATGGGTCCGATACCAGACCACGGGCATGCGTCGGCAGGATTGACCGATCATGTCAGGATGAACGCCAATGAAAGGGGCTGACGATGAAGGATTTGCGAAGAATTGCCTGGGTTTTGTTCACGATCTGCCTGACGGCCGCCGGCACGACATCTGTTTGGGCCCAAGACGAATGCAAGGTCGTATATGGTTCCGGTCCGGCTACCCTGAGGCTGGCCACGGGCAGCCCCGGAGAACTGGGGTTGGTGGAAGTATTGGCCAATGAATTCAATAAATCAAATGACAGCAAACTCTGCTGGAAGAAGGCTGGATCGGGTGCATCGTTGAATCTGCTCAAGAGCAAGAAGGTCGACCTGGTGATGGTTCACGCCCCTGCGGCAGAGAAGAAGGCCGTCAAGGAAGGTTGGGCGGATAGACGTCATTTGATCGGCTCCAACGAATTCTATATCGTCGGTCCCCGCGACGACCCCGCCGGCATCGCAACGGCCGCCACCGCCGCCGAAGCCTATGCCGAAATCGCCGCCAAGAAGATCAAGTTCTTCTCCCGGGGAGACAATTCCGGTACACACAAGAAAGAAATGGCCATCTGGAAGCAGGCCGGCGTCGAACCGTCGGGAGGCTGGTATTCCGTCAGCAAGACGTTCATGATGGCCACCTTGAAGATGGCAGACCAGCAAAAGGGTTACTTCATGACCGACAGCAGCACCTGGGTGGCCGCCCAAAAGGATATCTCCAATCTGGCTATTCTGTTTCGCGGCGACCCATTTCTGATCAACACTTACCACACTCTTTGCCAGCCTGTGGGTGCCACCGAGGCCCAGCCGCTGGCGGCCGCGTTCATCGATTTCGTCATTTCCGAAAAGGGCCAGCAGCTGATCCGGTCCTATGGGGTAGGCCGGTATGGCGCGGGTCTCTACAACGATGCCCGATATGCGCACCAATACGACCATTGAGATGTGTGGCGCCGGAATCGGCCGATCCTCGCCGGTCCGGCACTGCCCCCGGCTTCATTCCACTGCCAGACCCTTTGACCAGTGATCCTGGAAGGTGCCGTCCGCCCGGCGCGAGATGATCAGGCCCTCCACGTCTTTCAGGCGGTTCAGCAGGGCCACGCCCTGGGAGGGGTTCATCACCATCATGGCGGTGGCCAGGCCGTCGGCCAGGGTGCAATTGGCGGCGATCACCGAGGCGCTGACCACATCGTGGGCCACCGGGTAGCCGGTCCGCGGGTCGATGATGTGTGAATAAGTTCTGCCGTCGATCTCCTCATAGTTGCGATAGTCGCCGCTGGTGGCCATGGCCCGATTCTGCAGGGTGAGCACCTTGTAGACCGCCGTGAAGGATGCCGTCTTTTCCGGCCGGTTGATGCCCACCTTCCAGGCCTTGCCATCCAGGCGACGGCCGGCGGCATAGACCTCGCCGCCGATTTCCACCAGGAAGTCGCCATAGCCGAGATGCCGCAGGAGACGGGCCACGCGGTCCACGCCATGGCCTTTGGCGATGGAAGCCAGATCGATGGCCACGTCGGGACGCCGTTTGCGCAGGTGGCCCCGGGACACCTCGATGTTATCGAAGCCCACCCGCTGAAGGGCCTGTTCGATGGCCTGACCGGAGGGCACCCGATCGATGGGACCCGAACTCCCGAAACCCCAGAGGTCGATCAGGGGATGGACCGTACCATCCCACGCTCCCCGGGTCAGTCGGTAGATCTCGCCGGCCACCCGCATCACCTCGAAAAAATCGTCGCTTACCGGGAAGGGACGTAATACATCGCTCCACCGATTGAAGCGGCTGATTTCGCTGTCGGCAATGAAGGTGGACATGCTCCGGTTGATACCGTCCAGCAGATCGTCGATGCGCGTCTGGAGGGAATCGGTTTCAATCCCGGCCGGGACGACCACCTTGATCGTATAGGTGGTCCCCATGGTTTTGCCCTGCAGACGAAATTCGCGCGGTGCGCACAAGGCCATTGCCGGCAGGATCAGCAGCAGGGCCGCCACCCCGGCGGTTCGCAGTCGGTGAGGCATGGATCGTGCTCCTTGTCGGCGGTTCAATATCGCTCCGGAAGTACGGCCGGTCGATGTGGGCCGCAGGCGATTCGGGTTGGTCAATTCTTGACGTATCGTCAGAATGTCTTGACGGCATCGTCGACCGAGGTCACGATGGGCAGCAGCGAATCGAATCCGGAGATTTCAAACACCTCTTTCACATAATCCTGCATGGCGCACAGCACGATCTTGCCATCGGCGCGCTTGATGTCCTTGGTGGCCTTCAAAATCACGCGCAGACCGGCGCTGGAGATATACTCCAGCTGTTCGAAATCGAGAACCATGTCCTTGGATCCATTGCCGATGGCTTCGAAAATCTTCTTCTCCAATTCAGGAGAACTATTGGAGTCGAGACGTCCCCGTACCCGATAAATCTTCACATCGTCCTGCCTGGCTTCAATGATATCCATTGATTGCCTCCCATTGACGGATGATTGTTCCCCCCTTGGGGGCCGTCATTACTTTTCGTCTTCGGGGTGATTCGACCGACAGCGCGGTCCCTTCACCGTCTTTTTCAAGATGGTCACATTCTTGTTTTCGCATCGCAGGTAGCGGACCTCGTCCATCGACTTCTTAATCAGATGGATGCCCAGTCCGCCGATCTTGCGCTGCTCCAGGGAACAATTCAGATCGGGTTGGGCCGCCGCGTTGGGATCGAAGGGGATCCCGTCATCCTCGATGCGGACGGTCAAGATGTCGTCCACCAAGGCAAGAAAAACGGCGATCCGGAGAGTCTGTCCGTCCACATTCCCGTGCTGGACGATGTTGGCGAACAACTCTTCCAGGGCCAGGCAGACCTGTCCGTAGCAGCGGTTGCCGAGCCCGGCCCGATGGCAGAACCGGTCCAGTTGCCGGGTGAGCCGGTCCAGGTCTTCCATCCGGTTGTGCAGTTGGATTTCCATTTTCACGGCAGGCATATTCGCCATCCTGATTCGCGTGCCATCCTTCCTCGTCGTGGCCGCGATCCCGGTCGCGACCGGCCAAACCCCCTTCGAACGCATTCCGACAGCACCAAACTAACCCTCTTGGCCGGACGTGTCAAAACCGGCCTGCGAAACCCTGGACCGCGCCGATACCGGCTGTGGGATCCAGCCGCCTCATACGACACTGACGCCGGCATGGAAGGCATCCGGATGGTGCAACGCATGCTTGTCCCAGTCACCGATGCGTTTCACCATGGCCTGAATCGCCTTGGGCATCAGCTCGGGAAATTGTTCCATGGCATGCAGAAACTTGTCGCGGTGAAGCACCATGCAAACCGCTTCGGTCCTGGCCTCCAGGGAAAAGAGCCGCGAGGCCGGTGCCAGCAGGGCGAGACCGCCCAGAAAATCTCCGGCACCGTAATCCGCCACCTGCGTCCGGTTGCCTTCGTCGTCCCTCCGGCTGAGGATCAATTCGCCGGAAAGGACATAGATGCCCTGACCATCGTCATCTCCCTGCTGGAACAAATGCTCCCCGGGTTCGAAGGTCTCCCGGGCGCACAGGTAGGCCAACACCTTGTGGACCTTCAGGGGCATGCCGGCGAAGAGGGGGATCTCCCGAAAAATACCCAGATGCTGATTGAACTCGCATGATGCGCCCTGCTCACCGTTTTCCGGACACAAGTTCATAGAGCACTCCTTTTTGCTGCATTAATTCATCGTAAGACCCCAGTTCGATGATTTTTCCGGCCTTCATCACGGCCACCTTATTGAAATTCTTGATAATGTCCAGTCGGTGCACCACGGAGATCAGCGTGCTGCGGCCTTTGTAGCGCGTATCGATGAGATTTTGGATGCGGGACTGGGAATTGTTGTCCAACGCGGAGGTAGCCTCGTCCATGATCAGGAGCCGGGGTTGTTTCAGCAACGCCCGGGCGATGGCCAGCTTCTGGCGCTGCCCGCCGGACAGCTTGTCGCCCTTGGTGCCCACCTCGTACTGCATGCCGATCTCGATGATGGATTCCAGCAGATCTTCGCCGATGAGCAGCTGAATGATGCTCTGGTTGATCTTGTCCTGTATCTGCGGATTGGTGCTGGTGGGTTTTCCGAAAAGAATGTTGTTCAGGATGGTCTGGGAATAGATATACTCGTCGGCGCGGTAGAACACGAAGGCGTCGGGGTGCGCCTTGGTCACTGTCTCGCGGAACAGGTCCCGGCCATCGAGGATGAGATTGCGCAACGACGTCGGCAACCCCGCCATCTTATGAATTCCCGGCGCAAAGCGCAGGGCCACGGTGAGCAGCATCTTCCGATCCTGCTCGTCCAGCTCGTCCGGATTGGCGTTCGCCGAACGGGCCACCAGTCGTTTGTAGTCCTCCAGTTCCTCGGGCAGGATGGGACTTTGTTCGAAAAAGACATGATTCGGGGGCATATCGCCGAGGATGTCCACGGTCAGGCGGGAAAGCTCGGCCCCCAGGCTCAATAACGGCCGGGCCAGGCCGGCCTCTTGGAGAAATTCGCGAAAAACCGCGTTGTCGGGGAGCCGTGCCAATTGAAAGTCGGGATCGTTGGCCGAACCCAGACTCAGGTTCTCGTCCACGCTGGAAAAGTAGAGATAGGCCCCGTCGTCGAAGAACTCCACGTTGCGGCCCAGTTGATTCCCGTACTCCTCCTGGAAGCTGAGACGCACCCGTACGATGCTGGCGGCCAGGTCGGCATGCGCCTCGGGAGACAACAGGGCCGTCAGGCCGAAACGCAGCACATCCACGAAAATCCCGGCCTGGTGCAGCACGGAAATGCGATCGTCCAGGTCGGGCAACCCGTCCGCGGGCCTCTCGCCGTTGCGCGCCTCACGGGCTTTGCATCCATACAGCAGGTTCTCGGCGATGGTGCCCTCGAAGATAAAAGGGGACTGGGACACGAAACCAAAATTGTTGATCATGTCTCTCTTGGTAAGATCGGCGACTTCGTGGTCGCCCAGCAGGATATTGCCGCCGGAATACTTGTATAGCTGGGCCACACATTGGGCCAGGGTGCTTTTGCCACTGCCGGAAAAGCCCACCACCGCCAAATGTTCGCCGGAATTCAAGGAGAAATTGACGTTGTCCAGCAGGACGATGCCGTCGGGGGTGACAAAGGAGAGATCTTTTACTACCAGGCTGGCATCCAGATCCAGCGGCTTGCGGCCCACCGGTTCGATGGCATGCTCGGGCAGGAGATCGAAATACTCCATGGTGCGGCTATAGCTAACCTTGGCATCATGGAAAACCTGATAGAAACCGATGAGCTCCTTCCAGGGAGAGTAGAGTTTTTCCTGGGCGGACAGAAAGGCCACCAAGGCACCCAGTTCGAGCCGGCCGTGCATGGCCAGGTAGCCGCCGAGGACAAAGATCAGGAAGGGGCTCAGATTATTGAAGAAGTTGTTGAGGGCCTTGACGCCTTGCTTGTAGAGCCCCCAGACAATCCGGATTTTCAACAGCCGATCGACGATTCCATCGTACTTGCGATTCTCCAGGGGATAGGCGCCGTTGCCGTGGATTTCATGAATCCCGCTCACCGATTCGGCGATCCGGGAAGAGAGGGTCCGGGTATGGTCCACCCGCTGTTTGTTGGCCCGGTTGGCCCGCTTCTGCAATAAGGGCACCAGGAACAGCACCACCGGATAGATGGAGAGCGAGACCACGCCCAGCAGCGGATTGAGCCAGATCAGATAGGCGGCGAACGCCAGCAGGGTCATCACATTGACCACCGGTACGGCCAGGGCCATGCCGACGAAATTGCCGGCGACCGCCAGTTCCGTCACCAGGGAGGAGACCACCATGCCCGGCTGGGTATGGCGGAAGAATCCCAGCGGCAGGGTGATGATGTGGTGGTAGAGCTGCTTGCGCATTTCGGCCAGGGCATGCTCGCCGATGCTGTTCTGCAGGTAGCTGATCCAATACTTGAGACCGCCGGCCACCACCACCGCGGCCAGGTAAATCCCGCAATAGATCAGCAGGAGGTCCAACTTGCGCAGGTTGATCGCTTCGTTGACGATCCGCTTCTGCATCTCCAGCGGAACCACCCGTGCGAATACGGTGATGATGATCACCCCAACCAGCAGTATCTGCAGCTTGAGTTTGCCGGCGATTACCCAGGAGAAGAGCGTCCGCTGGGTGACAGGCTTGTCAGCGCTTTTCATGAAAAGTCTTTCCTATCTGTCATCCCTTTTGCCATCTTTTTTATGCGACGACATGGTTTACCCTGTCTTTGCAAAAGCCGGAGGGCTTCAGAGCTTGACCACCACCAGGGTCACATCGTCTTCCTGGGGAGCATCGCCGCGAAAGGCCGTCACTGCTTCCATCAGGGCGGTCTTGATGGTTTCGGCCGTCTGTCCGGCACGGTCGCGCACAATGTCTTGAAGCCGTTGCTTTCCGAACATTTCTCCGGCCGCATCGCGCGCCTCGCGGATGCCGTCGGTGCCGACGACGATAATGCTGCCGGTGGACCATCCGTCATGCCGGTTTTCTTCATATTCGTAGGTCAGGTCCACGCCCAGGGCCATGCCCTTGCCAATGAGTTCTTCGAATCGACCGCGGACAGGGTCGAACATCAGGGCCGGATCATGACCGGCACGGACCCAGCGCAGGCAGTTGCCGACGGGATCGATCTCCAGCAGGAACATGGAGGTGAACCGGCCGGTTTCGAAACTGTCGCGGGTCAGAAACCCGTTGACCTCGTTGAGCAGATGCGCCGGTCCCCGGTAGTTCCGGATGCCGGAATGCAGAAACGCCCGGGCCGTGGTCATATGCAGGGCCGCCCCCACGCCGTGGCCCGAGGAATCGGCCACCACGATGACCATGCGCTCGTCGGGCAGTCGGAAGTAATCGAAATAGTCACCCCCGGTTTCGTCACAATAGATGCTCTGGCCGGAAATGTCCAATTCGGGCCAATCCGGCGCGGTCTGGGGCAACAGGTTCTGCTGCACCTCCTCGGCCAGCTTCAGGGAGGAGATCAGCTGGATGCGATGCTTGAGACCCTCGATCATCCGATTGGTGTGCCCGGCGATGAAACCGAATTCGTCATTGGTGGCCACCGGTACCCATTGGGAGAAGTCGCCCCGGCTGACCTGCCGGAGCACTCTGGTTTCGCTGTCGAACAGCAGATTGAGGTTGGCGGAGTAAGAGTAGATCAGGTTGGACACCCATACCAGGAGCACGATCATGATGAAGAAGATCTCGTACATCACCGACAAACCGGCCTGGATTGCGGCCTGGGCGTTGTTTTCCACGGCCCGCAACCAGGAAATATCATGGGAGACCACCGACCCGACCACCAGGGTCACGATCACCGCCATGGAAAAGGCGATCAGGGAGAATTTCCGGCTCATGGGATAGAGGCGTGCCGGAGGCGGCAGCACCTGCTGGCGATCGAGGGCCACCCGGATGGCCTCCCTTTCGCGGGCCAACGACATGTCGATGGAGACGAAAAACCCGGCCATGGCACAGCCCAGCACTACCACCAGGCCGTTGACCAGGGGAAACTTGAATGCCAGGCGGTCGAAGATCATGACACCCACGCCCAAGGCGATACAGAGTCCGCCGTCCATCAGCAACTGGCGTCTGGGCCGTTGCAGGATATCCACCGACTCCACCAGCCATCGCTCCAGGGGAATCCGCAGAGCGAAGACGATGGCGAAGCCGGTGAGAAACGTCGCCCCCAGGATCACGGGGGGCAGTGTTTCCAGGAACGGTCAGACCTGACCGCCGTATAGCGTCAGGGCCGTAGCCGTGAAGAGATAATGCAATGCCACCCGTTTCATGCGTTCGTCCCTTTCCCCTCATGGGTTGGCGGGTGATTTCAACTCCTTCCCGCGTTCGCGGCCATGTCCACAGGCCGTCCCGGTATCAATGGAGAGCGATGAGGCCGCGCTTGCCCAGTTCCCGCAGGAATTGGGTCACGGCCACTTCCGCCTCTCTTCGGTGGAGCTGGTAGCGGTCCGCGAATCGTGCGACGATCTTGCGGACAGTGGCCTGGCCGTCCAACAGCTCCCATACCACCGAACCCATGGCATCGAGCTGCAATTTCTTGAATTGTTCGGTCACCCCGCCTCCGCCCAGCCGTCGCGCCAGTCTGGTGAACCAGGGCTTCAGCGTCACAGGATAGGTCAGCTGCAGATCTCCCGATTCCGAGGGCCGTTCCCGGACACGCGGGTTTTTCAGCGGCACGCAGTCCAGGGCCTCCCCCCGGGTCAGGGCCGGCCCCGCCGTCGATGCCCGCTTAAACCACGACATACCCATCACTCACCTCTTCCAGGGTCTGGTGCGGCAGCGGATGGCTGCCGCGGGCATCCACCGCCAGAATGCGATTCCGGGCTTCGTCGCGCCAGGCATGCAGCCAGTGGAAGGCGGGTTTGCGGGCCATGCGCCGCAGCCATAGGACCCACCCAAGCCGGGACCGAACGCCTTCCACGTGAATGAAACCATCTTCTTTTATCATCTCCACGGCCAGCCGGTGGTCGATCCAGGTGAACCGGCTGCCGACAAACTGGTCCAGGGTCTGTCTGGCCAGGACCATGGATGCCGGCCCCCAACGGTGCAGCGAAAGAAGCGCGTGCCCGGGGCCGTCAAAGGTCAGCGTAAATTCGCCGGCATGGAAGCGGTAATCCTTCAGGGTGAAGGCGACGGGTACCTCGGCCCTCAGATCGTAGACCGCCCAACGCACCCGGCCTTCTCCACCGGAGGAGGAATGGTCGCGCAACGAAGCCAGGATTCCGCTGCACAGCGCCTTGTCGGCGACGATGTCGTCCCGCAGAAACTGGACCAACAGGGCCGTGCGACAGACGGCGCAGTAAAGCACCGCCCCCTCTCCGCCGAGACGGGCCCCCTGCCATCGAAAGGCGCGCGCAGAATATCGACCCAGGGCGTCGCGCCAATGGTCGGGAGGTTCTCCGGCTTCCACCTCGATGCCCTTGCGTCTCCAATGCCCGGCGCCGATTTTTTTCAAGTGGTCGTCATGGGAAAAGCGGCCCTTCACCGACTGCCATTTCAACTCGAATACCGGCCCGTCGTCATCCTCCAGCTGCAGGTAGCGATGTCCCATGCGGCTGATTTCCCAGCCGGAGGGAACCCGGAAGCGCACGCCGTTCCATGCGATCTCCTTGGGATTATAGGCAGGAATTTCGATCAAAAGATACCATCATCGGCGATATGTTCCGTACGTTGGCCCGGAGGGGCCAACCGGGCTCAGTGCGGGATCAGTCGATCCCAATCAACGGGACCGACCGGCTCCGGCGGTTCGGGGGCGCCGGCCTGCCGGGATTCGTAGCAGGCCCGGGCCTCTTCCACACCGTTGTACAGGATCAGCTTGACGGCGTTGCCCCGCTTCTCGTCCTCGTCCTTGAGGTTGTGCTGGAGGATCAACCCGATGTTATTGCCCTGGTCGTCGCTGAACGACCATTTCCAGGCCAGTGCGATATGAAACGGGTCTCCCCTCCATTCGGGATCCCGTCCGAACCGCTGTTTGTAGATCTTCAACAGCTTCTCGAAGAATGGCTTGCTCGAATCGGCGTACTTCATCTTGATGCGCACGATGCGCCCCGGATTGGCGCATTGGTCGAAGGTGATCAAGCCGGATCTGAACCCGCCCGTGGATTTGATCTGCACTTCGTTCAGGTAGGGATGATATCGGATGGGCATCTCGGTCTCCATCCGCAGGCTCCCATGGCAGGTTTCGATGGTTTTTCCGAGGGCAAACCCGGCAATCTCCTGCGGCGGCCGGGCATGGGCGGATGAGGGACTGCCGATACCGACGGCGGCAATCAAAGCGATAAGGACGACATGACGCATACGGATACCTCGTAGTTGGGGATAACCATCACCGGGAAACGATCCTTGTTCAACCCTTCAATATAGGAACGAACCGTCCATGGGCAAACCGTGGCCCTTCCGGGCACAATGCCCTGCGCTGCGATCCTCGTTCTCAATACGCCAGGCGCCCCAAAGATTTCAGGATCAGGGCGAACCCCATGGCCAACATGCCGGTGAGCCCCATTCCGCAGGAGAACCCGGCCAGCAGGACCGGCGCGTACTGGCGCCACATGGCGCCGTAGCGCTTGAGAAAGAAAAAACGACCCAGCAGCGCGCCCATCACTTCCAGGATGAAGCCATGGGGGGTACTCTGGCCCAGGCCGCGCACGACCCCGTAAATCAACAGGACCGGCAGCCCGAACACACTCAGTACAAGATAGGCCAGCACGCCCAGCCCCAGCCCACCGAGGACATAGGTGCCGTTGAGGGCCTGGTAGAACAGGGCGTTGCCCTCGAGGGTGGACGTCTGCATCAGCAGGGTATTGAGGGCCTGCAGGTGCCACAGTTCCTGGGCATAGGGGTAGCTGCTGGAGGGAATGGGGGCCAGCCGCCAGATGAATTGGGAGAAGAGCAGGCTGGCGATCATCACCACCGGGAATACCACGATTTCCGCCTTGATGATGCCGCGGATGCTGGTACCGGTCAATTCGATCTGCCGGAAGTGAACCGTGGCTTCGCCATAGTTGTGAATGGGAATGGGCGCATACCAGATTTCGATGCCATGGTAGCCGAAAAAGCGCGCGCCGGCGATGAAGCTGGCCTCCCGCACCAGGGGCAGGCTGACGAACTGGCCGGCGATGCCCTCCATGCGGGCCGTGATGTAAGAGACGATGGGCGTGTAGACAAAGCCGTAACCGAGAAAGAAGATCCAGGGAAAGGTGGGCACCAGCCAGACGCAGATCCCCACGTACGCCAGGGTGGAGAAGGCATAGATGGCGATGGAAATCCAGAAGTTGAAATCGCCCCGGCCCGGCGGCGGCCGGAACAGGTCCTTGAAACTGCCCCTCCGGCCGGACCGGTCGCCGAAGGAGCGCAGCACGTGCCAGATGCCGATGCCGGCGATGGCCAGGCCCAGACCGATGCCGAAACTCATATAGAAATCGAAGTTGTTGGCAAACACCGTATCCACCGTGCCCATGCCCGGGTGCCAGCTCCGCAGGATACCGGTTCGATACAGCAGCGGATTGGCGATAAAGGTGACGGCGATGCCGATGAGACCGCCGATGACCGCCCAGAAGGGCAGGACCATGCCGATGAAAATCAGTCCCAGGTCGAGCTGGATGCCCGTGGCCACGGCCGGCAGCAGGGTTTCGGTGTGACGGCTCAGCTCGATCCAGGGAATGGGAATCAGTCGGATGGGTTCCAGCAGCAGCAATCCCGACACCGTGGGCACCAGCACGTAAATCGTGCCGAACAGCAGGCCCACGACCCCGCCGATGGAGAAGACCCGCCATTTCCAGCTCTTTTGCTTCTCTTCGGTGGATTCGGCCAGGGCCATGGTACCCAACGCCCCCACCGGCGCCATGGGAAACGGCAGTTTCTCCACGTCGGATGTGATCCGGTAGAGGGCATAGCCCAGGCCGAAGTGATCGATGCGCTGGATGACCTGGGCGCCCACCAGCAACAGGATCGGGATCATCCAATCGCGGTGAAAGAACGTGCGCTGGATCAACGACTCCGATCCCGGTCCCGGCGCCACCCAGGAGGGGATATGCTCGGTCAGTCCCAACATGACGGCGGCATCCGACTGCACCAGGTACTGGTTCCATAGCAGCCCCTGGAAAGGCGAAGCCATGGCGGCGCCGGCCATGTAGTACAGCAGAAAGATCTCCTGCTGCTTGAGTTCGGTGTAGCTGCGCCTGGCGATCTCGGCGAACAGGATGATGGTCACCCAACGCGCCGCCGGCCCGATACCCTGGCCGATGACCAGTTGCAGGTACATGCTGCCCGGCATCATCAGGAAACCGATGAAGACGGCGCCGACCACGGTCTTCCAGTCGAAGCCCTCTTCGAAGTGATCCGGCGTCTTGAGCAGATCGCGGTACTCTTTCAGTTCTTTATCTTCGTACATTGCTATCTGTTAATTGGTTATTGGTTAAACAGGCAGCACCTGATAACTTCCGTCGGCAAACAGGCCCACCAGGGCCCAGGCGCCGCCCATGAGAAAATCGCCGATCACCAGTCCCACGAAGAAAAATCGCAGCTTCTTGAACAAGGTCACCCCACCGTAGCGCATGCACAGGGCGTTGCAGGCCCAGCCCATGAAGAAGCTGAACCAGAGAATGCGCATGGCCGAACTGTACGCGGTCAGATATCCGATGGGATGAATGGGCCACCAGTAAAAGCGGTGGTAGCACAATACCAATACCAGCATGATGGCCGCGCCCAGGAGGGCGAAGATCCACACCCACTGGCCCGACTGCACCGGAGACTCCATCAGGGTGTAGATATTGTCGTAGACGGCCACGGTGGTGCGGGTGGCCCAGTCCAGGCCCAGTTCCCGCGTGCCGAACCGGTAGCAGAGGGCCAGCATGGCAACGAAGGAGACCGCCACCCCGCCCACCAGGGCGAGGAGAATTCCGGTCACCACCAGGGGACGTCTGCCCACGCCGTCGGTGAGCTTGCGGGCGTGGAACAGGGACGGCATCAACGACTCGCGCAGATCGACGAAGAGGACCTTCTGGGCCACCGCCGTGACCAGCAATCCGGCCGAGGTGAAAAACTTGGGGCCCAGAAAGACCAGCAGCCCGTCCACGGGGGCCGCGGTGAGGGTGAAATAGGCGATGCCGCCCTGGCAGATCACCCGGGTGGCCACCAGCATGACCATGAAAAACACCCCCAACACCAGGATGGCGGCGCCCACCGACAATCCGAACCAGGAGAGCCAGATCACCAGCAGGGTGATGCCCGTCACGAGGCCCCAGAAGGACCAGCGGATGGCGGTCCGGTCGGGTCCGGCGGGATACCGGCCGGCCCATCCGGTGGAGATACGCACGATATCGAGGAAGTGGTGCCGCGCCAGCCAAGCCAGGAAGAAGAAGAAGACGCCGTAGGCGCCGATCATCTGCGTCTCCTCCGGTCGCGCCAGGGTCGGGCCGAAGGTCACGCCCAGGGCGGCGGCCGGGATGTTGTATCCCAGGACGGATAGCAGGCCGATGAGCAGCGCCCCGGCGATATAGAAAAACCAGAAGGAAAAGGAGACCTGCTTGGCCGCCAGAAAGGCGAATCCGATGAACGCCGGATAGAGATAGATCTTCAATTTCAGAAAACCGCTGAACAGGCCGGTTTTCGAAAAGTAGCTTCCCACCAGCACCAGGGTGGGAAACTGCGGTACCTGGGGAAGGTAGAAGTGCAGGCCGTTGAGCAGGTGCAGCAGTACCGGCACCGACAGGCCGGCCAGCAGGAAACGGTTGCCCAGGAATTGCCCCAATCGTTGTCGATCCAGGGCATCGGCCAGCATCTGCGGTACCTGCAGCAACGGAAAATTCATGCGCTCGTTGTGCAGGGCCTGCCGACTGAGCAGGTTTACCATGCACATCATCACCAGGTAGCAGAGCAGGATAAAGCCTCCCCAGACCATCAGGGGCGTCATCCATTGGTGCCAGGGTACCCGGCGGAGGATCTCGCCCCATCCCATTTGCCGGCCGCCGTCGATGCCGTTGTACAATTCGGCAACGGCCCGGCCGTCCCGGGGATAGAGAAGATCGGGCAGCAAGGGCTGCAACACTTCCGCCCAACGGTTCTCCACGGTGGCCAGATGAAGGGGCGCCGTCAGGTTGATGAAGAAGGTGCGCGCCAGGCCGGTATACGCCATGCCGGAAACCAGCACCATGAGGATCCAGGTCACCAGCAGTTCCCGCCCCGTCAAGAGGATCCGGTCCTTGAACACGCGGTGGGCCAGGGCCGAGAGCGCCACCAGCCAGATCAGAATGAAGAAAGGCGCCAGGGGAAAATGGCCGCCGCCCAGCGGCGTGGCCTGTTTATAGACATTGTTGTAGGGGGTGAGCGCACCGATGACCATGGCCAGAACCAGGCCCAGTACCACGGCCCGTACGCGGATGTCGGCCGGTGGGCCGGAGCCGGCGGCCGGAGATGCGGGGGCGGTGGAGGCGTATGGATCCGGTGAAGTCATGAGTCCTGTCCGGCGCGCAATTCGATAAGATTATAGGCCTGACCATCCAGCAGGTCCTGGTAGTATTGTTTCTCCCGGCCGCCCAGGGACCGCCACATCAGGAGTTGCCGGCGCGTGTGGTGCAGGAAGGCTTTGTTGATCCGGTGCCAGGCATTGGCTTCTCCCGAACGGCGTGTGAGCGCGACGCTGATTTCCAGGAATTCGGGCTCGCCGGCCACCGGCGTGAAGGAAAAGACGGCCTCCTGCATGATCCCCAGGTCGAAGGGCGCCAGCCAGACCCTGGCGGCCAGCCGGACACAGGCATCCGGTGCCTGGGCGGTGGCGGCCCGGGGGCCTTCCGGCGTATGGCAGACGAAATTCAATTGAATATCGCCGGTGGAAAAGACGCCATGGGAAATATCCAGGTGGCTTTGCAGAAACGCGTGCAGAAAACCGCCCACGCTGCGGTGTTCGTGGTGCTTCATCAGGAACGGCAGTTTCAATTCCAATCGATTGCCCTGGGCCGGGGGCAGCCGCCACGTCCGGTTGATGTCGGGAATGGCGATCTGGGCGGCCACATGTGCCGGGTAGATCACCGAGACCAGGACCACCAGGATCACCAGCGCCATGGCGGCCACGCCCGACAGGGAGGAGTAGTTTACGGTGATCCCCGACCACAGGGCCGTTCCGGAAAGGAGACCGGCGCTGGTCTGGGCCACCAGATATCCCAGCACCACGCTGATCACGGCAAAGGCCATGGCTTCGGCGATGAACAGAAAGGCCACATGGGAGGGGGCCAGCCCCACGGAAGTGTAGATGCCGATTTCGCGTTTGCGCTCGTAGACGCTTCCGATCATGGTGTTGAGCACGATGAAGACCGAAATCACCAGGGGAATGACGATATTGGGCGCGCCGCTGTAGCGGATGGCGTCGTCGGCATTGTAGAGGTAAGTGCCGCCGGGTTCGCCCGAAAAGAGGGCCAGTCCGAAACGGTCCACCAGGTCTGCGGCCATTGCGGCCGGGTCGATCTCCTGCCGGGGCCGCACGGCCACGGCTTCGAGTCGTCCCCCGGCGGCCAGCAGGGTCCGGTAGGGCATGATCAGGGTCCGGTGGCCGGAGATGTGTTCATACCGGCTCTGAAACGCCACCACGTCCTCCCCCGACTCCAGGGCTTCCATCTCCACTTCGGTGAGTTCGGTGGAGATTTCGCGTGGGAAGGTCACCGGCGTCAGGGGTTCGCCGTCCAGATCGGTGCGCTGCTGGAGCCCGTCTGCGGAAAAGACGCCCACCACCTCGAAAGACTGTCCCCACAAAGTGACGGGCACCGGGCCCGAGCGGGTCAGATCGATGCCCAGGTTGCGGGCCATGACATCGGGCAGCAGAAGCTCGTCGGCGGCCGCGTTCCGGAACCAGCGTCCCTGGAGCAGGATGGCATCCAATCCGGTGACGCGGCCCTCCTCGGGCCCCAGGCCCACGAGGCCGAAGCCTTCGAAGCGCCGTCCCTGGTAGCGGATGGGCATGGGCGTCGCGCGGGTGGGATCTTCGCTCTCCAGCCACACCCGCGGGGCAACCCAGGCCGTCGCATCGAAGGCATTGGTCAACCGGCCGAGGGCCTCGGGGGGCAGGCTCTTCCAGTTGGCGTTCTTCAACAGGAAGCCGTGATAAGGAGCACCGGACTGGTACAGCAGGCGGGAATGCTGCCGGGAGGTTTTCACCGTGGTGAAGCTCATGATGGTGAAGGTCAGGATGATCAGGGTCAGGCAGGTGAGGGCCGTGCGCAGTCGCCTGCGCCGCAGGTTGCTGACGCCCAGCAGGAAGGCGGCCACGAAAGCCTTCCAATGGCTCAATTCACCGGCCCGCAGGCGGCGGGCATGGCTTTGCAGGGTGGTCATCTCGCTTTCGAAGCGCAGGAAGATAATCAGGGTCACCATCAATGAGAGCCCCATGATGAAAAATGCCAGGATCACCACCATGGGACTGTAGGCCAGTTGAAAGGCCGGATGGACCTGATAGATCACGAAGATCAACAGCAACAGGATGGCGCCGAACGCCAGAATGCGTTTGTAGATGCTGGCAAACGAGAACAGCAGGCGTTCCATGCAGAAGGAGAAGGGGGCGAACAGCGCGATGTAGAAGAGCACGCCGAAAAGCACGTCCTTCTGGGTCCGCTCCACGTCGTCGTAGACGCGCGAGGCCAGGGCCCAGGATCGGGAGGCGGCCTCGGCGAATCGATCGTATTGCCGTCGGGCCAGCGCGGTGCCGGCCGATTCCAGGGCCGCCTCCCCCTGCTGCCGAAGGTCGCGGATGCGCTGGTTGAAGATCCCGTGCCGCTCCAGGTTTTCGATGCGGGGCGCCAGCAGAGCCCACATGTCCCGGGCCACCCGGTAATCGGTACGCAGCACGGCCGGATACTTCTGCACATGGTAGCCCCTGCCCAGGGGATTCTCCCGGTCGGCATGGAGCAGGATCAGCTTCCTGTGCAGCACGTTGTCGGACAGGGTCATCTTCAGCCGGGTCTCGGGAGTCAGGAAGGTGGAGGTAATGACCGACGACCGGGTGTCGATGCGGCTGTACCAGTAGTGCTGCGGCGACGCCTCGCGCCGCCCGTCGATCAGCTTGATCTTGGTCATGTAGTGAAAATTGCGCGGCTCCAGCAGGTTGAACAGGGTCGTCTGGGCGCAGGCGAACATCACCAGGTCGGTCTCCATGAAACGGCGGGTCATTTTGACCCGGTAGGCCGGTTTGCCGGTCTGCTTCTTGTCGATGGCCCATTGGACCTCCCCGGTGTCGTCGTCGAACCGGTACCCTTCGATGATGACCTTGTTCAACACATGCTTCTTGTCGGCCACCCCCCGTAGGGTGAACCGGCCCATGGCGTCCACCATGGTGTAATAACGGGTCGTCCCCTGGAAGGCCATGATCACGCTGCCCGGGGCCGGCTGATCGGCAAACAATTCTCCGTGGCGCAGAAAATTGGCCCTCCCGGCCACCGTGGCGAACCCCTGGCGCAGACTCGCGGTCGCGCGCAACCGGGGAGCGTCGGCCAACCGGGTGATCAGGTGGTGGACCAGCACGGCCTGGCGAAACGCATTGGCCACATCCACCCTTTCGACGGTATCGTGGGGAGTTCCCCAGCGGACGCGCATGTCGTGGGTGGAGGCCAGGGTAATGCCCAGAAATCCGGCCAGGGCGCTGATTTCGCCTCCCAGGCGCGGGTGGTCGGGCAGCTGGCTCTGCCAGGGCTGTTTGCGGTTGGGTCGCAGGGTGTCCTTGAACAGACCGGCCAGGGCGGGATTGTCCAGCCGCCGGCCGGCCGCCTGCAGGACATCGTCGAGCTGGACGTAGGCCTCCACCCGGTTGATATTGGACTTCAACGGATAGCGCCATCCCTGGTTGAAGGCGCCGACGCCGTCGCCGTGGCTGGAGAGATACAGGGAAACCACGGCCTGCAGATCATAGGACCGGACGAGTCTGCGCATCTCTGCCGCGCTGCGGACATAGGTCAATTGAGCGCGGGCCGAATCCAATACGGCCTGCTGATCGGCGACGGCCATGGGAAGCAAGTGCTCCAAAATGGCCCGCTCCCCGGGTGTCGGATGGGGATAGGCGTTTTGCCACCCCAGACTGCGCAGGGCGGACCGCCGGTCCACCAGGGGCCCTATCCCGGCCTGTTGCCCGGCGCTGTCCGGCTCCAGGCGCAGCTGCATCAAACGCCGCGACAAGGAGTCGACCTCGGTCTTGATCCGCTCGTGCAGGGCGTCGATGGCCGGGCTGCCCTCGGACAGGTCCGGCGTCGAAGATCCTTTGCCGGCCCCCAGGGACTGGAGTACCTTGCCGCGGGTCTTGATCTCCCTCCGGAGCTGTTTTTGCAGCTGCTGAAAATATTTGGATCTCTCCGCCAGACTCCATACCATCTCGCGCATTCCGGCCTGGGACTGTCCATTGCCGCCGGTGGCCACCAGCAGCACCGAGCGCCTGGCCGGCCGTTCCTTCAGTTCGCGGGCCATCTCCAGCAAGGTGGCGATGCCGCACGATTCGTCCGCGCCGGGGGCCAGGCCCGGAACGGCGGCCCGGGTATCGTAGAAGGCCTCCACCACCACCAGCTCTGCAGCCAGAACGGGGTCGTTGCCGGGAATGAGGGCATAGAGGTTGCGGCCGGTGGTCTCCCGCCACCGGGCTGTCGCATTCAGCCGGGCCTCCGGATCCACGACCCCCTCGGCGGCCGACTCGAACTGCCCCAGCAATTGACGGGCACGGGCCAGGGGGATCCAGAACCGGGGGAAGGCGACAGGCGAAAGTTCCAGCTTTTCCTGGAAGAAGTAGCCGGCCGCATCATTCCGATCGATGTAGATCAGCGCCTTGGCTCCCAGGGAAGCGGCATGGAGCCAGTTGCGGCCGGAGGTCATCTCCATGAGTACGATGGCGCCCTCGATGGGTTTGCCGTTCATCTCCCCGAGATCGCCGTTGCCGACATAGACCAACGGTCCGGAAAGGCCCTTGGGTCCGGTGGTGTTGGGGGAGATGGCGTTGGCCGCCAGGGGGTGGATGGGGATAGGGTCGGGTCTGCGCGACAAGGCCAACCGGGCCGGCCCGTATTCCCGGGTCGCCGTGGCAAAAACCTGGCTGCCGACGCTTTCCAGGTTCAGTGCGTCGAAGTTGGCGCCGATGCTTTGGACGGCGGCATCGTTGCCGGCCGTTCCCGTGGTGCGGTCCCCCATGGCCGCGAAGGCCCGGAGGGTCGCCTGAAAGCGGTCGATGTCACCCCGCACCCCGGCCGGCGCCATCCAGGAGATGCCGGTCAGCCCGATCAGCAGCAGATATGTCCACAGGCGAGGGTGCATTGTAAGGTGTCCGCCCCGAATCGGTCGATTATGTCATGCGTATAAATGATAGCCCAAGATTGGAATCCCTTCCCTTTTTTCTTGCGATCCCCGCCCCCGGATGCGGGGCCGGCAATGCCGAGACGGTCAGCCGAGATCGACCTGGCCCACCGACAGCGACAGATCGGCGGGGTCCTCGATCCGATCCACCCGGCCGTCGCGGATCCAGACCACCCGATCGGACACATTGAGCATTTTCACGTCATGGGTGGCCGAAATAACGGTCACCTCCCGCTCCCGACTCAATTCCTTGAGCAGTTCGATGATCTCCTCGCCGGTGGTCAGATCGAGGTTGCCCGTGGGTTCGTCCGCCAGAATGATGGCCGGATCGTTGGCCAGGGCCCGGGCGATGGCCACGCGTTGCTGCTGACCGCCGGACAATTCGAACGGCTTGTGCTGGTGGCGCTCGGCCAGGCCCACCAGTTCCAGCAGGGCCATGCCCTTTGCCACGGCATCGTCGTTGTTCACCCCGGCGAAGGTCATGGGCAGGGTGACATTTTCCAGGGCCGTCATGACCTGGATGATGTTGAAGGTCTGAAAGATATACCCGATCTTGCGGCAGCGCAGCCAGGCCAGTTCATATGCATCCAACTGGGAGATATCCACCTCGTCGATGTAGACCTTGCCGTCCGAAGGCTTGTCCAGACCGCCGATCATGTTGAACAGGGTGCTTTTGCCCGAACCGGACGGTCCCATGATGGAAATGTACTCTCCGCGACCGATCTGCAGATCGACGCCCTTGAGGGCCTGCACCTCCACCTTGCCCATCCGGAAGGTCTTGGTTACCCCGGTCACCCGGACGATATGACTCTCCGCGCTCATCATTTCCTTCCCGCCGGCTTCGCCGGCTGCGATGGGACCCGGAACCGGCTACTGCCCGGAAGCTTGGAATCTTCTATTGTTCCACCCGCATGGCTTCCACCGGCTGCATGCGGGCCGCCAGCAGGGCCGGGTAGATCACGCCCAGCACGCTGAGCAAACACCCGGTGGCGGTGGCCCACAGCGTGGCGGCCGCGAATTGACCCCAGTCCAGGTGAACCAGGGCGGCCGTGCCGAAGCGCGCCAGGCCTGCGGCCAGGGCGAAGCCGGCGCCGATCAGCGCCCCTGCGGACGCGCCCACGAGTCCCTGCATGCCCGCCTCGAGCAGAAACAGCCGGAGGACGAACCGGTCCAGTGCGCCCAGGCATTTCATGGTGCCGATCTCGCGGAATCGCTCGGTGACCGCCATGAGCTGGGCATTGACGATCCCCACCACGCAGACCACCAGGGACAGCACCAGGATCCAGCGCTGTTTCGGGTTGCCGCTCACCCGGGTATCCTGGGGCCCCAGATCGTAGCCGCTGCGGATCAGTTCCTGCCGGGCCCGTTGATCGCCGCTGCGCAACAGGCCGTTGGCCACATGGTTGCCGATCATTACAAAGCTGAAAAAGGCGATGGCCAGCACCAGGCTCAGGGTGGTGATCAGCGACCGGAAGAAACGCACCCGCAGCCCCCGGACGGCAATCTCCACCGATTTCATGAACGGCAGCTTCACCTGCCGTTGGACTTGTTTGGCGGGTATGGATAATCTCATCGGCCATTCCGGGAGTGTCCATCCATAAATGGCATCTTGCGGCCCAGCTCGGTGTTCTCGGTCGGTCGAAATCCTCGACGTAGCGAAGCTACGCCTGCGGTTTCAACCTCCCTGCGGCCTTGATCTGGACCACAATCTACCATTTCTGGATGGACACAAGTAAATAAATATGAATATACGCCATGGCGTCGACGCTGTAAACCACTACAATTCTTTATGATACCGATGCCGGACGGATCTACGGCCACAGAGTCTCGAGGAAGCGGGCGGTCTCCCGGGCGCCGTCCATGGCCAGGGAGGAAACCTTGCGGGGCCCCGGGGAGAGACGGTGTCGAATGAGCGCAGCCATGCGCGTCGGGTCGAGATCCGCCTCGGCGAGCACCCGCAAGACACCGGCCTCTTCCAGCCGTCGGGCCCGCAGGCCCTGCTCGCGGTCGCCGGGAAACGGCCAGACCAGCGCCGGGACACCGGTGGCCAGCAGATTCATGCTGGTGTTGTAGCCGCCCATGCTGATGGAAAGATCGGCCACGGCGAGCAGGGAGAGGAACTGGTCGCTGAACCGGGAAATCTTCACGCCGGGGCTCTGCATCGTCTGCAGGTCGGCGAAGTCGCGGTCCTCGATGAACGGCCCGGTAAAAACAAGCACCTGCATCCCCTCCAGGGGCTGCATGGATCGAACGGCCCCCAACACGGAGCGCAGCAGGGGAACGCCCGAACGGCCGCCGCCTGCGCTGACCAGCACCAACCGGTGGTCCGGATCCAGGTGGAGCGATTGCCGGATGGCGGCCGGGGGCCGGTCCGGGGGGGGCTGGACCACGAATCCGGTGTAGACCTGCGGGATGGCGATCTCCCCGGTCCGGCCGAAGGTCTCGTCCAGGGCCACCAGCCGCCGGTCGGCATGGATCAGCAGGGCGTCGAAATAACGGTTGAGCTTCTCCACCACATCGGCTTCGTAGGCCGCCGCATCCGGTTTGGCCACCAGAATGTCCCGGAGACTGCAGACGACCTTGGCCGGCGGCAGGGCATTGCCGCGGATCTCCTTGAGCAGGGGCACCAGTTCGAATTTGAATTTGCGCCGGCCGAAGGGATACAATTCGATCAGCAGGACGTCCGGCCGCTCTTCCAGATAGATCCGGCGCAGCCGGGCGCTGCGCTCGGACTTGACCCGTTCCAGGCTGCGGCCGCCATCGTCGCTGCGCAGGGTACGATAGTCGTCGTCCATCCTGATGGGCGGCAATCGGGTCAGGCGCACATGACCGGGCAGGGGAGCATCGAAGGGGGGGCCGCCCGCGGCCATGACCACGTCGTGGCGATGCAGTCCACGGCATATCTCCATGCTGCGGAAGAAGTGCCCCACGCCCCATACGTGTTGGCAATAAAAGAGAATCTTCATGGAGGCGTTTCCACGGTTCGGCATTCGGCGTCCGCTCAATGCCCGGACGCGGGGGTTTTGAACTCCACGGCATTGCACGCTTCGATGGCCAGGGTCCGGCCGTCGTGGTGCAGCCAATGGAGCGCCCGGGTCAACAGCGCCGGGGGTTCTCCCGGCACGAAGCGGCGCTCCAGCAGACGGTAGAGCAGGCAGCGGATCACTCCGCCGTGGGCCACCACCAGGATGGTCTCTCCGGGCCATCGCCGGGCCGCGTCCGCCAGCGCATCGTGGCTGCGCCGCCAGACGGCTTCCCGGGTTTCGCCGCCGGGGGGCTGAAACCGCCAGCCCCGGGCTTCCATCCGGGCCAGGCCGGTGGGATCGGAGCGGCGCAACTCGGCGATGGTGCAGCCCGTCCAGTGTCCCCAATGCTGCTCCCGCAACCGGGCATCCACGTGCTGGGGCAGGTTCAGCCGGGCGTTGATCATGGCCGCGGTCTCCCGGGCGCGCCCGAGATCGCTGACCAGCAGCCGGTCCCAGCCCATGGCCGCGAGCAAGTCCGTCCATTGGCGGACGGCCCGCCGCCCCGACCCGGTGAGCGCCGAGTCGGCCTGGCCTTGCATCCGTTTGCTGCGATTCCACTCGGTTTCGCCGTGGCGCATGATCCCGAAGCGGGTTACCTGCGGTCGATCCGTCATCGGCATCGCTCCGTGGGGGCAATGTCCTGTCTCCGGGCCACCCGGCGCAACATTTCCGACAGCCCGCTATAGTTGCGGTTCAGGTCATGATGGCGGCGTACGTGGCGCACCGCCGAATTCCCCATCTCGCGCCGCAGCGCGGGTTGTTGAATCAATCGGCGCAGGGCCCGGACGTATGGCGCCGGCTCCCGGACCGGCGTCAGGAATCCGGTGCGCCGGCGGTCCACCACTTCGGCGATGCCGCCGTTGTCGAAGGCCACCACCGGCAGACCGCAGGCCTGGGCCTCCAGGTAGACCATCCCCAATGCCTCGCCGATACCGGGATAGGCGAAGATATCCCCGGCGCTGTAAAATCCGGCCATCTTGCGGCGCGGGATCCGACCCACGAGACGGCAGCGGTCGCCGAGCTCCCTTTGGGCCAGGCCCTGGATGGAGGACCGGCAAGGGCCGTCTCCGGCAATCACCAGCATAAACGGATCGTCCCCCCGGTGCAAACGGGCGCACGCCCGGATCAGCCAGAGCAGGCTTTCGGTCTTCACGTCGTCCCGGAACATGGCGGCCGCCAGGATCACCGGGGTATCGCCCGCGCCCCATTGCCGCCGCAGGCGTTGCCGCGACCGGGAATCGAAATCGAACTCCTCCGGCCGGATACCGGGCGCGATATAGGTTACCCGATGACCGGGGACGATCCGTTCGAGGTTGACCCGGTCGACCCGTTTGTTGGTGAAAATATGATCGGCCCGCCGCAGACACCATCGGTTGAGCCGGAACCCGGGCCAGGTCGCCAGGCGGCGCCGGTATTTGGTGGCGTAGACGCCCTGGAAGACGACATAGGGCAGGCCGGCCGCACGGGACACCAGCGGCCCCAGCAGATCGGGGGCCTTGTAGTAGCAATGATAGGTCAGCCACAGGTCCGTGTCGGATCCGTGGACCTGGCGCCGCGCCGCCAGGCCGTCGCGCAACAGCCGGGGCCATCGATGGGGCCGCCAATAGATCCAGCGGGTCCGCAGGCCGCCCACCGATATCAGTTCATGTCCCTGTTCCCGCAGGAACTCCGCCAGGGCCCGGGCGATGGCCTGGTCGCCGGAGGGATGGGGATGATCCAGGGGCTTGAAGGGCGTGTAGAAGGCGATGCGCATAAATTATGTTACGGTCGCTGGCCTCGGACGGAGGACGAAGAAGCGGCATCGACGGCGGCGCGCATCAGGGAGGCCAGCTTTTCGATGAGCCGCCGGTTGTCGAAATCCGTTTCGATTTTGCGCCGGCCGTTGGCGATCACCCTACGGCGCAATTCCGGGTCTGACAGCATCCGCCATACGGCATCGGCCAGGGCATCGGGTTCCCGGGGTTCCACCAGCAGCCCGGAAACGCCGTCCTCCACCAGTTCCGGAATGGCGGAAACGCGGGTGGTCACCACCGGCACACCCATGGCCATGCTCTCCATGAGGACGTTGGGAATCCCGTCGCGGTCGCCGTCCTCTGCGATTTCACACCCGAGAACGAAGAGATCCGCCCGGCGGTAGTGGTCCAGCACCCGCTCATGGGGCAGGGTTCCCTGCCAGCGGCAGCAATGGGTGAGTCCGAGATCCTTCGTCAATCGCAGCACCCGGGCCCGCTCGTCGCCGTCGCCGATGAGGGTGTGGCGAAATTCGACACCCCGGTCGAGCAATCCCCGCAGCGCCCGCAGGAGGGTCGGCAGGCCTTTCTTGGGCGTCAGGCGCGCGACGGTGAGCAACCGGTACGGAGGCTTCGCCTCGATGCGGACTTGCCGGCGGTTGAACAGGCACGTGTCGATGCCGTGATAGCTGCGATGGATATTCCCTGCCCGGCGGGGCGCCAGCCGCGTCAGATATTCCTGATTGTACCCCGTGCAGGTCACCACGAATCGGGCCCGATGGATCTTTTCGGCGATCTGGGCCGGATCGGAGGTGTAGATGTCCTTGGCGTGGGCCGTAAAACTGAAGGGCAGCCCGCTGAGCATGCTGCTGAACATGGTCACCGAGGTGGGCGAATGGGCGAAGTGGGCATGCAGATGGACCACGCCGCTATCGGGCAGCACCTTGTGCACCACCAGTCCGGCCTGCAGCAAGTGCTTGATGGTGGCGGACTTGCGGCTGCGCAGGAACCGCCGGAAGGCAGCTTTCAGCGTCTGCCCATACCGCCGGGGCCGGTCCAGGGCCAGGGCCAGGTTGTGATAGAGCAGCCGGTGCAGCGAGGTCAGGATGGTCTCGGGCAGATAGTCCACCGGCGCCTGGATCCCGTGGACGCTGGCGTGGGCGAAGCTTTCCCGCGGCTGCCGCATGGAAATGATATGCACCCGGATGCCCAGGCGTTCCAGCAGCAGGATCTCGTTGGAGATGAAGGTCTCCGAGATGCGCGGATACCCCTTGAGCACCATCCCGACGGCGGGTGGTTCAGCACGGGCCATGGGGAGGGAACCTGAACGTGCGAAGGCGTTGTCGCATGAACTCCAGGCCGGTGAGGGGAAACCGGCCGATGGCGATGCGGTATTGCCGTCCGTTCTCCAGCATTTGAAAGATTTTTTGCTGCAGGGCCTCGGGGGTCACCTGGGACCAGGGAATATACTCGGCCAGGGACTCGCGCTGGAAGATCTGCGAGCGGATCAGCTGCTCCTGGCGCGGGGTTTCCCGGGGAATCAGCAGGGCCGGGGTCTTCTGGCTGAGGATTTCGCACAGGGTGTTGTAACCGGCCATGCCCACCACCAGGTCGGCGGCGGCCAGGATTTCCTCCATATGACGGAAAAACCGGTGCACCGGGACCCCCAGCCGGCGCCCCTTGCGCGCCAGCCGCCTGCGTTCCGATTGGGGCATGAAGGGCCCGGCGATGAGCACGCTTTGGATACAGGCGGCGGCATTGGAATGTTCCAGCATGTCCAGGTAGGCATTCATCAGCGGATAGGCATCGCCGCCGCCGCCGCCGGTAACCACCACCAGCTTGCGCCCGTTTTCCCTGGTCGTCTCGCTCCGGACCCGCGCCACGGCATCGGCCGAGGGCACCTTGCGGGGAATGTAGCCCGTGAAATGGATCTTGGGCCGCACCGCATCGCCGATTCCGTATTCGACGATGGGATCGTACATCTCCTGGTTGCCGTAGACCCATATCTCGGTATAGAGCTGCTCCAGGGCGTCGTAGATGCCTTTCTTGCGCCAATCGGCGCGTACCGTGTCGCGGTCGTCCATGACATCGCGCAACCCCAGGATGGTGTGGGTGCCGGGGCAGTTGCGCCGCAGCCACTTGAGGGTGGGCAACACCTCCTTCTTCAGCCCCAACGGCTCCTTGTCCACGATGAAGAGGTGGGGCCGGAAGGTCTTGGCGGTGGCGGTGATGATGTTCTTGCGGATATCGAGGGCATGCCGCGGATGGATCTTGATGGAAAGGGGCTGGTATTCGTCGTTGGTTTTCTTGATCATCCCGGGAATCCGGACGAAATCGATCTGCTCCGGAATGGTGAACCGGCCCACGATGGGAGAACCGGTGAGGATCAGGATGTTGATGTGCGGCGCCTTCAGGTGGGAGGCGATGGCCATGGTTCGGCGGATGTGGCCCAGTCCGTAGGTGTCGTGGGAGTACATCAGGATGTTGAACGTGGCGTTGCGCGCCATGATCTACTCCATCGGATCTGGTTTGCATCGAACTATCTAGTGTCCACCCAGAAATGGCATCTTGCGGCCCAGCCCGGTGTTCTCGGTCGGTCGAAATCCTCGACGTAGCGCCGCTACGCCTGCGGTTTCAACCTCCCTGCGGCCTTGATCTGGACCACAATCTACCCTTTCTGGATGGACACTATCTGAAACCGGCGCGATCCTCCGCGCCAACGGGTATGCCCCCAGCCGCTTGCGGCCGTCCTGTCCGGCTGGAGACTGGTACTTTCAATCATATCCTACCGGAATTATCAAATATTAAAATGGCCAGTTACCCCATCGAGGAAGGAGAGGGGGCTTCTTCGCTCTTGGTATAAACCGGAGGATGGGGGCTCAAGCGGAAAAAATCACCGATTTTTCTTTTTCCTGGAGATGTACAGATTCTGTCGCCGGGAGGCCGCGAGCACGGCCTTGCGCAGACGGACCGATTTGGGCGTCACCTCCACAAGCTCGTCCTCGCGGATGAAACTGATGGACTGTTCCAGTGTGAGCGGTTGGACCGGCGACAACAACACGGCATCGTCCTTTCCCGCCGCGCGGATATTGGTGAGCTTCTTTTCCTTGCACGCATTGACGTCGATATCCTGGGCCCGGTTGTGCTCGCCGACGATCATGCCTTCGTACACCGTTTCGCCGGGGGTGATGAAGAGCCGGCCCCGGGGCTCCAGGTTGAACAGGGCGTATGCCACGGCCTTGCCCGTGCGGTCGGCCACGATGGAGCCGGTATAGCGGCTGGGGCTGTCACCGCGATAGTCGTCGTAGCCGTCGAACAGGGAGTTCATGATGCCCGTGCCCCGGGTGTCGGTGAGAAATTCGTCGCGATACCCGATCAGGGCGCGGGAGGGGACGGAAAATTCGATTCGCACCCGTCCCTTGCCGTTGTTCACCAGGTTGGTCATCTTGCCCTTGCGCAGGGAGAGCTTCTCGGTCACCACCCCCAGGAACTGCTCCTCGCAATCCACCAGCAGCTTTTCGATGGGCTCCAGTTTGCGCCCCTCTTCGAACCGGTAGATCACCTCGGGCCGGCCCACACAGAATTCATAGCCTTCCCGGCGCATGGTCTCGATGAGAATGGCCAGTTGAAACTCGCCCCGCCCCTTGACCAGGATGGCATCGCGCTCCTCTCCCTCCTCCACCTGGATGGCCATGTTGTACAGGGTCTCCTTGTGCAACCGCTGCCGCAGGCGGCTGGACTGGACGTACTTGCCCTCCCGGCCGCTGAAGGGACCGTTGTTGATGGTGAAGGTCATGGAGACCGTGGGGGCGTCCACCCGGATGCGCGGCAGGGCCCGGGGTTCGAGTTCGGTGCAGATGGTATCTCCGATGGTCACGTCCTCGATGCCCGCCAGCACCACGATGTCGCCGGGCTGGACCTCGTCGACCTCGGTGAGCTGCACCCCCTCGTAGATCTGCAGCTTGGTGACTTTCAGCGGGGTACTGCGTCCGTCTGCGCCCAGGCAGACCAGCCGGTCGCGGGAATGCGCCGTGCCGTTGAAGATCTTGCCCACCGCCAGCCGGCCCACATAGTCGGAATAGCCCAGGTCGGAGACGCGCATCTGGAAGGGCGCCGAGGGGTCGTGGGAAGGACCGGGAATGGTTTTCAGGATGGCGTCGAAAAGCAGGTGCAGGTCCTCGGCCGGATCCTCGGGCCGGGCCATGGCGATGCCGTCGCGGCCCACGGCATAGAGCAGGGGGAATTCCAGTTGCTCCTCCGTGGCGCCCAGGTCGATGAGCAGGTCATAGATCTCGTCCAGCACCGCCTCGGTGCGGGCATCCGGCCGGTCGATCTTGTTGATCACGACGATGATCTTCAGCCCGGCGATGAGGGCCTTGTTGAGCACGAAGCGGGTCTGGGGCAAAGGACCTTCGGAGGCATCCACCAGCAGGATGGCGCCGTCGGCCATGGAGAGCGCCCGCTCGACTTCGCCGCCGAAATCGGCGTGGCCGGGGGTATCGATGATATTGACGCGCACCCCCTTCCAGACCACCGAGCAGTTCTTGGCCGCGATGGTGATGCCCCGCTCGCGTTCCAGGTCCATGCTGTCCATGAGGCGTTCGTCCACCTCCTGGTTGTCCCGGAAGAGTCCGCTCTGACGAAACATGGCATCCACCAGGGTGGTCTTGCCATGGTCGACGTGGGCGATGATGGCGATGTTGCGCAGGGCGCCGTTGATCTCTTTGGCGGCCATGGGGGTTTATCCTTTCTTTTGCTCGATGGCGGCGTTGAACTTTTCGGCCTCGATGATGAAGCGGTTATGGGTGCCGGAGGAGATCTTGTCCTTATCGTCGAAGGCCTCCAGGGAGAATCTCAGTTTGCGTCCATCGACCTCTTCCAGACGGCCTTTCACGGTGACGGTCATGCCGGGCGGCGTGGCCGCGGTATGGCTGACATCGATGTGGATGCCCACGGTCTGCTGCCGCGGCCAGTCGATATGCGGGTTGATGAATTTGATGCAGGCGAATTCCATGAGCCCCACCATGTACCCGGTGGCGAACACCTCGGGCATGCCGGCCCCTTCCTCGAATTCGGGAAAAAGGTAGGGCACCGTCTTCTCCAGGGGAACACGATAGCTGAACTCGAAGGTCATTCCGGGCTTCAGGGTTATGGTCATGGCCTGACTCCTTGTCGATTGGTAATGATTATCTGATATTCGATCGGTCCGAACTGGAATAAAATAATAGGATTGCCAATCGTTGCGACAATGCGAATGCATAATTGGACAATTTGTCGATTTGTCAATTGAAGTGCGGAATTATATCCATCTTGTCTTTCTGTTATCACACGAATGATCAGGTCCCGGGCCATCACAGAACCAACCCGATTGACCAGTTGACCAATCAACCAATCAACCGAGGGGTCGGGGAGTTCTTCCCCCGAAGCCGACGCCGGAGGATGGGGGCTTATACCAAAAACAAAGAAAACTCCCCGACCCCTCAATCAACCAATAAACAATTTAACCAATTAACAAATCCGCGGGAGCTGTTCCCCGGTGAGCATGTCCACGATGCGCTCGCCGCCGATGCGCGTCCGGAGCACCACCCGGCCGGGATGATCCGCCACCGCCTCGCCGATGATCACGGCCGCGCCCCCCGCGGGATCCTGCCGGATGGCCGCCAGCACGGCGTCGGCCTCCTCCGGGGCCACGAAGCAGAGCAGCTTGCCTTCGTTGGCCAGGTAGAGGGGGTCGAAGCCCAGCAGTTCGCAGACGCCGGCCACCTCTTTTTTCACCGGCAGGCGCTCCTCGTACAGCCGGATGCCCACGCCGGACTGCCCGGCGATCTCGTTCAGGGTGGTCCCCACGCCGCCCCGGGTGGGATCGCGCAGCACATGCACGTTTCCGGAGGCGGCGAGGATGCCCTTGACCATGTTGTGCAGCGGGGCCGTGTCGCTGCGGATATCGGATTCGAACCGCATGCCCTCCCGCTGGGTCAGCACGGTGATGCCGTGGTCGGCCATGGTGCCCGACAGGATCACCCGGTCGCCGGGCCGCGCGCCCCGGCCGCCCACCGTCACCCCGGGGGGAATCACCCCGATCCCTGAGGTGTTGATGAAGATCTTGTCGGCGGCGCCCCGGGGCACCACCTTGGTATCGCCGGTGATCAGCTGCACCCCCGCGCGGTCCAGGGCCCGGCGCACGCCGGCGAGCACCCGCTTCAAATCGGCGATGGGAAACCCCTCCTCCAGGATCAATCCCATGCTCAGGTAGCGGGGCTCGGCCCCGCACATGGCCACATCGTTCACCGTGCCGTTCACCGCCAGTTCCCCGATATCGCCGCCGGGAAAGAAGATGGGGTCCACCACGAAGGTGTCCGTGGAGAACGCCAGCCTGCCCGACGCCACGTCGAACACGGCGCCGTCGTCGAGCCTGGCCAGCATGGGATTGTCGAACATGGGCAGGAGCAATTCCGTGGTCAGGCGATGGGCCACCTTGCCGCCGGAGCCGTGGTCCAATCCAATGGTATCGGCTGTCATGGGATCTCCAATCTAAAACTGTGCGTCCTTTCCGGACCGCGCGGCGAACACGAGGGAACGCTCATATATCGGCATAGCGGTAATAGGCCGCACAGGTGCCCTCGCTGGACACCATGCACGGTCCCACCGGACTCATGGGGGTGCAGCTCTTGCGGAACAACGCGCATTGGGACGGCAGCCGGATGCCGGACAGGATCTCTCCGCAGGCGCATCCCTTGGGTTCGGGCGCTTCCGGCACCTGCAGATCGAAGCGTTTGACCGCGTCGAAGCTTTCGAAGGCGTCCCGGATGGCCAGGCCGCTTCCCGGGATGACCCCCAGGCCGCGCCAGGGGGCATCGCAGGGTTCGAATACCTGTTCCATGATCCGCCGCGCCTGGGGGTTTCCCCCGCCGGACACCGCCCGGGGATAGGCATTGGCCAGGGCCGGGACCTGGCTTTCGATCATCTCCGTCAGCGCGGCGATGCCCTGCAGGATGTCCACGGGCTCGAACCCGGCCACCACGCAGGGCAGCCGGTGGCGCTCGAAAAAGGGACGGTAGGCGTCGGTGCCGATGATCACGGAGACATGGCCGGGCAGGAGGAACCCGTCGATGCGCACCGCCGGGTTGTCCATCAAGGCGCCCAATGCCGGGGGAACGGTCTTGTGCGCCGAGTAGACCAGGAAATTGTCGAGTCCCTGTTCCCGGGCGCCGAGAATGGCGGCGGCGATGGTGGGCGCCGTGGTTTCGAACCCCACGCCGGGAAACACGATCCGCTTGTCCGGCCGCCGGCGGGCCAATCGCAGCGCGTCCATGGGGGAGTAGACCACTTCCACGGCGGCGCCGGCCGCCTTCTCCGCTTGCAGGCAGGAGCCGCTGCCGGGCACCCGGATCAGGTCGCCGAAGGTGGCCACCACCACGTCGTCCCGCCGGGCCAGTTGCACGAAGGCATCGATATCGGACTGGGCCGTGACGCACACGGGACAGCCCGGCCCCGACAGCAGGGTGACGGTATCGGGCAGCAGGCTGCGGATCCCGTGACGGAAGATGGCCATGGTATGGGTGCCGCAGACCTCCATGATCCGGATCGGCCGGCGGCTCCTGGCCCGGATCTTATTCGCCAGGTTCCCGGCGATGGCGGGATCGCGATATTCTTCGGCATGGGCGATGCTCATGACGCGGTGGCCTTGTTGGACGCATTGCGGATTCCGTCGCATGGGTGGGCGACGCGTTGATCATTGAGTTAGCACCAATGTCCGCCCCAAGTAAAGCTTGAACCGGTGGGCACGCAGCCTGGTTTGACAACGGGTCTTCGCAGGATGGGCCTCCGTGCCCGCCGGGCTGGAATTCTCGTCCCGTCATCGCAAACGGCCGGCGCTGAGGCCGGCCCTACGTTTCAAGGGCATTTCAAACGCCGATTCGATGATGGGCGCCGGGAAGGCGATGGGAATCATCCCTGGTGTCAAAAAGGGTCTTCGTAGGGCGGGCCTCCGTGCCCGCCGGGCTGGAGTTCTCGTTCGGCCACCGCAAACGGCCGGCGCCGAGGCCGGCCCTGCTTTTCAAGGGCCTTTCAAACGCCGATTCGATGATGGGCGCCGGGAAGGCGATGGGAATCATCCCTGGTGTGAAAGAGGGTCTTCGCAGGGCGGGCCGCCGTGCCCGCCGGGCTGGGGTACTCGTTCCGTCATCGCAAACGGCCGGTGCTGGGGCCGGCCCCAGGTTTCGGGGGCATGTCTAACCGGCGGCCATGGCGGCGCCGATGAGGGCCTGGCCCAGGGAGATGCCGCCGTCGTTGGCCGGTACCTGGCGGTGATTGAACACCTGGAAACCTTCGTCGGTGAGGGACCGGGTCAGCCCTTCCAGCAGGAGCCGGTTCTGGAAACAGCCGCCGCTGAGGACCACCCGGCGGAGCTGGGTCTCCTCCTCGATTTGCCGGCACAGGCGCGCGCAGCCCCGGATGAGGGTGTTGTGAAATTTGGCGCCGATGATGAAGGCCGGCATCCCCTGCCGGATATCGGCCACCACCCCCTGGATGATGGGTCCCACGGCGATCACGCGGGGAGCCTCGCCGGACCATTCGAAGGGGTATTCGTCGCTCTCGTCCGGCGGGCACATCATCTCGAGCTCCATGGCGGCCTGACCTTCGAAGGCCACCCGCTGGCGCAGACCGACGATGGAGGCCACGCCGTCGAATAGCCGGCCCATGCTGGAGGTCGGCGGCGAATTGAAGCCCTTGCGGACCATCTGCACGATTGATTCGGCGTCGGGGCGGTCGACCTGTCGGAACAAAGGCAGGTCCAGGTCCCACAGATCATCGCCGAAGGCCCGCTCCAGGTAGGCCAGGGCCATGCGCCAGGGAGACTTGATGGCCGCCGCGCTGCCGGGCATGGGGACGGTTTCCAGATGGGCCGCGCGGGTGTATCCGCCATAGTCGGCCACCAGCACTTCGCCGCCCCAGACCGTGCCGTCGTCTCCGTATCCGGTGCCGTCGAAGGCAAGGCCGATCACCGGTCCCTCCAGTTTGTGTTCGGCCATGGCGGCGGCCACGTGGGCGTGGTGATGCTGGACGGCCAGCACCGGCGCCCGGTTCTGGCGCCGGGCCCATTGGGTGCTCAGATAATCGGGATGCCGGTCGCACACCACCCACTGGGGCGCGATGTCCATGATCCGTTGCAGGTGATCGATGGTCAGCTGGAAAAACGATTCGGTGACCAGGTTTTCCATGTCGCCGATGTGCTGGCTCACGAAGGCCTGGCGCCCTTTGGTCAGACAGACCGTGTTCTTGAGTTCCGCGCCGCAGGCCAGGATGGGCGGCACCTCGTTCTTCAGAAAGATCGGGATGGGCACATACCCCCGCGATCTGCGGATGGGCCGGGTGCGGCCGGCGACGTGCCGCACGATGGAGTCGTCGCTGCGCAGGTAGATGTCGCGGTCATGGACCAGGAAATAATCGGCGATCTCCTTCAGGCGGTGGAAGGCCTCCTGGTTGTCGATGGCGATGGGCTCCTCGCTCAGATTGCCGCTGGTCATCACCAGGGCGTCGAATCCAAAGGACAGCAGAAGTTCGTGCAGGGGGGTGTAGGGCAGCATGACGCCGTAGTACAGGTTGCGCGGCGCCACGCTGAAGGCGAGTTTTTCCGGCAGTTTTTTGGCCAGCAGCACGATGGGCCGCTGGATGGAGGTCAGCAGCCCGGCCTCCTCGTCGGAAAAACGGGCATAGCGGCCGGCGGCGGCAAGGTCCGGCACCATGATCGCCAGCGGTTTTTCCTCGCGGTGCTTGCGTTCCCGCAGCCGCGCCACCGCCGCATCGTTGCGGGCATCCACCGCCAGGTGGAACCCGCCCAGCCCCTTGACGGCCAGGATCCGGCCCTCCTTGAGAAGGTCGGCGGCCCCCGCGATCGGGTCGTCCGCCACGATTTGGTTATGCTCCCCATCGTACAGGGTCACCCGGGGACCGCACTCCGGGCAGGCGTTGGGCTGGGCATGGAAGCGGCGGTCGTCGGGATCGTCATATTCGGCCTGGCATTGCGGGCACATGACGAAACTGCGCATGGAGGTCTTGGGCCGGTCGTAGGGCACGTCGTCGATGATGGTGTAACGCGGGCCGCAATTGGTGCAGTTGATGAAGGGGTAGCGGAACCGGCGGTCGCCGGGATCGAACAATTCGGCGCGGCAGTCGGCGCACATGGCCACGTCCGGCGAAATCAGGGTGGACCGGGATTCGCCGCCTTCGCTGGGGACGATGACGAAATCCGCCGGCCCCTCCACTTCGGCGGGTGCGGCGTGCACCTCCACGATATGGGCCAGGGGCGGCTTGCGGCGTTCGATATCGGCCAGGAAGGCGTCCAGGCTCTGCGATGGACCCTCCAGGTGAATGTTCACCCCGCCGGCGGTGTTGGCCACCCGGCCGCGAAGGCCGTGTTCCCGGGCCAGTTGGTAGACGAACGGCCGGAATCCCACCCCCTGCACGATGCCGTTGATCTCGATCCGGCGGGCGGATGGCGTACGGGTCATGGCAAATCCTCCTTACAGGGGCCAGAAGACGGGAATCACCAGGGTGCCCATGACCAGCACCAGCAGGTTGAGGGGAATGCCCAGCCGGAAATAGTCGCTGAAGCGGTAGCCCCCCGGCCCGTAGACCATCAGGTTGGTCTGGTAGCCGATGGGGGTGGCGAAACAGGCACTGGCGCCGAAACAGACCGCCATGATGAAGGGTCTGGGATCCACCTGCAGCGAAACGGCGGTGGAGATGGCGATGGGCAGCAGCAGGATGGCCGTGGCATTGTTGCTGAGCATCTGGGTGGAGACACTGGTCAGCAGGATCATGCCGCCCAGCACGGCCATGGGGCTCCACCCCTTCATCAGCCCCAGGAACAGGTCGGCGTAGAAGCGGCTGGCGCCGGTCTTGTCCATGGCCGTACCCAGGGCGATGGTCCCGGCGATGAGCAGGAGCACATTGCTCTGCAAGGCGCGGTAGGCCTCCCGGAGCGGCAGGCAGCCGGTGAGCAGCATGAGCAGCAGGGCCACCAGGGCGCATGCCATGATGTCGGCCAGGCCGGAGGCGGCGGCCACCACCATGCCGCCGAAAATCGCCGCGGCCAGGGGGGCCTTGCGTTTGTACTCGATCTGATGGTGCACATCCTCGATGACGATCCAGTCGTTGCGGTCGCGCAGGGTCTTGAGATGATCCTCCTGGCACCAGATCAACAGGATGTCGCCGGTCCGCAGGCGGATGTCCTGCAACTGGGTCTCTTCATAGTGCAGGCCGCTGCGCTCCACCGCCACGATGTTCACGCTGGAGTTGCGCATCAGGTAGGTTTCGCGCAGGGGCTGGCCCACCAGGCTGGACTGGGGGACGATGATCAACTCCACCACCATGGTCTGGTTGGGGCCCTGGAACTGCGGCCCGTTCTCCGACCGCGGCAGCTCCACCACCTTGTCGTCCAGCAGATGCATCAATTCGTTGGGCGATCCCTTGATCAGCAGCAGGTCCCCCGGGGCCAGGGTCACCATGTCGCGGCAGGGGTGATAGATCTGCGACGACCGGATCAACTCCAACACCTCGATGCCGGGGTATTTGCCTGGCAGATGGGAACAGGGATTCATCCCGATCAGGGGGCTGGCTTCCGGCACGATGATCTCGGCCAGGTAGCGGCGTTTGCGGTCATCGCTCAATTCGCAGGTGGGATTGAGCAGATCGGGCATCAGCCGGGGCGCCAGCAGCAGGATCATCACCAATCCGATGACGGCGATGGGCAGGCCCAGCCGGGAAAGCTCGAACATGCCGATGGCGTCGTAGCCGTAGTGGACGGCCAGATCGCTGACGATGATGTTGGTGGACGTGCCGATCAGGGTGCAGGATCCGGCGAGGATGGATATGTACGACAGGGGAATCAGGTACTTGGAGGGACTGATCCCGAGCCGGCAGCTCATGCTCATCAGCACCGGGATGAAGATCACCACCACCGGCGTGTTATTGATAAAGGCCGACGCCAATCCCACGATCAGCAGGACGGACAACAGGGCCAGTCCGGCCCGGCCCCGGGCCCAATCCATGACCCGTTGGCCGATGAACCCCACCGTGCCGGCGCGGGTCATGGCCCGGCTGATGAGGAACATGGCGCCCACGGTGATCACCGCCGGATTGGCGATACCGGCCACGGCCTCCGGCGGCGTCAGGATTCGCGTGACCATCAGCGCCACCATGATGCCGATGGCCGTGACGTCGATGGGCAGGACTTCGCTGATCAACAGGTAGAGCGTCATGACCAGAATGGCCGTTACGATCCAGATCTCCATGAAGTTCTGCCTGCCTTCCAGTAACGCGGTTTACGGATCGGACTGCCGTGCCATGGTGCCGGTGGCGGAAAGCTTCGCCCGCGCGCGACGATCGAGCCAAAAGGCTAGGTACGATTCACGAACGGGTCAAATGGCCACCAGTTCATAGGACCGGCTGCCCAGGCCTATCTTTTGGGCATAGTCGAGCTGGATGGGCCAGTCGACATTGGGATAGAGGCCCCTGAACTTGTCGCCGCCCGGCTCGGTGTTGACCGTCAGCCGGGTGCCGGCCAGGGCCGGTTCGGCGTTGACCAGATCGACGCAGGCCTGATCGACGGCCACGGGATCCGTTCCGGCCACCACGCCGATGTTCTTGACGATGGGGGCGTCGTTGGACGGATAGCAGTCACAGGCCGGCGAGACGTCGGTGATGAAATTGACGAACAGGACCTTGCCGGCCCTGTTCTGCAACACCCCGGCGGTGTATTCCACCATGCCTTCCAGGAAGGCCGGGATCTCCTGGTCCCACTTGATTTCGATGGCCGCCTGGGGACAGACCAGGATACACTCGCCGCAGCCGATGCATACCTCTTCCCGCACGAAGGCCGCATCTCCGGTCATGGTCAGGGCCTGCTGGGAGCAGTGGTTCACGCACGACTCGCAGCCGATGCAGTTTTCGGAATTTACCTGTGGCGAAACCGTGGAATGCATGGCCAGCTTGCCCTTGCGCGAGGCGCAGCCCATGCCGGTGTTCTTGAGGGCGCCGCCGAATCCCGACAATTCATGGCCCTTGAAATGGGCCAGGGAGATCAGGGCGTCGGCCTCCATGATCTCCTTGCCGATGTGGACCTGCCGGAATTGTCTGCCGTTCACCGCCACCGTGGTTTCGCTCTTGCCGCGCAGGCCGTCGGCGATCACCAGGGGGGCCTCCACCCCGGAGTAGCCGAACCCGTTCCGGATCGCCGTGGTCAAATGGTGGGCGGCGTCGCTGCGGGTGCCGGCATAGAGGGTGTTGGCGTCGGTGAGAAAAGGCACCCCGCCGGCCTCCCGGATCGCGGCGATCACCTCGCGCACGTAAACCGGCCGGATGAAGGCGGCGTTGCCGCGTTCACCGAAATGGATTTTCACCGCCGTAAGGTCCCGTTGCGCCACCACGTCGGCCAGACCGGCGGCATCCAGCAGTTTTCGCAGCTTGGCCATCATGTTCTGCTGCACGTCGGCGCGAAAATCGATGAAAAAGACTTGGCTGGTCATGGTTCTGCTCCTCCCGTCTTCCATTCACGGCCGTCCTCCGGCTGACGCGCGGAGAAGGCCCCCCGGATGCGGCGCATGGGTCGGCGCAAGTTCAGGGCCCTACTCCCCACCGTCCAGCACCGACCGGATCTTCTTGGCCAGTTGGTTGATGTCGAAGGGTTTTTGGATGAAATCGTTGCAGCCCCGGGACAAGATCTCCTCTGCCTTGCCGGAAATGCTGTAGCCGGTGGAGAGCAGCACCTTGACATCCGGATCGACGTTCTTGATCCGGTCGAAGACTTCGCCGCCGCCCAGGTCGGGCATGATCATATCCAGGATGACCAGTTGGATGCGGCCGTGGTGCTCCTGGTAGATTTCGACGGCCTCCAGGCCGCCGTCGGCCACCAGCACCTTGTACCCCAGTCTCTCCAGCATGGGCTTGTTGACATTCAGGATGAACTCTTCATCGTCCACCAGCAGAATGGTTTCCGACCCCGTGACCGGCGCCGGCGATTTGGCGCCTCGATCCGAGGGCGCCTCGGAATCGGAAGCGGGCAGGTAGAGGTAGAAGGTGGTGCCCTCTCCCAATTTGCTGGAAAAATCGATGGCCCCGCCGTGGTTCTTGATGATGCCGAAGGCCGACGCCAGCCCCAGTCCGGTTCCCCGGCCGATCTCCTTGGTGGTGAAGAACGGCTCGAAGATCTTCTGCTGGGTGGCTTCGTCCATGCCGATGCCGGTGTCGGAGACGGAGATGCGCACGTAGTGCCCCGGCGATATTTCAAAGGGCCGCGCGAATTCCGGATCCACTTCGATGTTGGCGGTTTCGATGTACAGATGGCCGCCGTTGGGCATGGCCTGCCAGGCGTTGATGTAGAGGTTGAGCATCACCTGCTCGATCTGGTTCTGATCGGCCATCACGGTCCAGAGCCCGGATTCCATCTTTTCATGGATGGTAAGCTCCTTTCGTGTCCGGCCGAACATTTGAGCGGTGTTTTGGATCACATGGTTGAAATCCAGGGGCTTGACGATGTACTTGCCGCCGCGGGCGAACCCCAGCAATTGCCGGGTGAGGTCCGATCCGGCCCGCACGCACGATTCGATGCTTTTCAGCTTGCCGATGTGGGCTTCGGCGAGTTCGGTTTCCAGCATCATCAGGGAGACATTGCCCTGGATGCCCATGAGCAGGTTGTTGAAATCGTGGGCCACCCCCCCGGCCAGCGTGCCGATGCCCTCCAGACGCTGGATCTGCTGCAGGCGGACCTCCAGTTTGCGTTTCTCCTTTTCCGCATTGAGCCGGTCGGAGACATCGATGACCACGCCGCGAAAACCGATGTTGTTTCCCGACTGGTCGTTGATCAGGGATACCGATACGTCCAGGGTCCGCTCCTGACCGTCCGGGCGGACGATGGAATAGCGCGCCAGCCGCTGGGACTTGCCGGAGGTCCAGATATCGGCGAACCGCTTCTTGACGGCTTCGGTCGCATCGGCCTCCAGGTACTTGCGAAAGTTGAGCCCCTCCATCCGGTGCTCTTCATAGCCCAGGATTTCGGCCAGCCGATCGTTGAAAAAGGTGAGGTTGCCCTGCCGGTCCACTTCGAAATAGCCGTCGTCCATGTTTTCGATGATGGAGCGGTACTTCTCTTCACTCTCGCGCAACTCTTCTTCCTTGGTCTTGCGGGCCTCCATCTGATCCAGCAGCCGGCGGTTGGTCTCCTCCAGGTCCCGGGTGCGTTCGTGGACCAGGTCTTCCAGCCGTTCCTGGTAACGCCGCAGCTCCAGCTCGGTCTTCTTGCGATCGGTGATCACCCGCAGGGACCCGACGATTTTCTCGGGGTTGCCGTCGGCATCGCGCTTCAACGAGGAGTTGATGGAGCAGTTTTCGATGCGGCCGGCCTTGGTGGTCATGGTGATCTCGTAATCGCTCACATGACCTTCGGCGAGGATGACGTTCAGGAAGTCCTTGCGGTCCTGGAAATTTTGATAGAGTTGCTTCAATTCGGCTCCGATCAGCTCTTCCCGGGCATAATCGGAGACATTGTGGATGGAGGGGCTGATCTCCAGGATCCGGCCCTCCAGACTGACCTCGTAGTAGACATCCTGAATGTTCTGGAAAATCCCCCGATACTTCTCCTCGCTCCGGCGGATGTCTTCTTTCATCCGCGCGAAGGAGTCCGCCGTTTCCTGGATCTCCTTGAACACCGAGCCGGTATCGAATTGCCGGTCCAGCCGGTTCTGTTTGATGGCCTGGGCCTCCTTCTCCAGCCCGGCCAGCGGCCGGATCACGCTCCTGGCCATTGCCAGGCCGATGATGGTGGCCACCACCGAAAGCCCCAGGGTAAGCATGAGATTGAACCGCCGGTTCTCCTGAATGGCCCCCAGGTAGTCGCTCTCGGGCAGGTAGACCCCGATGATCCAGGGCCATTGTTCGTCGGCGAAGGGCGTGAAGACCGCGTGGTAGTTCTCACCTCCGTAATTAAATCGCACGAAGCGGGCCGCCTGCAGATCGATGCGGTCCTGGTCGTTGCGTTGCCATTGGACGGCCTGGTAGGCGGCCTGGCTCAGGCCGTCGTCGAGTTCTTCGATCTTGACCAGCCGGTATTTGCCGCTCTGGCCTTCCTCGCTGTGACGCAGCTTGCCCGGGTCGGGGAAAGCCACCACGTCGCCGTTGTTGTTGAGCATGAAGGCGCGGCCGTGCTTGCCGATACGCAGGCGTCCGATGAAGGTGGAGAGCTGGTCGATTTCGATATCGACGCCCACGATGGCGATGAGACCTTCGTCGGGATCATAAATCGGTCCGGCAATGGTGATGCCCGGTTTCTGGGAGGTAAAGAAGATATAGGGATCGGTCCAGACGATCTTCTTCTCGCGCAAGGCCTTGAGATACCAGGGTCGTTGGCGCGGATCGTAGGCGTCCACCGCCACTTTTTCGTCGGACAGGAAGTGCTGCTCCGGGTCCCTCCAGATGAGGCGGGTCTCCTTGATCCCGTCCGGATGGGTGATGCTCTTGGTCCGGAAACCGCCGGCCGTGCGATCATCCGAGCGGCTGACATAGAAGAAATCGCCGTTGGGCATGCCCACGTAGATGCCGGCGAAATGTTGATAGATGGCAAGCTGGTCCAGGAAATAACGTTCCAGGATCTCGCGCCGGTCCAGGTCCGACCCCACCACGTTGGAGGATATCAGCCGCTTGGTGAGATGGGCGGCCCCCTGGGCCAGGGCCAGGTGGTTCTGGGACTGCTCCATGGTCAGATCGGCGATATTCTGCATGATATCGCGGGCGTGCTTTATGAGCACCTTTTGCGAGGTGAGATAGGTGGAGGTGGTGATGACGATCTGGGTTCCCCAGATCAGCCCCAGACAACCGAGAATCAATGCCCAGCGGATGGAGATCTTCATGCGGCTTTCCTGTGTCGCGAATGGAGCGGAACCATGGGCGCGCCGGTCCGGACAAGCCGGCCGCGACCCCGTGATGGCCCGGAATCGCCTGGGGTTGCCGAGGCCGGTTTGTCGACCCCGCGCCTATATATAGGCAACAATATGAAATTACGCAGGTTTGTGCAATGGTGTCAAACGCGGCCGCGCTCCGCACAGATGGCAGTCGCATAATAATGCTTATGGTATTCGTATGGTTCCATGCCGACACGCCAACCGATACACCAAGGAGGGCTTCATGGGGATTTCGAAGGATACCACCGAATTTGTCGATCCGGTCTGCGGAATGACGGTCAATCCGAGGACCGCGGCCGGCCGGACGTGCTATAACGGCATCCAGATCTACTTTTGCGCTCCGGCCTGCCAACGGGCCTTCGAAGCCGAACCCGGTAAGTATACCGTGTCGCAACGCAAGGGATTCTGGCGGCGATACCTGGAACGGCTGAAAAAGTCCACGGGCGGTCGCCCGCCGGCCTGTCACTGAGGGCTCGTCCACCGGCCCGGCGGCAAGGTCAGTTGCCCGGCCGCACCCGCTTGGGAATGTCCCCCAGGGACTCCTTGATGCCGAACCGGGCCAACTCATCCGCCGAGAGCCAGGTCATGCCCATCTTCAGCCTTCGGGCGAAGCGGGAGGCGTCCGACGTGGCAAATTCCTGGGTCTCGTCGAACACGCGTCGCCACAGGCGTCGCCCGGATGCCGGATCCACCAGGTAGAGGGCGAAGGCCACCGACGCCGGCCGATCGGGAAAACCGTCCTCCCGGGTGCTCCGCTCGCGATACCGCCACAGCGTCGTCACCAGGACCAGGTCGGCCGAAAGGGACTTGCCCAGGCGGGTCACCATGGTGCGCGGGGTATCCCGGGCGCCGTCGAGGAGGATGTCGGAATATGCGGCCCGCACCTGGGGCTGGTCCACCATGTGATGGCCGAAGCGCTTCTCCAACGCGTTCTGGAGCATCTTCGCCATGCGCGGCCCCGCATCCGGCAGGATGGTGGGATCGTTGGCGCAGATCTCATCCAGGGGGCAACTGAGGGTATCGTCCAGGACCTCGTTCATGTTGGGCCGGCGGTGCCCCACCAGGACCGGCGCCACGGCCATGCGTTGAAACGTGATTTCGGTGAGCCGCGTTTCCGATGTCTCCACCGCCGACGCGGGCGAAACATACGCCGCGAGCAGCATGAGAATCCCCAAGGCTGCGCTCCTTCTGAAAAGCGAGCAGGACATAGGCAGGCCTCCCTTCGGCAGGGTCGTCAGCGACCCTTTCTATGAATGGTTGATATCGTTTCCGCCAGACCGATGCTCCCGCAGATAGGCGTCCCACTCCATGGGCAGCAATTGTTTCTTCCGGTTGTTGCACGCCTTGCAGGCCGGCACGATATTGCCCTTGGTGCTCCTGCCGCCGCGGGCGATGGGCACGATGTGGTCCATGGTCAGCTCCCTGGCCGGCGTGGGTTGTCCGCAATAGTGGCACACCCCTTTGGCGCAACGGCGCTTCCACCACTGCGAGGCGCGCAGTTCGCGGGCCTTGCGCCGCTCGGTCTTCAAATGGGCCTCGTCCAGGTCGTAGGCGAACGGGCTCAGGGGATCCGTCATGGTTTCAGTCCGATTCCGGGTCGACCGCCGGCCGGGACAACCCGTGCCTTGCCAGCCAGCCATCCACCTCCGTCTCCAGCATCTTGTAAAAACCCCGGGAACCGCCCAGGCCGTCGCGGCCGAAGAAATAATTGATCTCCAGCGCCAGGGGTTGGATCCGGCCTTGGGCGACCCGGCGATGATCAAAGATAAAATCGAAGCCGCCCAGTTGCAAACCGCTGCGGTCACAAAATCGATCCACCGCCTCCACCGCCGCCTGCCGCAGCTCCGGGTCGGCCTGGTGATCGATGCGCGCGCCATGGGCGATGCTGGTCCCGAAGCGGCCCGCATCGGGCTGGATCCGCCAGTAGGCCATTCGCCGGCCGCCGATCACCGTCACCCGCAAGGCGCGGCCGCCGGCGGGAATCAGCGGCTGAAACAGGAACCCGAACTGGCCGGACGATTCATAGGCGCGGATCTTCGCAAGCACGCCGTCCAGGCCCGGGCCGTCGTCCACCCGGAACACGGTCTCTCCCTGGCCGCCCCAGTCCAGTTTGACCACCACCGGAAATTCCGGCCGCCACGCCGCGGCATCGAACGCTTCCAGCGTCCCGAAACAGGTCGTGGGCGGATGGTGGAGCCCCATGCGCTCGAACAGCCCGATCTGGCCGCATTTGCCCGGAAAATCGAAGCGCACGTCCAGGTTGGGAAACACCCGGGCGCAGTTGGCCCGCGCCATGCGGTAGAGCGCCTCCGGGCACCCCTGGGGCAGGATCACCGCCTCGGCCCGGCGGATGGCGGCAAGGTCGCCCCCGCCCGGTTCGCGCCCGGCGCAGATGATATTCCGGTGGGCGACGATGATGGGATGAAACGAAACAATCATGGCCGACAGACAGGCACGACCTAATACCCGAACCGGCGCAGGGCCTTGGTATCCCTGGACCAGTTCTTCTGGACGCGCACGAACAATTTCAGGAAGACCCGGGTACCCACCATGCGCTCGATCTCCATCCTTGCGGCCCGGCCGATCTCCTTGAGCTTGCCGCCCCCCTTGCCGATGACCATGCCCTTCTGGGATTGGCGCTCCACGTGGATGGTGGCCAGGATCCGGATCAGGCGGCCGTCTTTTTCCTCCTTATACTCGTCCACGGTGACGGCCACGGCATAGGGGATCTCTTCGCCGGTGAGGCGGAAGGCCTTCTCGCGAATCATCTCGGCGGCGATGAACCGTTCCGACATGTCGGTCAGGCTGCCCGGTGGATAGAGGGGCGGCCCCACGGGCAATGCCCCCTGCATGGTATCGAGGAGATCCTCCACCTGCCGGCCGCGCAACGCGGAAACCGGCACCAGGGCCCGGAAGTCGAACCGCCGGGACCATTCTTCCAGACAGGCCGGCAACCGTTTTGGATCCATCTTGTCGATCTTGTTCAGGGCCAGCACCACCGGCGTACCGCAGGCTTGGATCTTTTCCAGCATGTAGCGTTCGGCATCGCTGTCCGGAGCCGTCAAGTCGGCCACCACCAGGACCAGATCCACATCGGCCAACGCGGCCAGGGCCACATCCACGATCCGCACGTTGAGCGGCTTGCTGGCCCGGTGCACGCCGGGGGTGTCCAGGAAGATCATCTGGGCGCCGGGCCGGTCGAGCACCCCCAGGATCCGGTTGCGGGTGGTCTGGGGCTTTTTGGACGTGATGGAAATCTTCTGGCCCAGCATGTGGTTGAGCAGGGTCGACTTGCCGGCGTTGGGGGCCCCCACGATGGCCACGAACCCGGATTTGAAATTTTTATTCTCCTCGGACATATTTCCCTTGAACCTATTTTTTTGGCATGCGGAACGGATGCGGTCAGGACACCCCCGCGGCCTGGTCGATGAGCGCCCACAAGTTGTCGCGGCCCAGGCCGCTCTTGGCCGAAAACAGATGCAGGTCTCCGGCCTCCAGGCCCAGGGACCGTGCAAAGGCCTGGCGCTGCTGCTGTTGCTTGCTCTTGGAAAGCTTGTCGGCCTTGGTCAGCACCAGGATCATGGGCACCTCGTAATGGACCAGCCAGTCCATGAGGCCGAGTTCCTCCTCCCGCGGGCTGCGCCGCAGATCCATGAGCAGCACCACGGCCTTCAGGCTGGTCCGCCGGGCGATGTAGGTCTCCACCATGGGACCCCAGTTCTTCTTCACGCTCGCCGGCACCTTGGCATAGCCGTACCCCGGCAGGTCCACCAGGGAGAGCCTGTCGTTGACCACGAAAAAATTCAACAGTTGGGTGCGACCCGGCGTGCCGCTGGTCTTGACCAGCCGCCTGCGATTGACCAGCTTGTTGATCAGCGACGACTTGCCCACATTGGACCGCCCGGCAAACGCCACCTCCGGCAAATCCGCCGGAGGATACTGCGCCGGTTTCACCGCGCTGGTAACAAATTGGGCCGTATGAACCATCATGCCGGACTCCGGACTCCAAATACAAGCTGCATCCATCCTGAACAACCATCCCCTGCCGAATCGGTTCCGCCGCCCGATTCCAAACCGCCGGAACACCACCGGATCATGGCATGTTCGGCCGGCCAGTGCAACACGATGCAATGCAAATTCAACCCGCGAATCCCGGCAACGGGAATGCCCACCCCCGGATCGGCCGTCCTTCATCCGGTTGCGGCGACAGAAACCATCCAGGCCGAGTCATTACAGAACGCGGGGACTGCGCAGCCGCAATGGAAATACCGTCCAACAGGTTCGAAACATCGGGGAAATTTCCACCCCCAAATGTCGCTATTCAATTTTATCAATTATTTCATTGACATACTGCGCAAAAAGCGCTACACAAAATTCAATACCAAACCTTGAAAAACGTAACAGATATTTAAACGCATTAACCAAAGTGAATCTTTGTTCACATGTACGGCAGGTTTTACGAGCTGTTAATTTTTTATTGGACTATTCAGTCGAATTTGGCCGTCTATTAGGGGTATTATTGGACTGTTCAGCAAAGCGAAACGATTTCGTCGGCTGTTTAGCCGTAATATA
>JBNKDU010000041.1:0-2260 GCA_050288425.1 Desulfobacteraceae bacterium | reverse complement strand
CCCCAGTACAGGTCGTTCATATCGCGAATGCTGGGGCTGATGAGGGACGCCGGATGCGGGGCCGCCGACTTGACGCAGTTTCACTCCTTCGAGCTATCGGTGGTATTCCGCAACGCGCTCCCCAATGCCTGGGGAGAGAGAATCCCGCCGCTTACCTTCCCGGGGCGCCACCAGAGGCTCGACGCTTATATCGCCGACTACCCGTTCTCTGAGAAAAATGGGGAAAAGGTCTTTGTCGATCTGGGCTGTGGGTTCCCTCCGCTGACCGTTGCGGAAAGCGCGGAGAACCTCGCCGATTGGCGGGTTTTCGGGGTCGACCGATTTTTTACCCCTTACGTGGTGACGCACGCGGATGGGCATTACGCTTGTTTCGGAGCCGACGGCGAATATCAATATTTCCAGCCCGTATTCGGCCGGTCCGATCTGCGCAAGCTCTATGCCGATCCCGGTGCCATGCGAGCCGAATTTATCGAAGCCTTCGCGGAGCTGCGCACGCGGATCGTCGCGGAGGACGATTCCAGGAGCCAAAGCGTTGCGGGCAATGGCTTCAAATTGACCGTGAACATGCTGCGGGATTTCGAACGCGGGAATCTGAGCTTCATCGATGGGGACATCAAAGATGCCTCTCTACCGCCATCGACGGCGGTGCGCTGCATGAATGTCCTGGTCTACTACCCGATGGAAAAAAGGCGGCGGCTTATGTCCCGGGCGGCCGGCAGCCTTCGGCAGGGGGGATTGTTCCTCTGGGGAACCAACGGAATGGGGGGCCTCTCCACGCGTCTCGGGGTCGCCAGACGGGAAGGCGATTTTCTGGTGCCCACGGAATTCGCCCTCAGCGTCGACTCCATACTTTCTTTCAGTGCGGTTCCCTACTTCACCCTCTGGGACGACGACCCCGAAGCCACCATGGTCGCCGAGTTGCAGTCGGTTCTCAGAAAGGACGCCGGCTTCTGGCCCGACTTCAGCGATAGAGTCTGCGCGCTGATCCAGGAATACCACCTTGCCGCCAGAAGCGCGGACGGTTTCATGGAGATCCCCCAGGACCCCCTTCCGCCAGGGGAAGCTTTCATGCGCAGGGCGGAATTCTGGAAGCAAATCGAAAAGGAAGCGTATGTCGTCAGGGCCGCCGATTCGCTCTGCAAGGCCGGCTACGACGCCTTCGTAAACAGGATCGGGCATTTGGCGGTGGGGCCCGTTCCAAGACCCCATTTCGACCGTATCCCCCTGGATCGGAGTCATTCTGATCCCTGACGATAGGGCCTATACGGAAGCACCCCGGAACTGGCTCTGATACAAACGGTGATAGGCGCCGGCTCTTCGCAGCAGGTCCTGGTGGGTGCCCTGTTCCACCACCTGTCCGTTTTCGATCACGATCACCTGATCGGCTCCGGCGATGGTGGACAGGCGGTGGGCGATCACGAAGCTGGTGCGGCCGCGCATCAGTTCGTTGAGGGCGCGTTGGATGGAAATTTCGGTGCGGGTGTCCACCGAACTGGTGGCTTCGTCCAGGATCAGGATGGCCGGATCGGCCAGGATGGCCCGGGCGATGGCCAGCAACTGGCGTTGTCCCTCGGACAGGTTCTCCCCCCGTTCCGAGAGGACGGTGGCGTAGCCTTTGGGCAGGCGCCGGATGAAGCCGTCGGCGTGGGCCAGGCGGGCCGCGTTCTTCACCTCTTCGTCGCCGGCGTCCAGACGGCCGTAGCGGATATTCTCCATAACCGATTCGCTGAAGAGAAATGATTGCTGGAGGACCACGCTGAGCTGCCGGCGCAGGCTGTCCCGGGTCACATCACGGATGTCCAGGCCGTCGACACGGATGGCGCCATGGTCGATGTCGTAAAAGCGGGAAAGCAGGTTGACCAGCGTTGTCTTGCCCGCCCCGGTGTGCCCCACCAGGGCGATGCATTGGCCGGGCCGGGCGCGCAGGCAGACGTTACGCAATACCGGCACTCCGGGCACATAGGAGAAGGTGACTTCTTCGAATTCCACCTCCCCGGCCACCCGGTCCAACTGGACTGCCCGGGGGGCGTCTGCCTGGTCCGGATTCGTATCCAGGATTTCGAAGATACGTTCCGCTCCGGCCAGGGCCCCCTGGACCTGGTTGTATAAATTGCCGAGTTGGCGCAGCGGCTCGGCGAAGCGGCGCGAGTAGGAGATAAAGGCGGCGATGGTCCCGACGGTGACCATGCCTTTCAAGGCGAGCCACCCGCCCAGGCCGCACAGGACGGCGATATTCAGATTGGACAGGACCCCCATCATG
>JBNKDU010000040.1:0-43206 GCA_050288425.1 Desulfobacteraceae bacterium | reverse complement strand
CCCCAATGTTGCAAAAGTCGGAGGGCTTCAGAACCAAGGCGCCAAGGGCGCAGCCGTAGTCAACCTACTGCAAGCCCTTGGCAACGCCGGATCTTAAGTCCTCCGGCTTTCCCGTAGGGTAAAAAAGATGGCATATAATAGACCCGATCCTTGATTTCACCAATGGTTTATTCCTCGTAAGGTGCTTGCATGCATTTTTCATTCGATGCGCATAAGCTTTCCTCAACCTTTTGCCATCTTTTTTATGCAACGTTGGGGTTATCCGTCCATCTTGGGGCTGTACCAGGGATAGCGGAAGCCCACCCATTTGCGCATCCCGAAATCAAAACCGTATGCCAGGATGGTGATCCAGGCCACGTAGATGATAATCATGTCCATGGAAAGGTATCGGCGCACCAGGAAGATGCGGTATCCCAACCCATCCTGGGAGGCAATGGCTTCCGAGGCGATCAGGAACAGCCAGGCCGCCCCCAGTGTCAGGCGGACGGTGTCGATCAGGCGCGGAACGATCTGCGGGTAGACGACACGGTAGACCACGCCGAAATGGGATGCTCCCAGGGTGAGGGCCTTGACCACGTTCTCTCTGGGGATCCTTTTCGTGGCCAGGTAGATATCGCGTGTAATGATGGGAAACGTGCCGATGAAAATCAACATGGTCTTGCCCAGTTCGTCCACGCCGAAGGTGATGAAGAGAATGGGCAGAATGGCCAATGGCGGGATGTTGGCGATGAAGGTGACAAAGGCCAGACCGAGACCCCGGAGACCCGGCAGCAGCCCCATATTCAGGCCCAGAACAAGCCCGACGACGGCGGCCGCCCCCATCCCCGTGGCCAGCCGTCGGAGACTGGCCACGGTATCGCTCCACAACAATATGTTGCCGCTGCGCCGGTCCCTGTCCAGGGCGGCTTTCTGGAATGCCTTGACAACCTTCGAAACCGTCGGCAACAGCTTGTCCTGGGGATTGGCCGTATTGCGGATGTCCGATGCGATCAGGTAGACGGAGAGAAGCAATAGAAAGGGAAGGACCGCCAGCAGCAACCGCCACCCGCCGGAGGGGTCCGCATGCAAGCCGAAGAATTTCGGCGGTTTTCTCTGCATCATGGTTCCCTATAGTTTGCCGTCCGCTTCCAGTTTCATAATGGTCGCATCGAACCGCAGCCGCACGTTGGACTTGTTTCCCATGACGGTCCCGTCCGGGAAGGCGATGCCCACCACGTCCTTGTTCTCGGCATCGCCGAACAGGCCGTGGTCGAACGAGAAGCTGCGCACGTATTCCATGGTCTTCTTGAGTTGATCGCCGGTGGCGAAAGCCACGGCATCCCGGGCCGTGTAGAACATGGCCGTGGTGCGAAGCTGGGCCTTGAACTCGGCCACGGTGCCGCCGGCGAAATTGGCCATATAGGCGATGGCTTCCTTGGCTGTCTTGCTCTTCGAGGACATGACCTCCATGGTTTCATACCAGGCGCCGACCAGGGCCTTCTTCAGTGTATCCGGTGAATTGCTTCGCACCACCATCATGTCGATGATTTCGCCGGGTATCCGGCTGGAGTCGAAAATGAGTTTGGCACCTTTGGCATTGCGGCATTGCATCAGGGGAGGATTCCAGGTGACGACGGCGCCGTTGTCATCCGCCGTAAATACCGCCGCGATATCGGCATCGGAAGTGTTGACCAGCTTGACATCCCGCTCCTGCATGCCGTTCATGGAGAGCGCCCGTGCGAGCAGATAGTGGGACACGGACAGTTCGACGAGCTTCACCTGGCGTCCTTTCAGTTCGGCGATTTCGGCGCCGTTTTTCATGACGATGCCGTCGTTGCCGTTGGAAAAGTCACCGACGATCAATGCGGTGGAGTCCACCCCGCCCACCGCCGGAATGGTCAATGCATCCATGTTGGTCATCACGCATCCCTGGTAGGTACCACCCGTGTAAAGATTGATGCTTTCGATATAGTCGTTGACCAGGTCCAGCTGGATCTTGATTCCGTATTTGTCCGCCCACTTGTCCAGGATGCCGCTGTTGCGCGCATATTCCCAGGGTTCCCAACCCGTGTAGTGGGACCAGGCGATCCGATAGGTTTCCACGGCGGGCGCCACACCGGGGACCATGACGGCCAGCAGGCAGGCACATAGCAGCAGTCGAAAACTCTTTGCGATCATGACGTTCACCCTTTCTCGTTGTGATCCGAGTCCTTGCCTCTCCTCCATTTTCCTAGTCGCCGAGGAAGATGGGCCGGACCTTGGCATGTGACGATCGGGTCATAAGACCGACTCAGGCGACATCCAGCGAAACCACGGGTTCCGCCTTGGTCCCCTCTTCCATCCGTTGAATGGCCTCATCCGTGGCCTTTGTCAGGGCATCCATCTCCAGGATCGTGCCGGCCATCTGCGGCAAGGCCTTTTTGCGGAATGAGGAGATGTCTTCCAGGGCGGCGTTGATATCGACGAAGGCTTTTTTCAACGTCTCCATGTCCAATTGGGTGCTGCTGGCCTGCTTGTGGATTTCAGCCCCCTGGGTCCGCAACTGGGAAGCGGTCTGGGCGATGAGTCGATTGGTGGTCTTGTTGACCGCATCGATCTTATCCAGGACGATCTTCTGGTTGGCCAGGGCCAGGGCCACGGTGACCGCCACGTTCAAGGCATTCACGGTAACGTTGATACCCCGATCCACGCCTTTGATCAACTCCTTGTTGTTGCGGATGATGATCTCGATGGCCAGAACGCCTTGCTGGTTGACGGCCAGTTGTTGCTGCAGGTCCTGGATGCGCTGCCGCAGGGGAAAGAGGATCTCGTCTTCTATGAATCGCCTGCGCAGATCCTCCGGGCCGATTTCGCGTTCCAGGGCATAGGAAAACTTCTGATCGATCAGCATGCCCAATTCGATGGTTTTCTGAAGACGCAAGGTCAGTTCGCGCATGGCCTTCTGATCCTGCGCCAAGGTCACGTTGTCGCGCTGGAGAACTTTTTTACCCTCTTCCAGGGCGCGGATGATCGCGTCGATAACCGTCTGGGCGGATTCGAACCGGGTGAAGAACCGTTTCAGCGGAGTACCGATGCCCGGCAGGAAACCGAGGCTGCGTGAAAACCAGCCCGCCTCGAAATCGAAATTGCCCGGATCCAGTTCCTCCACCTTCACCTTCAAATTCACCAGGGCGTTGGCCACTTCGCCTCCGTCTTCCCCTCTGGCGGCAAGCTTGCGGATGGGTTCCTTGAGCATGGCCGAGCGGTGGGCCGCTTCCTTCTGGCTTCCGCTGCCCAGCGTTTCGACGGCGGCCACGTTTTGCTGCCGCGAATCCAGCCCGGTGGAATCGGTTGGATTGATCTTCAACACAGCCTGTACGAAGGTCGTGGCCTGCTGGTCCAGCTGTGGATCCGGGGCTTCGGGTGTCGAAATGGACTGCGGATCGATCAGGCCGACTTCACTTCGAACGATATCGGGCTCGGCCGGGACCAGGGCCTGGGCCGTCTGGGTTTCAATTTGGGCCATGCGGGACACCTCCTTACATTTTTTCATATTCATGGGCATTCAGCGCCAAAGCGTGCAATTGCTTGATGGCCGATTCAAGGTCGCTTCCGGAGAATTTGCGACCGGACTGCCACTGTGCAACCGCCGCGGAAATACGTTCCATCTCGGTCATGGCCTCTTCATTCCTGGCCATGAGTTGGTCCACCTTCCGGAGCTGGCCGCTCCACAAGGCCAATCTCTCCTGCAAAGATTTGCGCTGATCTTCATCTTCCGGGGTCAGCGCCTCTTTCGAATCTATCTCCTGGAGCCTTCCCTGAATGTACTTCGGCTCGATGGAGGTGGCGCTTTTCAGAAGGCTGGCCACCGTATTCAAATTGTCCAGTACGCTGAGCGAGACCTGTTCGGCGGCACCCAGGAACCGGCCATAGGTGATTTCATTGGTGCGCAGTTTCATGCCCAGCAGTTCCTTGACGTTGGCAAATTTGACCTGAATATTCTTCAGCTGTTGAACGCCGGTGCCCGCCTTCTCCTTGAGTTCCGCAGTCCGGGCGCATTGTTTCAAACCCGCTTCGATCTGGCGGATCAAATAGACTTCGTATTGCTTCTGCTTTTCGTGCAGCCTTGCCAGGTATTGGCTGCCAACGGCTTCGTTCCGGAAGAAAATCTGCAGGACGGCCCAGACGGGGCCCACCAGTCCGAGACCCAACGCGACTCCAAGAAGTACGGGCAGATTGAAAAGCATGCCCACGATTCCGCCGCTGATTCCCAACGCGAGGGGATACAGGGTGACAGGGTGCTTCAGCCCGCTCTGCACCACCGCCTTCTGTATCGCCGCGTGAAGATATTCCTCCGATCGAGGTGGCGCCATGTTCCCTTCTACGTTCCTGGATTTGCTCATCGTACCTGTAACTCTTGCTGATGATGCCTGTGGTTATCCCCGTTGGGGTTAGAAGTCTTCCCGAACAAGCACCAGTTCCACCCTGGGCAACCGGTACATCCAGGCTCGCCGCGTTTCTCCGGGTAACTGCGGAAGCGGCTCGTCGCCGCCGCGTCCCACCGCACGCAATCGGTTGGAATCGATATTATAGACAACCTGCAGATATCGGGCAACCGCATCGGCGCGCTCCTTGGACAGCGCGGCGTTCTGGTGCCTGTCGCCGCGGATGTCGGTATGCCCCTTGATCACGATGCGAAAATTGGGATAGTGTTTGAGCCGTTCCACGACCTGGTCGACGACTTTCTTGGCGATCAGATCCAACTCGGTGGCCCCTTGTTGAAACACGATGGGCTCCACCTTCAGGGTTCCCACCTCTTTCAATTTGTCCCACTGGCTCTCGCCGAGAGGCGCAAAGGGTGTTTCCAGAGAATCGATGGCGCCGGCACCTCCGGGGGGCCCCGTGCGGGTCGAAAAGGAACCGCTGAGGCCCCTGGCGAAGAGGGTCTCTAAAAACCGACTGCTGGTCAGGCGATACGGGTCGTCGTCGGGTATGGGCGAGGTGCTGAAATCACCCGCGTTTACCAGGATCTGGGCGCTGGCTGCGATGGTTTCCACGAGGCCTTCGTCCGCGTACTGGCCCGGCGCTGAAATGCCGAACCATTTTTCGCAATTTTCGCCGAAATTGACCCATTGAACCCCTTTGAGCATGGCGGCGACGGCGGTCTTCGACAGACCGGTCTCTTTTTTTACCTCTTCGGTGAGCAGGTCGGTATTTTCCCGGTATTTTTTGAGGACCCGGAAGTAAGTGTTGATCAAAAGCTGGACGACTTCGGGTTTTTTTTGCAGGGTCTTGCGGCCGGCCACCAGGATGTCCACGATGAGGCGTTCGGTGTCCTCGGTTCCCAGGAGTTTGACGATGCCCTTGTCCGCCAGGGCCCTCGAAACGTCCGGCTCCCAGCAGATAGCCACGTCCGTCTGGCCCGCCAGCAATTTCTCCATGGCCTTCTGGGAACCGTTGGTTTCGATTCTCAGCTTTCCATGGGGCGTCAATTCGGGGACGCTGAAATGGTCTGCGGCGGCTTTGGCCAGATGGTGGCTGGGGCTGTTGGGGGTAAAGGCGACGCGAATATCGTCGCGCCCTTTCATCGCATCCAGGCCCGGCACTTTCTTTTTCCGGGCCAGGATGGCGTCACCGCCTTTGGATTCGTCGATCACCATGATGATGGCGCCCGGATAGTTCCGGGCGGAACCGTTCAGGATGAACGAGTCCACCGTGGCCACGGCGAAGTCGATTTCTCCCGCCTTGAGCCGGTCCATGCGGCGTCCATAGTCGGCCTGATCGTCTTCACAGATCAGGATATAGCCTGCCCGCCGCATGGCATTTTCCATCTCCGGCGAGCGCAGGATGAAGTAACCCACCCAGTTGTCCAGCGCCACCACGATCTTGCCCTTGGTTTTGCTGGCATCGGTGGTGGCGCGCTGCTGGCTCTTCTCAAAATAGGGCAGGAAAAATTTAACCCCCAGGGCACCGAGGACCACGAGGATGACGATGAGCGCGGCGCCGACGACATTTCGATTCATGGCCAATACTCCCAGGAAAAATTTACCCTATCCGGCAAGCGACGAAAACCTATTTTGAAAATTCCGCCTCATCGAAAGATTCCGATTCCGCCAGGACTTCCCGCAATCCCTTTGCCAGTTGTTCGGGGTTATCGGCTGATTTGTATATGGTGCGACCGGGTTGGTTCAAGGAGTGGTGCGTGCCGATGCAGAAACCGATGCTGTATATCGTGATCGGCGTTTCCGCCAGGATTTGATCGGCTACCCTTCTCAGATCATCTGCGGAATTGGCGATGCCGTCCGTGACCACCACGATGGTGTACTCGCCGTAACCCAGTTGGCGTCTTCCCTGATCGGTCAAGGCTTCATACGCATACTGCATGGCCTTGGCCAGCGGCGTGTTGCCTCCGGCATAGATCTTGTCCATGGTGTGCATGAACTCGTCGCGGTTGCCGGGGGTGATGGGCAAAGTCAAAACGCCTTCGTTGTAGAATGCATATAAACCCAGGTTGGCGGTCGACGGCACGCTTTTGGACCATGCCACCACCGCCTCCTTGGCGATATCGATTTTTCGACGGGAACCGGCGCATTCGCTCTCCCGCATGCTGCCGGAACCATCGAAAATCAGAAAAAAATTCCTGGCCATGAGATTCTCCGCCAATAGCCCGGCCGGCGCTTCGCTTTGAACGAACGGCCATTTCCCGCCCGCCGTGGCCGGACTGGGCTGCACCGGGGGACTTGCCGGCGCGGCCGGCGCTGAAGCGGATGGTGGGGAAGCGGATTTGTTCACCGGTTGGGAGTCTTCGCCGCAACCGGTGAACATAAAGGTCAGCAGCACGATGGAGATGAACAATGTCTTGAGCGTCATGGTCGTCCTCCACTTAGTCGATAGGAGTAAAAACGTCATCTTCGGCTTCGATTTGGATGATCCGGAACACCACCCGCATATTGCTCAGCCATTGTTCTTTGGTTTTGGGCCGGGGGTATTTGGGATGGGCAATGCCATGACCGATTACCGTGAACTGGCTCTGATCCAGGGGAACGCCTGATTTCTTGGCAAACTGAATGATGCTGTTGCGAACGGCGATGGCCCGGTTCATGCTCAGATTTTTGGCCGCCTGTTTGGTGCGCTGCAATTCGATTGGAGTGGCCCCCTTTTTTTCCATACGAAGGTATTTGTGCGGATCGCTGTGTCCTTCTATGGTGATCACCGCACCGCCATAGGTGGAGGCCAATTCTACCACGCGCTTGAATCCATCTGCATACAGGTCTTCGGAAAACTCCTTCTGGTTGGGCTTGAAATTAATCTCCAGGCTGAACAGTTCTCCCTCACCGAGGGTGCCCAGGGCCTGCTTGCGGGCGACCACCTGGGCCACCACGTCCTTCCGGAATCGGGGGGCTTGCACATCATCGATTCCGGTCAATCCCGACCGCAGGGCGTCATAATCCCACCGGGCCTGGTCCAAGGCCGATTTTCGTCCCAGCAGCCCGATGGTCACGAAGGCGGACTGAATCTCGTCCACCAGACGATTCATCCCGCGCGGCCATTTCTCATCTCCAAAAAATTTGACATTGCCCGCAAATTCGACGAATTCGCAGTCGCCATAGAGGGCTTCGGCGTCCGCCGTGGCTTGGGCGCTGTCGAGCAAAAGGGTGGCCGATGCAGACAGCGCCGCTTTGTATTCGGTCAGATACTTCTCCTTGTTGCCGAACAGCCTTTTCAGCTCCTGGGTCCCCAACAGCAGACCATGGACGAAATTCTCGACTTCCTTGCGATGGGACTGCAGGAAGTCGCTGCGAACCGCGTAAACGTCCGCGATGATGCGGTTGGCCGTTTTGGTCGAAAGCATGATCCGGGCCCCCCGGACGGAGCCCTCTGCGCCGGTTCCCACGGTGCCGTTGGACGTGAGCATCAGTCCATCCGGAATAATCACGAATGCGGCATCCACATCCTGATTGTATAGGGTCTCGGCCGGCGAATCGGCTGTGCCGGTAAGGTCTTTGGTCCAACGGATCTGGATGTCCTGCAGGGACAGGCCGGCATCCTTGAGAATTTTGGCAAGGTAATCCACGTGCGGGCCATACGCCTGGACCGCGATGGTTTTGCCCTTCAGATCTTTTGCCGATTGGATCCCCTGTTTGACCACCAGGCAGTCCCCGCCGCTGCTCCATGTCATCTGGTAAATAATCACCGGTTTGGTGCGCGGATCCTTGTCCAGCACCTCGGCTGCCAGGTTGATCATCCCCATGGTACCCCTCAGGAAGGGAGTTTCGCCCCGCATATAGGCCTCCACCTGTTTCTTGAAATCGTCCTGGCGCACCAGTTTCAGGGAGAGTCCTTTCTGAGCGAAGACACTGCCGGCGGCCGTCTCGGAACGGTTGCCGTTGGCGACAATGGTGGCCATGTCACCGCCCCAGGTGATCAATGGCACGGTAATGGACTTCGTGTTCTTGATATTTCCGATGGTTGCCTGGATTTCGCTGGTCAATGGCGGCGATTGCAGGGCGGCGGCCGGTGTCCAGACCATGAGAAGGCAAACAAAACTGGCAAATGCACAGCGCCAAAACCATCCGAGTCGATTGGGTCTCATGCAATCCTCCATGGATGTCGTTGATTTTTTCCTGGGCCAGCTGATCCTGCATCGCGCAGGACGGCTTTCGTCGGTCGGGTACGATTTAATCTGAATCTCAAAGAATCCCGGCAACCTACAATATTGTCCGGTCCATGTCAAAACGTCTAAGCATATATCGGGGGGGCCGGGATTGTCAACGAACCGGATATATTCATATTTCTATTTATTCTGCCCTTGCTCGTGCCCGATCTGCCGGTTCTTCCATCTTCGTCCGAAAGTCTCCAGCCAGCTCGCCTGGACGCCGCCGACGATCCGTTCCACTTCTCTCTGGTACCTTTCCGGATCGTTCAGCTTTCCGACGACCATCTCCTTGCGGTTGTACAGCTCCAGGTGAACCGATCGCTCGGGGTGGTCCGCCGGCAGCACCTCCGGCTCGGTACCGTCCTCTCTGCATTTGACGGTATGGATGACCTCGGTGCGGTCGGTGAAGAACCAGCCGGACGCGGCCGCCTCATCCGCCGGAGCCGTCCAGAGGAACCCTCTGTCGAGACAGTGGAGCCGGCTGAGGAGTTCGCCGGTTCGCCGGTCCCAGAAGTATACCGATCCGTCGCTGCTCCCGGCCAGGATGATGTTTTCTTCCCAGATGAAGGCGGCCGACGAGAGTCTGCCGCAATCCCCGCCATACCGCATGATAACATCGCTGCTGGCCACCTCCCAGAGGATTGCGGTGCCGTCGACGCTGGCCGTCAAGAGGAATTCTCCATCGGAAGAGGTGGCGATCGAAGTAATGTCGGCCCCATGGAGCTCGCGGTCGACGATCCTTCCGCCGGTTTCCATATCCCAGAGGATGATCCTGCGGTCACACCCGGCTGTGGCCAGCCACCTGCCGGACGGATGAAACACGATGGAGGAGACGGGGAACCGGTGCGCCTTGAAATGAAAAAGCTTCCTGCCGCTGCTCGGGTCCCAGACGATCGCCGATTTGTCCGTGCTTCCCGTGGCGAGCCATTTCCCGTCGGCACTGAATGCCACCGTCCGGATCCAATACCGGTGCCCGGTCAATGCTTTCAGCCTCGTGCCCCTCTCCAATTCATGAACCGACACCATGCTGTCGAGCCCGCCGCTGGCCAGCATCTTTCCGTCGCGGCTGAAGGCCAGGGCGGTGACTTCCAGGTCGTGCCCTTCCAAGGGTCCGATTTTTCTTCCGCTCTCGAGGTCGGTAACCGTTACGCTTCCGTCTTCGCATCCGACCGCCGCGCACCGTCCATCGGCGCTGAGGGCAATGGCCGTTGCCTTGCAACGCCCTCCCGGCCAATCATATTCCCGGGCGCCGTTATCCATTTTCCAGACGACGGCGCTGCCTCCGGAAAGGGTCAGTACCCGGTTCGCGGCAACGGCCGTCGATCCCACTGAAGCCGTATGACCGGAAAACTCGCCGGCCCGGGTATGATCGGAGGCGTTCCACATGAAGACGCCGCCATCACTTCCCACGGTGAGATAGCGGTGAGAGCCGGAAACGAAGGCACCCCCCCTCACCTCCCCCCGGTGGGCGATATGGGAGGAGCGGATTCCACCGGTTTTGACATCGAAGATATGGAGCGTCCCATCGGCGCCACCGCTCAGAAGAATGCCACCGTCGGTACTGAGGTCGAGGCAGGTGACGGCAGAGGAGTGCCCTTGAAGCGTCCTTTGCTTCGTGCCTCGAACCGCGTCCCAGATGGCAATGGTCGTGTCTGCGCTTCCCGTGGCCAGCATCCCGCCATCGGGTGAGAACGCCATGGCCCTGACGTCTTTTCCGTGTCTCCCCAGGTCCAGCATCCGCCTTCCATCGGGAATCTCCAGCAACCGGACGCTTCCGTCCCATTCTCCGACGGCCAGGCGTTCGCCGTCCGGACGAAAGGCCACCGCCACGGGGGAGGACCCGGTCTTGAACGAACGCGCCGCGGAACGGGAGGCAACGTCCCAGAGGATAATTCTGCGGCAATTGCTCCCGCTGGCAAGGTATCGTCCGTCCGGACGGAAGGCCAGCGAACGGATCCCGGAGGTGTGCCCCCGGAGCACCGCCAGCTTTTCATGGGTGGCGGCGTTCCACAGGATCACGTCACTGTCTCCCCCACCGGTGGCCACAAGGCTCCCGTCGGGGCTGAAGGCCACGGCTTTCACCTCGGCGCGGTGTCCCACCAGGGTCGCCAGCGGGGCCATTCCCTTCAGGTCCCAGATGACGGCCGTCCGATCGATGCTGCCGGTGACGATCCGGTTTCCTCCGGGATCTACGGCAAGGCAGGTGATGGCGCCGGTATGGCCGCCGAAAAGATGCACCAGCTTCTTCACCGGCACCGCGATATCCAGCCGCCCCAGCATGGTGGAGAGCGCATGTCCCTTTCCGGGATATCGGGTCAGGTCCTTTTTCATGCCATCACTTGCCGAAAAGCCCTTCCAGTCTGCACTCCAGTTCCCCGTTGCGTCCCTGGTACCATTGGAGTTTGGCTTGCAACTCTTCGGTAATCCTCCCGATCTGGTCGGCGGATGCAAGGCAGGCATCCATCTCCCTGTATTCGGGATCGTCCGCCGCCGCCATCAATTCGACCCGCACCTGATTTGCCTCTTCTTCCAGGGAGGCGATACGCCGGTCCAGCCAATCGCATTGCTGTGCAAGGGTCTCTCCCTGGATCACGGAATGTTCATTGCAGTCCAACCCCATGCTCTTCCAGACGGCTTCGACCTTTACAAGAAGATCCTTGAGAATACCCAGCGATCGCATGGAAAGAGATATCTCGTCGTCCTCGAGCCGGGCGCCCTCCTGGAACGGGACGGCCTCTTCGAAATAGGCTCGCAACTTGTTCTTCTGCACAGGGGTAAACCTCTCCCGGTCGATGGCATCCGGATGGGTGAGGCGCCAGATTTTCCTCAGTATGCGCCGGCACTCCTTCTCGTATTCTTCGATCTCGTCGTCATCCGGGGGGATACCACCGGGACCGGCCAGGTCACTTCGCAGGGCCTTGGCACTCTTCTTCAGCCTGGCGAGATGATCTTCTTCCGCTTGGCGGTTCTCTTCTTCCAGCACATCCAGATCCTGAGCGGACAGGGTAGGATCTTCGGATTTGCGTTTGATACGATAGTTCAAGGAGTTGAAATGGTACTCCGCCTCCACCAGGGGGATGTAGATGTGACCGAAGGTTGCCATCCACTCCCGTTGTGACTTCCGGTTCCGCAGGGTCTGCTCTTCCAACTCCAGCAGCAACACGCCGACCTCATTTTCCGATTCGATCCAGATCCGCTTCTTCTTCCAGAACTCTTCCATCCCCTCCGTCGACGCGGTTTTCAAGAGCCTGCGCTCGGTCTCCTCCGCGGCGAAAAAATTCTCAGACTCGGGACTGTTGCCGGAGAAAAGATGGATATCCGCCAACACCATATGGTTGACGATATCGCGAAACTCGTTCTCATCATAGCCGCTTGCGCCGACGAGACCGCCTCGGCCCTCCAGCAGACGGTAGAGAATGTCATGGGTCGCTTCCTTCGCCATGGCCGGATGGAACCCGCTGGACAGTTCCCGCAGCTTGGCCAAACCTTCATCGACGGCATCCTCCATGGATCTGCCCTCCGGGAGACGAGCACGAACGTGCCCTTCCCACCGTCCTTTGAGCATGAGGGAGAGAATTCTGTGAAAGTCGAGGTTGCAGTAGACGGCAAAGTCGAGGAGGTCGGAGAATGAAAGCGTGTCCAAACCGGTTTCATCCCGCAAGTAGTCCAAGACAGCCGTCGGCGGGGAAGGCGCGGTCTCCTTATCCACCGTATGGATATCTCCCCCGGCGATGGACAGCTTTTGTGTCAGGCAGGCGGTCAGCTCTTCCCGGAGCAACGTGATCGAGGGTCTCTTCTGGATGTTCGGCATTCCCGCACTGACCTCGAAAAGAATTGAAGCGCTTCACATTTCAGAGTGATTGCAATCCGAACGCTTCTTGAACCATATCCGCTGCTGCATCATTACATGCCGTTCAGGTTACCCGAATGTAGCAAAGGCAGGAGGGTTTCAGCGCCCGGATACCGGTGCAGGCGCCAGGCATCGGTGAAAAGGTTTCACCGATGCCTGGCATCCCGCCGTCCGGCCGCTGAATTACGCTCGTTCTTTATTCGAATACGAGCATGGTGGATGTCTGATTGATATGGCCGATAAATTCCTCGCCATATGTGCTGAATCCGATGGTCGGGATGTCCGTGAAGATATCGGCATATTCTTGCGTTGTGCCGTTTTTCTCGAGCTCTAGGGTGCGCAGGATGCAGTGGAAATTGATAATGCCGGAGACTTGTTTCGAGCCCGCCACCTTATCCGCCACTGCCTTGCGTGTATCCTCGACGATATCAGAGGACTCCAGCAACGTCATCTCCATACCCTCCATGACATTGCAATAGAAATGCATGGCTTTTTCATCCATACGCTGGGGACTGCGGACATAAGGTTCCTCGTCGATGAGAAGCCCCACGGGATTCGACATGAAGAATTGATCGGCATTGTCCACCGATGTCCCCACCGCTTCGGCATAGGCCGCGGCTGCCGGCTTGTGGTTGAATTCGAGCACCTTTCTTTCCGAAGCCTTTACCTTGGTGGCCATCAGTTTGGTGGGGCAGGGCCTGAAGCTCTGGGTTTTGATGAAACTGAACTTGACCTTGGGCTTCAACAGGGCCAGCAAGGCGGCATCGGTATAGGCTTTGCCGTTGGCATATACCCAGGTTTGCGTAAACTTCAGATCATCGCCGGCCGAGCCTCCGATGAAAAACAGGTTGCTCAGCTCTCCGATACGATCCATCAGTTTCTCTTCCGCCAACCTGAGCCCGTCCACGAGAATCAGTCCGACGTATTCATCCACGCCCATGGAAAAAGGATCCTCCTGAAAATGGGACTCAAACCCATCGAAGGCCTTTTCCACCTGGTTTTCCGTCTGTATGTTTTCAACGATCTGCAGATCCATGTCTCCGATCACATCGGCGGTGAACCCCATGGCGACAATTGCATTCTTCAGCATTTTTCCGGAAATGATTTCTCCGGACGTAGAACATCCGAATGTTTGGGCCTGCGGGAAAGCCTTCTGCATGCTTTCAGAAATCCCTTGCGGATCATACTGGGACGATGCGAAAAATAATACGGCCCGGGGATTGCTTTCGCTCAACTGGGATTGCAGTTGAAGCGCGGCTTCTTCCGGACTGGATTCGGTGCTGTATGCGGTAACGATATTCATTCGGTCTCCTTAGGTTGTCTTTCTGGTTGAAAATGACTGAAGCGTTGATGGGAACGCTCAGAGCATTTGTTCGATCTGCTCGCCAATCCGGGTCTGGGCAGTGGGGATTCTGACGCCCAGCTTGCCGGCCAGATCCATCAGGCGTTTCACAAGGTTGGGATCATCTGGCGTTTCCAGGGAAAAGGTATCCGGATTGATGCCTTTCAGCATGAATTTGGTCCGGATCATCTTGGCTACGGTTGGATCTCCGCCGGAACGCTGGGTGATGATGGTATCGAGGATCAGCTTGGTTTTGCCTTTGGTTCGATCCGCTCTGGTCTTCACTTTCAACCCGTAGGACTGCGCCAGCTTTATCAATTTCTTCAGCAGTACCGGATCATCCGGGGTGTCCGGCGTGAGGTTGTCCGGGTTGATGCCTTTCAATGCGATCTTGATTTTGATGGCCTTGGCTATGGAGCCGACGCCACGGGAACGTTTGAGTATGATGGCATCGAGAATCTTCTTTGCATGGCCTCGTGAGACCATCCGCTCCGTGGCGGGTTCGATCAACCCCTGCTCATAATACCCTTTGATCCGATTGATCAGTTCGTCCAGATCAAAGGAATCCTGCTCGGCAATGGTTTGCACGGACCTTTTTCCGTCCAGTGCGAATAAGACGTTAAAGGTTTTCACGTCATCAGAAAAGTCGGACATATTCAGGCTTTCGGATCTTTTGAAGATCGTACTGCCGATTTGCTCCAAGGGGATTGTCATGCCTTACCTCGCTTGAATTGCAGAATCCATATCGGGCCAAACCTGGCCGGTGATTTACCTATGACTTCCAATCATGAAATATCCGCATTAAATTAATTAGTTATCAACAACCATAGGCCCTGGATTTCGTGCCCGGCCGAAGCAATTCCCATGCATTTCGCAATGCCCTCCCCCGGCTTGCTTCGGCTCTGCATTTCGCGCCCAGAGCCTCTCTAATTTACTGATTTTAACTGTATAGTCCTTATTGGTCAAGGAAAAAGGGTATAAAAGAAATCTACTTTTCAGCCTTCTTCCCGACTTGTCGAAGTGGGGTGTGGTGGGGCGAAAAGGGCCATGGGTACCCAATTTTCCGGCTGCCGGAAGCGATTTAAAAACTACTTTACATATTGCATATATCCGTCTATTCACTCTGACCAAGATTGAGCCCTCCGTAGCGCCAATGGACCGATTCCGGAAAAAGCGAAACATCATGGTAGTGAAAGCGATTCTCGCCGACAATGAAAAAGGACATATGAGGCAGATTGAAAACCTGCTGGCCGATCTCTGGCCCGAGTTGATCGTCTGCGGCAGGGCCGCAAGCGGCGACGAAGCGCTGCATTTGATCGATGTGCACAATCCCCAAGTCGCCATCCTCGAGGTCCGTTTGCCCGGGATCTGCGGCATGCAGGTGGCCAGAAAAGTCAATGGAAATTGCAAGGTCGTCTTCACCACGAGCTATGAACACTATGCGGTCAATGCCTTTGATAGCGGCGCCGTGGACTACCTGCTGAAGCCGGTCAGCCGGGCGAGACTGGAAACAGCCGTCCGACGGGTAAGGCGGGCGCTCCAATTTTCCGACAATGATCGTCCGGCAGGGCATCCGCCAGAGGCGCAACCAGGCACGTTCCATCGTCTCGTGCCGAACAAACCGGAATATCTGCAATGGCTCTGCATCCAGCAAGGTCGCTTCACCCGTATCATCGCCGTCGATAATGTCTGTTATTTCAGGGCACAGCAGAAAGTCACCTCGGTCTACACCGGCTCGGGCGAGAGCCTGATCAACAAATCCATCAGGGCCCTGGCCGAGGAGCTCGACCCGGACCGCTTTTGGCGCATCCATCGCTCCACCATCGTCAACGTTTCCCATATCGATTACGTAAGCCGCACGCAGACCGGCCGCGGGGCCATCCGGCTGAAACACCTTTCGGAGATTCTTATCGTCAGCCGCCGGTACCTGCACCTGTTCAAACAGATGTGATGCATGCCTCTTCCTTTCGCACCCTGGCAGTTCAATCGGTTCTTATCTGAAAAACTTGAGATCGAGAATCGACCATCCTCGACGAAACCATGCAAAACAGCCGTTTTTGTCAAGAAAGAGGCCTGATCTTCTTCAGGAGACGGCTTTCGATGCGTCCGGATGCGCCCTTCCGATCCAATAGTCGATCTTTTCTTTGACAATATCGGCATCGATGGGCTTGGAAATATAATCATCCATGCCGGCATGCATGCATTTATCTTCATCGCCTTTCATGGCATTGGCGGTCATGGCGATAATGGGGATCCGGCGGTAGGACTTGTTGGATTGCCGAATGATCCGGGTGGTTTCAAAACCATCCATTTCAGGCATTTGGATATCCATCAGAATTAAATCATAGGTTCCACGCGACAGGCATCCGAGAACCTCTTTGCCGTTGATCGCAGCCTGGGCTTTGTATCCGAATCTGCCCAACAGGTGCAGGGCCACCTTCCGGTTGATGGCGTTGTCTTCGGCCACCAGAATGGACCAATGCCGCTTATCGTCGCGAGGAGGACGAAGAACCGTGACCCGCTCGTTCCCGGATCTGTCCGCGACGGACACGAACTCTCCGGTCATCGTGCTGCGCAAGGCAATCATCAGGTGGGATTTCCTGACCGGTTTGTTCAGGTAGGCATCGAAGCCCGCCTCCCGGGCTTCTTCCGCATCGCAACTCATGGTTCGGCATGTCATCAGGATGCAGTGGGTATTCCGGAGCAAGGGATCTCGCTTGATGGCTCGTCCCAGGGCGATGCCATCCATTTCCGGCATCATCAGATCGATGAAAGCGATATGGAAGGGCATATCATCCCTTACCGCACGGGACATGAGCGCCAGCGCCTCCCTGGCGCCGGAAGCCACCACGGATTCGCATCCCCAATGGCGGAGATAGGTATCCATGATCTGCCGGCTGGCGGCATGGTCATCCACCGTCAGGACCCGTTTGGTTCCGATATCCCCGGCCGCCTCGACGTGGGGCTCGACCTTGGCCGGCGTCCGCTGCTTGTCGAACCGGGCGGTGAACCAGAAGGTGCTTCCCCGACCGGCCTCGCTTCGGACACCGATTCGTCCATCCATCATCTCCACCAACCGTCTGGAAATGGCCAATCCCAGCCCCGTACCGCCGAAACGTCGCGTCGTGGAATTGTCCAGTTGCGAGAACGATTGAAAAAGGTGCTCAATACGATCTTCGGGTATTCCGATACCCGTATCTCTGATTTCAAACAGAAATTCGCTACTGCCCTGTGTGCTTCCCTTCAATGTGACCCGCAAGTTGACCTCACCGTCGGCGGTGAATTTGATGGCGTTGTTGGCCAGATTCAACAGCACCTGGCGCAGCCGGCCGGGATCGCCTGCGAGGGAAGTCGGCGCATCCGGCGCCACAAAGCAACTCAATTCCAGACCTTTCTTTTCGGCTTGCAGGGAAAGGGTTTCGACGACATCCTCAAAGGTCTGCTGCAAATCAAACGGAATGGATTCAAATTCCAGTTTGCCGGCTTCGATCTTGGAAAAATCCAGGATATCGTTGATGATGTTCAACAACGCCTCGCCACTGGATCGGATGGTGTTGACCATGTCCAGTTGCTCCTCGTTCAGCGGTGTTCCCATCAGAATCGGCAACATTCCCAGGACACCGTTCATGGGGGTCCTGATCTCGTGGCTCATGTTGGCCAGAAACGCGCTCTTGGCCCGATTGGCGGCTTCGGCGGCTCGGGTGGCCACCATGAGCTCCTCGGTGCGCATGGCCACCTGACGGTTGATTCGTTCATTCTGCAGCAAGAGAGAGGCGATGACGGTAAAAACCGCCAGCACCAGGGCATTGCCTCCGAACTGGACCACCGTTCCCAAGGTGGTGGTGGCTCCCCCCTGGTAGTTCGGCAGGACATCCCAAAAATACCCCCAGTGGGCCAGCCCGCTCTGGATGGGGAAATAGGCGGTGGCAACGGTTTTCGGGTGGGGCGCTCGATCTCCGGCGATTACCGTTGCCCCTTGTATTTCCGTGCCGTTTCGAAATTCAAGGATGCGCAGATGCAGGCCTTCCGGGATATGGAGCAGATTCAGATCGTTTAAAAATTCGGAAAGATTCACCATCGATACCAGAACGCCGGTCTTGCCGTTGTTGGGCGCCCGGATGGCGAAGCAGGTGAACAATTGGTCCTGCTCGCCCCTGAAGACCGGACCCATGATGACCTTTTCCGGATGGGCCACGGTGTCAAGGATGGCGGAACGTATCTGGGGATGGGCGGCAAGGTCCTGCCCGATGGCCAGGGGAGCCTTGTTGTCCGAACTGAGCAGGACCGGGAAGCGGTAACCGGGGGCTTCCCCGCCGGCAACGGAACCGTCGCCGGCCTCCTGCTCGGCAAAAGCCGTGGAGATCAGGGGGATCATGGCTTCCAGTTCGACCCCCTCGATGAGCTCCAGGGCATTGAGAAATTCGTCTGGGTTGACGTTTTCCGACCCGTAAAAGAGGGAAGCCAGACCGCGGAGCTGGGCATGGAACAACGATAGCCAGCTGAGGCTGACATTGGTGATGCGTTGGCTTTCGTTGTTGGCTTTTTCCAGCCAGCGCGCCTTTGCCTCCCGTTTGAGCACCAACCCGAGGTGATTGATCCCGAAAAGCGCGGCCGCCAAGGCGACCAGAAACAGGAAGATGATGGATTTTCGACCCATGCCCTTCATTACGATCAGTTGGCTTTCAAACGAATATTGGTTGCGTACGTCGCCCGGAAACCGCTGGGGGCGAGGGAGGTATCGCGTTCGAACGAATCGACATTATCCTTGTCGATGACATAGATATGGGGCCCCACCTTCTCATGAAAAGGCTTGTGCTCCAGGATGCGCACCATCTGGTCCACGGCGATTCGCCCCTGGATGACCGGCGAATCCGTGGGCGCACAAAGGATGTGACCCCGTTTGATCTCGCGGTAGACCTCGGGCGTAAAATAGTAGGATACGACTTTGATGCGATTGCTCAAGCCGCGGCTACGCAATATTTTCACCGCCGCCCCTGCCGTTACCGCCGTGCCGGCGATATAATCGACATCCATGCTTGCATCCAGCACCTTCCGGATCAATGCCGCCTGGACGGTCCTGCCGGTATCTCCGTAGTGAACGGCGATGATCTCCGCATTGCTGTCGCCCAGGGCGCGCCGAAATCCTTTCTCCCCGTCCTGGACCCAACCGGCTGCCCGGGGTCCGGGAAACCAGGCCACCTTTGCCGGAGGACCGCCCTTGGGATGCAGACGGGCGATGTATTCGCCCGCCCGGAACCCCATCTCCTCGAAGGAAACCAGGGAACGGGCCGTAATCGCGTCCGAGGACATGCCGTTGACCAGGTCGACCGCCGGCACCCCCTGTCCATGCAACCGCGCCACCAGTTCATCCAGTCCATTATAGGAGATGGCGCCGATGATGACGCCGTCGGCGCCGGCCGCCGTGCATTCTTCGATCTGCCGGACCTGCACCGGCAGGTTGTCGTATCCCCCGGCTTCATAGAGACGCATCTGGACCCCCATGCGTTTCGCCTCGCTGGCCAGCCCGAAGTTCACCGCCAGCCAGTAGGAATCTTTCATATGCGGAAACACGGCGCAAACGGACCAGTCCCGTGCGGCCTTCTCCAGGGGGGTATAATCGATCACCTGGTCTCTCCCCTGGGAGGTCCCCTGCGGAGAGGACAGCTCCACCGGATAAGGATACCATTGCTTGCCGGCCTGCACGATCGCAACCATGGCAAACAGGGTGATCAACAGAAATACGCCTGCATGCATAACCTTGGCTGGAAAAAAATCTCTCATCCCGGGTCTCCCTGTTAACGGTTGAAGGCTTCCATCTCTTGATAAGGATCGGAACTTGATGAGAAATCTTGAGGGAAATTGCAGGCAGGAGGCAGATGGTAAAAATCGCAGGCGTACGGCCGGCGCGGATCATACGCCGACCACGGGAGATCTATTTCGCCGCAGCCTTTCCGTTGCGGTTCCGTTATCGCAATGAGCATCGAAGATGACTTTAGCGAATCTCCGTTTTTAGATCAATACGGATTATTCCAGATGATCGCTTATCAGGTTTTGGTAGACCTCATCGGTTTCCGCCTGCACGACGGACAGAAGCCTTCGATACTGTTTCATCAGGCTTTCGGCAAAGGGGGTCAGGCACGATCCTTTGCCCTCCCTGGCAATGAGCGGTTTGCCGATTCGTTTTTCCGAACTGCGAACCCGCATCCAGACCGCGCGGTAGCTCATGCGCAACTCCTTGGCGGCTGCATTCATGGATCCGGTACGGCTGACGGCGTCCAGGATCCGATAGCGACCCAGGCCGAATATCACCTTGCCTCTGGAATCTTCGATCCAGATTTTGGAGCGTACGAAAAAATCCGTCTCTTGAGCTTTCATTTGGCGATAAGTCCGGTTCTCGGATTGGAGCAGTAAAGCTGTTATTCTCGGTTTATCTTCCAACTGACGAAAACCGACTTTAACAGACAATTCTTTGTCGATCAAGCAATTCGCCGTCAGATATCCGGTCATGTAGAACTTCTCCGCACGGTGTGGCAATTATCTTCCTTCTTGGGGTCGGCAGTCCCAATCGGCCCCGTGCCCTCGAAGCGTGCGGCACATCCTCATCCGAGGGATCCCTCAGTACTTCTTTTTCGGCAGGGTGGAAATATTTGCCTTTCTTCTTATATCATGTTTGACATAATATATGTTGTATGCTAATTGCTTCATACCGCATTCGAGAATCGATTCAATAAAGACCATATTCCAGCAAATAGTCAACTCATAGGCGTCGATGGATGACAAATGCGAAATTCGTTGATTGGAATGATAACCGCGATATTTCTTGTGTCATATCGGAATTGATATAATAAATGATGCACTCATTGCCTATCCGCCAGGCCATCGGCTGTGTACTGGCCCATGACGTTACACGCATCGTGCCGGGCCAAACCAAGGGGCCGGGGTTTAAAAAAGGTCATATCGTCCGGGAACAGGACGTCGAAGCGTTGCTCGACATGGGCAAGGCCCATATTTACGTTCTCGAGTTGTCTTCCCACCAGATCCATGAAGACGTGGCCGCCCGGCGCATCGCGGCGGCGGCGGCCGGTCCGGGTCTGAAGATGAGCGTGCCCGCCGAAGGTCGCGTCAACCTGATCACCGAATATCCGGGGTTGCTGAAAGTGGATGTACCGGCCCTGAACCGGCTCAATGCCATCCAGGACGTGGTCTTTGCCACCGTGCACGGCAACCATCGCGTGGAGGCAGGGCAGCCGGTGGCCGGGACCCGGGTGATCCCCCTGGTGGTCGCCGAAGGGCTGGTGGCCGATGCCGAGGCGGTATGTCGCAGCCACCCTCCCCTCATCGCCGTCCAACCGTTTCAAGCACTCGACGTGGGAATGATCGTCACCGGCAGCGAAGTATTTTTGGGGCGGATCCGAGACCGCTTCGGACCCGTTGTGGAGAAGAAATTCAAAGCCCTGGGCAGCAGAATCGTCAACCACATCTATGTTTCCGACGACGTCCACCGGACGGTGAAGGCCGTCCGGTCGCTGGTGGATGAAGGCGCCGGGATGATCGTACTCACCGGCGGCATGTCCGTGGATCCGGACGACCGCACCGCCGACGGCATCCGGTCCACCGGCGCCGAAGTGGTGACCTATGGCGCACCCACATTTCCAGGGGCGATGTTCATGCTGGCATATATCGGCGATATTCCCGTGCTCGGCCTGCCGGGCTGCGTCATGTACCATCGCACCAGTATTTTCGACCTGATCGTCCCGCGGTTGCTGGCCGGCGAAAGGCTCCGGCGGGACGATATCGTGGCCTTGGGGCACGGGGGATTCTGTGTCGGCTGTGCCGAATGCCGATATCCGGCGTGCGCATTCGGCAAGGTATGAAAACCCGGTTTGCAATCACGGATAATCAACGCCAGGAATCGTTCCATTACACAAAGGAGGAGGTAAAATGATTAAGAAGATGATCCATATCAACGGAACCGAGGTAACCGTCGTGGCACCGGCGGAGGAGTCACTGGCCAACGTGCTGCGCGGCCAGCTCGGCCTGACCGGCACCAAAATCGGCTGCGGTGAAGCACAATGTGGCTGCTGCAATGTGATCCTCGACAACAAACTGGTGCGTTCCTGCGTCACCAAGATGTCCAAAGTGGCCCCGGGGGCATCGGTCACCACCATCGAAGGGGTGGGCACCCCCCGCCACATGCATCCGCTGCAGTTGGCCTTTATCGTCCACGGTGCCATCCAGTGCGGTTTCTGCACGCCGGGTTTTATCGTATCGGCCAAAGCCTTGCTGGACGAAAAACCGAACCCCACCCGGGAAGATGTGCGCGAGTGGTTCAACAAATACCGCAATGCCTGCCGCTGCACCGGGTACCGGCAGATCGTGGACGCCGTGATGGATGCGGCCAAGGTCCTGCGCGGAGAGATGAAAGCCGAACAACTGCTTTACAAGGCGCCGGCCGGCGGCGATGTCTGGGGCACCCGGCATCCGCGTCCCACCTCCGTGGCCAAGGCCACCGGCACCATGAATTACGGCGCCGACCTGGGCAGCAAAATGCCCGAGGGAACGCTGCAATTGGCCCTGGTCCAGGCCCAAGTACCCCATGCCAACATCAAGGCCATCGATACCAGCGCCGCCGAGAAGATGCCCGGCGTGGTCAAGGTGGTGACCCATAAGGATGTCAAGGGCAAGAACCGCATTACCGGGCTGATCACCTTCCCCACCAACAAAGGGGACGGCTGGGACCGGCCGATCCTGTGCGACAAGAAAATCTACCAGTTCGGCGACGCCATCGCCATCGTCTGTGCCGAAACCAAGGAACAGGCCCACGCCGCCGCCGAAAAAGTCAAAGTAGAGCTGGAGGTGCTGCCGTCCTATATGAGCGCTCCGGCGGCCATGGCCGACGACGCCATGGAGATCCATCCCGGCACCCCCAATGTCTATTACGAGATCCCCATCAAGAAGGGCGAAGAGACCGCCCCGCTGATGGCCAAGGCAGCCCACGTGGTGGAAGGCGAATACTATCTCCAAAGACAGCCCCACCTGACCATGGAACCGGACGTGGGGCTTGCCTTCATGGACAACGAGGGGGTTCTCAATATCCATTCCAAGAGCATCGGCATCCATCTGCACCACGCCATGATCGCGCCGGGCCTGGGAATCGAGCCCGAAAAACTGCGCCTGGTGCAGAACCCCACGGGCGGCACCTTCGGGTACAAGTTCAGCCCCACCATGGAAGCCCTGCTGGGGGTCGCCTGCATGGCCACCGGCAAACCGGTCTATCTCTGCTACAACTACTTCCAGCATATCACCTACACCGGCAAACGCTCCCCCTTCTTCGTCAAGCTCAAACTCGGGGCCGATGACAAGGGCAAGCTGCTCGCCATGGAAAGCGACTGGAGCGTGGACCACGGCCCCTACTCCGAATTCGGCGACTTGCTCACCATGCGCGGCGCCCAGTTCATCGGAGCCGGCTACGGCATCCCCAACATCCGCGGCACCGGCCGCACCGTGGCCACCAACCACGCCTGGGGTTCGGCGTTCAGGGCCTATGGATCCCCCCAGAGCTTTCTGGCCAGCGAGAGCCTGATGGATGAACTGGCCCGGAAAATGGGCATGGATCCACTGGAACTGCGCGCCATCAACATGTACAAAAAGGGGGACACCACCCCCACCGGGCAGCCGCCGGAGGTCTATCCCTTCGCCGAAATGGTGGCAAAAATGCGTCCCCTCTACAAGAAGGCCAAGGATAAGGCCAAGGCGGCCTCCAACGGCCAGGTGAAAAAAGGCGTGGGGATCTCCCTGGGTATCTACGGCTGCGGCCTCGACGGCGCGGACGCCTCCGAGATCAGGGTGGAACTCAACCCCGACAACACGGTGACGGTGTACAATTCCTGGGAAGACCACGGTCAGGGCGCGGACATCGGGACCCTGGGTACGGCCCACGAGGCCCTGAAACCCCTGGGATTGAAACCGGACCAGATCAAGCTGGTGATGAACGATACGGGCGTCACCCCCAACAGCGGTCCTTCCGGCGGCAGCCGCCAGCAGGTGGTCACCGGCAACGCCATCATCAATGGCTGCCAGATGCTGGTCAACGCCATGAAGAAATCCGATGGAAGCTATCGCACCTACGATGAAATGAAGGCCGAGAAAATTCCCTTGAGCTATACGGGCAACTGGACCTCATCCATGTGTACCGCCTGCGACATGGAGACCGCCCAGGGCAATCCCTTCTGCACTTACATGTACGGCCTGTTCATGGCCGAGGTGGCCGTGGAAACCAAGACCGGAAAAACCACGGTGGAGGGATACACCGCCATCGCCGACGTGGGCAAGATCAACAGCCGGCTGGCCGTCGATGGCCAGATGTACGGCGGCATCGCCCAGGGCATCGGCCTGGCCCTGTCCGAGGATTTCGAGGACCTGAAGAAACACACCTCCCTCAAGGCCTGCGGCATCCCCTATGCCAAGGACATCCCGGACAAGATGGAAATCCATTATATCGAAAGCCCCCGCCCGGATGGTCCCTTCGGCGCCGCCGGCGTGGGCGAGCTGCCCCTTACGTCCACCCATGTGGCCGTCGTCAACGCCATCGCCGATGCCACCGGAGTCCGCGTCAGGAGCCTGCCGGCGCTTCCGGAAAAAGTATTGGCGGCGATGAAATAGGACCGGCGCGAATCGCGGGCGATGACCCCGCGTTTGTAGGCATGAGAGGTGTTCATTACCTGATTACCTCCTGGAAAGGCAAAGGCGAATCCCCTGGTCAGGGATTCGCCTTTGCAACAGTTGGCCAGGGAAGACTCGGGGTTCGCAGGCACAAGCCGTCGGACCAGGGATGGGAGCATGATGGACCAAGAGGAATTGCGCGGGCTGGAGTCGCGCTGCATTCAGGAAGAGCCGCCCCGGTGTACCGCCGCCTGTCCCTTGCACGTGGACGGGCGCGCCCTGGCAGGGCACATCGGAGAGGGGCGCTGGGAGGATGGCTGGAAGGTCCTGCGCCGCTATATGCCGGTGGCCGGGATCCTGGGACGCATCTGCGATGCCCCCTGTGAAAAGGATTGCAAGCGGTCGGAGGCCGGCGGTGCCATTCGCATCGGCGCATTGGAGCGCGCCTGCGTAAAGACCGACCCGCCGGCAATCCGCATCCCGCCCATGCCGGCCAAGGGGAAAAAGGTGGCCGTGGCGGGCAGCGGGCTGAGCAGCCTGGCCGCGGCCGGCGACCTGGCCGGCAAAGGGTATGCGGTCACAGTCTTCGAAGCCGCCGAACGTCCCGGGGCCCCTTTGCGTAGATGGGACCCTGGACTTCTGCCCCCGGAAGTGATCGATGACGAGATCGAGGCGTTGACCCGCAAGGGGATCTGCTTCGAATCCGGCAAGGACCCGGATTCGAGGGAGTTTGCCGGTCTCTGCCGGCAGACCTTCGATGCCGTCTACCTGGGCCTGGATGGGGTCGGCGGCCGGGGATGGGATCTCCACCGCGATGAGGACGGCACCGTCCGGACCGACGCCCGGACCCGGCAGACGGGCCATGCCGCGGTCTTCGCGGGCGGCGGGCGCCATTCTCCGGTGTGGCAGGCCGCCGAAGGCCGTTGGGCCGCCATCTCCATCGACCGTTTTCTGCAAACCGTTTCCCTGACCGCCGGCCGCGAAAAGGAAGGCCCCTTCGAAACCCGGCTTTTCACCAGCCTGGCCGATGTCTCCCCGCTGCCGCCTGTTTCCGCGGCCGATGAAACCGCCGGATATTCCCCATCCGAAGCCCGGGCCGAAGCGAAGCGCTGCCTGCGGTGCGAATGTATGGAATGCGTCAAAGTTTGCTCCTACCTGGAGAAATTCGGCGCTTATCCCAGGAAGTATGCCCGGGAAGTCTACAACAACCTTTCCATCGTCATGGGCGAACACAAGGCCAACCGGCTGATCAACTCCTGCAGCCTGTGCGGCCTTTGCGAGCAGGTCTGTCCCAACGACTTCGCCATGCAGGAGCTCTGTCTGCAAGCCCGCCGGACCATGGTGGACAAAGGCAAGATGCCGCCTTCGGCCCACGAGTTCGCCCTGGCGGACATGGCTTTCAGCCAGAGCGACCGGTTCGCCCTGGCCCGGCACCAGCCCGGCCATGCGGCCAGTTCCCATCTGTTCTTTCCCGGGTGCCAGCTGAGCGCATCCTCACCGGGACAAGTGGAAAAGGTGTACGACCATCTGCGGTCCAACGTGGCCGAAGGGGTGGGTTTGATGCTGGGCTGTTGCGGGGCCCCCGCCCATTGGGCCGGCCGGAAAAAATCTCTTGAGGACCAGGCGGCGAATATCCAGGCGCAATGGGAGACCCTGGGGCGGCCGCGGATGATCCTGGCCTGTTCCACCTGCATCCGCATGTTCAAGGACCATCTGCCCCGAATCCCGGCGGTCTCTCTTTGGCCGGTGCTGGAAGCATATCCCCCGGCCGTGGCGACCGCGGGTTCGAGGCCGGCCCTGGCCGTTCATGATCCCTGCACCGCCCGCCACGAGGAGGAGATGCGGGAATGCGTACGCCGGCTGATCGACGGTTGCGGCCTGGAAATCGCGGAATTGTCGTTGGGCAAGGAATACACGGAGTGCTGCGGATTCGGCGGATTGATGCAGAATGCCAATCCCGACCTGGCCGGGACCGTCGCCCGTGGCCGGGCGGAACGCAGCGATGCCGATTATATCGCCTATTGCGCCATGTGCCGGGACAACCTGGCCGCCCGTGGCAAGCGGGTGATCCACCTGCTGGATCTCTACTTCCCGGATTCCCGGTTTCCCGATCCCGCCTCGCGGCCGCGTCCGGATTGGACCCGGAGGCAGGAGAACCGCGCCAGGCTCAAGGAGCGGCTGCTGCAGAAGCTCTGGCAGGAGGTGCCCGCGGCAATGCAAGCCCATCGATCCATCGCATTGGAGATTTCCCCGGAGGTGGCCGAACAAATGGATCGGCGCCGCATCCTGGTGGAAGACCTGCAGAAGGTCGTCGAACATGCCGAAGCCGGCGGGGAGAGGCTATTTCATCCCCCCAGCGGCCGCTACAAGGCCGCCTTCGCCCCTTACAACGTCACGTTCTGGGTGGAGTACACCCCCACTGAAAAGGGCTACCGGATACACAACGCATACGCCCATCGAATGGAGGTGATCGGGCCATGAAATCCGAGAATGTGCGACCCGAGGATCTTCAATGGCGGTGCGACAAGTGCCGCCGGGACCTGGTGGTCGGTCCCGTCAATGTGGCCTATATGGGCAATCGCTTCACCGTGGACCTGCCCCATTGTCCGGATTGCGGACGGGTTCTCGTTGCCGAGCATGTGGCCCTGGGCAAGATGGCGGAAGTCGAGCAATTGCTGGAAGACAAGTGATGGCTGAAAATTTCTACGAATCAGCGGCGTTGCGGGATGTGACCGGGGCGGTGATCCGGCCGGGAGGGTTTGAATTGACCGACCGCGGATTGGCGTATTGCGGTCTGACGCCGGGAGCCCGGGTGCTGGACGTGGGGTGCGGGACCGGTGCGGCCGCCCGCCATCTGCGAAATCATCACGGACTGGCGGCCATGGGGATCGACCCATCGTGGGCGTTGCTGGAAGACGGTGCCCGAACCCAAGACGGTTCCCCCCTGGTGCGGGGGCGGGCCGAAGCGCTGCCCATGGGAGACGAATGCGTCGAGGCCGTATTGTGCGAATGCGTTCTCTCCCTTTGTCCGGATCCGCTGCGCACATTGCGGGAGATCATGCGGGTGTTGCGGCGTGACGGATACCTGGTGTTGACGGATGTGTATTCCCGCGATCCTTGCACCCCTGTACAGGAGACGGCCATACCCACCGCAACCTGCTGCCTGCAGGGCGCCGTGAGCCGAAGCAGCATGGAATCCCGTGTCGCGGCCGCCGGGTTCGACTTGATGCTGTGGGAAGATCATTCCGCGCTGCTCAGACAGTTGGCCGCCCAACTCGTCTGGACCTACGGCTCCCTGGATGGCTTCTGGTCGGCAGTGGCCGGAACGGATACCCCGGCTGCCGCAAACGGTGCCGGCGGGAGGGGATGCGGCCGGCCGGGATATTTTTTACTGGTGGCCCGGAAGCCGGGTCCGATGGAGTGCTGACATGGACGATACGCTGATTCGCATGCTGCAATTGGGGCAGCAGGGATTTACCTGCAGCCAGATCATCATCCTGCTGGCACTGGAACTGCGCGGCGAGGAAAATCCGGACCTGGTACGCGCCATGGGGGGGTTGGCCTACGGCTGCGGCAGCGGACAAGGCAGCTGCGGCGTGCTCACCGCCGGCTGTTGCGTGTTGGCCCTGTATGCCGGCAAGGGCAATACGGACGAGACCCCGTCGGACCGTCTCGATCTCATGCTCCAGGAACTCGGCGACTGGTTTCGCCGGCATACCGGTTGCGACACCGAGGACATGAGTTGCAATGCCATCGTGGGCGAGGCCGGTCCGCAGGCATCCCGCCGGAGATGCGGCACCCTTCTGCAAGAGACCTACGCCAAGGTGATGGAGATTCTGACGGACAACCGTATCGATCCGGCGGGGATGTAATGCGAACCACTTACCGGACCGCCGGCATAGCGGACCGTGCCCGAACCGAGAGCCTCTGTCCGGTTTGCCTGCAGCGCCTGCCCGCGCAACGGACCCGGGTGGGAGATGCCATCCACCTGGTCAAGACCTGCCCCCGCCACGGCACCTTTGAAACGCCCATCTGGCGCGGATCGCCGACATTCGGCCGATGGCGGCGGGACAAGATTCCCACCCAGCCGCCGGCGATCTTTACGGATACCGATGGAGGCTGCCCCTACGATTGCGGCCTTTGCCCCGGCCACCGGCAGCGCCCCTGCACGGTGATCATCGAAGTCACCCGGCGTTGCAACCTCTCCTGCCCGGTCTGTTATGCGGACGCTCCCTCCCAAATCGCCGATCCGTGTCCGGCGACGGTTTCCCGATGGTTTCGCCGGGCGGCCGCGGCCGGACCGGGGAGCAATATCCAGCTTTCCGGCGGCGAGCCCACCCTGCGTGACGATCTTCCCGAACTGGTGGCCATGGGAGGGGAAGCGGGCTTCGATTTCATTCAGGTCAACACCAACGGCCTTCGCCTCGGCCGGGACCCTTCCTTTGTCAAGTCCCTGAAAGAGGCCGGACTGGCGTCCGTTTTTCTTCAATTCGACGGTGTCGATGACGCCGTTTACCGTCGCCTGCGGGGCCGCAATTTGATGGAAGCCAAGCGTGCCGCCATAGCGGCCTGCGCCCATGCGGGCATCGGGGTAATCCTGGTACCGACCCTGGTGCCGGGGGTCAACACCCGGTATATCGGCGACATCCTGGAAGCGGCCCTCTCCTGGGCACCGGCGGTACGCGGGGTCCACTTCCAGCCCATCAGCTATTTCGGGCGTTACGGGGACGAATCCGATGGGGACGGCCGGATCACGCTGCCCGAGGTGATGCGCGCCATCGAGATCCAGACCGGTGGACGGTTTCAGGTGGCCGACCTGGGGCCGCCGGGTTGCGAAAACGCCCTGTGCTCCTTTCACGGCCGGTTTTTGCAGTCGGCCGACGGGACCCTGATGCCGCTGAAGCCGTCTGCATTGGAGGCCGGATGCTGCACGCCTGCCACGGCGGAGGCGGGGGCCGCCAGGACAATGGCCGCCGTGGCCCGCCAATGGAGCGGACCGCAGTCGATGGTCCCGGAAGCGGTTTGCGGCGAAGGCTGCGGTTGCCGTCCCCCGGTGGACGGAGACGTCCGGGTGGAGGAGGCCGCGCCCATGGGACTGGATGCCTTCATCCAACGTGCGCGGTCCCATACCTTTTCCGTCTCGGCCATGGCCTTCCAGGATGCCTGGACCATCGCCCTGGACCGCGTCCGGGATTGCTGCATCCTCGTGATGGCCCCCGATGGAAACCTGGTCCCCTTCTGTCTCTATAATCTCACCGCGCAGAACGGCAAAAGGCTGTACCGCCCATGACCCCTTCTGCGCAGACCCTCCTGGACGCCTGGGTGAAGGCGAGAATCGGCTTGCCGGCCCGGCAGGAGCTGACCCGCACGGCCCTGGAAGCCTACCAACTGAACCGCCTGCGGACCACCCTGGCGTACGTCCGGGATCACAGCCCGTTTTACCGGCGCCGTTTCTCCGCCCTGGCCCCCGATGGTGTTCATTGCCTGGACGACCTGTCCGAGTGCCCCCCCACCACGTCGGACGATTTGCGCGGGGATCCCCTGGCGTTTCTATGTATCTCCCAGAGTGCCGTGGAGCGGGTGGTGACCCTGCCGCCACGACGGTCCGGGACCTCACCCAAACGCCTCTTCTTCAGCGCCGCCGACCTGGAATTGTCCGTGGACTTCTTTCACCACGGGTTCGCCTCCGCGGTGGGAAGGCACCAGCGGATGCTGGTTCTCATGCCCTGCCGGCATCCCCACAGCGTCGGCGATCTATTGGCCCGGGGACTGCGCCGCCTTTCCGTCACACCCGTCATCCACGGGCCGGTGCAGTCGTCCCGGGCGGTGGTGGAGACGATCCTGCGGGAGAATATCGATTGCATGGTGGGACCTCCGGCGGATATCCTGGCATTGTCGCGGTATTCGGGGCATCACCGTATCCCCGGCGGGCAAATCAAAAGTATCTGGCTCGGCACGCAAAATATGTTGCGTGCCGAAGCGGACGAGATCGGTCGCGCCTGGGGATGCCCGGTTTTCCAGCATTACGGTGCCGCCGAAATGTGCCCGGGTGGCGGCGTTCAATGCATGACCCGCCAGGGCTTCCACCTCCGGGAGGCGGATCTGCTCATCGAAATCGTCGATCCATGGACGTCCCGGCCGGTCCCGGACGGCGTCCATGGAGAAGTATGGATAACCACCTTGACCCGGGAGGCCATGCCCCTGATCCGCTATCGGACCGGCCATCGGGCGGCGGTGATGACGGATCCGTGCCTGTGCGGCAGCGGGTTGCGTCGTCTGACATCCGTTGCGCCCATGGCCGAAGCGCCTCCTCAAGAAAAAGAAGGAATTGCCCATGGATCCCATTGTCGAAGCCGCCGGTGACCTGCTCGCCCAAGGGCGTGGGTTTGTGATGGCCACCATCATCCGTCAGCAGGGGTCGGCCCCCCGGACCTCGGGTACCCGCATGCTGATCACCCCCGGACAGCAGATCTTCGGGACCATCGGAGGGGGGTTGCTGGAAGCCAGGGTCATGCAGGCCGCCGCACAAATGGATGCGGGCAGGCCCCACCGGATCATGACCTTCGATCTCACCAATCATGACGCGGCCGAGATGGAAATGATCTGCGGCGGCCGGGTCCAGGTGCTGCTGGATTACATCCCGGCCACGGACGAAACCCGGACACTCTTCCATGGCTGGCGGGAGAAGCTGTCCCGTGGTTGCCGGGCCATGATGGTTTCCATGGTTTCCGGAAGCGATGCGCATATCGAGCGCATCGAACATGCCCTCGTCGACGCCGGGAATCCGTTGCCCGACGAACTGGAGATGACGGCCGGTATGCGCGAAAAGCTGGCATCGATGATGACCGGCGCCCCCCATGTGCAGGTCATCCAGGGAGAGGAGGGACTGGTGGTGGTGGACCCGGGACAGGTCGCCAACACCCTGTTCATCTTCGGTGCCGGCCATGTGGCCCAACCCACGGCCCATTTGGCCGCCATGACGGGGTTCGCCGTCGTGGTGGTGGACGACCGGAGGGAATTCGCCGATGCCGCCCGGTTCCCAGATGCCGCGGCGGTTCACCTCGTCTCCGGTTTCGATGGGGCGTTCCAGGACCTGGACGTCGACCGGGACAGCTATATCGTTATCGTCACCCGGGGGCATCTGCATGACAAGGTGGTCCTGGCCCAGGCCCTGAAGACTCCGGCCGCCTATATCGGCATGATCGGCAGCCGGCGAAAAAGAGATACCATCTATAAAAGCCTGCGCCAGGAGGGATATACCGAGGCCGATATCGCCCGGGTACATAGTCCCGTCGGTCTGTCCATCGGCGCGGACACACCGCAGGAAATCGGTGTGAGTATCGTGGCGGAGTTGATTGCCGTGCGGGCAGGCGTGCAGACGTGACGGGTAAAGGACCTGGGGCTCTCCGGCTTTCCTCCTGTTGACACCGGTCAAGTTGGAAATAGACTTGGGGGGATTGCCGATGGAGGTGGAATTCTCTTGGGGAATACCCCCGTCGAATAATTTAATTCTCATAAAATCAGGGAGGTACCTGATATGAATCAGGTGAACAAAGAAGCGTGGCATCATCACGTATTTCTCATCGACAAAGCGAATATGAACGAAAAACTGGCCGAATGTGAAGCGAATTTCGACAATCAGAGGGACCGTCAGAATTGCTTCGCCCACGTCGGGAAGTATCGCTCGAAAAGATAGCCGGCTTATCGATCATTGATAATATCGTCATCCCGGCCCCGGACCCATTGTTCCAACAACTTCGGTTCGGAACCGGGTAACCTTAATATATGAACGGATGGGGAACCATTCCCCATCCGTTTTTCCTTCGAAGCGGATAAATCCAACGCATATCTTTAATGCGGGAGTAAAAGGGGGCCGAGTTGATGCTTTTCGCCCCATAAGACCCCAGGAAACCTGTTCTCAAACCTATTTCATTTGATTTTAGGCGGTTCAAGGCACGGATGGCTTATGATCCGTTCGTCTCAAAGGGGCTTTCCCTCTATACTTCTTGGTTTGCACGTCTCGCGCAGGTTGAGAATGAGTCTACGCTTTTCGTTCCGCGTGTTTTCCCGAATTCCCGCCTCGTATTTATTTTATTAGTAGTTACAGCATGTTATTGATATTCCCGGACTGGCCCGGAACGCCCGGATGGAAGATATGCTTCCTTGCTGAATACCGGGAAGTATTTTGGCATATATTTTGCTTCGCTTTCGTTTCCAACCATCATTCCGACAAGACCCAAGACAAGGTGTCGGCTTTCAGCAGCAGATCGAATGGCTTTGCCGGCATAAAAGATCTTGTTGGTCCGGATGCCGGATGAATGCTGGTTTGCGGCAGCCAAGCGGAAAGGGTACCTTTTTTTGTGACTCGACAGGAAAAAAACGCCGTATGCCGGATCCCAGGATTCAGGACCGCGGGCAGACATTGCCGCAGGTGCGATCTCGAGCCCTTCCATCGCTCCAAAACATCAAGTACTCAATCCATCGCCCGTCTGGCTGATTTACAGAGAAGCTTTTCGGGGAAGACATTATCCGGTTTGCCAGGGGCAAAAGTGAACCACTTCATATTTCTGCGCACTCCGCGACACCAGTTGGAAAAAGGGGGGTGGTACTTTCCGGATGAGTGAATTGCCCTGAGAAGGGGCATGGGAGATTCGGCAGCCGGTCAACGGCGTATCGCTTCTGCCGGGCGGTCGGGAAACTTTTCGGCGGGAGCAAGGAGAAACCATCGGTCTCGAAAGGCGGTCGTCATTGAATGACGAATATATCCAGATCCCCTCCCCAACGGGTCCTCCTTTCGAGATACGAATCACGAAAGGAGGATTTTACGTAATTCCAGTTTGATAGGTCGATACGACGTTCCATCTGAACGAGCAGTACCGTTACATCATGCGATTGTTTTTCCATTTCAGCGAACAACGAGACAGGAGGGAGAAAAGATGCGTGTCAGTTTTAAATCGACCCTGATTATGGGTTTGGCAATTTGTACAATCATCACAGCCTCTTTGTTGGGAGTATCCTCAAACGCCATGGCCGCGTCCTGGGACGCCGGTGACTGGAAGGTATCCATGGGCGGCAACATCAATGCCTTCTATATGTACACCATGTGCGATGATGGCGATCTGGACGCGGGCGGTGGAACCTTGGCCGGTCTCGCCTGTGCAGGGGCGGTGGATAAGGATGGCGAATCCACCAACTACAGCTCGGTGCAGAACGGCTTGCTCCCGGCCTCGCTGAACTTCAAGGCGGCCACCAACCAGAACGGGTGGGACCTCAGTGCCAACGTCAATGTCTACTACGGGATCACCTCCGCAGATGTGGACGGCGGACAGGGCGCTAGTCATGTTCATGATCCCGTTACCAACACACCAATCACTACCGGCAATGCGGACGCACTGAAATTTTCCACCGTGGACGCCCGCCAGGTGTTTTTGACCTTCGGCAAGAAGGACGTGGGCACGATCAAGATGGGCCGGGATTTCGGATTGTTCGCCCTGGATGCCATCCTCAACGACATGAGCCTGCTGGGCGCCGGCGCGGCGTTCGTCTCCTCGGAGCCCGGTCATACCACCCTGGGTGGTCTCGGTTACGGCTACGTCTATGTCGACCGACTGGCGCAGATTAACTACTCCACGCCGGTCTTCAGTGGTTTCCAGGCTACCCTGGGTATCTTTCAGGGCTTCGACGGCAACGGCGCCAGAAACGGCGAATCGCCCGGTTTTCATGGCAAAGTCAGCTACAGCTGGGACGGGCCTGTAAAGGGCATGGTCTCGGCCGCATTCCTCAACCAGGGCGTGATCACCGATGCGGGCACCGACGAGACGATCCAGGGTTTCGACATCTTTGCCAAGGTCAACATCGCGGATTTCGGCCTGGTGGGATACTACTATGACGGAGAAGGCATGAGCAGCCTGGCCATCGGCGGCCTGGTATTCCCGGGATTTGACCCCACCAATGGCGATCCGGAAGAGGTCTCCGGCTTCATGGCTCAAGGCACTTACACCATCGGGAAGGTGCGCCTGGGAATCAACTATTCGTCCAACTCTCAAGACAAGGTAATCGAGGTGGACAATTCCAAAGTGACCGCGGGTGTCTACTACAACCTGACTCCGTCCCTGACCCTGCTGGGGGAATACTCCACCCAGGAGAGCGAAGTGAAGGATGTGGGCACCGACAAGACCCAGAACATCAACCTGGGAGCGATTCTGTTCTTCTAAGCTTCGATCATCCCGACTACGGAAGAGGGGTTATCATACAATGGGCCGGACGGTGGTTGCCGCCCGGCCTCCCCTCTTCCAACCATTCCCAAGGGGGGGGGCCGCTCTCATGCTGTGCCGCATATTGCGGTCGCTCCGGAGGGAGAGGGACGATCCGATGGTACGGGTTCCTTTGCCATACGCCATACCACCCAAACTCGTCGGATCGTCCCTAAGACATTCATTCACATGAGGTCGATGCCGGATCGGGAAAGGTGTCGGCCCCGACACGTTCATCGCCAGGACCCGCCTGCCGACAACTGAAACCCAGCGTTTGCGAGGTTTTCCATGCTAATGAGACGTCTTCTTCTCCTCGGCCTGCCGATCTTCGTGTTGTTCGCGTTCTCTTCCGTCACCCATGCCCGGCTGCTTCATGAAACCGGACACATGGCCATATACAGCGCCGATACCGAACCCGGGAACCAAAACAGCCATCCGGCCGCCCTGAAGACCGATCAGATCGCCGCCGCATTGTCGCGGGTGCGGGCCCGCTCCGGCGAGACCGGCGAGATCATCGACCTTTTCCCGAAAAAGAATCGCGAGGAACTGGCCAAGCAATTGGCAAGGGAGCTGGGCAGGATCGATCCCGACCAGGAACTTCATCTCGTCAGTTTTCGCCGACTCGGCTCCTTCTTCTCCGGCAAGCGAAACGCCAGCGGCGCGCGCGTCTTCATGGAAAACGGACGATTGAACCTCATCTTCGGCCAGATCGATCGATTTTTCAGCGAATTCCGTGATCCGGACCGGCAGATCCCACCCATGGGATCGCGCAACCAGGCGGCAGAGCTCAAGGGAAGCCTCCTGCCCGCCGAGGGGGTAACTCTCGTGGATGGACGCAGCGACTGGGTGGCCCTCGATCTGGAACCCGTCACACCACCGCAACCCGCGGCCGCTCCCGTGGTGTCGAACTCCCCTCCCCCGGAACGCCCGGGAGACGATACCGTGTCTACGCCTGATCGGCGTGATTCCTGGACATGGGAAGAACTGGAGGAGGGATTGCGAAAGCTCCAACGACTCCACTCCGAAGGCCTGATCACGGACCAGGAATACGACGCCAAGAAAAAGGAGATGCTTGACGCCGTGGGGCCTGGCAAGTGATCCGGAAAACTTCGGTTGACAACATGGTGACGCCTACTCTAATGTGAGTCGCAACAGGCTCAACCCAAGCGCTGACGTTCCTTGTTCCACGTTTTTTTTGCCATTGCTACTATCGCAACGCAACCTGTTGTCCGTTTGCTGATTCCCCCCCCTGTGTGAGCCAGCCCTTTTCCATAACTTTGCTTCACTAATCCGGTGGTCTTGATTTCGATCGATGGCGGGTTCGGTCTCTCATCGGTCATCGAGGACCTCCGAACACCCTGTGCAACGGACAGTCAAGCCCTACCGTTGCATAATCATGTCAAAGGAGATGATCATGATCACGAATTCGACCCGATCCGGATGCATCCAGTTCAAGGCCGCGCTCCTGGCGTCGTTTTTGATCTGGAGCATAGTCCTCCTGGGATGTGCGGGCGACGGCACCGGAACGGACGACGGCGGCTCTACCAATCAAGCCGCATCCACCATCCAGCCGACCCTCACCTCCATTCAGTCCGAGGTCTTTTCCGCCACCTGCGCCTTGTCCGGGTGTCATTTGGGAGGCGCGGCACCTTTGGGCCTGCAGTTGGGTTCCGAAACCGAATCCTTCAACGGGCTTGTGGACATTCCCAGCCAGCAGCGGACGGATATCAACCTGCTGCGGGTGGAGCGGGGCGACCCCGAGTTGAGCTATATCGTTTGGAAGGTGGAAGGTCGCTCGGAAATCGTCGGCATCCGCATGCCGGCGGGACTGGCACCGCTTACCAGCGATCAGGTCGGTGCCATCCGCCAGTGGATCCAGGATGGCGCCCTGCCCTGATGCATTCAACAAGATTCCGAAGGAGGAAGATGATGAGCCGTATGCCTCGCCTGCGAAAGGTACGTGGAAAGATGCGTTTCTTGTATTTGAGCCTGATGGCGGTCCTGGCATGGGCCGCCTGTGGCCATGCAGAGCCCTATCTCGCCGTGCGCAACGGAATGAAATGCAGCTTTTGCCATGTCAACCTGACCGGCGGCGGCAAGCGCACCCAAGCCTATGCCGGTATCGCCAGACAAGTGTTGAAGCCCACCCACCTGTTAAACTCCGACAAGATCGACCGCAAACGATTCACCAGCGACATCGCTCCGGGTGTTTCCCTCGGCGCCAACCTGCGCGCGGCCAATACCACGGTTTACCGGGACGAGCCGGATGCCCAGGGAGAGGTGGAAAACAATGTCTTCTTCCGTGACGAAGTCGATTCCAACGACTTCGACGTTACCGAGGCGGTGGCTTACCTGCAGGTCGATCTGATCGATGATGCCCTCATGTTCTACCTGGATGAGTCATTTGCACCCGGAACCGCCACCAATCGCGAAACATTCGGCATGCTGCACGGCTTTCTGCCCTGGGGCGGATACATCAAGGCGGGTAAATTCTTTCCGAAGCTCGGCCTGCGCCTGGAGGACGACACGACGTTCATTCGTTCGGCCACCGGATTCAATTTCGACAACCCGGGTACCGGTGTCGAACTGGGTCTCGATCTGGCGGGATTCCAGGTAAGCGCCTCCGTCACCAACGGGGATGATGTGACCGGCGACGATACCGACAAATTGTTCACGATCAACGGGTCTTATCTGTTCGGCGGGGTTCCGGCCTTCCGGACGATCTTGCTGGGTGCGGGATATTCCAGCAACCAGGCGTCCGAACGCGATGTGGCGACCGTTTACCTGGGATGGAATATCTGGCGCATGACCTTCCTGACCGAGGCCGACTTTATCAGCGACAACGCGGGCCCCGATGATGTGAGCCGCTGGGCGGGCCACTTCGAGGTCGATTGGCAGCTCGTCGACTGGCTCAACCTGAAGTTGGGCTATGGCTATTTCGAGCCGGATGACGATATCGAAGAAGATGAGCGTGACCTGGTTTTTGTGGGCCTGGAACCGTTCATAGATGAATTTTTACAGTTTCGGCTGATCTACCGGTCATTTAACGATGTCCCCCAAAATCCGCAAAACAATTTCGCCGAACTGATCGCCGAGATGCACTTCTTTTTCTAATTCCTTCAAACGTGGCCAGAATGGAGCGTTGCACTCCGTAGGCCATTTACCTGTCGTTTGGAAGAAGATAGAGACGTAGGGCCGGCCTCCGCGCCGGCCAGGGATCACGGATGCCTTCATGGTCATTTCAAACCTGGCAGGGACGGTGCCCTGCCCTACGAAAACCATTTTCCTGTCGTCTGGAAGAAGATAGAGACGTAGGGCCGGCCTCCGCGCCGGCCGGTACGGAGGGTTGCCGTGGGGCCGGAATTCCAAACGAGGCGGGCACGGTGGCCCGCCCTACGAAAACCATTCTCCTCGCACCTGAATAGAGCCGGAAACGTTGTGCCGGCCATGAAGCTACGGGATCCTAACGAAAACGCAATCCCAGATCTTTCAGAAGTTCGCTATGCTGCCCCCGCAGCACCTTGAGCAGTTCTTCACGCGCCGTTTGGCTTGACATGCCTTTTTTTTCCAGCATGTTCATCAATTTTCCAAACAGCTTTCTTCGTTTCATACCCGCTTCACTCATGTCTCTGCGCGATTGATAAAACTCCATGAGCGTGGATCCGCAGACACAATTTCGAAACAATTCGACAATCGGCGCTCCATCCTCATCCTCCCCGGACTTCAACCCGCTCTGACTCGGCATCGCCCTGGTTTTATCCAGGAAATCCTCGGAGGTTTCGTAGATCAATCCACAATTGCTGCACTTCTTGGGGAATGAGGTCTCCGTCAGCGCATTCAGATCCCTGAAAACCCGTTCGTCAATATTGTTCTGGTTCCCTTTGGATGTCATAATTCCATTGTCGCCAAATCGAGTTTCCCATCAAGGCGTGGAGATCGTGGTCACTGCCAGTCAACCGGCCGGTTACCCATGTCAGCTTGCATTCAATCGATGCCATTGGGACATTGCCGGCCAGAATGTGTTTGTCCTGTCGTTGCAAACGTCGGAAGGCGGCAGGGCCAAGCCACCGGGGCGAAGTCGTCAGGAATTATTCCAGTACCATATACCCATCCTCATCCTTCTCCACCTTCGTGATGCCGGGAAACTTCTGCTCAAGATCGTTCAGGATGGTGTCCCGGCTCTTGATTTTCCGCAGCAACCGATCTCTTTCCGTTGTCAACTCGATGGACTCCAGAGCCCGCCGGATGGTAATCCTGAGATCTTCGTCGTCCCATGGCTTGAGGATGAATTTATATACCCCCGCTTCATTGATGGCCTTGACCGCCACCTCGATTTCAGCTTGTCCGGTAAGCATGATCGTCAGGACATGCGGATACATCGTCTTGATCTCTTTCAGGAATTCCAAACCGTTGACATGCGGCATGTTATAATCGCTGACCACGAGACTGATGTCCCTTGCATTGATGATGGAAAGGGCCTTGTCCCCGCTTTCCGCCGTGTAGATTGTGTACGGTTCCTTTCTCAAACCACGCTGAATGGCATTGAGAACATTCTTTTCATCATCGACGATTAATATCGAATGTGGGCTCATGGAATCGACCTTTCCTCTGGGTAATTTAATTTGGTCTCGTCACCTGCATCTTCGTCGGAAGTTGAATCACAAAGGTAGTACCGTATCCTTCGGAGGATTCGACCTGAATACTTCCTGCATATGCTTCCACCATTGTTTTTACACTCGCAAGCCCCAATCCCGTACCTTTGCCCACAGGCTTGGTGGTAAAATCGGGATGAAACACACGGTTTAGATCTTCTTTGCGAATTCCCGTTCCGGTATCCGAAACCGATATCTTCACCATGCCGTCGCAGCGGGATGTTTGAATGGTCAAGCATTTTTTCCGGACCGATTCCATTGCATCGATGGAATTCTTCACCAGGTTGCCGATGACCTGCTTCAGCTGCAGTGGATTTCCCAATACAACGGGAAGATCGCGATCCAGTTCGATCACCTTCTCGATTTCGTATTTGAACTCAGGCACGATGTCATAAAGGGCCAGTTCCTTTTCTATCACCGCGTTCACGTCGACATCCACCCGTTCGCTGCTCGACCGGTCAGACGCATGGATCAGGATGCTGGATACGATGCTCTTGAGATCGTCTGCCGCCGATTGCGCCATGCCCAACATGCTCACGATCTTTTGATGATTCATCGGACCTGTTTCTGCAAGATGACTCAACAGTTCAAGTGCCGCGGACAGGGCATGCATGGGATTATTGAGGTTGTGAACGATCTGGGCCGCATGCCTGCCGATCTCCGCCTGTCTCTCCGCAGATAGGATTTGCTTCGTCCTCAGTTCCACCAATTTCTCCAGTTGCCGATTTTGGGTCTCCAATTGTGCAATCAGACTCCGGCGCTCCATTCTCAAACGCCACACCTCGAGCGCCCGGCGGATGGCGACCTTGAGGATCTTATCGTCCCAGGGCTTGAGCAGATATTGATAGATATGCCCCTGGTTGATGGCTTCCAGAATCGTCTGGCTCTTCGACCCGGCGGAAACGACCATTCGAAGGGTGTCCGGATACTCTTTGGAGATGATTTTGAGCAGTTCGAGACCGTTCATTTTCGGCATCTCCATGTCCGTCACGACGACCTGGAATTCTTCTTTTTCCATCCGTTCCAACGCCTGCGCCCCGTTCGACGCCCATTCAATCCGATAGGGCTCGCGTCGCAACACGCGTTTCAACGAACTGAGAATCAGGTCATCGTCGTCCACAATGAGCACCGACGCGTCCCCATCGGATGCCGTTTGCCCAGGCATCGAACCGGTACGGTCCAGTTTGCGATCATCATATTCGGTATCTTGCGGAATCATCCTTATCGCCTTCGGCCTTAATGTATCCCCTCTCCACACTGGGGACAATGTTGCCAATCCTTGGCCAACAACTGGTTGCAATGGTGGCAGAAACGTGTCAGCTCCTTCCCGCAGTACGGACAATAGGTATATCGCTGCTCCATCAGGGCGCTGCAAAACCGGCATGCAATCTCCATTGTATTTTGGGGACCGAATACGCGAAGAACCTCTTCACATGACGTGATGCCCTTTTTCAGCTTCTCGACGGCGTCATCCAACAGGGTGGTCATCCCGGTGATCATGGCGGTATGCAACAGCTCCGGTTCGGTGGCGCCTTTATGTATCATCCTCTTGATTTCATTATCTATCTGGAATACTTCATAGACACCGGTCCTGCCCTTATAGCCTGTTTTGTTGCATTTGTCGCAGCCGGATCCTTTGTAGCTATGAAAGGATTTATCGGTGATCTTCAAGGACCTGAGCATCTCCTCGCTGGGCTGATCGTCCACGCGGCAGTTATTGCAGATCTTGCGGACCAGGCGTTGGGCGATAACGCCCACAAGGGCATCGGCGATGACATAGGACTCCAGCCCCATATCCCGCAGGCGGGTGATGCTGGCGATACTGGAGTTGGTATGCAGCGTGCTCAGCACCAGATGGCCCGTCAGCGAAGCATGGAAGGCGACATCCGCCGTCTCATGATCGCGGATCTCGCCGAGCATGATCACATTGGGATCCTGACGCAGGATGGAGCGCAGAACATTGGAGAAGGTCAGACCGATTTTCTCGCGAACGTTGACCTGCTCGGCCATCCCCATATAGTACTCCACGGGATCTTCGATGGTCGTAAAATTTTTAGTGATTTTGGCGCCTTTGCGCAACAGGGAGTACAAGGTCGTGGTCTTGCCGCTGCCCGTGGGACCGGTCGACAATATGATTCCCTGGGGCCGTTCGATAAACCTGCTCACCACCGCCAGGTCCTTCTTTGAAAAGCCCAATTCCTCGACTTCCTTGGTGGCGGCATTCTTATCCAGAATCCGCATGACCACCTTTTCCCCGTTGATCGTCGGCAGCGTCGAAATGCGCATATCCACCATCCGGGTGGAGGATTTTACGGTGATTCTGCCATCCTGGGGTCTGCGCCGCTCGGATATGTCCAGATCGCTCATCACCTTGATTCGCGATACGATGGCCGGCTGCATGTTCATCGGGATATGCAACTTGTCGATCAGCAAGTCATCGATTCGATAGCGCACCATGACATATTTCGTTTTCGGCTCGATGTGGACATCGGAGGCGCCGTGGCGCAGGGCATCGGCGATGATCGCATTGACGAGCCGAATCGCCGGCGGCTTGTCCTTGTCGCGGATGAGCTCTTCTACATCGGAATCTTCGTCCTCTTCATCCAAGATGATTTCGATCTGTTCGGTAGGGTCTGTAAGATCGAGTTCGGTGAGTGTATTCTCAAGGCTGCCGGCAGTTCCATATACTTCTTCGATCTTATCCAGTATTTCCTGTTGCAGGGCAACCGCCGGCTGAACGGGCATTCCGGTGATAAATGCCAGATCATCGATTTTCGAATAATCGGTGGGGTCCGCCATGGCGATGATCAGTTTCTGGCCATTGCGTTTGAGTGGGATCAATATGTTCTTTTCGCAAACTTCCCGGGGAATGAGATCCGCCAAGGCTTCCGAGACCATGAACTCCGCCGGACTCACGCGATTGATATCCGTGGTTTTCTCTATCAGGCTGGTGATGGATTCGGGGTCCATGATCCCCATGTTCACCAACACCTTGGGCAGGACACTGTTGGTCTTGGCCTGTATGGCCAGGGCCTTGTCCACCAGCTTGGGCTGGATCAGGTTTTCCTTTAAAATAATCTTGCCCAGTTGGCTACGATGGGTATTGACGAACTGGCTGAGTCGTTTGATGTCTTTCTTCTGGGAGGCGGCTTTATGCTTCAGCTTGGTGTTTTCTTTGATCAGATCGTATTGTTCCAGGGCCAAACTGATGGTCAAACGGATATCGTGGTCATTCCAGGGCTTGGTAATAAATTTATATACGGCCCCGTCATTTACGGCGCCCATGACGGCATCCACATCCGCATAGCCGGTCAGCATGATTCGAATCGTATTGGGCCAGTTGGCTTTTACCTGCTTGAGTACATCAACGCCGGTCATGCCCGGCATTCTATAATCCGACACCACCACATGAATCGACTGTTGCTCTTTCAGCAAGGCCAGCGCTTCCGGTCCGGATCGGGCGGTGAGCAATTTATAATTTTCCTGACGAAAAATTCGCAACATGGCCTTGAGAACATTGTCTTCGTCATCTACAAAGAGAATGGTGTAAGGTTCGACCTGATCGTTGGGATCGATAGAAGGATGTCCATCGCCGGGTTTCCCCGGATCCTGATTCAGAAATAAGCTCGCCAAGTTGCTCATCGGCCTACCCTATGGATGGTCACCGGTTGCCGGAAGGATTGCATCAGCCGGTCACCACCGGAATCTTTACGGTGAACTCGCTGCCCCGGTCCTCGCGTGAATCCACCTCTATGATTCCGTCATGATTCTTGATGATGTTGTACGCCAGGTAGAGTCCCAGTCCGGTTCCACTACCGACGTCCCGGGTGGTA
>JBNKDU010000039.1:0-25946 GCA_050288425.1 Desulfobacteraceae bacterium | reverse complement strand
CTTCGCCAGGCTGATCCGGCCATCGCAATCCGACTGCCACTGCTCCTGTTCCTGGGCCAGCAGGTTGTTGCACTCGGAATCCTTCTGGGCGGAGAGCGTGTCGAGATCCTGCTGCAGGGTGTCGATGGTCTTTTTCAATGTGGCGATCTGCTGCTCGTATTCTCCGCTCTGGTCGTCGGACGGCGGAGCGGCGGATCCCAGGTACTCCAGGAACAGCTCGCGGGCGTCCGGGTGCGCTTTTTCCCAGCGATGTTTCAATTTCCGGAATTGGTGGTCGATCCGTAGCTGGTGGACCCGCTCCTTCCATTTCTGGTAATAGCTGTGTGTATCTTTTTTATCACAGGATTTGGTCTGACGGTGGCCATCGCCGGCCCAGACGGAAACGGAAAAAGTTAGCACGAATAGAACAGCCAACAATGGGCACCCTAGTCTTTTCATGATGGATCTCCTTTTGCTTGGACATCAAGGCAACGCAATGGTCTGCGGGGAACGCGATACCGGTTCAATTCAACTGCCACAGCAAGCGCAATGAGCATGCCATCGGCGCATTCCGCCATAACCTATTGATTCTACGATTCAATCCCTGGTTTTACACCTGAAGTGAAAAATAGGGGCCCTTGGATTTGTATGCAGACGTGCACATCGATGGTGCACATTCGTGCCCTTTTGGGGGCGGTAGGGAAGAGAGGGCAAATATCGTGGATATCCCGGGTCACCCAGGGAACGGGGTCTCAGGTTGGGGTCATTCCATGGGATCGGCAGGATATGGGGGCCGGGGGATTTCGCTTGCCGATGGATCCGGGCCGGGATACCGGGATAACCGATAAACCGCGTCCAGTTCCCGGCAGGCCCGGTCGAAGGAATAGCGGGCCAGATAATTGACGGCGGCCTTGCCGGCCAGGCTGAAGCCGACTTCCACTGCCGCGCCGGCAGGCGTACGGCGGCGCACCCAGCGAAATATTCGAATGGGCCAGCGCGCCCAGCGCCAGGCGGTCCAGGCACCGGCGGCCATCTTTCCGGTGCGGCGCAATAGATCGGACTCCGAGATGTCCTTGAGCTGGATCAAGCGCTTGAGCGTGACCCCATAGAGCGGTCTTACCACGGGCAGGCGTTGGGCATCGGACATGGCTTGCAGCCAGTAACGGCCGCGATCGAGCAGGACCCGGCACCGGGCCTCTTCCAGGGGGGCGTCGGCATCCGGGAAATAATCGGCCGCGATCAGGCGGGCGGCCTGCTCGATGGCCCGGCGCCACTGGCCGAAATCCGGCGGGTTCCACAATCGTGCGGGCAGACCCACCAGGTCGTTGCGCAACGCCCGCAGTTCGTCCGGAACGGGCCGAGGAGTTGCCTTCAAGGTGGATTCGAACGCATCCAGCACGGCCTCGGCATCATCATTTTCAGCGGAGGGCGAGGCCTTGGCGTCCCGGCGGTGGAAGGTATCCACCGCCACCCTGCCGGTGAATAGAAAGACATCCACCAGCAGGCAGCGGACCGCCATCATCATGGTCAGACGCCGGGAAAGATAGGCGATCCAGGCCAGGGGATCGGGCAGCACCAACCGCAGGGTATGCCAGATGCCGCGCAACATGCGCCGCCGGCGCATGATCCAGGCCACCACCCGATTGGCGCTGAAGGCAAGATACCAGGAATAGGTGCGGCGCACCTGGCGGATCCGCAATTGCCCCAGCCGTGCGAATCCCGGCCTTTGCAAGAGTTTGTCGAGTCCGCCGGCCAGCTGCCGGGCGGCCGCCAACAACTGGCCGACGCTGATGCACAATTCCGGCTCGGGTTCGTCGGGAAAATAGCAGGCGGCGATCCGGCGCCAGTAGGCCGGCAGATCCGCCAACCTGGCCAGGTCGGGGGAAGTCATGGACCAGATGGCTTCGCAGGCGGCCAGCACCTCCCCCAGGGCGTGGCAATGCTCGCTTTCGGCCTGGTTCAGGGACCGGCGCAGGATGGTCAATTCCTTGCGCTGGGATCGCTTCCAGTTCAGCAGCCCCCGAACCCGCCAGATCACCATCCCCGCCACCAGGGCCAGACAGAGCCCCGTCGCGGCCCACGCCACCCGCAAGTGCTGCCACCAGTCCAGTACCGGGGATAGGTCCATGTCGGATTACGAGTTTTCGGTGGCGGTCTCCAGTCCAATCCGGACGAAACCGCGAAGTCGGAAGGGGATCGACGTCACAACTCGGCCTCCCGTGCATGGAGGATCCGGGCGATATCCCGGGGCGACAACTGGACCATGATGCCGCGTCGTCCGGCGTTGATCATGACCAGGTCATGACGCAGCAGGCCCGTCTCCATGACCACGGGCAGGGGTTTCCTGGTGCCGAAGGGGCTGATACCGCCCACCAGGTACCCGGTCACCCGCTGGGCTTCGGTGCTGTCGGCCATGGCCCCGCGCTTGGCGTCCATGGCCCTGGCCAGTTTTTTCATGGAGAGTTCCCGGTGGCCCGGCATGAGCGCCAATATCGTCCGGTGGTCATCCAGGCGGACCACCAGGGTCTTGATGGTTTGCGCCAGGGGAAAGCCCACGGCCCGGGCGGCGAACTCGGCGCCTTTGGCCTTGTGATCGTATCGGACGATGGTGTGGGCGACGCCCTTTTGCTTGAGGAATTGAATGCCGCGGGTGCCCATGAAGGTTTGCCTCGTTCGGTGAAAATCGGTCCGGACGGCCCGGGGAGCGGTGGGTCAGTCGGCCGGTTGCAGGATAAATTGACGGGTAAAACGCGGATCGATATCCCCGGCGTCCACCCGCCCCAGTTCCGCTTCGATCTGGGTGAACAACTGCTCCAGGGAATGTGCCATCCGTTCGGCGATTTCGAAGTCGGCCAGGCCGCTGCGATCCGCCAGCCAGCCGAGGAAGAGCTCGCGCATGGTGCGGCTGATCCGGCGCGGTGGGGCAGCGTCGACCCACAATTCGCCGAAAAACGTTTGAAATTGCTCCCGGGACAGCGGAATATACCGCCGGCCGCGGGTATCCATTCCCAGGTGGTGGTTGGCCCAGGCCGTCAACAGCAGGTTCTGATAGGAGAGCAGGCCGGGGGGGGGTATCGGGACGGGCTCGAGATCGATCAACGCCAGCAGGTCGTCGAAGGCGATGATCGCATCCAGGGTATTTTGCGTATGCCGGATATCGTCCAGGCGCGCAAAATCCCGGTAGAGCACACCCTGGGCGTAGTCATCGAAATAGAGGGGTTTTTTGATCAGCAATCCGCCCAGCACACCCATCCACTTTTCCCCCCAAAAGCTGACCGGCAGTCCGGCATTGGTGAACCAGCTGCTGCGCCGCCACTTTTCGGCTTTCCATTTCAGGGCCAGGGCACAGCCGTATCCCACCCGGAAGATATCGGCCAGCAGATGCTTCTGGATCAACTGGTCGTCGCTGTAAGGCGTTGGATCGGCGGCCTCGGCGTGCACCTTTTCCAGGCCGATGGAGATATAATCGCCCACCTTGGTCACAATGCGGCCCAGACCCTCCTTTTCGCGGACCCGTTGCCGGTCGGCGGTGATGACCTGGTTGCACAAGGCGGCCAATTCGGCCTGGAGCTGTTGCAGGATGGCGGCATCCTGGATACGGGCCAGGGCGCGGGCCAGGCGGTTGGCATCCGGTCCCGGGTTCTGGACCGCAGCCGGCATGGGATGGGTATCGTCCACCCGGTGGCTGCGTACCGGTGCCTTGCGGGGTCGCTTGTGCAGGTCGTCCACCTTCAGGGCCTGGTAGACGCCGACGGCTTCATCGAAAGGCAGAAAACCCTTCTCCGACAACCTCACATTGCGTAACCGCAAGAGCTCCTCCTCCGCTTCGGCCGGGATCACGGCGCTGGAGGCCAGCAGCAGGTCCCGGTACTGGAGGTAATCGAAAACGGAGATGCGTTTGAGCAGATCGGTCAAAAAAAGATCCCGGCGCTCCTGGTCCGGTTTCCTTTCTTCCGGGTAGGGCCGCAGGCGGGTGTAATGGGTCTGATCTTCGGTGGCGAAATCATCGGCGACCTCACCGGGATCCTGATCGTATTCGCGAATGTGCAATTCGAGGTTCCGGAACAGGTAAAAGACGAATTCGTCCTGTTTCTCCCGGGTGATCCAGTGGGTAAAGCGATCGGCGTCGGCCTGGAGAAGCCTGTGAAGCCACAAGGTCATGTCGTGGAGGGCCAGGCGGTCGCCCTGCCAGATTTCCATGTCCAACAGGTATTCCCACTGGGAATTGGAGGCCAGGGCCAGCACCGGACCGGCATCCTCCGGGCCGATGGCATGTACCAGGTAGTAGAAATCCTCCTCGGCCATGGACTGGATCAGGGTCACGGGGTAGTCGTGCTCGGCCACCAGGTCGAGGGCCTTCTCCGGCGGGACGGAAAGCAGTTCCCGACGGTCGCGGGCCAGGGCTTCCCGGCGGTCCTTTTTTTGTTTTTGCAGAGAGTTCCGTTCGTCGTTCATTGCTTTTTCCAAGGTGCGAATTTCAGCAGCAGGAGCATGCCCGGTATGGCGATCAGGACACAGAAAAAAAAGAATGCCTCCCATCCCATGGCTTCGGCCATGTATCCGGTGGCCGAGGATGCCACGACCCGGGGGATGCCCATCAGGCTGGTCAGCAGGGCGTACTGGGTGGCGGTAAATTTCTTGTTGGTGATGCTGGCCATGAAGGCGGCGTAGGCCGCCGTACCCATGCCCGTGCTCAGATTCTCGAAGGCGATCACGGCGGTCAGCCCCATGACGCTGTGGCCCGACCTGGCCAGGATGGCAAACCCCGCCGTCGATACGGCTTGCAGCACTCCGAAGACCCACAAACTGCGGTTGATCCCCAGGCGCAGCATGATCAACCCGCCCGCCAGGCCGCCGGCGATGATGGCGCCGGCGCCGAAGGTTTTGACGATGGTGCCGATTTCGGTCATGGAGAACCCGATATCCAGGTAAAACGGGGTGGTCATGGCGCCGGCCATGGCATCGCCTACCTTGTAGAGCAGGATGAACGCCAGGATCCAGATGGCGTCGGTGCGTTGGAAATAATCCCGGAAGGGATCGATCACAGCCTCTTGCAGGCTCCGGGGCGTTCCCATGGGGGTTGCCGGCTCCGGCGTCAAAACGGTGGTGATCATGCCCGGCAGGATACACAGGGCCATGATCAGGTAGACCATGGGAAAAGAGAGGTGATCGGCCAGGATAAACCCTCCGCCGCCGGCCAGCCACATACCGATCCGGTAGCCGCAGATATACAGGGAGGATCCCAGGCCGAGTTCTTCGTCCTTGAGATCTTCACGGCGGTAAGCATCGATGACGATGTCCTGGGCGGCGCTGAAGAAGGCCACCACCAGGGCGGCCACCGCCACCAGCCATGGGTTTACCCCCGGCTGGGTCTGTCCCAGCAGAATGATGGCCAGGACCAGCAGGACCTGGCAGGCCAGCAGCCATCCCCGCCGCCGTCCGAACAGCGGGAAGGTATAGCGGTCCATCAATGGGGCCCAGAGAAATTTCAGGGTATAGGGCAGGCCCACCAGGGCCATGAGGCCGATGACGGTGAGATCGACGTTCTCCTTGGTCATCCAGGCCTGCAGCAGCGAAAGGGTCAGCAGCAGGGGAAGTCCCGAGGCGAAACCCATGACCAGGGCCACCACCATCCGGCGGCTGAGGATGGCGTTTATCATGCTGGTTTTCGACATGAAGATCCTTCCGTGTCGGGCTCCGGCCAACAAAAATGGGCGCCGGAAGGCCGCCGGCGCCCATGGGGTGTTGGTTTGCGCGACAGAATCAGCCCGACGTCACCGTTGCCAACTGGTCCGGCGTAACGACGGAGCCGAATTTTTCCTGCAGCGCCGTCAGTCCGTCGCGCTGCTCGTGGAGTACGGCGAACAACCTCTCCGGCAGGTTTTCTTCCTTGCCGTATGCTTCCAGCTGCAGATCGATGCGCGATAGAATATTGTCGAGATAGAGCGAAAATTGCTGGTTGTAGAGTTCTTGCGGGTATGGCTTCTCGATGAGCGCTGCGAACAACTCTTTCAGATCCTCGTATTTGGGCAGAAATCCGATGGGGGTTTCGATGGCCTCGACATCGTTGTGGGCCCGTCGCTCCAGCCAGGCCAGCCACACCTTGACATCGCGTTTTTCTCCCAGCAGGGCCTTGCCTTCGCCGCCACGGGCGCCCTGGGTGAGAAAATAGTTGAGTCCGGCCATCACCGGGCGCTTGTCGTCGGCGATTTTTTCGCTGCCGAAGAATTGAAACTGGGCGTCCATGTAGTCCCCCAGGGAGCCGGGAATGAACGGCGCATTGGCCCAGGGGGCCCGTTTGACCCCGGTGGCGCCGACTTCCGTCGCCGTGGCCGCCGAGACGATGCAGGCGCCGATCACTACGCCGTGGTCGGTGTTCTTGGCCGCCCACACCGGCGGCATGGTATCGCTGTCGCGGCCGCTGTACGTGATGACCCGGGTTTCGACGCCGGCGGGATTTTCCGATTCGGGCGAGTAGTTGCCCAGGGCCGAAGAGGTCAGGGTGCAGCGCGCGTTGGGGTGGGAGATGGGCACCGCTTTGCCGTTGCCATCGATGAGTCCCTTCTTCCACGGCCCCTGGAAATTTCGGCCCTTGACCGGCGCGGTCTCGCCGTTGCCCACCCAATGGGGGATTCCGTCCTCGTCCACCAGCACGTTGGACCAGATGACCTCGGTGCCGGGCTGACGCAGACAGCGCATGAGGAGGGGGTCGCCGTCGTTGTTCACGTCTTCGACGATGCCGAAGATGCCGGCTTCGGGGTTGACGGAGCGAATGGAGCCGTCTGCGGCGATCCACATCTGGGCCAGGTCGTCTCCGACAAAATGGTTGCCGGCCATGGCGGTGGTGGTCTTGCCGCAACCGCTGGGCGCCGCCCCGGTGATCCAGGTCACCCGCCCGCCGGGGCCGTCGATGCCGGTGATGAACATGTGCTCGGAAAGCTCCAGACCGCGTTTTTCGTACACCGAGCGGTCCACGCTGAAGCGATGGTTGCCCTTTTTCAGCAGCAGGGTGTTGCCCGCGTAGGTGCATTTGTAGCTGTAAGTCGTGCGATGGCTTCGGTCCATGAGGACCCGGGCATCGGGCAGATCCACATTGCGGTTGAGCCCTTCGCTGTGGATGTTGGTGTAAAAATGGCCGGCCCGTTCGACCTCTTTTTCGAAGTCTGCATAAATGTTGCGATAGAGCAGTTCGGCGCTGTGGCAGACATAGGCCGAACTGGAGATTTCGATGGCCGGGTTGGAAACCTGCGCACCCACCGGTCCGCGGGAATAGAACCCCACCACCATGGTCATGCCGTTCATGATGTCGCCCATGCCTTCCCGGACCGTCTGGAGCGCCTCCTGCCGGGGCATGCGCAGTCCCAGGGAACTGACCAGTTCATCGTCGTTGGCGATGTAGTAGGTGCGGTCGATGATGCGGCCCTGCTCCTCCTTCAAGTCGAAGTGGATGGTGTGGGCGGTCATGGGCAGGGGCGCCTCTTCGCCTTTGTTCAATGCCAGCCGGCGGATGAATTCGAGGTCTTCCTCCGAACCGGTGTTGATCACGACGCGGCCGGGATTGCACATGACGACGGCATTGGCGATTTTCTCTAAGACCGCCGGAATCTTGAAATGGCGGATGCGTTTGAACTGTTCCCCGTCCAGGCGTTCTTCCAGCAGCGCCAGCGCCGCTTCGGCGCCGGTCACTTGCCCGAGTTCCTCTACGATGTCCAACCCTTGGTTGAATTTCAGCATTTACGACTCCTTTGAATCTGACGTTCCCTCTGCGAAACGGTTCACGATAATATCTTCCAATCGGCGTTTGGGGACATGGTGACCCTGGTTGTCGTCCCGCCAGTAGCGGATGTCCCCATCCTCCCCGACCGGCTCGACGATGATTTTCTCCGCGGGCTTGCCCATGGCCAGCACCAACAGCACCTGGTATGGCGCTTCGATATCCAGGGCATTGCGCAGCCGGGGGTGGTTGATGGCGGCCAGCATGCATCCGGCCAGGCCCTGCTCCCGCGCTCCCAGCAGGATGCTCCAGCCGGCGATGCCGTGATCGCAATCGACCTTTTTGCTGATGCGGGTGTCATTCATCACAACGATATAGGCGGCCGGCCGCTCTCCCGGGGCGGGCCCGTCCCACTCCTTGAGGTACGCCGCCCACTTGAGGCAGGCGAAAATCTTTTCGTTGGTTTCCGGATCGTTGGACAGGAGGTAGCGCAGCGGTTGCAGGTTGGCGGCGGAGGCGGACAACCGTGCCAGGTCCACCAGCCCCGCCAGGGTATCCATGGAGATGCGGTGACCTTGTTCGAATCGCCGGCAGGTGCGGTTGCGGCGGATGAGATCAGCGATCAATGGCTCCTCCCCTGCATCCCATGGGTTGCGGCGGCGGCATGTGTCGCTGCAGCCAGGCCATCACCTTGTCGAACTCCCTGCGCAGTTCGCGCAGGGCCTTGCCCCGATGGCTCACCCGGCTCTTCTCCTCCATGGTCAGTTGGGCGAAGGTCCGCTCCATCGGCGGATAGAAGAACACGGGATCGTAGCCGAAACCGTTTTCGCCGGCTGGCTCCATGGTGATGCAGCCTTCGCAGGCGGCTTCGTAGGTCAGGGCCGGACCCGTGGGAACGGCCAGGGATAGCGCGCATTCGAACCGGGCGGCGCGGTCTTCGACCCCCGCCAGCGCCTGCAACAATTTCCGGCAACGTTGCCGATCGGTGGCATCCGGGCCGGCATAGCGGGCCGAATGCACCCCGGGGGCGCCGTCCAGGGAATCCACCACAAGTCCGGAATCGTCGGCCAGGGCGGCAAATCCCAGGTACCGGGCCGTCAGGCTCGCCTTCTTGTAGGCATTGGCTTCGAAGGTGTCGCCGTCCTCTTCGATGGCCGGAATCGGGCCGAAATCATCCAGATTGCGGATATCGATGGGATAACCGGCCAACAGGTCTCTGATCTCCGCTTTCTTGCCCGCATTGGCGGTGGCCAGTACGAGAATGGTGGGGGCAGGCATGCCGACCTCAATTGTTCGGAATTATTAGCGATATCTTCGACAATCAAATCAACCTTCATTTATAGAGGATGGGGTCTGGGTTGTAAAGACAAATTTGCCTGTCGCAAAGGCCGGCGGACCCGGAAGAAATCCCCGGGACCATCGACGGCCCGTGGATTTTTGTAATCAGGCCGCGGTCGCCAGAATATCGACACAGAGTTGGTGCCACCCACTCAGTTGGGGCGACAATTGGGCATGATCCAGAAATTCACGATCCAGCCCCGGGAGGTTCTCCAGCGCTTGAAAGTCATCGGGCCGGTGGTTGGCCAGTACGTCGGAGACATGGGTGATGGCGGTGAGGAGCGATCCGCCATCCGGCTGTGCCTGGGGTGCGTGATGGTACGCGGCGGCCTCGATAATCGGATCGGGCAGCCCCCAGAGCCCCAGCAGGTAAGCGCCCATGGAAGCATGGGTGGTGCCAAGGAGTTCCATTTCCGCTTCGGCCATGGAAAGCTTGTGCTGGGCGCTGTGCCGCAGGACCCGGGCGAATCCCTCGGGCATGTGTACGGCCACCAGCAGCTTGCCGATGTCGTGCAGCAGACCGGCCATGAAGGCGGTGTCCGCATCTTTGCGATCCATGCCGGCGGCCTGGGCGATGATCTTACAACAGGCCGCGGTGGTCATGCTGTGTTGCCACAGGTCGTCCAGCGAAAAACCGGGCAGATTGAATGACTTGAATTTTTGGAGCGTGCCGGCACTCAGGACGATGGCCTTGATCAGGTCGGTTCCCAACAGACTGACCGCCTTGGCCGGATGGGAAATCTTCTGGGGCAGCCCAAAAAAAGCGGAATTGACCAGCTTGAGCATCTTGGCGGTCAACCCGATATCCTTGGCCACGATATCGCCGACCTTGGCGATGGATGCCTCCGGAGACTCGAGTTCCTCCACCAGTTCCATGTAGAGCGCGGGGATGCTGGGCAGGGAATCGATTCTGGAAACGATCCGCTTGAGGGCGTCGTTGTCCAGCAGGCGTTTCATCATGAACGCCCTTGCGATGGTGACTTTCAGGTCGCTGTCGTCACAGGGCTTGGCCAGGTATTGATGGGCCAGGTCGACGGACTTGAGAATCACATCCTGGTCGGCATAGCCGGAGAGGATGATTCGGACGCTGTTGGGATGATCCTCCCGGGTTCGTCGCAGGAATTCGAGGCCGTCATGGGTGGTGAAGACCGTCTCGGTAACGATCACGTCCACGGTTTCCGAAGCAAGGATGGCCAGGGCTTCGGCGGGATCGGCGGCAAAGCGCAGGTTCCATTCCCCGCGCATGTCGCGAAATCTGCGCTGCAGCGCCTTGCGGACGAATTCCTCTTCATCGACGAATAATAGGGTCTGGGTCATCGGTTGACCTGTTATTGTGTTGACCGTCAGTTCGCGTCATCCATCGGCCACCGGCGCTGGTGCTGGAGAACCGGTTGCCTCCTAAATGTCGGCATGAAATCTGCTGATATATGCTATCGGCTTCCGCCGGGAAATTCTTAACCCGCTTATTGTAATTAGAAGATGGCAGAATGTCTATCAGCCATCCGGGGTATGTGACCGAGGTCGTGTCCGGTGCGGATGCGGGCAATTCACCGCGGGTGCAGGTAGGGACTGGATCTATTGCAATTCATCGGGTTTTGGAACACAATCCATCGACTCCGACGGTATTTTTCGTTTTGCCGGTGGTGGGCAACGACATGGAGACTGAAATGCTGGTGGCGGGATTGACAGGCGGCATAGCATCGGGAAAATCGACGGTGGCCGGAATATTCAGAAAAGAAGGCGCCCAAGTGATCGATGCCGATGTCATCGCGCGGCAGGTGGTGGCACCCGGTCTGCCGGCCTGGCAGGACATCGTCCGTCTTTTCGGCGACCAGGTGGTCGCGGCGGACGGAACCCTCCATCGACCCCGTCTGGCCGAACGGGTGTTTCATGATCCCGAACTGCGTCGTCGGCTGGAACACATCGTTCACCCGCGGGTACGCGCCGCCATCGATACCCAAATGTCCCGGCTGCGGGATACGTCGCCCGGGGCGGTGGTGGTCCAGGATATCCCCCTGCTCCTGGAGGCGGGGATGACCCAGGGATTGGATGAAGTGATCGTAGTCTACGTGACGGCACCGGTACAGCTGCAGCGGTTGATGCGGCGCGACGGCATCGATGCCAGTCAGGCCAAGGCCCGCATCGATGCCCAGATGCCCTTGGAGGAGAAACGCAAGCGCGCCTCCCTGGTGATCGACAACAGCCGCCATCGCGCCGCCACTCGCGCGCAAACCCTCGCGATATTTGCCCGTCTGGCCCGCAGAGCCCGTGAGGCCTGATGGTCTGCCCCAGCGTTACAACACTGGGGTTTGCTTCACGATCCATGTCCAGGTAACCCGAAACTTTGGCCAGGGCCTAAAAATATTCGGGATTTAAGTGGCAACAATTCGATTTAGGGTTTGACAGCCCCTGAGTTTATTATATATAGCAGTGCTATCTTTTCTGCCGACGTATTGGTTCCTGTTCGATATTTGTCTATCTTGACGTGATCGCGTAAGAGGTGAATCTCCCTATGGCACATGCTGCTCAGTGGCTGAACCATCCATCTTGTTCCCACGGCAACGATACCCAATCACTTCTTCTGCTGGCATCCGCCCTCGGGAGGAAAGATCGCTACACCCATGCACACGCCCATCGGGTGGCCATGTATGCCAAGAGGGTTTCCATCCGGATCGGACTTGCCATGCACGAAGTATTGCAAGTGGCCATGGGGGGTATGCTGCACGACGTGGGCAAACTTGGTTTCAGCGACAGTATCTTCACCAACCAATGCCAGGGCCTCACGGAAGATCTGCAATGGGAAGTGTTCAACCATCCCATTATCGGCGCGGACATGCTGAAAAAAATCGGCTGCCCGCAGACCATCACCAACGCTGTGCTTTACCACCACGAACGCATGAACGGCAGTGGCTATCCATTCGGACTGATGGGGGAGAACATTCCCCTCAGCGCCCGGATCGTCAGCATCGCCGACTGCTTCGATGCCATCACGACCGATCGTCCCTACCAACGCCGCAAAAGCTGCCGCTTCGCCCTCGCCGACCTGGAAGAGGCTACCGATGCATGCCTGGACGGTGAACTGGTCACCCGGTTCATAGAAGAAATCCACAGCAACGGCATGATCCGTCGCGACGTCTACCCCCAATAGCGCTCAATATCGACAATAACGGAAAGACACGGGATTCATGCCCGCGAGCCGTTTCCGGAGAAGAACCTCTCGGGACCTGCCGTCTTCCGGGCCTCGGGTTGGGATTGGAGAAGATCCGTCGATCATACTTCGATCTGGACGTTGTCGATCAGCCGGCTCCTGCCGAAATGGACCGCCGCGGCGATGAGGACTTCTCCTTCCAGGGTATCCAGCGGGACCATGGTCCGGGCATCCACCACGGAGATGTAATCGATGACGGCATCCGGCTTCGTTTGGATGCGCGAGGCGATCATTTCGATCAGGGTCGCGGCCTTGCGTTCGCCGCGTCCCACCCGTGCCTGGGCTTCGGCAAGGGATTGGGAAATCACCACCGCATCGGCCCGCTGGGTAGGCGTCAGGTAGGCATTTCGCGAACTCATGGCCAGCCCGTCGGCTTCCCGGACGGTGGGACATGCCACCACCTCGATATCGAAATTCAGATCCTGCACCATCTTGCGGATGACGGCCACCTGCTGGGCGTCTTTTTGACCGAAATAGGCCCTGTGGGGGCACACCAGGTTGAACAGTTTGGTCACGATGGTGGCCACGCCACGGAAGTGGATGGGCCGCGATACACCGCATAGAACCCGGGTCATCTCCCCCTCGATCTCCACATAGGTGGCATATCCCGGAGGGTAGAGTTCTTCGGCTTCGGGAAGGAAGACCAGATCGACCTTTTCGGCCTGCATCAACTCCTTGTCGCGTTCGGCGTTGCGCGGATAGGCTTCCAGGTCTTCGTCGGGTCCGAACTGGGTGGGATTGACGAAGATACTGGCCACCACCAGATCGTTCTCCATGCGGGCCCGTCGCATCAACGACAGATGGCCTTCATGCAGATATCCCATGGTGGGCACGAAACCGATGGTCTGGCCGACACGGCGGACTTTGCGGACGGTCTCCTTCAATTCGGGTATGGTTGAAACGATCTGCATGGTGCCTGTTCCAATATCAGAAGGTGGTTTCCGGCCTGCCTGCCGGCTGTTCGATGCCGCGGCCGTTGGGGGTATCCATGGGCGATCATATTTTGGCCAGTAGGGTTTCGTCCATGGGAAAGCTGTGTTCCGGTCCGGGGTAGGCGCCGTCGCGCACTTCCCGGCAATAGGTCTGAACGGCTTCCACGATGGTATCGCCCAGGGTTGCATAGGTTTTGACGAATTTGGGACGCAGGTTGCGGACCATCCCCAGCAGATCCTGGATCACCAGTACCTGTCCGTCACAATGGACGCCGGCGCCGATGCCGATGGTCGGAATTTCGAGTTTCTCCGTGATCATGCGGGCCAGGCCTTCGGGCACGCATTCCAGCACGATCCCGAAGACCCCGGCATCCTGGAGCAGCATGGCGTCGTCGACGATCCGGCGGGCCGAGTCGATATCCGTGCCCTGTCGTTTGAAGCCGCCCATGGCATTGACCGACTGGGGGGTCAGCCCCAGGTGCCCCAGCACGGGAATCTGGGCCTTGATGAGCGCCCGCACCTTGTCGACGATATTGGCGCCGCCCTCCAGTTTTACCGCCTGGGCATGGCCTTCCTGGATGAATCGGCCGGCATTGCGCACGGTCTCTTCGATGGTCACATGGTAGGAAAGAAACGGCATGTCGCCGATGAGCAGGGCGTTGCGGGTGCCCCGGGCCACTGCCCGGGTGTGGTGGATCATGTCGTCGACGGTTACGCGCAAGGTGTTTTCATAGCCCAATACCACCATTCCCAATGAGTCTCCGACGAGGATGCAGTCCACTCCGGCTTCATCCAGCAGGGTGGCGGTGGTGAAGTCATATGCGGTGAGCACGCTGATCCGCTCCCCTTTGGTTTTGGCATCTTTGAACGACTGGATGGTGATTTTTTTGGCGGCCATGATCAATCCTTTCTAATGGGTTTCCAGTAGTTTTCGAACGGCCTCGGCGCTTTCCGTGGATTTGAGCACCTCTTTACGCGCCAATTCCAGGGTTTGCAGTCCCAGGAAAGCATACAATTTCCGGACGGTCTCCAGACCCGGAATTCCCAGGGCGTCCAGGTGCGCGAGGATGGTGCCGGTGTCTCCCCGTGCGATGGGGCCGGTGAGGGCCTTGGCCGGTCCCGATCGGGCGATGTTGGCCAACGTACCCGTGATCAAGGGTTGCATGGCGGCGAAACCCTCTTGGGGATCGATGCCGCTTGCCTCCAGGGCGGCCAGGCCGCTGTCCATCACGGTGACCAGGTAGTTGGACAGGATACAGGCCGCCAGGTGGTAGAGGGATTTCTTGTCCGGCGTGATGCGGAAGCAGAGATTGCCCGTGGTTCGAAGCAGTTTTTCCACGGCTTCGGTACGGGGGTCGTCGCTCTCCAGGCTGAAATAGGTGTTGGGCAGATCCCGGACCGCGGTCTGCTCCTGGGCAAAGGCCTGCAGCGGGTGGAGGCTGAAGGTCGCAGCGCCGAGTTCGGCGGCGGACTCCAGGATTCGCGATGAATGTACGCCGCTCATATGGCCCATGAGGTGATCGGGGCCGATGGGACCCTCTGCGCAGAGGACGTCGCAGGCCGCCTGGATCTTGTCGTCCTGGGTGGTGATGAAGATGATGTCGCTGTCCTTCGCCAAATCGCCGCCGGTGGTGAATGCACGACTGCGGGTGGCCTGGCAGGCGTGGGCGGTTTTTTCGGGATGGCGGTCGAAATATCCGCCGATGGTGATTCCGTGGTCGTGAAGATAGCGGCCGAAGGCGGTGGCCACTTTGCCGGCGCCAAGAAATCCAATGCGCATTTTCAATTCTCCCGGGTTGCGGCGATTCTTTGGCTTTCCATACGGCTCCCTGTCAGCCGGTGAGGCTTAGGATAGACGCGCGGGACGGGTATCGTCAAGCAATAGAAACCAAAAAAGTCCGATTTCGGAAGAGGGGCCGGCAGGTGTTGCGGGATATGCCTTTTCCGCCGACGCGAGGAATGGTATAACTTGGCCGATTCACCTGGGGCCTTCCCCCCGGGGGGCGGTGATGCAAAACGAGGCTGGAAGCCGTCCGGTGCGGGAGGTGGTCCGATAACCGAGGCATGGACATTGAACCACGATCCGTTCGAACTTCATCGCGATCCGCAAACCGGGTTTCACCTCATCGGGGAGGGATCGCGGGGTGGCAAAGCCGAGGGCCTGGCGGCCCTGCATGCGCTGGTGGATCCGGATGGCACCCTGCAAAAGGCCTATCCCGATGTGGAGATGCGACTGCCCCGCACCCTGATGATCGGCAGCAGCGGCTTCGAAACCTTCCTGCGGGAGAATCGCCTGGAAGATATTGTCCGTACCGATCTTCCGGACGATGAAGTGGCCGCCCGGTTTTTAGCGGGCAGTCTGCCGGCGGGCCTCGAGGCTTCGCTGGAAGGCTACCTGGAGCAGGCCGAATGGCCGCTGGCCGTGCGTTCTTCCGGCCTGTTGGAGGACGACCGGCGCCACGCCTACGCCGGGCTCTATCGCACCTACATGCTGGCCAACGGCAGACAGCAACCGGACCGACGGCTGGAGTGTCTGTCCCGGGCGGTCAAGCTGGTCTTCGCTTCCACATTTTTCGAAGGGCCGAGGGCGTATTCCCGGCGGGTGGGGCACGACCCGGACGCCAGCGGCATGGCGGTCATGGTGCAGCAGGCCGTCGGCCAACGTTGTGGTCCTTACTACTATCCTTCCATTTCCGGCGTTGCGCAATCGCGCAACGACTATCCCTTCGGGGGCATGAAGCCCGGGGACGGGGTGGCCACCATCGCCCTGGGGCTGGGCCGGCAAGTGGTGACCGGCAAACAGGCGCTGCGCTTCTGTCCCAAATATCCCCAGCGCCTGCCCCAGCGGGCCGCGGTGGAAGATATCCTGGCGTACGCCCAGCGACATTTCTATGCCATCGATTGCGATTCCCAGGCGCCGCTTTCTCTCGATGGCGGAGGTCACCTGGTGCATCGCGAGGTGGGTGATGCCGTCGCCGAACCGGCCGTGCAGGTCCTGGCCGGCACCTACGTGCTTGCCGAGCATCGCATCCGCGATACCGTGCACATCGAGGGTACCCGCGTGCTGACCTTCGCCAATGTGCTGAAATACGATCTGTTTCCGCTGCCGCAGATCCTGCGGGATTTACTGCCCCTTGGGGAGAAGATGATGGACGCGCCGGTGGAAATCGAATTTGCCGTCAATCTGCCGGCCGAAGCGCAACAAGCAGCCGAATTCTACTTGCTGCAGATGCGGGTGATGAGCAGTCAGGTGCATGGCGGCGCCGTGGAGATCACCGCCGATGACCTGGAAAGGGCCGTTTGCGCCACCGGTCATGCCTTGGGCAACGTGGACGGACAGGCCATCCACGATATCGTCTTCATCAAGCCGGAGACATTCGATGCCGGCCGCACCCGGGATATGGCCCGGGAAGTGGCGGCCATCAACGCCGAGTCGCTTCGCCGAAACCGGCCTTACCTGCTGGTGGGACCGGGTCGGTGGGGGTCGGCCGATCCCTGGCTGGGGATCCCGGTGCGCTGGGCCGATATATCCAATGTGGCCGCCATCGTGGAGACGGTTGCGGACAGTCTCCATGTCGAACCCTCCCAGGGGGCTCATTTCTTCCACAACCTGACTTCCCTGGGCATCAGTTATCTCAGCATCACCCGCGAAGACGACGATCGCTTCGACTGGGCCTGGCTGGCCGGTCGCGAAAGGACCGTGGATCGATCTTTCGTGGCCATGGTCCAGCTCGACGCGCCCATGATCCTCAAGGTGGACGGTCGGAAGTCTTGCGGGGTGATCCTGGAGCCCGAAAGCGCGTAGCCGGTGCGTAAAAGCCGGAGGACTCCATATCCCGCGTTGCCGGGGGTTCGCAGTAGAGGTGATACGGCTTCACCCCCGGCGCCTTGGCTCTGAAGCCCTCCGACTTTTGCAACATTGGGGTTTATTCTGCTTCCGATATCGAAAATGCCGCGAACCCTTTCCGGGTGCGGGTGGGATGCATCCTAATGAATTACTACCTTGAGCAGGATGTCGCCGTTGCGCCCGTCGGGGGATGGCCGGCCCTGGCCCTTCAGGCGCAAGACCTTTCCCGTTTCGAGACCCGGGGGGACATTGACCCGGAAGATACGCCGCTGGAATCCGAAGGGTACGGTCACCATCTTCCGTGTCCCCACCAGGGCTTCGTATGGCGATACCTGGATGGTGGCATGCAGATCGGCGCTGGTCTGCCGCCCCGCGGGACGTGCCATTTGAAAGCGGTGGGTCTTCTTGCGGGCCGTGGCCTGGCGCAGGAACCGGGTGGCCCCGGCCGCAGGCAGTGCGCCGAAGAGTTTCAACAGGACCATGCCACAGACGAAACCGCCGATATGGGCCCACCAGGCAATGCCGCTGGCGGCGCCGTAGCTGCCGGAGGCGTTGAGCAATTGGATGAGAAACCAGAACCCCAGGAAGAAAAAGGCGGGGATCTCCACGAACCAGGGGATGATCAGGATGGGGATCAGGGTCAGGATTTTCGCCCGGGGATGCAGCAGGAAATAGGCCCCCATGACGCCGGCCACCGCTCCGCTGGCGCCGATGGTGGGCGCCGTGGAATGGGCATTGAGCAGCAAATGGGTGAACCCTGAAATCAGACCGCAGAGCATATAGAATCCGGCATAGCGCAGCGGGCCCAGCCGGTCTTCCACATTGTCGCCGAAGATATAGAGCGACCACATGTTGCCCAGCAGGTGAAGAAAACCGCCGTGCAGGAACATGAACGTGATCAGGGAGGCGACCTGCTGGAACATCGTGCTGCCGTCGGACCATCCGGGCAGGGTGTAGCGCGCCGGCACCAGGCCGTAATAGTAGATGAAGCGTTGAAATCCCGAATCGCCTCCCTGGAGCATCTGGAAGACGAACACGACTACGTTGATGCCGATCAACAGGTTATTGACTACGGGAATGTTCTTGGAGGGGATGGTATCGCGAATGGGAATCATGGCCGTCTGTCCGCCAACCCTGTGGGCACCTGCGGTGGGGTCTCCTTCATGAGGCTTCTATATACATGCTCAGATCGACGGCGCGGGCCGAGTGGGTCAGTGCGCCCGAAGAGATGAAGTCGACCCCCGTGGCCGCCAGGTCTCCCAGGCGATCGCGGGTCACCCCGCCGGATACTTCCAACAGGGCCCGGCCGGCGACCAGATCAACGGCCGTGCGGATCTGGTCGAGGTCCATGTTGTCCAGCATGATGATGTGGGCACCGGCATCCAGGGCCTCCCGGACCTGGCTCAGGGAGGTGGTTTCCACCTCGATGGTCATGTCCTCCGGAACCTTGGCCCGAATGCGACGGATGGCCGGGGAGATCCCACCGGCTGCGGCGATGTGGTTGTCCTTGATCAACACCGCATCGTAGAGGCCGGCACGATGGTTGGTGCCGCCCCCCATCCGTACGGCATATTTTTCCAGCGCGCGCCATCCCGGCGTGGTCTTGCGGGTGTCCAGCAGCCGGACGGGCCGATCTTGCAGCGCGTCGATAAATTCGCGGGTGTGGCTGGCGATCCCGGACAGGCGCTGCAGGAAGTTGAGGGCCGTGCGTTCGCCGGTGAGCAGGGCGGGCAGCCTGCCCGACAGGGTCACCACCGTCCGGCCCTTGACGATGGTGTCGCCGTCTGCGAAATGAGGTTGAAAAACAACAGCCGGGTCCAGGCGGAGGAACACCTGGCGGGCGATTTCCAGGCCGGCCAGCACCAGGGATTCCTTGGCCACGATGGAGCCCCGGCCGGGCGTATCCGGCGCAACGAGATGGTCGGTGGTGATGTCCCCGTCGCCCACATCCTCGGCGAGGGCCATTTCAATCAATTGCAGTATCTGTGGCGTCAGTGTCAATGGCGGCATGATCGACGTCTTCGTGCTTTCCGGTGTTTGTTCGGCAATCAGATAAAGCGTTGCACCTTTTCCAGGGTGGCGAAGAGTTTTTCGCGTTCGTCGGCCAGGCGCTCCTGCTTGGCACGAACCTCGTCCACCACGTTCCGGGGGGCTTTGGACAAGAATCCCGGGTTGTTCAGCTTCTTGTTGATACCGGTCAGTTCCTTGTCCAGCTTGTCCAGGGCCTTTTGCAGCCGCTGGGCCTCCCGGGCGAAATCCACCACCCCCTTGAGTTCCACCCGCAACGTGGCGTTGCCGATGATGGCCGTGGCGGCGGTGTCGGAGGCCTTGCCAGCCTCACGGACCTCCAGGTCCTGCAGTCGCGCCAGGTTCACGATCAGGTCGCTGTGTCGCCGGGCGGTGCCGCGCAGCACCTTATCGGCCGAATCGACGGTGGCATGCAAGGGGGTCGCCGGCGGAATGGCCATCTCCCCCCGGATATTGCGGATACCGGTGATGATATCCTGTACGAGGGTCATCTCCTCCACGGCTCCGGCCAGTTGTTCCGGCGCGGTGGTGCAGGCCTGCGGTACCGGCCAGGCCGCTTTCATGATGGAGCCCCGGGTGCCGGGCAATTTGCTCCAGATCTCTTCGGTCACGAACGGGGCGAAGGGGTGCAAAAGCACCAGCAGGTCGCGCAGCACCGTCCAGAGGACGGCCCGGGCATTGTCGCGGGCAGCCGCGCGGCTGTCGTCGTACAGCACCGGTTTGACGGCTTCCAGGTACCAGTCGCAGAACTCGTGCCAGGCAAATTGATAGGCGGCGCCGGCGGCGTCGTTGAAGCGGTACTCTTCCAGGGCGGCCGCGACTTCGTCGCTGACCCGGGCCAACCGGGTGAGAATCCAGCGGTCGGGCAGGGACAGAATCGACGGATCGACGGGCTGGTTGCCCTGCTCGAAGTGCATGAGGGCGAAACGGGCGGCGTTCCAGAGTTTGTTGATGAAGTGGCGGTAGCCCTCCACCCGCTGTTCGGACATCTTGATGTCGCGCCCCTGGGCGGCGAAAGCGGCCAGGGTGTAGCGGAATGCGTCGGTGCCGTATTTCTCGATGACGTTCAAGGGGTCGATGACATTGCCCTTGGACTTGCTCATCTTCTTGCCCTCTTCATCCCGTACCAGGGCGTGCACATATACATCGGTGAAAGGCACATCCCCCATGAAATGGATGCCCATCATCATCATGCGGGCCACCCAGAAAAAGAGGATGTCGAATCCGGTAACCAGGGTGGATGTCGGATAGAAGGTCTTCAACAGGTCGGTCTGGTCGGGCCAACCCATGGTGGAGAAGGGCCAGAGCGCGGAACTGAACCATGTATCGAGTACATCGCTCTCCTGCTCGAGGCGGTCATGGCCGCATTGCGGGCATCGATCGGGCGCCTCCATGGCCACGACGAGTTCTTCGCAGCCCTGGCAGGTCCAGGCAGGGATCTGGTGCCCCCACCAGATCTGGCGGGAGATGCACCAGTCCTTGATATTGTACATCCAGTCGTAATAGGTCTTGGCCCAAACCTCGGGGATGATCCGGGTCCGGCCGTTTTCAACGGCTTCGATGGCCGGTTTGGCCAGGGTCCTGGCATCCACGAACCACTGTCGCGACAGGTTGGGCTCCACGATGCTCTTGCAGCGGTAGCAATGGCCGACCCCGTGCTTGTGATCTTCGATCCCGGCCAGCAGCCCCTGTTTTTCCAATGCGGCCACCACCGCCTTGCGGCACTCGAAGCGGTCCTGGCCGGCGAACCGTCCGGCCTCGGCGGTCATGGTGCCGTCGTCGGCGATCACCTTGATGCTGGGCAGGTGATGTCGCCGGCCGATCTCGAAATCGTTGGGGTCGTGGGCCGGCGTTACCTTCAGCGCACCGGTGCCGAAGTCCGTGTCCACGTAAGCGTCTCGGATAATAGGGATTTCACGATCCATGAGCGGCAGGAGGACGCTCTCGCTGGACAGATCCCGGTAGCGTTCGTCCTCGGGATGCACCGCCACGGCGGTGTCGCCCAGCATGGTCTCCGGGCGGGTCGTGGCCACGACGACGGCGTCGGCTCCGTCGGCCAGCGGGTAGCGGATGCGGTACAGGTGACCGTCCAGTTCCTCATGCTCCACCTCCAGATCGCTCAATGCGGTCCGGCAGCGCGGACACCAATTGGTGATATAAAGTCCGCGATAGATCAGCCCTTGCTCGTAAAGCCGGACGAATACCGTGCGCACCGCCCGGGAGAGGCCGTCGTCCATGGTAAAGCGCTCCCGGTCCCAGTCGCAGGAGGCGCCCAGCCGTTTGAGTTGATTGATAATCGCACTGCCGTATTCCTCGCGCCAGGTCCAGATCTCCTCGATGAACTTTTCACGCCCCAGGGTGTGACGGTCGCGGCCTTCGGCCGCCAGCTTGCGCTCCACCACGTTCTGGGTGGCGATTCCGGCATGGTCGGTCCCCGGCATCCAGAGCACGTTATACCCTTTCAGGCGTCGGTAGCGGCACAGGATATCCTGCATGGTGTTGTTGAGGGCATGTCCCATGTGCAGTACGCCGGTGACGTTGGGTGGCGGGATTACGATGGAAAATGGTGAGTCGTCGCTCTGATCGCGGGCGGCAAACAGTCCTTCCCGCTCCCAGTGGTCGTACCAGCGCGATTCTACGGATCGGGGTTCATAGCCCTTTGCCAGCAAATCCTTGCTCATGCCTTCCAGCTCCTTATCCATTTCCTTCAACCGGCGTCGCGATGAAATCAGAATCGAAAATCGCGTTCATCGGCCCTCATCCAGAATCAAAAAGGGGATTAATGGATAATCCCCGGGAAAAATCAAGCTCTAATTGTATGGTTGTCCCATCCGGACGGCAGGTGTCTGAATGCAGATTCAGCCTTCGCCGCGGCCCTCCCCCCGTGGTCCCTGTCCCGGATCGGTCGACTTCCCGGCCATCGCCTTTTCCACGCCTTCGGCAACCAGCCGGTCGATCACCGGGCCGAATTTGGATCTCAATAAGTGTTCGACGGCCTTTTCCTTGTGTGGGTCATTGATCCAATCTTCCATTTCGGACATCTGTTTTTCCAGATCCAGGCCCAGTGCATTGGCCGTTATCTCACGTTCCAGGGAGATCGGGTCGGCTTCGATGTCCTCTTCCGCACCCATTTTGATTTTTTCGATGGGCAACCGCTTTTCTCTTCTGGAGTGGCCCAGAACGTCCGACAATTGGATCACCTGTTCCTGCTCTTCATCCGGGTCGGTGATCTCTTCCAGGGGGATGCCGGGCGCCTCCCCGATTGCAAAATCCATCGGTTCCACGGGTTCCATCGTATCGGCGATCATCTCATCCATGAACCGGTCGACGGCCAAATCCGCCTCGTTTCCCACGGTGGTTTCTTCGACAGTACTTTCATGGGTTGCAGCGGGGACATCCCGGGGGTCGACGATATCGACGAGTTCGAGGACGTCTTCCATCCCCTCCTCCTCCGCCGCTCGCATCTCTTCCGGCGTGACGATATCGGTCAACTCGATGATCTCGTCATCGTTATCAAGATCGGCCGTGCCGGCTTGGGCCAGCTCGGCCGGAGTGACAATCTCCGTCAGCTCGATGACCTTTTCGTCTTCCGTTGCATCGACGGAGGATTCAACTTCTTCGGGATTCACGATTTCGGTCAGTTCGAGTATCTCTTCCCGTGAAGATTCGTCCGTCTGCTCGACATCGAGGGCGAAGGATACTTCTTCTTCGGCAAGCCTATCCTGTTCACCGATGTCCATGGACCCGCTTTCCAGGGTGTCCGGCGACGTTGCGCCGGGATCGGCCAGGTCTACGTCTGCGGTGATGTCGCTGAGGGTGTCGAACAATCGGGCGTCGGAGATCTCTTCGGTTGTATCCCGGGACGGTTCCGCCTGCATGGAATGAAAGGCGACGTCGATTTCTTCTTCGATGGAGGGGGACGCCGTATCTTCCTTCCGGAAAGTTTCGGCCGGGGGTGCCGGCGCGGGTGGGGACGGTTCGACGGGGCCGTCAATACTCCGGGTCAGGTCGATGATGTCGCCACCCTCCTGGGCGTCGATCTCCATCGCCTGGGTGAGTTCTATGATCTCTTTATCTTCATTTGTAATGGACTTACGATGCTCTTCCATATGTCCCCCGGGTTTGGTATAAAAACAGCGGATGCCAGCGATCGGGGCTGTGTGCTGTCCGTGAGAAAGGTGACGTTCTGATTATCATTGGACCGTGTTTGTTTTTGCCTCCGATCGGCATCGTTTCCGGGCCTGTTTCTACTCTTCGTCGGCCACTGAATGTCGCGGTTATCGGCGATACAGCGGCTTGAGTTTAATCATGAGCCTGATGTAAAGCGCCTTTACGCTATCATACGGGTGTAGTAGTGTCAAGCAATTGCAGCTTAAGGCCTTCATAAAATTGGGAATTTGCTTGACTTCCATTTTTTTCGGTCCTGGAGAGTCCAATGCGCCGTTTCTTCATTGCCCCGGAGCAATTCGAAAAAGACCACCCGATGGTGACCGGCCCCGACGTTCACCACCTGCGAGATGTGCTCCGGATGCGATCGGGAGACGAGATCCAGGTTTTCGATGGTCGGGGCCATGTCCATCGTGCACGCATCGTCGCCCTGGAACGCGATCGTGTTCGCCTGGAATGGATGGCCCCTGTGGCCTCCGACAAGGAATCGCCATTGTCGCTGACCGTGGCGGCGGCCATGCTCAAAGACAAGAAAATGGATCGGCTCGTGCGCCAGCTCACGGAACTGGGTGTCACCCGCTGGTCGCCCTATTTCGCCGGGCGGTCGGTTCCTGCACCGGTTCCGGAACGCGTCGACGCCCGTGTACAACGATGGCGCAGGATTGCGCTGGAAGCGGTCAAGCAGTGCGGTCGCGGCATGCCGATGCGCATCGATCCGCCCGTCGATTTTGAAAAATTGCTGACCCAGGCGAAAGACTACGGTCTGAAACTGATCTGCTGGGAGCGTGCGACATGCAACGCGCCCATCGGCCGTCAACGTCCGGCCGAACCCGGCAGCGCCATCCTCATGATCGGTCCGGAAGGCGGTTTCACCGGCCAAGAGGTGGAGCAGGCGAAGGAAGCCGGTTTCCATGCAGTGGGCATGGGACCGCGGATCCTGCGGGCGGATACGGCGGTATTGGCGGCGACGGTGATAACCCAGTCGCTTTTTGGAGACATGGACGAGAATCTACTTGACAACGCGGGGGCGGTTTAATACGTAACTGGCTTCTGTTTGACGCCCGCAAAGCTTGGGCCGAGGTAGCTCAGTCGGTAGAGCAGGGGACTGAAAATCCCCGTGTCGGCAGTTCGATTCTGTCCCTCGGCACCACATACACATGAGCCTACTGTGACAACGGTAGGCTTTTGTATTTCAAGCTGGACCTTCCGTATTGGGTCAATACCCGTCGTGCCGCTCATCCGACTTCTGCTTTTCCCCGGATTGGGTCGATTGGTCAATCTGCTGCTGGATTTTCTTGATTTGGGCGTCCCGCATGCCCTTACTATAGGTGGGGCTCAATCCGCGCTTCCGGATGGCTTCGATCTGTTCCTCGAGATGCTTGCGCCGTGCGTCGTCCTGCTGTTTTTGTTCCATCTCGGCTTCACGCTGTTGCGCGGCGGCCTTGGCGGCTTGACGCCGCTGTTCGAGCTGGTTGGACTCCGCGGTTGCGTTTTCCACCATGCGGTCGAAGCTGGAGCGCCGCTGGCCAGGTGACTGGGTCGCGTCGTCCGAGGGCCGAACGGTCTGCTTCTGAAAGGTTTTCACGCCTTCGGGGGGCGGTGAATTGCTGAATCGCTTGGTTCCCTCCGCATCGGTCCACGTATAGATGGTCTCCGCCGCGGCCAAGGATGCGATGGCCATGCAAAGGAGGAAGAGTCCGCCGATTCGTTTTTTCATCCATCCCTCCCGGATCCATGATTGTCATATCCGATGATAACCACCCGTAGCATGTTTGCCAATCCGGGCTTCCACCGTATCCGAATACCAGGGCCATCAGCAGGTCCCCCGGGGACTATTGGGGTTCATCCGTCTTGTCGGACTCCCCGCCATTGGGAAATGGGGCGATCTTCAATTCCGTGGGGGGAGTGAGGCTGGAGCAAAATTTGTGCACAATGTCAAAAAGATCTTTAATATCGAATGGTTTGGTGAGGAACGCATCCGCGCCCAATTGTTTCGCCTGGCTGTCGAAGGCCGGATTGCTCGTGGTAATGATAAACTTCTTTTTGGGATACGCTTTTTTGACCCGGGCCAGCAAGTCCAGGCCGTCCAGATCGGGAATATTCGCGTCGGCGATGATGATATCCACATCCTCGGGGTTGTTTTGGATGTATTGCCACGCTTTGAAGCCGCTTTCGAAGGTCTTCACCTGCCGGTTGGTGCCGTACTCGATGGTGTGTACGGCAAAGTCGCGTACGAGTTTGTCGTCGTCGATGATGATCACATGGAAATTGTCCGGCGAATGGGATTCTGCCATTCTACGCTACCCTTGGAAGATCGATTTCCGCCTGGTCGAAGGGGGTGAGGCTCCCGCAGATCATCTCCAAATTTTCCTCCATGGCGCTTCTCCGATGCTCGCCCATGGGAAATCCTTTGGCCACGGCCTTGATCATCACGGCCAACAACTTGACGCGCTGAAAGAACACATGATCGAAATCCATCGTGCCGATGGCCGGTTCGCCTCGTGAAGGACCGTCGATGAGTTCGCCCAGTTCGATGGTTTCCTTTTCAATGTGGCGCGCATTTTCCAACATCGCCATACGGCGATATTCCCCCAGCGGAACGCCGTCGAGGAAAGCCTTGCCCATCACCACCAGCAATTTCAGTCTTGAGAGGAAGATGTCATCCAGGTCCATTTCACGGGACTGGCCGTGGGAAGATCCGAGTCGAATCATTTAGGGGCTATCCTTCCTGGC
>JBNKDU010000038.1:0-11147 GCA_050288425.1 Desulfobacteraceae bacterium | reverse complement strand
AGCCGGAGGGCTTCAGAGCCAAGGCGCCGGAGGTACGCCAACGTAGTCTGCTACTGCGAACCTCCGGCAACGCCGGATCTGGAGTCCTCTGGCCATTGTTGCAAAAGCCGGAGGGCTTCAGAGCCAAGGCGCCGGAGGTACGCCAACGTAGTCTGCTACTGCGAACCTCCGGCAACGCCGGATCTGGAGTCCTCCGGCTTTTGCAAGAACACCGGCGGTCGGGGCACAAAAGCCCCCGACCGCCGGCGAGCACGGAATCAGGAGGTATATTCACCCGATGACTCTCTGGTCAGTTGTCAGGCCGCCTTCTGCGATGCCGCGCACAGCGCCTGAACGATGCCGAACCGTTTGTCGACCATTCCCTGCAGCACCGCCAGTTCTTCACTTCCCAGGTGTTTGAATTTCCCCATGAGTTTGGTGAACTCCTCGACGGGTTTGGGTTTGGCGACTTTCTGGGTCAGGCGGTAATTCCCGTTTTCCGACTCCCAGAGCGGGAAGTAGTTGGTACGCACGGCGGCCCGGCAGACCTGGATGGACGCGTCCATGGGAATCTTCCAGCCCACCAGGCAGGGGCAGAACACGTGCAGGTAGACGAAGCCCTCCTTGGATTTCTCCTTGGCCTTCTCCAGCTTCTGGGCATAATCCTCCAGGTGGCTGAGGGTCGCCGTGGCCACATAGGGAATGTCATGCATGGACATGACCAGGGGCAGGTCCTTCTTGGCCGTGGTCTTGCCCTTGCTGACGGCGCCCGCGGGCGTCGTGCTGGTGGAGGCACCGAAGGGCGTGGCGCTGCTGCGCTGGATGCCGGTGTTCATGTAGCCTTCGTTGTCGTAGCAGATATAGATCATCTTCTCGTTGCGTTCGGCCGCGCCGCTCATGGCCTGGAATCCGATGTCCTGGGCGCATCCGTCGCCGGTGAAGCAGACCACCTTGGCGTCGATCCCGGCTTTCTGATAGTAGCGGCTCAACCCGGTGGCGCTGGAGGCCACGCCCGTCATGGTGCAGGCATAGTGACCCAGCTCGTGCCAGGAGGCCGTATTCTGTCCGTTGAGAACCGGCGCCGAACACGAGGGGGTGCCCACCAGGACCGTGTTCCTGCCCATGATCCTGCCGACGAAGCGTACATTGAGTTCCAGCGCGCAGCCGGCGCAAAAGGCCACCCCGCTGCTGAACGGGTCCTCGATCTGGAAGTGTTCCATCACTTTCGGTAGTTTTTTCTTTTTTTCAGGCATCTTGTCCTCGCTCGGTTTATGGCAACCAGGTGACTTCCTGATAGGCCTCGCCCTGGGATGCCCGGTGGATATCATCGACCATCCCGCTGATGTGATCTATGGTAATATCCATGTTGGCCAATCCGTCGATGAAGCTCAGCATGGGGACCACCCCGATTTGGGGGGTCAGCGCCCTGGTCTCCATGTACAGGGGGCCGCAATTCCAGCCGAAGCAGAGGCTGCGGTCCAGGACACCGATGGCTTTCTTGCCTTTCAAGGCTTCGCTCAGGCGCTCCACCGGAAAGGGCCGGAACAGCCGCAGCTTCACCAGCCCCACCTTGATGCCGGCCTCGCGTTTGGCGTCCACCACCGTACGGGCGGTCCCCACCGCGCTGCCGGACGTTACCAGGACGATATCGGCATCCTCGGTGCGGTAGGTTTCGATCTGTCCGCCGTAGGTGCGCCCGAAGGCCCGGCCGAACTCCGCATCGATGTCATCCACCTTCGATTTGACGCGTTCCATGGCATCCATGTGTCTGCGGCGCAGTTCGACAAACCCCATGCCCAGACCGTGACTGCCGCACCCCAGGGCCTGGCCCGGGATCAAGGTGGGGCGCTTGGGCTGGGTCTTGAGCACATTCAGGTAATCATCCACTTGCGAGCTGGCCGGGATCTTCACCGCTTCGGCCAGGAAGGAGAGATAATAGCCGTCATAATTGAGCATCACCGGCAGTTGAATGTCGTAGTCTTCGGCCAGGCGGAAGCACTGGATGGTCATGTCCATGATCTCCTGGCAGTTTTCCACCACCAGTTGCACCCAGCCGGAATCGCGCACCGAGATCATGTCCTGCTGGCCGGAGCATACCGCGTGAATTCCCGGAGGTTCGCGGTTGACGACCACCATCACCACCGGCGCGCGGTACCCGGAGGTGTTCAGCATGGTATCGTACATATAGACCAGCCCGTAAGAGGATGTGGCCGTAAACGCCCGGCCGCCGGCCATACTGGCCCCGCAGACCACGTTCTGGGCCGAGTTCTCCCCTTCCACGGTGACATATTCGCAATCCAGGACGCCGTCGGCGTGGAATTTGGCCAGTTGCTCGATGAGCTCGCTCTGGGGCGTGATGGGGTATGCCGAGACGACATCGGGCCGGCACAGCATGGCCGCATAGGCCGCCGCGGCATTGCCAGTGATTACTTTGGTCTGTTCAGTCAATTGGGCAGTCATCGGCATAATCTCCTTCCGGGGCCATCTCGATGGCCTTCTTGGGACACTCCTTGGCGCAGACGCCGCATCCCTTGCAGTATTCCAGGTCGGCCGCGTAGTAATCGCCGTCGTCTTTCATGCACTGCGGCGGACAAAAGGTCACGCAGATCCCGCAGACATTGCATTTGGTCTTGTCGACCACCGGGCGTTCGGTGCGCCAATCCCCCGTATTCAGGCAGAGCAGCTTATTCTTGCCGTCGGACCAGGACCCTTCGGTTTCGAAGATGCATTTGTCGCTCTCTTTTATGAATCCCATGTCTGCACCTCCACTTCCTTGTACCCCCGGGTTGCGTTGCGGATGTTCATTTCCAGCATCTCCCCTTCCAGGTAGTCTCCCAGCCCCTTGATCACGGATTCCAGGGAAACCCAGCCGGTGGTGGCGGCCAGGGCGCCGATCAGGCAGGTGTTGGGGATATCCCGGCCGATCTCGCACAGGGCCACATGGGTGGCATTGACCACGCCCACCTTGGCCAGGTTCTCGGAGGGACGTTTCTCCAGCGGCCTGGCCCTGTTGAGAATCAGCACCCCGCCGGGCTTCAACCCATCGAACAAGTTTTCCAGGGCCAGGAGGGTCGGGTCGATCACCATCAGGCAGTCCGGGGTGTAGATCTGGGTCTTCTCCCGAATGGGTTTGTCGTCCAGGCGGGTAAAGGCGATCACCGGCATCCCCCGGCGTTCAAAGCCATACATGGGGAAGCTGGCCACGCACATGCCTTCCTCCGCGGCGGCAGATGCCAGCATTTTGGCCGCCATGACGGCACCCTGCCCCCCGCGTCCGTGAAATCGGATTTCTTTCATCGACATGGTTGCTCCTTTTCTTATTTCTTCCGAAGTTTCGGTTCTCTCCGTAATTTCTTCCTCACTTTCTTGTTTCATCATATCTTGCGGCCGATGACGGCGCCATCACGCATGGCATCCACGATCAGCCCGGGCTCCTTGCAACTGCCGATCACATAGGTCTCCGGCACCAGGCCGTTGAATTGCCCGGCCGCCGCATGGTTCGGCCCCCAGTCCTGGGTGGTGATGACATTCTCGCCTTTCAGGATGAATTTGCGTTTGTCCTTCAAGCTGATTTCAAGGCCCTGGTTGTTGATGTCCAGGTATTCGACCCCTGCCCAGATGGGAACGCTGTTCTGCTTGAGCCAGGGCCAGAGGTTGGCCAGGTCGTCGATGGTCATCCGGTCGCCCAGCTCTGTTTCCGGGCCGTCGTGGGCCATGGCCACCCGGCGTCCCCGTTTGGTCAGAAACTCGGCCAGCTCGCAGCCGTGCAGGGTGCCGCCCAGGACCACCACGCTCTTGCCCACCGGCATCCAGACCTTGGAAAGCTTCTGCATCTGGGCGGAAGTGAAGAACTTCAGGAAGAATTTCAGCATGCCGTGCAGTTTTTCGGTGGGGATCACCTTGCCGTTGCGCGCGCCGGGAAGATCGAAGCGCGTATGGGCTGCGCCGGCCGCGATCACCAGGGCATCGGGTTTTTCTTTCCCGATGATCTCCTTGGTGACCTCGGTCTTCAAATGGACCCGCACTCCTTCTTTCTTGATCTGGGTGGCCAGGTATTTGACAAACAGGGTCAGGTCCTCGGTCTCGAGATCTTTCACGATGGCGGCCACCGGGATCAGGCCGCCCAGGTAGGAGCCCTTTTCATAGAGCACCACCTGGTGACCGCGCCTGGCCGCCACCCGGGCCGCTTCCATGCCCGAAGGACCTCCGCCCACCACCAGGACTTTCTTCTTCTTCTCCGGCGGTTTGGAGATGAATTCCGGTACCAGCTCCCTTCCCAGGGTGGCGTTGGTTCGGCATTCCAGCTTTTTATTCTTGTTGCGCATGTCGAAGCAGTGCAGGCAGCCGTTGCACCAGCGGATATCCTCCAGACGGTCCTCCATGACCTTCCTGGGCAGTTCGGGATCGGCCAGGATGCGGCGGGTCATGCCCACGAAATCGAGGCTGCCTTTCTGCAGGTACTCTTCCCCGATCACCGGATCGAGCCGGCAGGCCGTCCAGACCGGAATCTTGACCCCTTTGGCCTTGACCGCTTCCACCAGGGGCACGGTGGCGCCCTTGCCGGCCCGGCTCCAGTCCAGGTCCTTGGGCAGATCGTGGGGCGGTTCGGGGTATAGAATCCGGTCGGGTTGAATCAGACCGCCGCGATGGCCGTAGCGTTCCGCCCGGCAGTTGATGCCGTCGGCCACATCGGCGATGCATCTGGCCATCTCGGCCCCCTCCTCGATGGTGGTGGCTTCGGGGTGGTTGTACTCGGAAATATTGATCAGGACGTGGACGGCGAAATTGGGGCCGGTGCGCTTCTTGGCCTCTTCCACGCAACGCCTGAGAAAGCGGGTGCGGTTCTCGTAATTCTGGCAGCCGTACTCGTCGGTGCGCTTGTTCCAGATCCGGGAGAGGAAGGTATTGCCCTGGTGGGCGGTGGCATGGTTGATCTCGCAGGCATCGAATCCGGCGCGGTAGGCCCGCTCCGCCGCTGCCGCCCAGAAATCGATCTGCTCCTCGATCTCCTCCTTGGTCATGGCGCGGCAGGGCAGAAAGTCCGGCCCGGGCAGTTCCTCCTGGGTCAAGGCCGAAGCGCACTTGACGTCGCGGATCTTCATGTCCCTGGGCAGCCGGCCCGTCGGGTTCCAGGGACCGGCATGCTGGAACTGGATCGATACCGGGCATCCGTGTCGATGCACCGCATCGGTGAGCTTCCGGAATCCCGGAATCAGCCGGTCATCGTCGAAATGAAGCTGGACACCCTGGTAGCTGCCGTCCTCTTTGTAGTGCACATGCTGAATTCCCAGGGGATATTCCACCCCGCAGGATTCCACCACCAGAAATCCGATCCCGCCCTTGGCCAGCCGCTCGTAATAGGCCACCATGCGGTCGCCGCAGGTTTGATCGGGATCCATGAAAGATGTGCCGTTGGCGGTCTTGATCAGCCGGTTGCGGGTCTTTACCGGGCCGATCATTCCCGGTTCCAACAATTTTGTAAAACGTGTCGACATCATTCGCTCCTGTGAATATTAGGGGTGCTCCCCGAAGGTTTCGACGGCCGCGGCCGGTCATGCCCCGTCAAGGCAATAGCTCGTCCACGATCTTCCTGGCCCTGCCCAGGGTCTCCACGGTGACCTGCAGCCCCTGCTGCTCGTCCGGGGCCAGGTCATATTCGAGGATCTCCTTGACGCCGCGACGGTCCAGGATCACCGGCACGGACATGCTCAGCCCGTGCTGCCCATACTCGCCATCCAGTACGGTGGAACAGGGCAGGACCTCGTTGGTCTCTTCGGTCATGGCCCGGATGATACGCTCCAGGCCGATGGCGCAGGTCCAACCGGCCGTGCGTCCGGCCTTGAACTCTTCGTAACGTTTCAGGATAAGGGGAACCTCTGACCGGATCCGCTGTTTGGTCTCTTCGTCCACCTCCACCTTGCGACCGTCCACCTTGGCGCTGCTGAACAACAGCACCTGGGTGCTGCCGTGTTCGCCGATCACCACGCCGTCCACCTGCCCCGGGCGGACATTCATCTCGGCGGCCACCATTTCCCGGAAACGGAAGGAATCGTTGATGGAGTAGCCGATGAGTTGCCGCCGATCGAAGCCGGTGCACTTGTACGTGGCATAGTTGAGCGGGTCCACCGGGTTGGTGGCCGTGATCACGAAGGCATCGGGGCAATGGGTCTTGATCTGGCCGGCGATGGATTGAATCAGCGCGATGTTCTTGGGCAGCATCTCCATGCGGTCTTTGATCAGTCCTTGCTGGACGCCCGCGGAATTGATGACGATGTCCGTCCCCTTCAGATCCGGGTAATCGCCCGCCACGATCCTGACGCCCAGGGAGGAAACCGCCGTGCTGATGTCCATGGCATGCTGCTGGAGCACATTCTGCCGTTTGCCGCCGATCATGAGAATTTCATCCGCCAGGCCCCGGGCGGCGAGATAAAAGGCAGCCGGCGCACCGACGCTGCCGGCGGCCCCGATAATTGCAATCTTCACACGAGCCCCCTTTTAAAATCAGGTTGAAATTATCCGATACCCCACATACCGTGTACCGTACTCAGTATTCAGTACCCCAATACACCGCTCCTTTTCTTTCTGTCAAGACATATTCCCCGGCCTGTCCCGGGTACCCAATCAACCAATTGTATTTTAAGTAAATATGTATATGATGGTTTCTAATCGGAAAGTACGGCTACCGGTCTGCCCGGAAACGGATCCCGTCTCATAGCTTGACAAATATTCTGGATGACACTATGGTGCAACAATGTTCACTGGGGTACCAAGTGCAATTCAATCTTGGAAACCGCTGTTTCTGGATTGCTTTTCGTCACGAGACCCGGCGGATGCCGATTGTTACCATCACCAATGAGGTGCCTGATGGCCAGCGCGAAAATCGAGTCGATTCTTATTGAGCAGCCGCAACCGATCCGCAATCAGGTTTACGTGCATCTGCGGGACCAGATTCTCAACCGCACCATCGAGCCCTCCTCCAGGCTCGTCGAGGCCCAGATCGCGAAACAAATCGGCACCTCCCGCACTCCGGTACGGGAAGCCCTGCATCTGCTCGAAAAGGACGGCTTTATCGAGTCGGTTCCCCGGGTGGGATACTATGTCAAGAAACTGGCCCTGGACGAACTGGACGAGATCTTCGAAATCCGCCTGATCAACGAAAAACTGGCCTGCCGATGGGCCATCGAAAGGATGGACGATGCCGGCCTGCGGGCATTGGAAAAAAATATCTCCAAGACCGAGGCCGCCATCCGCAAGGGATCACCCCAATTGTTCCTCCGGTACGATGAAGAGTTCCATGAAATCCTCGTCAAGGCGGCCGGAAGCAAACACCTGCTCGAAATCTGCCAGCAACTGCGGAGGCTGATGCTCCGCTATCGCTCCGAGAGCATCAAAACGGAACGATCCGTGAAAAGCGCACTGAGCGGGCATACCCAAATTCTGGAATGCCTGAAACACAAGGACCTGGCCGGCCTGGAGATCCAACTGGTCGCCCATCTGAACAGCGCCAAGACCGACATCCTCGAGCATGTCTTTCAATCCCCCGATGCAGTAGTCAACTGAAGAATCGGGGAATTTGCTCACGAAGCCGACGCCAGTGGATAGGGGCTTTCCGGGGCTGCGACGCTCCCGGCCCGGTGATTTCAACCGGCTACCCACAGTGGCATTCCTGTCCCTCCCTGGTCGCCGCCCATGGCGACGCCGCGGGTCTCCTCCATGGGTAACCGGTTGAAATATTGACACGGCATTTGATTCCATATATGTACCCGCAATCAGTTTCGCTATCCGGCTGATCAAGATATACAGATCCCAATTCCATACAACTCTCGCGCCATTCGGTGGCATGCTATCGAGAGTTTCGACCTGTCGACAGAGCCGCGTTTCGCCCTATCCAATCGCGACGCCGACTTTTCAGCCGGTATGCAATCGCCACGAGTTCCCAAGTTAGATTCAAAGCGTTGTTGTTCGCAAAAATCCGGTCCGGTGTTTCCACCCATGACGTCAGGGTGTCTGCAATTTGAATGACTATTTGCAGGCCTTTTTGCCGCCAGGCAAAGTAATAATGGTTCTTTCACTTTTTGAAAAAGACAATGTGAGGGGAGAATTATGTTGACGCGAATGAAAACCGTTTTGTTTTTGTCTGTGATGGTCTCCTTCCAGGTGGCGATTCTAGTGGTTTGCCCGGGGGGCGTGGGCCAGGCGGATATGGCCAGCCCGCACGTCATTCACGAAATCCAACCCGATGGTACCCGGATTGCCCTTCACATAAGAGGCAATGGTTCCCTGCACTGGCAGGAGGACCTCGATGGATTTACCGTGGTGCGCGAAAAAGGTAATTCCGGGCGGTATCTCTATGCCGACCGCGGTCCCGACGGCCACCTGGTCCCCACCGCCCATGAAGTCGGAAAGGCCAATCCGCGAAGGTTACGGCTCCAGCGCCGGGTCCTGCCCTCCGCACAGGTGCGGGCGTCGATGCAGGCCGAAGGTCCCTCCGCACCGACAAGCCTTGGGGTGGATGGAAGTCGGCCGTACCTGGCGCCGGGACCGCAAACCCTGAAGAATCTGGTGGTACTGGTCAGATTCAGCGATCATACGGACCGTTTGCTTCCGTCCGCGTCCGACATCGATGTCCTGATGAACGCCGTGGGAGGAGATCCCGACCTGGCCCCGGCGGGCAGCCTGCGGGACATCTACCTGAACAACTCCTATGGCGCCCTCACCATCGATTCCACGGTCGTCTCCTGGGTCACGGTCTCCAACACGGAGCGATATTACGCCGACGGACAATCCGGGAGAACGACGAGGCTTCATCAAGCCCTCATGGAAGCGCTGGATATGGTGGACGATACCGTCGACTTCAACGACTTCGATCAGGATCATGACGGGTACATCGATTCCATCACCTTCCTGCACTCGGGGTACGGCGCCGAATGGGGCGGCACCGATGCGGACAATACCGACTATAGGGACCGCATCTGGTCCCATAGATGGGTTCTCCAGGGCTTTCCGGCGGGATACTGGCGGTCCGAGGAAGGGGTACGTGTCTCTGACTACCACATCAGTCCGGCGCTATGGGGTGTTTCGGGCAGCGGGATTGGCCATGTCGGTGTCATCGCCCACGAGACCGGCCACTTCCTGGGGCTGCCCGACCTGTACGATACGGATTTTTCCGGCACCGGCATCGGTTCCTGGGGCCTGATGGCCAACGACTGGGGCGATGACGGCAGCCAGCAGCCGCCACCGCTGATGTCGGCGTGGAGCAAGATGCAACTGGGATGGGCCACCACCTCCGATCTTTACACGCCGGGTCCATACACGCTGGTGGATTCCTTTCATTCGGACCTGGTCTACCAGGTCACCGACGGCTTTCCGGCCGACGAATACCTGCTGGTGGAAAACCGCCGTCGAAAGAATGAGAACAACGAAGTGGTGGACAATATCCCCGATTTCGGCGACGGCCTGGTCATCTATCATATCGACGATAGCGCCGGATATGATATCGAGGGGTACCCGGGCCAGCCCGGGTGGCCGGAAAACGGCAATCACTATCGCGTGGCCGTGCTCCAGGCGGATGGCAATTACGACCTCGAGAAGGGGATCAACCGGGGAGACAGCGGCGATGCCTACCGGGCAGGCCATGTAGATTCCATCGGACCCGCAACAATGCCCGGCACCGACAGCTATCAGGCCGGCATCGTCCACTCCACCGGTCACACAATCCGGGCCATCGGCGCAGCCGGCACCTCCATGGAATTCGACTTCAACGTCCCCATGGCACCGGGCAATCTCTACATCGCGAACATCGACGGCGGCTCGGTAACCCTGGCATGGGATGCCAACAGTCCCGTTCCGGATGGCTACAGGATTTTCGTACGCACCGATGGCCAGGCGTACGATTACGACAACAGCGCCTGGCAAGGCATGGCCACAACCTGCACCATCGACGGCCTGAGCGAGAACACCAATTACTACATCGTGGCCCGGGCTTTCCGGGGCGCGGGCGAAAGCAGCGACTCCAACGAGGTGCAGTTCCATCCCGTACCGGCGCCGATCAACCTTCGCATTTTGTTCAGCATGTGGTTCAAGAGTTTATTCTATCGATGATGCGCGACGGGATAATCGTTCACCGACATTTGGAGTATACGGGTCTACCCTTGACGCATTGGATATCCAGGATGTGTCCAGGGTAGACTCGACTCGAATCACAAGTCACATATCTTCTCTCACGATTACACGATTACCCTCCTGCAGAGGGTCATGAAGTATCTGAGCAGGGGCGAACACCATTTCTCAGCGTGCCAGATCATGATGACGGAGGTTTCCATTGGGTCCGGCGTCAGATCGAGCTGGGTCAGGCGGCCTTTTTCTTTCAGAATCCGACTTCGATACCGACGCCCCGAAAATTTATGCCCCCGACCACCAATATAAACCCCAATGTTGCAAAAGTCGGAGGGCTTCAGAGCCAAGGCGCCGGGGGCGCAGCCGGAGTAAAGCTACTGAAAGCCCCCGGCAACGCCGGATCTGGAGTCCTCCGGCTTTCCCGAAGGGTAAAAAAGATGGCATATAATCGACCCGATCCTACAGTGGACCTGTGGTTGATTGCTGACAGTTGCCTCGTATCTGGCCTTTGTTCAACGTTCATGACGGTTTATTTGCCTTTTGCCATCTTTTTTATGCAACGTTGGGGTATACCGAACAGGGATACTGCTAAATATCAATAATCCCTTTTTAGCCTCGTTCCCCTTATGGGTTAGCCCTGAATTCAAAAAGCTTGATGGATAGTATATTTTGATAATGCTCAAAATCTTTATCATTGGTAAAGATTGGAACATCGCTTCTGTTGGCCACTGCGCAAATCAGAAAATCGATATGTGATCCTTGTACTCCCTTTTTTCGGCAATTATTGCTAAATTCTGCAGCCGACTCATAATCAGTGTCCAAAATTGGCGTATTGGCAAAATAGGATAGTTTTTCTTTTATTATGCGGTATTTACGCAGATCGCTGTAGCCGGATAGGATTTCTTGTCTGATTGGTCCGATGATAAGGGCTCTTTGATCTCGAATAAGGGAAGTAAGCGTATCTATCTCGGTTTGATACGCATTATTCTTCGAGCGAAGAGCATAAGACCATATCGGCGTATCAACAAGGACTTTCAACGAGATCTCCCCTT
>JBNKDU010000037.1:0-33027 GCA_050288425.1 Desulfobacteraceae bacterium | reverse complement strand
AATCGAGCGGCGCCCTGGCGGATGGGCCGAAACCGCCTAATCCCATATCCAGCATCATGGTGCCATCTGCATCTGCTGCGCCCGATGATCCGGCCATGAGCATCTGAACGGTGGCATCCAGAGACAGGGTTTCATACAGGTCCACGATCAGAATATGCTTTCCAATTTGAATCCAGTCCTGATGCCCAAGCTGGCAATCGACGACTTTGTCATCGTTGACATAGGTGCCGTTGGTGCTTCCCAAATCGGTGATGAAGACGCCGTCGTCGGTCTGGCGCACCCGTGCGTGCCGGGCCGATACCGAAGGATGTTCGATGACGATCTGGTTGGCGGCATCCCGGCCGATGGTGATTTCCGATCCCGGTGAAATCATGTGGTTGCTGAGAACCTTGTTCTCGAAAGTAAGTATCAATCGCGCCATCTTTTTCCTCCAGACGGTGTTTTCGATTTTGTGGCAGCCGACGCAGCAGCGGCGGTAAATTCGTCAATCCCTTCTTCGGCTGGGGACGTTGGGTCGCATCCTAAAGGATGTTGCCGGGATTAGGCAAGACCTTTGCACGAGACCCCGGCGAAAAAGACGAAACAGCGAATCGAGATGGAGGCAACGGACCGACCCGGATCTCGAGGTGTATCAAAACGGCAGCTTCAGATCCTTCAGCAGTTTGTTGCCCAGATCGAGCCGCTGGGTGAATTCCGGTCCCAGCGCATCCAGTCCGCCCATCAGCGTCTGCGCCTGATCAATGGGGCCCTTGGTCTGTTCGGCGATGGTCTGGCGCAGCCGGGCCTGCAGCTCGGCGCCGGCTTTTTTAACCATCTGGCCCACCGCCCGCTGAAGGATCCGGTCCAGATCGGATTTCAGCGTGGCCGCATATTCCGGGGCGGTTCCCTTCACCGCAACGGTGAGTCCGAACTTGCGCACCGCTTCGAGGGCTTCACCCATGGCCTTGGCCAGGTCGTCGCCGGCGGCTTCCTGCAGCGCCATGGTGACATTGCGCAACTGGGCGTCCAGGTTGGCCTTCAACTCGGGTCCGGCCAGATCGAGATCCAGATGAAGATCGGTGAGGGCCCGGGCGATGGAGAGGGGGATGCCGCCCGAGCGGCTGAGATCCAAATCCTGAAGGTCCAGTTCCTTGACCAGCATCTTGACGCTGTGGTGCGGTTTGTCCGGTCGGACCAGGTCGAACACGCCGTCGAGATTGAGTGCCTGAAGCTGCTTCATCTGACGGCCGAGGAATTTGAAGGTCAGCGGGCGCCCCAACACATTGGGTTGCGAGGTGATGTCCGTCAATTGGCCGGTAAATTTTCCGGTATCCAACCGGGCATCGACATGGACCTGACGAATCAGAAAATCGGGCAGGGGCTTTCTCTCCGTGAAGCGGACATCCAGGCCTTTGCCGCGCACCGGTTTCACCGTTTCGGGTTCCCCCTTCTTGGCGGGCAGTCGCGCCAGGTAGGGCTTCAACCGCTGATACCAGGCATACCCCTTTTGCCACCAGCCGCAGACTTGCGGACCGAAAAGGGTGCGGCTGAGGTTGGCCGCGCCGGCGGCCGAAAGGGCATATTTTTCCTGCAGTCGTTTGGCTTCCTGAAATGGGGCCTTCGCCAGGTCCGCGGTCTGTTTCTTGAGCTCTGCCAGGTCGGACTTGTAGCGGCCCTGGGACTCCTTCAGCCGCTGCAGGTCTTTTTGGATGTCGTCCAGCAGGGTTTTGGCCTCGTTGGCCCCCCCCAGCATGGCCGCCAGCCCTTTGCCGCCGGACTTTACCTTCTGGATGCGCGCCTTGTAGGCCTCCAGATCCTGTCGGTCCGGCAACTCTTCGAGTCGGCGTTTCCAGTCGGTCTGGGCGGCCTGGATGCGCGTCTGGATCTGGGTGGCCTGGGCGAGGGTCTGCAGGGGTTCGCGCTGCATGATTTCGTCCACCGAGGGGAGGGTCAACCGGAGAGCGGGTTTGCCGCCGCACACATCGGTCAGCCAGGGCGGAATGGCGGGCTCCCCCTGACCTTCGGTTTCCGGAGCTTTGCCCGGCAAGGCACCGGAGGTTTTCCGTTCCGTGTTGAAATCCAGCCCCTCCACGCGCAGGTCGTCCACGATCACCTTGCGTCGGAGCAGGGGCGCCATTTCAAGGGCGGCGTGCAGTTTGTCGATGCGGATCATGTTCTGCATCGGTTTTTGCGGATCGGTCACCTGGAGCCCGAACAGGGCCACGCCGGCCGGAAAGAGGGTCACGTCGGCCCGGGCCACCTCCACTCTGGCGCCGACGGCCCGGGTGCCGGCCTTTTCCACGGCCATTTCCACCAGCCGGTCCACCAACAACAACCAGAAGGCAGCGAACAGGGCGACGACGACCACGAACGCCGCAATTCCTTTCCAGCGAATCCATTTCATCATGCCGATCCTCCAAATCCTTTGGCGGTCTGGTAATAATCATACAATTTAGTGGCCTTCAGGGCCCGCATGATCGGCGTCTTGTTGATCCACGCCAGAATGTGTACCCGATAGCGCCGGATGGTCCAATTCAGGGCGAAGTAAGCCGGTGCGAATAGCACCAGCGAGACGATCAGGCTGCCCATGACGATGGAGTTGTACAGGCGGTCCAGGCGAAACCAGGTGGTGTTGTAGAGGGTCGTCCATAGACCATTGAGGGCGTCGGCCCTCAGTAGTGCCAGGCCGATGGAATGGAACAGGGGATCGAGGGCCAGGGCCAGGGTGGAGAGGACGATGAAGCCGAGTCCGAAGGCCGACAGATTGACGCGCAATACCAGCGCTACCAGCAGCACCACCAGGTTGTGGGGCGAAAACAGCGGCGTAAAGCTCATGATCATGGCCAGGCAGACGGCCAGGCTGATTTGGCCGGGTTCGGTCTCTGAATTCAGCACCTTCATCGTTTTTGCAATCATCTCCAGCATGGGAGGTCCTCCATGGAAGCGCTAGGGGTATCGGGCACCCTGAAATTGAGATTGGGCGTTGGGCGTATCGGCCCCGGTCGGAACTGCCGCCGTTGGACCCGCCATGCATGGCCGAAGGCGGGAACCATGGAATCGGTGTCGAAGAGCGCCACTCACGGCCCTTCGATGCGGGCGGCCGACTCATCGCGAGTCATCGCTATTCTAAAAACCAAAGAGGGGGGCGTCAAGACAGATTAAGAGGGGCGCTCAGGTGGATCAGACCATCAGATCGATCCGCTGTCCGTTCGGGACTTCTCCGGCACGGGCATCCCGGGATCGGACTTCGGCCGGCGCCTGCCCGGACGGATCTTCCTTCTCCCGGGATTTTTCCAGGCGTGCCGCGGCTTCTATCTGCGCCGCCTGGGCGGCGACGGCGCGGTCGGTGCCCGACGGTTGGGCCGGTGCCAGGGCGGCGGCCTGGATCTGCTGCATCTTGCGGATGGTGGCTTCGGGGGATCCCGCGGAGGAAAGATCGATATTGACTTCTCCGCCCACGGCATACCGTTTGCCGTCCGGGCCGGTCTCGTACTGGTAGGTCGCGCCACCGTTGGTCAAGCCGCTGCCCGCGGCCATATGGGCCTGTTCGTGGGCCTTGACTTCGGTGTCGCGCTGCTTGAGATCGGACACCTCTTCCCTTTCTTCCGGAGTCAGGTCCAGATCTCCGGGGAGTCCGTTGCCCACGGAATTCCGAGATGCCGCCCGCAATGCCTGCGGTGAAAGGGTGACCCGGTCCACCGGCAGGACCGGACCCGCCCGATCCTCGTCCGTGGCCGACGTACCCGCAAGGCGATTCGGCGACTGTCTGCATAAACTGCCGATATAATTATTTTTAATTGCCGATATCATTTCTGGCCTGCCGCTGGATAGTCCCTGTCATCTCTCGGTATCGGCAATTTCCGAAGAACCTTTAGGTTTTTTTTGAATATTTCAACCGGTTGCTTCGGCGATGGAAGCCGACAGCGCGGCCTCGAGGTCCTTCATCTGGTGCCAGAAGAAATGGTCGGCCGTTTCGATGATCTGCAGCCGGGCATCCGGCTGCCAGGCGGGCAGGAGATCGGCCACCCGGTCCGGGGGGGCGATGTCGTCCCGGCCGCCCACGACGACCAGCCGCAGCCCGGCGATGGCGCGGATATTCCCGTAGTCCAGGAAGGCCACCGGCGGGGCCACCAGGCATATGGTGTGGCCGTGATCGGGTCTGTCCTGGGCCCAGAGGGAGATGACCCAGGCGCCGAAGGAGTAACCGGCCAGTTCGATCCGCCCCATGCCGGCATGTTTCAGACGTTCGATGGCCGCGTCGAGATCTTGCGCCTCGCCCTTGCCGTTTCCGTAACTGCCCCGGCTGTTGCCCGCGCCCCGGAAGTTGAAGCGCAGGGTGGACCAGCCCCGGGATTGATAGGTCTCGGCGATGGTTTGCACCACGGCGTTGTCCATGTCGCCGCCATATTGGGGATGCGGATGAGTGATGACGACGCCGCGGTCCGATGCCGCCGTTGCCAGGCGGCCCTCCAGAAGCGCGTCGCCGGCGTCGAATTGAATCCGGGTTTCCTGCATCGCCCTCACATCATCTTTCCCCGGCCATTACGGCATCCTTGAGCGCGGAAAATACGGCGGCCCCGTGTTGGTCGGGCTCCATTGCGCCCTCGATCACCTGTCGCATCCTGGCCATGTCGGCCGGATTGCGGCTGTTGAAGGGGCCGTGCAGCAGTTTCAGTTTGGTGGCCATCAGGTCGAGCAGGACACAGGGGCCCATCTCCAGGAGGCCATCGGACCTGCGCTTCACCCGGCCCCAGATGCGATGGTGGGTCGCCCGGAACGCCTTGGGCGCCTTCTCGTAACCCAGCAATTCGGCGAACAGGGACAAGGTTTCCAGGAGGCCGTCCAGGTATTGGTTGGCCAGGGTATTGCGACCGTCCTCGGCCAGGGCCTCGACATCTGCTTCGGTGTAGGTCAGATCCAGAGCGGCGATCAATTCCTGCTGGACCCTGCGCACGGTGTCGGCTTTGCGGCTGACCACCACATCCTTGTCGTTGAGAATCTTGATGGCATTGCGGATGCTGACCATCTCCTTGATGGTCGGGCTCTTGCGCAGGGCGACGTCGTCGATTCCGGTGGCGTATATCTTCAATTCGTTGTCCAGCACCAGGATACGCGGACGGCCCTCTTCCGCCTCCATGAGGTAAAGGTCCAGGTCGCGTTCGCGCCGGTGGGTGTAAGGTCCCATGGCCACCAGCCGGCCCATGGCCTCCAGGTCCAGCCGCCGGCTGCTGTCCGGTGCGCCCATGGAACGCACCACCTGGGCCGCCAGTTCGTCGATGCTCATCTTCTGACGCCAGTTTTCCCTGAATCCCATGACATGTCTCCTGAAAGCGGAATAATTTTAAATACATAGGGTGGCATCTTGACCTGTCCGGCATTATTTTGTATATGAATCAATTCGTTTGGGCAATTTGTTTTTGCATTTCTGCGATCACCTGCACCATCCGTCATTCATCATACCAGGCAACCCGGCAGACGGACAGGTGACGCAAACCATCGATAGGAAAGTGTAATGGAAGAAAAGGCGAAACTGATCTACGACGGACAGACCATCGAATTGCCGGTCATAATCGGCTCACAAGGCGAAAAAGCAATCGATATCAGCAAATTGAGATCCGGAACCGGATTCATCACCCTGGATCCCGGTTTTGCCAATACCGGTGCCTGCCAAAGCGCTATCACCTACATGGACGGCGAAAAAGGCATCCTGCGATATCGCGGCATTCCCGTGGAGCAACTGGCGGAAAATTCGACCTTCAAGGAAACCGCGTACCTGCTCGTCCACGGGCGCCTGCCCAACGAGATTGAGTTGCGCAAGTTTTCGGTGCTGCTCAACGATCACTCCCTGGTCCACGAGGACATGAAGACCTTCTACCAGAACTTTCCCCGGGCCTCCCATCCGATGAGCATCCTCTCGGCCATGGCCAATGCCCTGAGCAGTTTCTATCCCGCCTTGCAGATCACGGAGGAAGAGGTCGATATCACCGTGACCCGTCTGCTGGCCAAGATCCGCACAATGGCGGCCATGTCCTACCGGATCTCCCGGGGACATACCACGGTCTATCCGCGCCCGGACCTGGCCTATTGCGAAAACTTTCTCAACATGATGTTTCACACACCGGTCAAACCCTACCGGCTGCGCAAGGAGGTGGTACGGGCCCTGGAGGTCTTCTGGATTCTGCACGCCGACCATGAGCAGAATTGCTCCACCACCGCGGTGCGCGTCGTGGGCAGCGCCCGGTCCAACCTCTATGCGTCCATATCGGCCGGCATCGCCGCCCTGGCGGGACCGCTGCACGGAGGGGCCAACCAGGCGGTGGTGGAGATGCTGACCAGAATTCACGAGGGAGGCGGAGACTACCGCAAGGCCATCGAGCGTGCCAAGGACCGCAACGATCCCTTCCGGCTCATGGGCTTCGGACACCGGGTGTACAAGACCTTCGATCCCCGGGCGCTGATCATGAAGAAGATGTGCGACCAGTTGCTCGGCGCCCTCCTCATCGACGATCCGCTGCTGGATATCGCCAAGGAACTGGAAGAAGTGGCCCTCGAGGATCCCTACTTCGTGGATCACCACCTCTATCCCAATGTCGATTTTTACAGCGGCATCGTGTTGCGGGCCATCGGGATACCCACCAACATGTTTACCGTGATGTTCGCCATCGGCCGGCTGCCGGGATGGATCGCCCATTGGAAAGAGGCCATGGAAGATGAGGGATGGCGCATTACCCGCCCGCGCCAGGTCTACACCGGTCCCCGGGAAATCGCCTACCTCCCCATGGATAAGCGCTGATCGGGAATCGGCAGGGTGGGCCGGCGACCGGGGATGCGACCGCCGGTGATCCCTCCGTTGGTATGGAGGAAGCAATCCTTGACTGCTGCCGGCCCACAAACGGATCCGTTGATCGAAGTCGCGGTACCCATGCCGGTCTACCAGAGCTATACCTACCGGGTACCGGCGGCCATGCGGGACCTGGTGGCCGTGGGCAAGCGCGTTCTGGTGCCGTTCGGACGCCGTAAGCTCAGCGCCTATGTGCTCGGTCCGGCCAAACAGATCCCCGAAAAAGCCAGGATCAAGCCCATCGCCGACGTACTGGACGATGACGCTCTCTTTCCGCCCGCCATGGCCGATTTGTTCCGCTGGATCGCCGACTACTACATCCATCCCCTGGGGGAGGTGATCGAAGCGGCCCTGCCCAGCGGCCTCACCGTGGCGGAGCGAACCGAGTATCGGCTCACCGAGAACGGTCGCAGGCAAATCCAGTCCCGGGCCGACGATTCCGAATCCGTTGCGATGCAGGCACTGCTCGCCGAAGGACCCCGCACTTACCGCCGCATGCGCACCAGGGCGCCGGCGAAATTCTCCCGATCGACCCTCGACCGCTGGATTTCCAACGGTTGGGTGACCGCGCGGGTCATCATGGACCGCCAGCGCATCGGTCCCAAAACCCAACCCTACGTCGTGGCCCGCTCCTTCCCGCCTCCGGAGCACAAGCTGTCGGTCCAGCGCCGGAAGATTCTCGATCTGGTGGTGACCCGGGGCGCCATGGCCGTATCCGACCTGAAAACCGAGATCCCCACCGCGCCTTCGCTGGTGCGGGCCATGGCCAGGGATGGGCAGGTATCCGTGGAGCAACGCCAGGTATATCGCGATCTGCTGGGCAGTCCCATTGCGCCGGACGAGGCGCCGTCGCTGATGCCCGAACAGGCGGCTGCCGTGGAACGGATCGGTGGCGCCATGGGCAAGGGCTTCCGGGTCTTTCTGCTGGCCGGGGTCACCGGAAGCGGCAAGACCGAAGTATATCTTCAACTGGCGGCCGAAGCCCTGGCCCGGCAACGCAGCGTCCTGGTGCTGGTGCCGGAGATCGCCCTGATCTCCCAGATGGAGCGCGCCTTCCGGGCCAGGTTCGGGCAGCGTATCGCCTACCTGCACAGCGGCCTGTCCGACGGCGAACGCTACGACCAATGGCGGCGCATCGCCCAGGGGGAATTCAGGATCGTCATCGGGGCGCGTTCGGCCATCTTCGCTCCCCTAAAGAAGGTCGGCCTGGTGGTGGTGGACGAGGAGCACGACGATTCTTACAAACAGGAGGGGTCCCTGAGATACCACGCCCGCGACCTGGCCGTGGTGCGCGCCCGGATGGACGGTGCCGTCGCCGTGCTGGGTTCGGCCACCCCCTCTGTGCAGTCCACCTACAACGTCCACCAGGGCAAATACGAACTGATCCGACTCTCCAGCCGGGTGGACGACCGCACTTTGCCCGACATCTCCGTCCAGGACCTGAGCGATATCATCGAGGAGCAGGGGCTGAGCCGCTTTTTCACCCCGGCCCTGTCCCGGGCCATGCAGTCCGCCCTGGCGCGCCAGGAGCAGGTGCTGCTCTTTCTCAACCGCCGGGGATTCGCCAGCACCATGGTGTGCGCCGCCTGCCGCCAGCCCCTGCGGTGCGACCGTTGCGATATCTCCCTGACCTACCACCGCCGGATCAACGCCTACCAGTGCCACTATTGCGGTTTCAGCCAGGCGGCGGTCTCCTGCTGCAAGAATTGCGGCTCCGGAGATATCCGGCGACTGGGGTTGGGCACCGAGAAGCTGGAGAGCGAGATCCAGAAACGGTTTCCCCAGGCCCGGGTGGCACGCATGGACCGCGACACCACCCGCCGCAAAGGCGCCACCATCAAAATACTCAAGGCCCTCCACGAACGTCGCATCGATATTCTGGTGGGGACCCAGATGGTGGCCAAGGGGCATGACTATCCCCATATCACGGTGGTGGGCATCATATGCGCCGACCTTTCCCTGAGCCTGCCCGACTTTCGTGCCGGCGAACGCACCTTCCAGCTACTGGCCCAGGTGGCCGGCCGGGCCGGACGCGGCGATGCCGCCGGCCGGGTCATCCTGCAAACTTACAACCCCCAGCATTTCAGCATCACGGCGGCCCGACAGCAGGATTACGAGGCGTTCTATCGCCAGGAGATCGAATTCCGCCGGGCCCTGGATTATCCGCCCTTTGCCCGCATGGTGCAGATTCGCATCCAGGGCCGGGACAAGCGACATACCGCCGCCCATGCCGGTGAACTGGGCCGCCTCGGCAGAGAACTGCTGGCAGCGGAACGCTTTCGCCAGGTGCGGGCCCTGGGTCCCATCGAAGCCCCCCTGGCCCGCATCGCCAACCGGTATCGCTGGCAGCTTCTGGCCAAGAGTCCCGGTGTCGCGCAATTGCACGGGTTTGTCCGCGAGCTGCTCCTGGGACCCAGGGGGCTGCCCGCCAAAAGCGGCGTCAGCGTCAGCGTCGATGTGGATCCGCTGTTTCTGATGTGATTGCATCGACAGCCCGGTAGGAAAAGGTGCGTTGCAATCTTCAATGATCCGATTCTATCGGGCTTCGATAGACGACACCCGGTATGGCGGCACGATCCGGGTTTAAGATTGACCATCGTCGGACCAATATAATAGTATGCTTGCGTTTACTCGCCCGGCGCCGGGTCGTCTCCGAATGCCGGACATGGTCGAATCAAAAATATCGGGAGCTACGATGCATAAGGCAGCGATTCGGATCATTATCGGAACAGCGGTGGCCATGGCCGTGATGGCCGCGACGGCGGCGGCGGCCACGGGGCCCGAGGCGGTGTTCCCCGCCATAAGCTACAAGTTCGAGCCGGTGATGGAAGGCGGGAAGGTCGTCCACGATTTCGTTATCGAGAACCACGGCGATGCGCCGCTGGTGATCAAGAACATCCGTCCCGACTGAGGCTGCTCGGTGGCCTCCAACCCGGGCCGCATTCCTGCCGGTGGCAGGGATAAGATCAGTGTCGAAGTCAAAACCAGCCATCACGGCGGCAGCACCCTGAACAAGGGGTTTACGGTCTACACCAACGATCCCAAGCGACCCCAGGTCAGGCTGATGGTAACGGGCCAGGTCATGGGGTATATCATCATGTCGCCCACCTACATTCGCTTCATGGGACACGAAGGGGAGCCCCTGACCCGTACGGTTTCGATCAAGCCCTCGGAGGGCCACGGTTTCCATATCAAGGACGTGAAGGCCCGGGAGGGAGAACATCTTTCCTTCGATTGGAAACCCGTGGGCGCCGACGGCGCCAAGAACGGCTACGAGCTGCTGGTACGCAACACCATGCAGACGGCGGGGACTTATCAGGACTTGATCACCATCACCACCGACAGCTCCGAAAAGCCCATCCTGCGGATTCCGGTGTCGGCGCGCATTCAAAAAACCGCCCAGTCCCAGGCACCATCGACGCAATAGGGAGTCCGTGATCGATCCGGCAAAGATCAAATTGGTGGCTTTCGACTGCGACGGAGTGATGTTCGACTCCTCCAACGCCAATCAGGCCTACTACAACCACCTGCTGGACCATTTCGATCTGCCGGCACTGACCCCCGAGCAGTTCGCATTCGCCCAGATGTATACGGTGGACGAGGTTTTGGAATACCTGATTCCGGACCGTCGCCTGCTTGCGGCCGCCCGCCGGTACCGGAAGCAGATGAGCTACCTGGGATTCATCCGTTTCATGGAAATCGAGCCCGGGTTGAAGCCCTTGCTGGACAGGCTGGCGCCGAGATTCAAGACCGCCGTGGCCACCAACCGCACGGACACCATGGACCGGGTCCTGGAAGACCACGGTCTCCAAGGCCGCTTCGATAAAGTGGTGACCGCGTCGGATGTCCGCTTTCCCAAGCCGCATCCGGAGATGCTGCTGACCCTGGCCGCCCATTTCCGGATCGATCCCCTTCAGGCCATCTACATCGGCGACTCCCGACTGGACGCCCAGGCCGCCGAGGCGGCGGGAATGCCCTTCGTGGCGTATGCCAATGCCGCTTTGGAGGCTGCCGCCCATGTCCGATCCCTCGACATGGTGGAGGGGCTGCTCGGCCTCTGACAAACCTTTCAACCGGTCCGGCCAGGCGATTTGCCGATCCGTTTCGGATCCGGGACCGCCGTTTGAGCGGTTTCAAGCTTCTCCGACCGACACCATGCAACAAGGAGTTGACCTGCCATGGGCATGACCCAACGCATCCTCATCGCGGCGGTCCTGCTGATCGTCGACCTGGCCGTGTTTTTCATTCCCCTATCGGCGATATTGCTGGCCTATGTGATCGTGTTCAATCCCCGATGGGCCCGGGATTTCATCAATGGACTGGGCGCGCCCGAAGCCTGAGGAAGCTTACTGGTTGCCGAAACCGTTGGACCCGCCGCAGTCGGGGCACTGCCAGGTGATCCCGTTGCACGACATACCCCAGACGTTCTCGTCCATGCAGGCCTGGCAGATCTTGAAACCGCAGCGGCATTGCCAGCAGAAGGCATAGGTGTTGCGGCAGCAATGGCATTGGGGGGTGGGGGACCGGCGGTACTTGCGGCGGCGCCGGCCGGTTGGCGGACTTTGCGTCATGGGGTTTGTCGCTCTATCGGATCTGCCCGGCGGCGGGGCTGTGGGCGGATTGCCAATACCCGGTCCACATGGTACTAAGATCGCCGCAGGATCTGGTTTTTACTTCCAAAACAGGGGAAACGTAAACCAGCTCCCGGTCTGTGTCAAATCGGGGACAGGCCGATATCCGCCGCGGACCCCGCTTCCATTCATCGTCATATGAACAGGGGAACTCGATGACCAGTCAAACGGAGACCTCCGACTCACCCGAACTCTACCTGATCGACGGCAGCGCCTATGTCTACCGCGCCTTCCACGCGGTGCGCGGCCTGACCAACTCCAAGGGCATGCATACCAACGCGGTGTTCGGATTCACGCGCATGCTGATCAAATTGATGCAGGAGCGCTCGCCGCGCTACGTTGGCATGTTTTTCGATGCCAAGGGCCCCACGTTCCGTCACGAAATTTATGAGGCCTACAAGGCCAACCGGCCGCCCATGCCCGACGAGCTGGTGGCCCAACTGCCCTACATCAAGCAGGTCACCGCCGGGTTCAACATCCCGGTCATCGAGATGTCCGGCTTCGAGGCCGACGACCTCATCGGCACCTATGCCCGCCAGGGCGAGGCCCGGGGATTCAGGGTGACCATGGTTACCGGCGACAAGGATTTCGTCCAACTGGTCACCGACAAGACCGTGATCTGGGACCCGATGAAAGAGAAGAGCATCGATCGGGAGCGGGTGCTCGCCGATTTCGACCTGGACCCCGCTCAGATCATCGACATGATGGGGCTGTCCGGCGACAGCGCGGACAACGTCCCCGGTGTGCCGGGCATCGGTCCCAAGACGGCGCTGACCCTGATCCAGACCTACGGCAGCATGGATGCCCTCTACGAGCAGATCGACGGCCTGACCAAGAAGAAGCAGCGCGAGAACCTGATTCAATACAGGGAGCAGGCCTATTTGAGCCGCACCCTGGTGACCATCGACACCCGGGCGCCCATCGAGTTCGATGCCAAGGACCTCGAGGTGACCGCACCCGATGAGGCCTCCCTGGGCCGGTTGTTTCAGGAACTGGAGTTCCACACCCTGCAGAAGGAGTTTCAACAGGCCGGACCGGAAACGCCCGCCGATTACAAGGCCATCTTGTCTGTGGACGAACTTGCCGCCCTGATCGGGCGCCTCGAAAGTTGCCACCGCTTCGCCATCGATACCGAAACCACCTCCCAGGACCCCATGGCGGCGATCCTGGTGGGGATCTCCATCGCCCTTGCTCCCCAGGAGGCCTTCTACATCCCCTGCGGACACCGCTACCTGGGCGCTCCCGAGCAGTTGCCGACCGAAGAGCTGCTGGCCCGGCTCAAGCCGGTGCTGGAAAATCCGGCCATCGAAAAGATCGGCCAGAACATCAAGTACGACTGGGCCGTGCTGCGGCGCCACGGCGCCGACCTGCGCGGGGTGGCTTTCGACACCATGCTGGCCTCCTATCTGCTCAACCCCTCCAAGCGCGCCCACAACCTGGACCAGATCGCCCTGGACTTTCTGGGCCATAAAAATATCACCTTCGGCGAGGTCGCCGGAAAGGGCCGGCAGGCGGTGACATTCGACCGGGTCACCCTGGACCAGGCCGTCCCCTACGCCTGCGAGGACGCCGACATCACCCTGCGGGCATACGAGGTCCTGAAACCGCGCCTGGAGGAGCTCGGCCTCCTGCCGCTGCTCCAGGAGGTGGAGGTGCCCCTGATCGAAGTGCTCCTGGAGATGGAGATGACCGGCGTGCGCCTGGACCTGGAGAAACTCACGGAATTGTCCAAGTCCTTCGACGTCCAGTTGCACCGGCTCAAGGAAGAGATCTATTCCCTGGCCGGCGAGGAATTCAATATCCAGTCCTCCCAGCAGCTGGGCCGCATCCTTTTCGAGGTGCTCCGGTTGCCGGTGGTCAAGAAGACGCGCAAGAAGACCGGCTATTCCACGGACGTGGAGGTATTGACCCGCCTGGCCGCCGAGCACGAACTGCCGGCGCTGATCCTGCGCCACCGCTCCCTGGCCAAATTGAAATCGACCTATGTGGACGCCCTGCTGGACCAGGTGGACGAGCACACGGGCCGCATCCACACCTCCTTCAACCAGACCGTGGCCGCCACGGGGCGCCTGAGCAGTTCGGACCCCAACCTGCAGAACATTCCCATCCGCACCGAAGAGGGCCGGGAGATCCGCATGGCCTTCGTGGCCCGGCCGGGCTGGACCCTGCTCAGCGCCGACTACTCGCAGATCGAACTGCGCCTGCTGGCCCACTATGCCGACGATCCCCTCCTCATGGAGGCCTTTGCCGGGGACCAGGATATTCACACCCTGACCGCCAGCGAGGTCTTCCGACTGCGGCCGGAGGAGGTCACGGAGGAGTTGCGACGTCAGGCCAAGGCCATCAATTTCGGCATCATGTACGGCATGAGCGCCTTCGGCCTTTCCCGGGAGCTGGGCATCAGCAACAAGATGGCCAGGACTTACATCGACCACTACTTCGCGCGCTATCGGGGGGTGAAGGACTACATGGACCAGGCCATCGGGCAGGCCCGGGAGACCCGCCGTACGGCCACCCTGTTGGGCCGGATCCGGCTGCTGCCCGACATCGCCAGCCGCAACCCCAACGTGCGCCAGTTCGCCGAGCGCACCGCCATCAACACCCCCATCCAGGGCACCGCCGCCGATCTGATCAAGGTGGCCATGATCGACATGGCCGCGGCCTTGAAAAAAGAACGGCTGCAGACCCGCATGCTGCTCTCCGTCCACGATGAAATCGTGTTCGAGGTTCCCGAGGCCGAGATCGACACCATCCGGAAATTGGCTCCCAAGGTCATGGAAAGCGTCTGGAAGCTCAAGGTGCCCCTCAAGGTCAACGTAGCCTGGGGCCCGAACTGGGCCGAAGCCCACTGAGGGAGAATTTATGGGTCCGAGCCTGTGAAACGTAAAAGACATATGGAGGAAATCGATGAGAAGATATGCTTGGTTGGTCTTTCCCATGGTATTGTTGCTCTGCGGGGGCTGCTCCCTGCCCAAATTCAGCCTCTTTCCCCAGGCCGGACCGCTGAAAGAGGTGACCCTGGAGGGCGAAGGCAATGAGAAGGTCGCGGTAATCACCATCAGCGGGGTCATTTCGGACCTTCCCCGTGAACGACTGCTGCGCACCCTGCCCAGCCTGGTGCAGGAAGTCGTCACCCAATTGAAGCGGGCCGAGCAGGATCCGGCCGTCAAGGCACTGCTGCTGAAGGTCAATACGCCGGGCGGCGGTGTAACCGCCAGCGATATGCTCTATAACGAGATCAGCACCTATAAACAGCGCAGCGGCATCAAGATCGTGGTGGCCATGATGAACCTGGCCACCTCCGGCGGCTACTATGTTTCCCTGCCGGCCGATTGGATCATGGCCCACCCCACGACGATCACCGGCTCCATCGGTGTGATTTTCGCCCGGCCGGGGTACAGCGGGTTCATGGAGAAGTTCGGCCTGGCCGTAAACGTGAGCAAATCCGGGGAACACAAAGACATGGGGTCGCCGTTCCGGCCCTCCAACCCGGGGGACGAGGCCATTTTTCAGAGCCTCACCGATCAGATGGCCGAACGCTTCCGGGGCCTGGTGTCCCGGCACCGCAAGATCACCCCCGAGAACATGGCGCAGATCGCCACGGCCCGCATCTATATGGCGCCGGAGGCCAAGCGCCTGGGGCTGGTGGACGAGGTGGGCTATCTGAGCGATGCCATCGCCAAGGCCAAATCCCTGGCCGGCCTGCCCGAGAATGCCCGGGTGGTGACTTATAAACGCTACGAATCCGAGGAAGAGAACCTGTACAGCGCGAGCATGCGCGGACAAACCGACGAGTTGCGGACCGGGGCCTCTGCCCTGGCCACCCTGATGGGCGCTCCCCAGGCCGGTTTCTACTACATGTGGCCGGTGGCCGTGGATGGGGGCCCGTTGCCCTGACCGTAACCGGGGCGTCCCCGGTGGAGTGCGTCCCTCTCTCGGAGAGGTGTGCGATACCGGGATCGGTGGCAGTCTGTTGATAATGCTCAAATGCTTCGTATATTGAAGGCACCTGTTCAAATACGAAGCCGTCAACCCCATGAGAAGGGAGGTCGCCATGCTCGAATTGAAGAAACTTCGTCCGGAAGCGGTTCCCGCGGCGCTGGAGAAGGCCAAACGGTATCGCCTGCTCAACGAACCGGATGAGGCGGAAAGCATCTGCCTGGACATCCTGGAGGTGGAATCCGACCACCAGGAAGCGTTGAAGATCCTGCTCCTGGCCCTGACGGATAAGTTCGCGCACAGTGGATTGAATCCGACCTTCGACCGCGCGAGGGAGATCGTGACCCTGCTCGACGACTCCTACTGCAAATCGTATTACACCGGCATCATTTTCGAACGGCGGGCCAAGTACCATTACAAGAACGGCGGGCCGGGATCGGCCTCAGTGGCCTATGACTGGTTCAGGAAAGCCATGGAGGCCTATGGAAATGCCCTGGCCGGCTGCGACCCGGACAACCAGGATGCGGTCCTGCGCTGGAACTCCTGCGCCCGGTTCATCAACGACCATCCCGAAGCACGGGGGGATGACGCCGATTCGCCGGAAATGCTGCTGGATTCGTTCGACACTCCACATTAGACCTATGCGGCCGCCGTGGAATTAGCAACCTGGCCGGTGCAGGTACCGGTCTTTATCATTTCAAACGCGGCCGGGACAGAGCCCGGCCCTACATCCCGACTTCAATTCAACGCAAAGGTGATGGTCTTCGCAGGGCGGGCCTCCGTGCCCGCCACGCTTGAAATTCCAGCCCCACGGCAACCCTCTGCACCGGCCGGCGCAGAGGCCGTCCCTACGAAGACCATTCCCAACCGGAATTTGCCTTGAAACGTAGGCGCTCTCCGCCCGCCGGAACTTCCTGCTATCCGTCGGCCTCGTTCTTCTTGTGCGTCTCGATCATCCGCTTGGTCTGGTTGATCCGTTTGGTGATCAGGATTCCCCGGGGACACGATTGCGTGCATTTGAAGTGGTTTTGGCAGGGCCATACACCATCGGCGTGGTCCAGCACCGGCAGCCGCTGGTCGAAACCGCGATCGCGGGTGTCGGCATTGAAGCGAAACGCCTGGGCGATGGCGGCCGGTCCCAGGAATTGGCCGTTGTGGTCCAGGACCGGACAAGCCGAGTAGCACGACGCACAGAGAATGCAGTTGGTGGTGTCGTCGAATTTCAGGCGTTCCTCCTGGGACTGCAGGCGCTCTCTCTCGGCCACCGGTTCGTCGTTGATCAGGAAGGGTTTGACGGCACGGTATTTCTCGAAGAAGGCCTTCTGGTCCACGATCAGGTCCCGCTGGACGGGAAGGTAGCGCAATGGCGCCAGCGCAATGATGTCGCCGTCCTTAGCGGCCACCTCCTTGATCAGGGTCTTGCAGGCCAGGGCGTCTTTGCCGTTGATGCGCATGGCGTCCGATCCGCACACGCCGTGGGCGCAGCTCTTGCGAAACCCCAGGCTGCCGTCCTGGAAGCGTTTGACCCGCATCAGGGCGTCCAGCAGCCTTTCGTTGGGACCCGCCTCCACGGGATATTCCTGGTCGTAGGGCGCCTTGTCGGTATCGGGGTTGAAGCGCCGGATCTTCAAGATGATCTTCATGTTCGGCTCCTAGGGTTCAATAGGTGCGTGGTTTCGGTTCCCAGATGGAAGTGTCCACCGCCTTTGCATCCAGCCGGACCCGGTCTCCCTCCAGATAGGCCAGCGTATGCTGGAGCCAGTTGTCGTCGTCCCTTTCCTTGAAGTCTTCCCGGCTGTGGGCGCCGCGGCTTTCCGTGCGTTGCAGGGCGGAAGCGGCGGTGAGCAGGGACAGGTCCAGCAGATTGCCCAACTCGATGATCTCCAGCAGGTCGGTGTTGAACGGGCGGCCCGTGTCCTGGACACGCACCTCCCGGTAGCGTTCCCGCAGATCCTGTATCTCGTCCACGGCCGCCTGCATGTCCCGGTCGTTGCGATAGATGCCCACCTTTTCCATCATGGTGGTCTGCATCTCTTCCCGGATGTGCCCGCCGTGGTGGCCGGAAGTATTCTCTGTCAGCCGTTTTATCCGGGCGCGGGCCTCGTCGGCGACGGCCGCCTTGGGGCCGGGCATGTCGGCCTGCTTGACATAGTCGCCGATATGGCGGCCCGCCCGTCGGCCGAATACCACCAGGTCCAGCAGGCTGTTGGTGCCCAGGCGGTTGGCGCCGTGGACGGAGACGCAGGCACACTCGCCGGCGGCATACAGGCCGTGGACGATGGTGCCCCCGGCATCTTTGATCACCCGACCGCGGACGTCCGTGGGGATGCCGCCCATGGCGTAATGGGCCGTGGGCAGCACCGGGATGGGTCGATCGTCCGGGTCGATGCCCAGATAGGTCTGACAGAACCCGGTGATGTCCGGCAGCTTGCCGGTCAGGGTTTCCTTGCCCAGGTGGGTGGCGTCGAGGTGCACGTAGTCGTCGATCCGGCGATCTCCTCGGATTCCCTGGCCGGCGCGGATTTCCGTGAGAATGGAGCGCGACACGATGTCCCTGGGGGCCAGGTCCCGAAGGGTCGGCGAGTAGCGATCCATGAAGCGCTCTCCGTCCCGGTTTCGCAGGATACCGCCCTCGCCGCGCACGGCCTCCGAGATCAGGATCCCCAGCCCCATGATGCCTGTTGGATGGAACTGGAAGAACTCCATGTCTTGCAGGGGGATGCCGCGGCGGGCGCATACGGCCGGACCATCACCTGTGTTGGCGAAGGCATTGGAAGTAATCTTGAACATTCGTCCGAAGCCGCCGGTGGCAAAGAGGACGGCCTTGGCCGCGAAGATGTGCAGGTCCCCGGTGGCCAGTTCCACGGCCACCACACCCTGGGCGATGTCGTCCTTCAGGATCAGATCCACCACCTGAAATTCATCGAAGAAAGCCACTTCATTCTTGATACATTGCTGGTAGAGGGTCTGCAGGATCATATGACCGGTGCGATCGGCGGCATAGCAGGCCCGGCGCACCGGTCCCTCTCCGAAATTGCGCGTATGCCCGCCGAAGCGTCGCTGGTCGATGCGGCCCGCTGCCGTGCGGTTAAACGGCAGACCGCGGTTTTCCAGGTCGTAGACCGCCTGGATCGCCTCTTCGGTCAGGATTTTGGCGGCCTGCTGATCCACCAGGTAGTCGCCGCCCTTGATCGTGTCGAAGGCATGCCATTCGGGCTTGTCTTCTTCCACATTTCCCAGCGCGGCGCTGATGCCGCCCTGGGCCGCGCCGGTATGACTGCGGATGGGGTAGAGCTTGGAGAGCACCGCGGTTTTAGAACGCCGGCTTGCCTCCAGCCCGGCGTAGAGACCGGCACCGCCGGAACCGACGATGACGGTATCGAATGAATGTATCAAGGACACCTCCTTTTGCGCGAGCCTTCGGATGCAGGTCGGATTGGGACTACTCCCCGACCGGCCGGCACTGCCCTATCGTTGCCCTCTTACCTTCCACATATGCAACGTCAGGGGTCGACCGGCCGGACGGGGCGGCTCCCGATGGATGGGACTTTGGATTGTGGACGGCATCGATGCCGGCACGTATATGGATGGCCGTTCCGGGAGACGGTCACAGGTAGCGCTCGTCCCTCAATTGGGCGATTTCCACTCCCAGAGCGACACATTGTCTGCCCTCCATGCAGGCATCGGCATCCTCATCCGGCAGGAAGTGTTTGACTTCCTTATTTCCCTTGCGGAGGTATACCACGGTGGATTTTTTTTCTTCGTCATAGTCCACATCGATGTCGATACCGCATTCACCGATATCCGGATAAATCGTCCTGATCTTTTCACACAATGCAGCTTTATCGACCATCTTGATCCTCCTTCTATGATGTCTATATGGGGTGATGGCTCCGCCATGTTGGTTCCGGGACGGGGCCGCGCGCAGGGGGCCGAAAGGGGGGAAGCAAGGCATTGACCCGTTCATGGAAGCCTGGCAACGGGAAATCAAACGCCAACCCCATTCGGTACCTTTAGCACACCAATGGTAAGCAGTTTCCGCCCGGCCTCAAGGATACCTTACCAAAGCGCATCCTCTTTATGCAACCATCGGCTCTATGGTTCGGGTTGTGCGACCGGAAAGGCAACGGTGAAGCATGTTCCTTCCTGGACGGTGGATTCCAGCCGGATATCCCCCTTGTGCTTGTGAACGATGGAACTGATGATGGCCAGCCCCAGACCGGTGCCTTTTTCTTCTCCCTTGGTGGTGAAAAATGGATCGAAGATCGAAGATTGAATTTCTTTGGGAATGCCGCTGCCGTTGTCGGCGATGTCGATGCAGACCCGGCTGTCGGCAAGGTAGGTCCGGATGGTGATGCGGCGTTCGGATTTTTCTTTTTCTTCCAGGGCATGGATGGCGTTGTTCACCAGGTTCAGGATGACCTGTTGCAGGCCGTTGGCATCGCCGTCGATGGACGGCAGCCCGGCGGCCAGTTCTTTCTCGAGTTCCACCCGGTTGATTTTCAGCTGGTGGTCCAGCAGGTCGTACGTCCGGTCGATGACTCCATTGATATCGAGGGCTTCGAAGACCTCTTCGGAGACGCGGGAGAAAGATCTGAATTTGCCGATGATCGCACCCAGTCGTTCGGTCTGGTCACAGATGGTCTCCAGATAGCGCTGGTGCTTCTCCGGTGACACGCCGACTTTCAGCAATTGGGCAAAGCCGGAGATGGCGGCCAGGGGCTGCCCGATTTCATGAACGATGCCGGCTCCCATCTGGCCGAAGGTGCTCATCTTGGCGGCCTGCATCAGCATGGCCTGGCTCTGGCGCACCCTGGCGCTCATTTCGTTGAAGGTTTCGGCAAGGCTTTCGAATTCATCCCCGCTTTGGATATCCACCTGGTAGCCGAACTGCCCTTCGGCAATTTTCAACGCCCCCTGCTCCAGCGTTTTCAGGGGAACGGTCCGTTTGCGGATGGCGCGTATGGAAAGCAGCAGGATGACCCATAAGGTCAGCAGGACCAGCAGGAAAAAGATGTACCGGAATTTGAACACCGGTGCCATGATGGACGCCCTGGCCTGGCTCATGATGACGGTCCAGTCCGGACTGGCGAAACGGTGGCGCAAAAAGAGCGACCAATACCGGTTGAGGTAGGGCTCGCCATCTTGTTGGTTCTCGAACTGGCCGGAAACCGAGGACCGGTCATAGGCATCGAGGAATCCGGCATCGATGCGGTGGTCGGGGATGCTGGATATCAGGATGCGTTTGCCGGGCATGACCACCGACATGTCGATGCCGGGGGGCAGGGTATCTTCGGTCCCGATTCCCCAGAGGAAGAGCGGGTTGATCTCGCAGACCACAAAGCCTTGGTCGGGCCTGGCCGGGTCGACGGCCCGCAGCATGCGGATCCGGGGGTAGCGCTCATTGCCGCCCAGGACGTCGATGATGGTACGGCCGTCCTGCGGCGGCTGCAATCGGTTCTTGGACCGGGCGGACGGTGGGCCGTCGCTGGGGAGGATGGGGACCGTCCGTCCGTCAGCGGTGAACAGCACCACGCTCATGAGGCCGCTGCCTTCACGGCTTTGGGGATCATAGGGGGTGTGGTCGATGTCCTGGAGGCGATGGAGCGAATAGAGGCGGACGATAGATTTTATTTCGGTCTCCAAACCCAGGAGCCGCTCGTAGATCCGAAGGGCGGTGGTCTTGCACTGCTGCTGGAGGCGCCGGTGGGCCTCGGTTTCGAGTTGGTGGCCGACGAAGAAGAAGGAAACCGCCGATATGGTCAGCAGCGGCACGATGGCGCACAAGAGGAAGACGGCGAAGATCCGGCGGGCGACTTTGCCGGACAGGAAGATTTCCTCGGCATGGCGTTTACGCTTGTCTTTCAATCTGAATCTCCTATGGTCATCAATACCTCGAGGCTATGCCGATGAAAAGTCCGTCGCTGGCCCTGATGATATCGTCTTTGCTCACCGGGGCCGTCAACGGCGGCAGGCTTTTTCCATCCGGACCCATGCTCCACAGATCGAAGGTGGAGTTGATGGGCACCAGGAATTTGTCCTTGCGCCACTTCCCTTTGTTCGCCAGGCTCAGGTTGGTATATTGATAAGGATGGCCCCAGGGGTCGAGCATGGTATCGAGGTTGATTTCCGCCAAGTCCACCGGCAGGCGATTGTCGTCCAACATGAATACGATGATTTCACCTTGAATCATGCGAATATCTGCGATTACGCCGGTCAATCTGGCCCTTTTCACATAGGTGGAGAACGCCGGAACGGCCAGCGCGGCCAAGGTACCGATGATGGCGATGACGATCATCAATTCTATGAGGGTGAACCCAATCTCGCATCTCCACCAAGGGGTGGGGCCAGATATTCTTTTTCCACCGCGGGTAAGTGGCATCATCCTAGATAAAGCGGCATTCACCGGAGAGTTGTCTTTCCATGTGTAAATCAGTTTGACAACCATCGGCCCATCGCTGTCTTCTGATCTTGTTATATGGCTTAATTTGCAAACCCATTAAAAATGCAAAAAATATGCCAAAAAATTGGTTTGATCCCTTGGCGTCCAGGCCACCGCCTCCGCCATCGGGATCGATACCAAAACCGGGAGGACTGTCTTAAAGTGTTTGTATTTCAAACGGTTGAAAGAAATAAAGCCATCGCGCCAGAGTGAGATGCCGATTACATTGCGACCATGTTCCGGCATACCGATTCCAGGGGGCTGCCAATTTTTGTCATGTCCTCAGGAATTTTGACGGTTGACGGCCCCTGTCGGATTCTGTAACTGACTTTCCGGGTGGGTGGCTATTCCGGGGGGGTACGGATGGTACCCCAATGATTCAGGTGAATTACGGGGTATCGGCCGGGGAAATTTATTCCATGGAGCCTGCCGAGACCGAAGATGGAAGATCATGGCGGAGATTCCGGCCGCGCGCGGACATTGTCCGTGCAGGCGAGGGTCCCGGAGGGTGAAGGAAATTGATCCCGGCGTTTTTTTTGAGCCTGCCGCAGACCCCTTATGAACGGGCGCTGGCACTGCAGCACGAGGCCGTGGCGGCCCGCGTGGACGGGCGCCTGGCGGCCGAGTTGGTGATCCTGCTGGAGCACCCGCCGGTGTTTACCCTGGGCCGGCGCGGCGGTCTGGAAAACCTCGTCGTCGATGAGGCTTTGCTCCGGGACCGCGGCATCGAGGTGCGGTCTGTCGAACGAGGCGGCAACATCACCTATCACGGGCCCGGACAACTGGTGGTCTATCCCATCCTCGATCTCCACGCGGCCCGCATCAAGGTGGTGGATTTCGTGACCGCCCTGGAGGAGGCCATGGTCCGCACCGCCGCCCGATGGGGAGTCGAAGCCGGCGGCGACCCGCACAACCGGGGCGTCTGGGTGGACCGGCGCAAACTGGGCAGCATCGGCATCACCGTGCGGCGGGGAGTGACCTTCCATGGACTGGCCCTGAATGTCAATACCGATCTGAGTCCCTTTCAATGGATGAACCCTTGCGGAATCAAGGATTGTGAAATGACCTCCCTGGCCCGGGAGACCGGTATGGATATTTCCATGCCGGACGTCCGGGACCAGATGAAGCGACAACTGGCGGAGATTCTCGGATTGAACGCCCGGGAGGTTGACATGGATTTCGTCAGGCAACAATTTCAGAGTTAACCCAAACGAGTGTGCCCATGGCCCCTACAATCCCAACCAGACGAAAACCGCCCTGGCTCAAGCGCCGGCTGCCCAGCGGACCCGCATACGAACAGACGCGTCGGCTCGTCCGCAAGGGCTGCCTGCACACGGTCTGCCAGGAGGCGCAATGTCCGAACCAGTTCGAATGCTTCTCCCAACACACAGCCACCTTCCTGATCCTGGGCGACCGGTGCACCCGCAACTGCCGGTTCTGCGCGGTGCAGCGCGGACCGGATGGGCCGCCGGATCCGGAGGAGCCGCTCCGGGTGGCCCGGGCCGCCGCCGAGATGGGACTGGAGTACGTGGTGATCACCTCCGTGACCCGCGACGACCTGGCCGACGGCGGGGCCGCGGTCTTCGCCGCGACCATATCCGCCTTGCGCGAAGAGGTTCCCGGTATCCGGGTGGAGGTCCTGATTCCGGATTTCCAGGGCAATGCCAGGGCCTTGTATGACGTGCTCGATGCCGCTCCAGACATCCTCAACCACAATATCGAAACCGTCCGCCGGCTCTATCCCCGGGTCCGTCCCCAGGCCGGCTACCGCCAGTCCCTGGAGCTGCTGCGCCGGGCGCATGACCACGCTCCCGACATTCCCACCAAGTCGGGGATCATGCTCGGTCTCGGCGAAACCGATGACGAGATCCGCCAGACCCTGGAAGACCTGCGCCGCCACCATTGTCGCATAATCACCCTGGGTCAGTACCTGCAGCCATCCAAAGCGCACCATCCGGTGGAGCGCTTCGTCCCTCCCGAGGCTTTTCGGCGCTGGGAAACGGAAGCCCGGGAAATGGGTTTCCCGGAGGTCGCCAGCGGTCCTTTCGTGCGCAGTTCCTACCATGCCAAGGAGAGCTTCAAAAAAGTCTGTGATTTTTCAAAGAGTGAACCCTATGCTTGAGTCCGGCGGGGAAGAGGCATCGGGTCGATGGTGGACAAAGGGGAATGGCTGCCGTGGAAAATTTTAAAGTCAAAGATCTGATGGTGCCGCTCGACGAGTATGCCACGGTCCGAGCGGGGAGCACCCTGTACGAAGCCGTGGCGGCCCTGGAGAAGGCCCAGGAGGCGTACGATCAGACCAAATATCTTCATCGGGGCGTTCTGATCATAAACGACAAGGGCAAGGTGGTCGGCAAATTGAGTCACCTGGATGCCCTGCGTGCCCTGGAACCCGTCCGGGATCGAAGCGACGGCATCCAGGCGCTTTCCCGATTCGGCTTCAGCAACCGTTTCGTACGTATTGCAAGTCGGCAAAAACGCAAGCAGGCCGTGTCCCTGAAAGAACTTTGCAATCAGGCCCAAAACCGGAAGGTGGAGGAGATCATGCAGGCCACCGGTGAAGGCCAGTATATCGAGGACGAGGCCTCCCTGGATTTTGCCATCCACCAATTGGTATTCGGCGATCATCTCTCCCTGCTGGCCACGCGAAGCGGGGAAGTCGTCGGCATCCTGCGCCTGGCGGACGTTTTCGCGGCCGTGTTTCACTCCATGAGAAGTCGTTGCATCGAATCGGAAGGTTGAAATATGAACGCGTTGACAAAGCTGTTCGACCGGATTGTACAGAGAGTCAATATCAATCTGAGAGAACTGGCCTTCGATGTCGAGCCCCTGATCTCAGAACTCGTATCCCCCGAGCAGATGGGCAAATTCTACGCATTTTACGGCATCACGCCCCACCATCCCCTGAATCTCCGGTTCATGCACTCCAATCTCGCCGGCAGCTATTTCCTGGGAAAATGCCGTGTCGCCAATGCCATGCTTTACAAGAGCGACATCCGGGGAGACGAGCTCAAGAAGAAAGGAGAAGTCTTCAAGTACCAGGATCTTGAAATTCCGGTGGCCAGGGACGAAGGGATTCGTATCGAAGACAGTCTGTTGATCAAAACATTGGTCCATTGCTTCAGCCATGATCCCGAGACCCTCGAGGAGTTCTGGATCACCAATACCGTTGCGACCCCCTATGCCAACATTCACGGCTCCCCCACCGACGGAAGCTTTCTGGGGCCCTTTTCCACCGTCGACCTGACCACCATGAACGACTGCGTCCTGGGCGCCTATTCCTATGTCCAGGCCGGTGAGATCGGCCATCTGCACATCGATCCGGGCACCATATGGGTGCGCAATCCCGGCGTCTTCAATTTTCTCTATCGATATCCAGAGGAACCATTGCGCGATTACATCCGTTTCGGAGCGGGGCAAAACCCCGAGGGTGAATTGATCGATTTTGTGGAGGAACGCAAGGAGGCTTTTCAGCGGGTATTCGATACCGTCAATATCGAACCGTCTGTGAACGTGCCGAAAAACGCCTCCCTGGACCGGTTCGCCGTGGTCAGGCCCAGGACGCGTATCGGCGAGAACGTGCTGGTGGCCCAGCGCGCCTTTTTGGAAAATGCATGGCTGGGAAAGGGCGCCAATGCCCAGGAGAGATGCTATATCATCAACTCGCGGCTGGAAGGTTGCAACGTCACCGCCCACGGCGCCAAGATCATCGAAGCGGATCTGGGGCCGAACACCTTCGTGGGCTTCAACAGCTTCCTGCGCGGGCGGCCGGGATGCCGCCTGACCGTGGGCAAAGAGAGCATTGTCATGCCCCACACAATTGTCGATATTCAGGAACCGCTCGCCATCCCGGACGGTCACCTGGTCTGGGGGCTGGTTCGCAGCCGGGAGGATCTGGAAGCCAACAGCATCTCCTTGAAGAAATTGGCCGGTATGGACACCGGCCTGGTCCAGGGGCGGATGTACTTCGAAGGCAGCGGCGCGGGTTTCGTTACCTCTTTCCAGGACCGGATACATCATATCCTGGAGGCCAACGGCGCCTATTACGACGGCATGCGGAACCGGGGGCACGCCCAGAAGAACCAGAAGATCTCATTCAACACCCTTCAGCCCTATCCGGATGGCGAACTGGCCGGGCTGTATCCGACCATCTCCATTCAACCCTAGTTGCAAATGCCGGAGGACGTAAGTAACGGCGTTGCCGGGGGTTCGCAGTAGCAGACTACGATGGCGTACCCCCGGCGCCTTGGCTCTGGAGCCCTCCGGCATTTGCAACGATAGGGTCGACGCCAACGTTGCATATAAAAATTGGCAAAAGGTGGATAAACCGTCATGGACGTTGAACAAAGGCCAGGCCCGGAGCTGCTGTCAACAATCAACCATAGGTCTACTGTAGGATCGAGTCGATTGTATGCCATCTTTTTTCCCCTTCAGGAAAACCGGAGGACGTAAGTAACGGCATTGCCAAGGGCTTGCAGTAGATTGACTACGGCTGCGCCCTTGGCGGGGCCGTGCTCTGAAGCCCTCCGGCTTTTGCAACAATAGGCTTTTTTGTTGGACATCCAGCGGGCCGGGCACTATAAATCATAGCATACGATCCCAAGTTTGCATTGAACGTGAGCATTGCGGCGGTGGCCCGGGGAGCGGACACCGCTGGAAGGAGGCCGTTTCATGGGGCGTGGGTCGATGGGGGGGCGCCGCCCCCGGATGGACACGGGGAAGCTTGCGATATCGAGGCGCAAAGGGTTTCAACCCGGGATCCGGGGCGCCATCGAGGAACCATTTCCGTTCCGGTACCCCCGGGAGTTGGAGCAGTGGTTCAGCCTGCGTTCCGATCGCCGGGTGCTTCTCCGGCCCTATCGCGCCGGAGACGAGATGGCCTACCGCGATCTCTTCTCCAAAATGACGCCCAAAGATATCTGGTTCCGCTATTTCTCCTATCTGAAAGACGCACCGGATTTCGAACTGAAGAAATTCCGCAACATCAACTATGCCGCCGATCTCAAGTTCATCGCCAATGCCAGGGATCGGGGGAAGAACCCGGAGATGATCGGCGTCATCGGTCTCTCCTTCGATGTCCAGCGATCCATCGCGGAGTTCGCGCTGATCGTGCGCTCCGACCAGAAACGCCAAGGGCTGGGAAAAATCATGCTCAACAAGGTCATCGGATATACCCGCTGCCAGGGCTACAAACGGTTGGTGGCCGACGTGCTGCACACCAACTTCGCCATGCTCAATCTGTCCATTGCCCTGGGTTTCGAGCAGCACCACATCCCTGGCGATGACGAGGTGACCATCTTCCTGAATTTGAAATAGCCCCGCCGTTAACATGATGGCCAAAAGCAAAAACGCCTCCCGGCCATTGAAGGGGCGGACCGAGAAGATCTCAGAAAGGGGTATGTGTGAACGAATTGTTTGATTCCACCACCCGGTTGCCCCAGGCCGAGTTGTTCGACGAAGTATTCCGGCACGCCATCAAGCAGAACCGCCGCCACGACTCCGTTCTGGCACTGGCACGACTGGTGGTGGCGCGCAGCGATCATGCCGATGCCGGGTTGCCCGCCGAATCCCTTCAGGCGGCCGCCATTCGGATCAAGAACATCGTCCGCGAAAACGATCTGGTGGGGTATCTCGCCGGAAACGATTTTGTCGTCGTATTCAATGACCTGGCCACCCCGGGCGATGCGGACCGGGCGGTGCAGCGGCTCCTGGAGGAATTTAACGGCCCCTTCGCCTTGAAGGGACGCACCGTGGTGATGGAGGCGCGGGCCGGCGTCAGCCTCTTTCCCATGGACGGAGATTCGACGGAACATCTGATGGCGCAGGCGGAGCAGGCGTGTCGCGAAATGGATGCGGACAGCGGCATGGCCTATTGCTTCGTCAGCGAGGACATCAACCGCACGGCCTGCGATCGGCTGGCCCTGGTCCGCAGCATGGAGGAAGCCCTCGAGCAGCGGCAATTCCAGGTCTACTACCTGCCGCAATATGACCTGGTCACCGAAGCCCTGGTGTCCGTGGAGGCCCTGCTAAAGTGGCAGCATCCCCAATTGGGGCTGCTGCCGGCCGCCCGATGGGTGCCCCTGGCCGATGAACTGAAAAAAATCCAGGAAATCACCCGGTTCGTTCTCGAACAAGTATCCCTTGACGATGCCGCCTGGCAGCGCGACGGGATCCGCCCCGTCGATCTGATGATCAATTTCTGCACCTCGGAGTGTCTCTCCCCCCATTTCGTGAAAAACATCCGGGAAAGCCTCCAGACCGTGGGTCTCCCCAGCAACCGGTTGATCTTCGAATTCGCGGAGGATTGCATCGGTTATCATTCCACCGAAGCCTGGCAGAGCCTGAGTCAACTGGCCCGGATGGGGATTCGAATCAACATCGACAATTACGGCAGGGGATACACCAACGTGATGCAGCTCAAGACATGGCCCCTGGAACGTATCAAGATCGATCGCACCCTGATTGCCGGCATCGTGGACGATGAACAAAATTGCGCCGCCGTCAAGGCGCTGGTGGAACTGGGCCATGCCCTGAACCTGAAGGTGGCGGCCAACGGCGCCGAAACGCCCCGCCACCTGGCGATATTGAACACCATGGGCTGCGACCTGGTCCAGGGATTCGCCCTCGCCCGTCCCGGCGACGCCGCGGAAATCGGAGAACTGCTGAAATCCGGTTAGCGCATTCGATTGGCAACCTGTTTTTGTACCAGCGTAATTAAAGATGAATGGTAAAGTCCGGATCGTCGGATGCCGATAGGGTTTTCAGGTAAGAAACCCGGCGTGGATCACACGCTGTCCGCATTCACCGCCAGGAGGAGAATCCCCGAAGGAATCGATCCAATGGAAACCATCCCATCCGCAACGACCCCGGGCGCCTTGCCGGCGCGTTACCCCCAACCCGGCGCCGGCGCCTCCCAGACCCGATTGGCCGCGGTCTCCGGCAGCCGCTCCCTGGACTTGAACCTCGTCACCGCCGAAGGCGACAAGGTGACCCTTTCCATGGATACGGTGGCATCCGCCGTGTATGCCGCCCATGGAGAAGTACAGGCCGATGCGGACACTGCCGCTGTTTCGTGGGGAGAATTCAGCGGCGGACAAGTGGAGCGCGAAGTGACCCTGAGCGTGGAGGGGGATCTGAATCGCGCGGAACGTCGTGAAATCCGCAAGGTCATCAGCACCATCAATCGCATGATGAACGATTTCGTGGAGGGTCGTGTCAAACCCATGGTGAACAAGGCCTCGAAGCTGACCGGCCTGGAGAATATCGTCTCGCTGGATCTGAGCATGTCCTACGAACGAATCGTGGTGGTGGCCGGGCAGACGGAAATGGTCGCAGGTTACGATCCGTCCGGCGCCGCGTTGCCGGAACCGGCCCCTGCGGGACAGGCTTACATGGCCGCGGACCCGCGGCCGTCGCTGGAGATCGAATCCCGCTCCCTGGCCGAAAAGATGGCCCGGGAAACCGCCGCAGCCCGGGCACCTGCGGACAGCCTGCGTAAGGCCGCCCACCGGCTGCTCAAGGCGTACCGGCGAATGGCGCATCAATGGAACCCGCTGGGGGGCCGCATCCTGGATCGGGTCCACGATCTCTTTGCCGCCGCCCTGGATGCCCGGGCCGGCTTCGCCCCGGAACATCCCGCAGCGGACGATCGCGCCTAAGTGGGGGCTTACGGGTCGAGGTCTTCCGCGGCCTCTCCCCCCACGGTCTCGTCGATGGCTCGATAGATGGTCTTGAAACTTTCTGCAAAGCTGGTGGGCGACATGCGCCCCACTTCGATGAACTTCACCGCCACCTCCTTGCTGGCACGCAGGATCAGTTCTTCCCGGGAACCTTTCTTCATCCGACCATCCTTTCTATATATATAATAAATTTGGTTCGTTAGCACTTTGCCATCCGCTTGTCAATTATGAACCCCGGGCAGAGGGCATGCCCGGAGCCCAGTTCATTTGACACCCCATCGGAAATTCACTATTAACAGAAAAATTTTGTGTGAGAATAGGAGCTTTACCCAAATGGAAGGTTTCGGCGACAAGGCGTTGCCCTACGAGATTGAAAAACCGGATCGGATCTCCACCGACCTGCTCGACCCCATCGATTATGCCTATCAGGGGCGGCGCGACATCGTGATCACCATCCGGCAGCCCGAATACAGCTCGGTATGCCCCATGACCGGCCTGCCCGACTACGGCACCATCACGATCGCCTATACCCCCGACCGGAAAATCATCGAGCTAAAATCACTGAAATATTATCTGCTGCAATACCGCAACGTGGGCATCTTCTACGAGCACCTGGTCAACCGGATCCTGGACGATCTGGTGGCGGTCCTGACCCCCAAATGGATGAAGGTCACCGGAAGCTTTACCGCCCGCGGCGGCATTACCTCTGAAGTCGAAGCCCAATATTCCCCTCCCACTGCCAAGGAGTGACCCGAAGATGCATCGTCCGCACATAATCGCGATCGCTGTCGTGTTTGTTTTTGTAGCCGGCCTGCCGGGCTGCGCGGGCAAGACCGTCCATGGTCCGATGCCCGCCACCCTGGCCACCATCGACCCGGCCAAAGGGTACAACCAAAAGGTCGCCATCGTCCTCACCGGAACCCCGGCAACGGCCCTGGGCCGGAGAATGGGCGATCTCTATCTCTCGACCCTCATTCGAACCATTCGTGATAAGGATCACCGGGTGGTGCTGGTGACGCCTGGCGACGAGGATTACCCCGCCTTTCTGGACCGGCTGGCCGGACCCACGGAGAAACCGGTCGATGCCTTCGATCTGGCGGCCCAGGGGCGATCGGCCGGTTACGTCGGTCTGATCCTCGCGCGTCTGCGGGGAATCAGGCCCTATGCCAAAAAAACCGGGGTTCTCTGGTTTCGCAAGGTGCGTCATTTCGTCTCCTTCGATTTGACGGTGGATCTGTACGATCCGATCACGGCCGCGAAAATCGTGGACCGTGTGGAAGAAGTAACGGTCAAGATCAGCGATACCGACTCTGATGCCATTCGGGACGATGCCTCCTCGGACATCGAGCCGTTGTCCGAGGAGATCGTCGATCACGGAGAGGATTTGGGAGAATCGCTGGCCGACTCCCTGAAAGCGCATTTCTGGCGGACTTCGGTGGTCAAGGTGGAAGCGCAGCGCGTCTATCTGCCCGCCGGAACCGACGCCGGCCTGGCGCCGGGCACGAGACTGGCCGTCTTCCAGGGCCGTCGCATCATCGAAGGCCTCGACGGAGAACGCTTCATCGTGCCCGGCACCCAAACGGCCACCATCCGGATCTCCGTCGCGGACAAGCACGGGGCTGAGGCCATGAACCTGGACGGCGGCGAAATCCAGGTCGGCGATATCGCCGTGCCGATCAAATAGCAATCGCCATCCGGCCGGCCTTTTCGGACCCGGCGGCCCGTCCCGGCCGGATTCGGTGAACGGGAATCGGGGCATCCATGCCCTTGACCGTCACCGGCGGAAGGGCCTCCGCAGCCATAGCAGTGGCCACCAGGTCACGCGTCGCCTGATCGAGCAGGATTTCCCCCCCCTTGGCCAGCCCCTGCAGCCGGGCGGCGATATTCACCGGCATACCCACGGAAGTATACTCCTTTTTGCGCAGGGACCCCATGATGCCGGAAAAGGCAAGGCCCGTGGCGATGCCGATGCCGATCTGCAGCCGCAGGTCCCCCGCGGCCCGGAGCTCGGCGTCGATCTGCCTTGCTTTTTCCTGCATGGCGACGGCGCAGCGCACGGCGCGCAGGGGATCGTCGGGTCTGGCCAGGGGCGCCCCGAACACCACCATCATGCTGTCGCCGATATGCTTGTCCATGGTTCCCTGGTGTCGATAGACGATCTCTCCCATGGGGGAAAAGAAGCGACCGTTGAGCAGATCCACCAGGGCATCGGGTGCGATCCTGCGCGAGATTCCGGTGAAGTCGCGGATATCGCAGAACAGGACGGTCACTTCCTGCAGGCGCGGCTTCAGCGCGCCGGGGGAGCGGTCGATCTCCGCATAGACCTGCTCGCAGACGAACTGCTTGAGATGCTTGTGCACCCAGATCTCGTGGATCTTGGCCCGCAGTTCGTTGTTGTTGAAAGGCTTGGTCAGAAAGCCGTCGATGCCGGCATTGGTGGCCTGGATGGCCGCCTCCATGGTGGCATAGCCGGTCAGGATGATCCGGGTGATTTCGGGGTTGATGGCGCCGATGAAGGTCAGGGTCTCCAGGCCGTCCAGACCCGGCATCCTGTAATCGGAAATCACCGCCGCCACCTCCTGGGTATTGGCGGCCACATAGTCGATGCCGTCGCGCCCGCTGCTCGCCGTCCGGGTCCGGTAAGGCTCGTGCTTCAGCGCCCGCTTCAACGAACGGCGCACGCCTTCCTCATCGTCGATAAATAACAGGGTCTGCATTTCAATCAATCCTTCCAGATCAGAGGGAGCGTGCAGCCTCCCGATCGCCTGGAATCGGCAAACCGGGGGAGTGGCCGCAATGCATGCACGCGTCGGAACGTTTGTAAAGTCGAATGGCGCAGGATGCGCTTGTTTGGATCGATGGTACCGCCGGAACTCGCATCGCGACCGGAATAATACGAAAGATACCGCGATGTCGGATTGAATATCCTGCAACCTATAGCACAGACACCATGCCGATGCAACGAACCACTATCCGGCGGCGGCCGGAAAGGCCGTAAACGCATCCTCCAACATCTGCAAAAAGATACCCTGTCCGCCCCTTTTACCCCACTGATTCATATGGAGCGGAATCCCACGCCACCAGGAATTCGAACGATCTGGAAAGTCAGTCAACCATTTTCAAAATTGCCAATATTCAAGAAATGTTACCCCGTAATTGCCGGAAATCAACCGAACGTAGATCCATGGAATCGAATCATCGATAAATTCCAGCCGTCAAACGGATGATCTCGAAAATTGCCAGTTATTTCATTGACATATTAAAGAAAAGGCGTTAAATGAATCAAGAAATCTTACAAAATTACAAACGACGCGGCAGGATATTGTCACACGAATACAAAGTGAATATTTGTTCACATCGACGGAATATTTTACGTGAGGCTAATTTTTTATCCGACCATTCAGTCGTGTTTGGCCGTCTATTAGGGGTATTATTGGACTGCTTAGCAAAGCGAAACGATTTCGTCGGCTATTTAGCCGTAAAATAATACGGCTGTTGGGTCGTCGAATCCTTGTT
>JBNKDU010000036.1:0-22902 GCA_050288425.1 Desulfobacteraceae bacterium | reverse complement strand
TATTTTATGCCATCTTTTTTACCCTACGGGAAAGCCGGAGGACTTCATATCCGGCGTTGCCAAGGGCTTGCAGTAGATTGACTACGGCTGCGCCCTTGGCGCCTTGGCTCTGAAGCCCTCCGACTTTTGCAACATTGGGGTAAAGCTCCGGAAATGTCAGTCCGAAACGTTCGCAAAGACCGGGTACGCTGTTAAAATCCATATCCAGTGAATATTTCGCATTGATCGCGCAAATCGCACCAGATCGCCCCAGGCTGCGGCCACTTCGCGAAAATAATTTTCAAAGCCTGCCGGCGAAATCACTTCGATGATCTCGCAGGGCAGGTCACCGGCATTCCAGAAGGTGCGCCATCGCCTCCTGGGCTTGAGCACCCATTGGCCGGGTCCGGCGGGAACCACTTCGTCGCCCAGCAGCGCCCCGAGGCTGCCGCGAATAACGCAAGAGTATTCATCCTCGTTGTGATGGCGGCGCAGCAAGGGCATGAGGGACCATGGAATGGTGAACGACGGAAAAGCGTTCGCCTGTGACCGGTCCGTCGATTTTTCAATTGACGCCCAGTCCGCCGAAGTCGAAATATTCTTCAGCTGAGTTTGATGTCGGTAGCGTGATTGCTGTATTGTTTTTTCATTTTATCACCTCGCATGTTTTGAGTTGTTATTCATGTCGAGCCTAAAATACATACGAGAGCAATTACAGAGAAGCATAAATCTGCTGTAGCCCGCATGCTCGGCCCTTCAGCAAATCCGACCTTAGATAGCATTGTGCCGGTGATTCGAGCATGTGCCGAGCGTGAGAATGTCCATCTGGCCGTATGTGTGGACGGTTGTTCGGCATGAAAGCCAGAAGAGAATGCAGACAAAATTTGGCTAATAAAAAAGTGTCAAAAAGCAGGGAGTTACTCATTATAGGGGCAGTTATATTTAACGACTGATGCGGTTCCGTTTATGGACAAGGAAACAACAAGAATAGGAGATTTTATTAATTTTGGTGTTGAAATTGAAGCAAGTGAAGGAGATGAAAAATCTGGCGGTGGAAAAATTTCAATTGCCTCGGTTGTAGGGCTTGGAGGAGAGCTTTCGCGAACAAGACAAGAAAGATCAATCAACAGGGTAGTTTTCGAACACCAGTCATATATCCGAAAGTTAGGCCAAATGCGTTGAAGCTTCTTGTTCAACATCACCGGCGTTTTCAGGGAGCAAAACTACATACCCCCTATTTACCGGCCTTATCCGGCTTACGACCTCACCTTGCTGGCTAAAAACCGGGGCCGGCCCTGGGGTCCGGGTTTTCAACAGCGGTGTGCTGATACTGAATAACCGGCTTTGCGGCTCGATGTTGCCGGCATCTAATCTTCAAAGGCGGCCGCGTTGCGAACCGGACTGTCGAGCGTTTCGGGATCGGTGCAGAAAAAGCGTTCTTTCAAATATTTTCGCTGATAAGAGCGAACGTCATAATGAACCCAGGTGGGAGCGATATGAGATGGTTCAAGTGCTTTTCGATTGTTTGCGTTCCAACCGACCTGGGCATTGGCCAGTTGAACCAAGCCGCCTCGTATTTTATCGCACCGTTTCATATCATCGCGGTTATCTTCTCCGGCTTTCCTTGGTACGTCGAGATCAATGGCCTTGCCGTGATGATTGGTGCTGGAGCGGTTTTTCATCTCGTTGTGGATGCTGCAACGATAGCCGGAGGTGATGATGAAATCATAGTTTTGAAAGTAATGGTAAACGCCCCGGACGGCCCACAACAACATCCGGTGTATGCCGGGGTACTCATAGCGGTAAAAAGCTTCGATTCTATCCTTGCCGGATCGATACTGGCCCTTGAATTTGCCCTGACCGAATCCACCGCACTCACCGCAAGGGCACTTGAGCTTTTCAAAATCAATGGGATATTGGGCGGCAAATGAATCGATGGCATCCATGGTGGCCACATCCACCACACCGGTTGGCGCATCGAGGTTCATGTAGTCCCGTTGAAAGCTGACCACCTGGAGCTCGGTACCTGGTCCGAAAAGTCCATCGGGCAGCGTTCCTCGAAATCCCGCAAGGCGCACCTGCAGCTCAACGACATCTTCTCCTGTATGATCTTTTTTAATTACCCTTTCGCCGTATTGAGCCATATTCTCGTCCCCCTATTCCTCAAATCCGTTGAGGCCGAAGCCTGTATTACGCAACGATGGCTGTCGGCTATTGTTACAGCGTCTTGGTCATTTCCATAACCTGAACAAAATGTGCCTCGCCGGCCTGTTGAATTTGAATTATTATATATCTTTTCAACTGTTTATTTTTTCATGATGATAAAATTCACTCCTCCGATGACTTTGCCACCCATCGAGCCGGTTAGGGCGAATTCAGCCTCGTCTCCGGGGCGGATATCCGCTTTGCCCGGATCGATGATGACCCATGCCTCCCGCGTTTCTCCCGGCATGAGTAGCTGAGGGTCGGGCTGGCGGATCCAGCTCTGCCAAATAAGATCTTGCTGTTTACCAGTAGCCCGAAGCTGCCGTAGTTCGAGGTGCACATAGCCGGGTTCCTTGGTTGGATTACTGACCATTAGGGGCACCTTGGCTGGCGAACTCGTGGGACCCACATGGGTATTTTCCTGGCCCATGTTGTTGTCTTCGTTGATGTCCTCAATGTGATAGATATCCACCATGATGCACAGATGCCCGGTGCCCGCCGGTGCCCAGCTGACCTCGGCTTCCTCGATTCGATGGGCGGGGACATCGAGGGTGTCGGTATCGATGTCCTGCCAATCTCGTTCCGATTGGCCCACGCCAAAATTGGCCCATTTGAACGTCACAACAACATTGTTGGCCCGGAAGTCGGTATCATTGTGGATCTTTGCCCGAATGGTGTAGGGATGACCCACGGTCAGATTGTTGGACTCCACTGGATTCCCGGTCCTGTCGTAGAGCTGAATCTCCGGGTTGTTCCAAGTGGGGTTGTCACCGGCATGCAGGTGCCATGTGCTGTTTGCCCATTGGTCATAGGTATACAAGTCGATGGGATTGGCCGAACGTACCTGGAATACATCCACGCCATAGCGATTTGAAGTCTGACCATGGGCCAGGACATTGACCGGTCCCAACGGGTGGGCCGCCGGCACCTTCAGGTCCACATCGGTTGTCCCCACCTGGCCGAAACTTCCCCCTGCGGCGACTGTGCTAACCGGTGCCTCACTTCCGAATGTCAGGTCGACAGTCTCACTGCCGGAGAAATTCCGTCCTCCCACATGGATGGTCTGGCTCACTGGCCCGTTGGCGGGATCCAGCCGGTTCAGTTCGGCACCACCGGCGGTGACGTTCATCGTTCCCTCGTAAGGCCGGTAATTACGCACCGTTACAGTGACATTGATCGTGTCTGTCCCCGGCGAGCTCAGCATGAACCGCGCAATTCCAGCCGGATTAGTCTGAATTACCCCCAGAATGCTGTCGCCGCGCGTCAGGACTACCGTGGCGCTGCTAACGGGATCGCCGCTGGCATCGTCTGACACACTGACAATGAAGTCCTGGGTGCCGGTGGCGCCGATCCCCACAGGATGTTCGACATCCAAACGCTCCGGCGCTTCGGTCCAAATTCCCATCTCCGGATCGCCGAACAGATGGTAGAGCTCAAAGGTTCCCTGCCGGAAGGCATCGTGGCTGTAATAGTTGGCCATGTAAACTTTGCCGAATGTGTGGACCTGACCGATGCGATAAAGCGGTCCGGTTTGGATGCCGGGCAGCTGCCCAGGACCAAAAGGGGGAGCGGGATTGAAATCAGGCCACAAGGCCTTGTATAGCCCGAGCATCATAAAGTCGTTCGGCTCCCAGCTGTTGCGGGTGGCGCCGATTATCGCCACTGCGCCGCCAGTGCCGTGGCGCAGGAACGCCTCGCTGAAACTCTCGTCGTTGGGGCCGGTACCCTGGATTCCTGGAGTCAAGGGATCCGTGTCGTGGTCCGTCTCGTTGTCAAACCAACCGGTCTGGCAGGCCATTGAGAAGACGACCGGCGTCTGAGCGCCATTGGTCAGGGCAGTGGCATTGACGGAGTTGAAAGCGGGTCGGGACCAGTTTGTACGGCCGCCGTGACCGTTGAAGGTAACGAGAAAGTTACCATTGTTGACAGCGGTGGTGATATCGGCTGTCGCACCATTCCAGGCAAAACCGCCAGCAATGGTCAGGATCGCTGGGATATTGGTACCGTTCTCGTAGAACAACGGGCCTTGGCCGAAGTTGCCGCTTTGATCGAAGATTCGCTCCGGGTCATAGTCCGGACCATCAAGAAAACCAAAGACAGACTCGGCAAATTCGATGATGCGGAATGTGTTGTCTTCCCGACCTTCCCCCTGGTCGCCAACATTGGGAACGTCCACCGGGTCAACGTCTTCGAACAGGCCGACAAGGCTGTTGTCTTCGTAGAAAGCAGCATTGGCGGGTGGAATTTTTTCGTAATCGATTATTTTGTTCACAACATTCGTCAATTCCCCGAGCGTATCCACCGAAAGACGTCCCAGAAACAGATCGGGAAAGTAGTCAGTCCCGTCGAGGGTTGCGTAATACAGGTCAGTGCCAATCTTGGTCTTGGTGTTGGTGGTTGTCTTGTGGTCTGTCGGGTGATCAGTTTTGTAATTGGTCGGGATGAACTCCGCATCCCCGACCAGCAAAACGTAGGTCGGGACAGGGTACCACTTCTTGTATGCCCCTTGCAGGTAAGAGACGATATTTGCCGCAGTGTTGCCGCCGGGGATGTTGGCGACATCCACGATTCGCGTGGTTAGGCCCTTCTGACGTTTCCAGGCGGCGAGCCGGTTGAGAGGATTGTTGATGTCGCTTGCGGTATAGAAGGAGCCGTCGGTGAGAATGAGGTAGTCGACGCCTTCCTCGCTATTGCTCCCTTTGGGTTTGAAGCGAGCCGGCTCCTTGTAGTTGAGCACCGTGGCTTTTAGCAGCTGCTCGAATACGGCCGACTCGACACGAGATGGCGCACGTTCGATCTGGGCGGGCCGGTCAAACTTGACCCGCACCTCAATCATCGAATAACCAGTAACATCGCGTGTGACCGGATTGACTTGAATGGGGTTGATCTTGAGAAGCACAATACGGTGCCCCCTCATGATGCCGATGTCTTGCGCCTCGACTGTCGTCAGGGACATTGGATAAACGGTATCGGTTGTGTACGTGGTGGCATCCTGCACAAAAGGCTTGCGTTCGCCAACTGCGGCGCGATCAATGGGCTCTTGCGCAGGGTAAAGGTTGTAATAATCAAGCTTGCTTGACTTGCTTTGCACGACCTCCAAGGTGAAATTCACGTCTCTAGGAACTTCGATGATCTGGCCAACGATGGGGACTTCAGGTTTTCCGATGTTGAGCAGCATCGAATGACGTGGAATCGTGAGGCGATGGAAAATCGCACCAGCCGCCTTCACCTCTTGGGCGTAAAGCCCTGGAACGTCGAAGCGCACCAGCGTCTCCATCGTGGTTTCTCCCTTTAGCACCGCGCTGGGCAGCGCACCTTCGGGTGCTACTCGATCGAAGGGAATCCACCCAATTTCCGGATCCGGGCGCACCAAGGTCTCCACGAAATTGGTTTTGATGGCACCCCGGTCGGCTGGACCGATAGCCGCCAGGTCAAAAGCCCTCCCCACATAGAGCAGAGCCTGGTTGCGAATGACTGTGCCAGCGCTGATGACCGCTTCAAACTCAACAAAGCCCCCTCCACCTGGTGGAACTTTTTCGATTTTCCAGGTCACCAGATGATTGGTTTTGTCGTAAAAGCCGCTGTTTAAGGGGACTACCTTGCCCAAGTTGGAGTCAAGACGATCGACAATGCCAACATCGGCTTTCTTTTTGGTGTTGTTGGCGTAATAAATTTTGTAACGGATGGTCTCGCCGACATAGCGGGCCTCTTTGATAACTTCACCTAAATTCGTAATTATGACTTTCTTGATGGGTAATTCGGGAAGGGACGGCTCATTGCAGCCAGCAAGTAGCGCGGCAAGAAAAACGACTGCGAGCAAAAGAGATATTTGCCATTCGTTGGCTACTTTCACTCTCATGATTTAACCTCCTTTTAGAAGCGCTTTCAATTATGATGCTTTCCCTAATCGATTTATAAGAAATTCGTTGCGCTACTGCGGATAGAAATTCGGGTGGGGTTCAAACAATGTTTTCAAGAATGCGGTGCCGTTCAAAGTCGGCGAAAGGTCCAAGCTTTCTAACGTCTGCTCGGCTCCTTGCGGCCGGATGCCAAATCCTTATAAACCCTTTCCGGATCGACTCCGGCGGCGATCATGGCGACGTGCTGAAAATCCAGAACTTGACTCCCATCGCTTTTTGATACACGGATGTAGCCAATCTGCATTTTTCACAATTCCTTAACCAGAAAACTTGAAATCGCTATAACAACCTTGTCTTGTTTTTCTTGACGGGTTTTTTGCTGATTGCGGCATCATAATCGATTCATTAATCGAGTGCAAGGAAAACGGACGTTATTCTAAGTGGCTGGCCCCGGAGGCGATCAGAGCGATCCTGCGGACCGGCTCGCTGACCGACCAGGTGTTTCACCCGGTTGCCAGGTAGGTCAACTCGGTCCGGAATAGTGATCCGTCCAACATCCGGCCCGTTCAAACTGAATTCGAATTTTGAGTGATGTGAGGTAGGCGCTTACCTGAGATCGGATGAAATTCAGGCTTTGAGGCTGTTGTTTTCAGGGTGCTGCGAGCATTCGTACGGAAATTCGAAATTATTTCACTAATGCGGAGATCTCTTCGCAATGTCCTCGGTGTCGATGCCCGGAGGCACCGGCGCGGCAAAGGTTTGAAGTACTCTATAGAAGGAATCGCGGCGGGCCGGGGTGAAGCCGGCGCGGCGGATGATGGCTTTGACTTTTTCCGCCGTGGCGGCGCGGTCGTGGCCGGCTTCCTGGAGCACGTTTTCTTCCACCAGGATGCCGCCGAAGTCGTCAGCGCCGGCCAGCAGGCCGAGTTGGCCGGCGGTCACGTTCTCGCTGAACCAGGAGGACTGGATATGATCGAAGTTGTCCAGCACCAGCCGGGCCGTGGCGATGATGCGCACGTATCTGGCCGGGTGGGCGCCACGGGTGACTTCCCGGCCCAGGGGATTGCCGCCGGGCTTGAACGACCAGGGGATGAAACTGGTGAAGCCGCCGGTGCGGTCCTGGAGGTCGCGCAGGGCCAGAAGGTGGTCCACGATGTCTTCATCGGTCTCCACGTGGCCGAACATCAGGGTGGCCGTGGTCCGGAAGCCGATGCCGTGGGCCTGCTCGCAGACCGCCAGCCATTGTTCGGTGGTGGCTTTGCGGGGCGCGATGCGCCTGCGGACGGATTCGGTGAGTACTTCGGCCCCGCCGCCCGGCAGGGTGCGCACGCCGGCATCGTAGACCGCCTGCAGGATCTCCGCCACCGGCCGTCTCTCCATGGCGGCCATGTAGACATATTCGGCCGGACTGAAGGGATGGATATGGATGCCGGGGGCGGCCGCCTGGATGGCCCGGATGTAGGCCAGCCAGTCGGCGAGCCGGATTTCGGGGTTGTGGCCGCCCTGCAGCAGCACGGTGGTGGCGCCCAGCCGGGCCGCCCGTTCCACCTTGGCCCCCACCTCTTGGGGCGTCAGCGTGTAGGCGCGTTCATCTTCGGCGGAGCAGCAGAAGGCGCAGAACCGGCACTGGGTTTCGCAGACATTGGTGTAATTGGGATTGGTGTCGAAGACGAAGGTGACCCGGTCTTCGGGATGGCGCCGCAGGCGCTCGGCGTGGGCCCTTGCCATCAAGTCGCCCAGGGGGGCTTGGGTCAGCAGTTCCAGGGCCTGGCGTCGATCCACTCTTCTTCCCGTATCTATTTGGGCGATGGGGCTCATTTCTCTTCCCGGCGCGGTTCGTTTCCGTCGGCGGCGGGCAGGTAGAGCGAGGGGAACCCGTGCCGCTCCAGCTCCTTCAAGAACAACTGCTGGCCCGCTTCGTCTTCTTCGGTCAGGCACCGCCGGATCACGCGCAGATAGCGTTGGACATAATCTTCCGGTAGATTCATCTTCTCTGCCACCCGGGGGGCGGCCGTGCGGATCAACACTTCTTCCTCGCGGGCGAACCGCGCCAGCCAGTCTTCCAGCAATTCCCGTAGCCCGTCCGGCGCCTCGGCGTGGATCACCCAGCGGGCGAAGACGAAGGGCAACCGGAAGCGCGCATGCCATTGCTCCGCCAGGTCCAGCATGTGGGTGAACCCCCGGACGCTGCCAACGGTCTCGAACTCCCTGGCCCAGCGCAGCGCGCGGTCGCCGATCACCAGGTAGCCGTTGCAGGGTTGTCCTTTCCTCGCCAGGCCGGGCACCCGGTCGAACCCGTGGGCATAGCCCATCAACAGGTAGAGCAGCCGGACGCTGGAGGCCGACTCGCCGGTGAGCCCCACGGTGAGGGGCCGGGCGATTTCTTCAAAGGGCCGGTCGGAGAAGAACAGCACGCTCATCACCCGCCGGTCCACGGCGATGCCGTAGCGGCCCAGGAAGCGGGTGGTTTTCTCCAGGGCGGGCAACCCGCCCACCGGAACCGCCGCGGCCCATACCCGCTTGTCCTTGAGGGCCTGGATGCTGTCCCGGGGCAGGTAGTCCACGAAGGCGCAGCCTTCCGGCGGGCCCATGGTTTGAAAGGGGGCCATGTTGGCGTAGGGAATCATGGCGATGGGAAAGGTCATGGGGCTGTCACGGCTCCGAACCGGCCGTCCCGCTCGCGGGGCGTGAATCCGGCCAGGCGAATGGTTTCGGACATCTTCTCCCGGGCCAGTCCCTTGGGGGTGGTGGCGCCGGCCATGTGGGCGATCTTCTCCTCGACGATGGTGCCGTCCATGTCGTCGGCCCCCCAGCTCAGGCCGGCGGCGGCGGTTTCCAGGCCGGTCATGGGCCAGTAGGACTTGAGGTGTTCGATGTTGTCCAGCACCAGCCGCGAAATGGCCAGCACGGCCAATATCTCCATGGGCGTGGGACCGTGGGTCTCGAATTTGCCTTCCCCGGGCTGGAACGGCAGAGGGATGAAGCAGGCGAACCCGCCGGATTCGTCCTGGGCCCGGCGCAGGGCCAGCAGGTGCTCGACGCGCTCGGCCCAGGTGTCGCCGAAGCCGAACAGCATGGTGGCGTTGGTGGAGATGCCCAGGCCGTGGGCCAGCTGATGGATGCGCAGCCACTCTTCGGGGCCGATCTTGTTCTTCCAATGCTGGCGGTAGAGGCGCTGGGAGAAGATCTCGGCGCCGCCGCCGGGAAGGGCGTTCACGCCGGCCTGCCGGAGTTCCTCCAGCACGACGGTTTCGCTCTTGCGGGCCGTTTGGGCGAAATAGGCGATCTCCACGGCGGTGAAGGCCTTGATGTGCAGGTCGGGATGGTCCTGCCGCAGGCGGCGCACCAGTTCCAGGTTGCGTTCGTAGGGCCACACCTGGTTCAAGCCGCCGACGATATGGGCTTCGGTGGGCGCGAGGGCCGCCACCTGGGCCAGGATCTGGTCCTCGGTGAGCACATAGGCGTGCTCCTCGCGGCGCGAGGCGGCATAGTCGCAGAAGGTGCATCCGGCGCCGCAGATATTGGCCGGATTGATCTGGATGTTGAAGACGAAGGTGGCGGTATCGCCGAATCGACGGCGCCGGTTGGCCAGGGCCGCCCGGCCCAGGGCGTGCACCCGCCCCGGGGTGACGGCCGCCGCCAGCTCCATGGCCTCCTCCCGGCTCAGTCGCCCTGCGCGGGCGCCTTTTTCCAGGGCCTGTTCGAATCGTGAATCATCCATCGCCGACTTCTCTTTCCCCGGGACGGTCCAAATCGATACCGTAGGCGGACCAGCGTTCGTCGACCCGCAGTTCCACGGCCGGGTCGAATGCAACGGGCTGGGGATAGCCTTTTTTCCAGCGGGCGTCAATGAGGATGGGGAAATCGAAGACCAGCCGGTTTCCCTTGACGGTCCGCTTTGCCGGATGCAGGTCGGCGTCGGGGTCGAAGCGCGTGAACCAGCCCCAGAGGCGCATGATGGGGTCCTGCAGATCGATATCATCGGAGACCAATATGTGGAACAGGTATTGCCCGGCCACCGGATCCCGGCGCAGGGCCGCTCCCAGGGCCGCCGGATCGTCGAAGCCGTCGGCCACCTTGAGCATCAGGAAGGCCGGTCCCACGGCCACGGACTCGCGCAATTGCAGGTGCAGGTCGGTGACCGCTTCCGGCGGGGGCGGCGGGGCCTGGCGCACCCGCTTGCCGTCGCCGCCCACGGCCAGCAGGATCAGGCGGCTGCCGCTGTTCATGGCCGGCCCGGTGAAATCGAGGGTGTCCTGGGCCGTGGGCGCCAGCAGGTGAATCCCTTCGGGGGTCAGGTGGCGCCAGAGGGCGTGGCTCACGGCCCGGAAGTTGCGCACGTCCACGTCGTCATCCACGGTGATCATCACCTTGGTCAGGGAGACCTGGCCCTCCCCCAGCATGGCCAGGGTATGTTTGAGCGCCTCCCGGGGATAGCGCTCCTGCACCGCCATCACCGCCAGGGGGTGGAATCCGGTTTCGGGGTAGGCCCACAGGTTTTTGATGGCCGGCTTGATCTGTCGAAGCAGGGGCAGGGTCATGGCCTGCAGGGCTTCCCCGATGTAGTAGTCCTCCTGGACCGGTTTGCCCACCACCGTGGCCGGGTAGATGGCATCCTCGCGGGCCAGCACCCGCCGCACCCGGAACACCGGGTAGTCGGCCGCCTCGGAATAGTGGCCGAAATGGTCGCCGAAGGGCCCTTCCCGACGGATGTCGCCGGGGGTCACCGTGCCCTCCAGCACGAACTCGGCCGCCGCCGGGATGCGGTGCCCGGTTTCCGGCCGTCCGATGACCGGCAGGGGGCGGCGCATGAGGTAGGCGGCCAGCAGCCGCTCGTCCACCCCCTCGGGCAGCGGCGCCACGGCGGCGATCACCAGGGCCGGCGGTCCCCCCAGGATCACGCTCACCGGCAGGGGTTGGCCCGCCCGGCACGCCTTGTGGAAATGAAAACCGCCGCCCTTCTCGATCTGCCAGTGCATCCCCGTGGATGCGGCGTCGAAACGCTGCAACCGGTAGATCCCCAGGTTGCCCTGGCCGGTTTCGGGGTCCGTGGTGTGCACCAGCGGCAGGGTGAAGAAGGGTCCGCCGTCGCCGGGCCAGCAGGTCAGCACCGGCAAGCGGTTCAGGTCGGGGGGCTGGGCCAGGGTATCCATCACCGGCCCGGAGGCGACCTTTTTCATGCGGGCGGGCAGCAGCCGCAAGAGGTCGCTACGCGACTGCCACACGCGGCCCAGGGACGGCGGCATGAGCCGCTGCATCACCCGGGCGACCCGCTCTCCCAGGGCCGCGGGTTCCTCCCCGCAGGCCAGGGCCACCCGCCGGGGCGTGCCGAAGAGATTGGAGACCATCCGGTACGGCGAGCCCTTGACCCTCTCGAAGAGCAGGGCCGGACCGCCTGCGGCGATCACCCGGTGGTGGATGATGGTGATCTCCTGATGGGGATCGACCTCGGCCTTGACACGCACCAATTGGCCCCGTCGCTCCAGGTCGTCGATAAACGCGCGCAAGTCGGCATACATCAGCGCACATCCTCCCAGGTGTGTTGCAGGGGCCGGCCCAGCAGCGCCAGCACCCGGTCCACGAAGGCCGTCATCAGATCGTGGAGGGTGATCTGTTCGGGGGTCCGGCCCTTGAACATGTAGACCGGCGGCAGGAGGGGCATGATCACGGCGCCGGCCGAGGCCAGGGAGGCCGCATTGCGCACATCGATGGCCGAGAGGGGCGTTTCCCGCAGGCACAGGATCAGCGGCCGCCGCTCCTTCAGGTGGCAATGGGCCGCGCGGGCGATCAGGCTCTCTCCCAGCCCGGCGGCGATCTGCCCCAGGGTGTTCACCGAGCAGGGGAGGATCACCATGCCCCGGGTGGCCACCGAACCGGAGGCCGGAGCGGCCAGCATGTCGGCATTGTCGAACACCCGGCCGGCCTTCTTCTCCAGGTTCGCCACCGGCCCGCATTCGTGCACATAGATCTCCCGCGCCCACTTGCTGGCGATGAGCATGGTGGGCCAGGGCGATTTTTCCAGCAGCAATTCGGCGGCATAGGCGCCGGAAGCGCCGGTCATGGCGACGACCAAATGATCGGGCATGTTCCCTCTCCTTGCGGTTATCCGGTTTCAATACCAGATCGCGGCCGGACGATAAAGGGGCGGCTTGTCGGAAACAAGGCTGCGGTAGCCCCCGTGGCCGCCACGGGCCAGATATCTGTTGCATCGAAGGCCTTCCATTGTCTACCCTAGGCAATTAATCCGGGCAAGCGAACCCGACAATGGGAAAGGATCGAACCGGCATCATGGACCCGACCCGAAGCCAAGGCGTGATCTTCGATCTCGACGGCACCCTGCTGGACACCCTCCGCGACATCGCCGATGCCGCCAACCGGGTGCTCCGGGCCAACGGCTTTCCCGTTCATGCCCTGGAGAGCTTTCGCTGGTTCGTCGGCGATGGCTCCAGGACGCTCATGACCCGCGCCCTGCCGGAACCCAGGCGGACGCCGCGCTGGATCGAAACCTGCCTGGGGGGATTCATCGACGAATACACCCGCAACTGGGACCGGGCCACCCGCCCCTACGCGGGCATCGAGGAATTGCTGTCGGCCCTCGAAGCCCGGAAGGTCCCCATGGCCGTAGTCACCAACAAGCCCCACCGCTTCACCGGTGCCATGATGACCCGGTTTTTCAAGGACCGGCCGTTCCAACCCGTCCTGGGGCAGCGGGACGACCTTCCCAAAAAACCGGACCCCCTCCAGGCGCTGGCCGCCGCCGATATCATGGGCATCGCGCCGGCAAAATGCATCTTCCTGGGCGACAGCGCCGTGGACATGGAGACCGGACGCCGGGCGGGCATGCGGGCCGTGGGTGCGGCCTGGGGATTCCGTCCGCCCGAAGAACTCACCGAGGCCGGCGCGGACGCCGTGATCCACCACCCGCTGGACCTTCTGGAACTCATGGACTGAAGCCATCCGACTTTTGCAACGTTGGGGTTCTTCCCGGATTTGCGGAGGCGATCATGAACGCAGAATCTATCTTCCTGACCACCGACCAGGCCGTGGAGGCCATCTGTATCGATTTCCGGCAATATGATCCGCAAATCCTGCTCTTCTGCGAGATCGTACGACTGGTCTCCGACGGTACCGTTCATCTGCAGCGCGATGCGCACAAGGAGGGGGTCTGGCTGGGACGACCGGGCCGGACCAGGATGAGATGGCTGGCCGGCGACGAGTTGATCGCGTTCATGTGCCGGACCATCGAGGAGACCCGGTGGAATCCCCGATTGTTGGCGGATGTCTGCCGCCGGGTGTTCCAGGCCGGGGCCGAACCGGCCGGGGATCCCGACACCGCCCGGCCCGGGGTCCGGATCGCCACCAACATGGAAGGCTACGTGTGCCGGCAATGCGGACGCTGCTGCAGCACACTCGATTACCACGATGAAATTTCCGCCGGGGACGTGGCCCGCTGGGAGGCAGAACGACGATCAGACATCCTTCGCTGGGTCGAGGTCCGCAAAGGCGATGGCCCCAACCGGCGCTACCGGATCTGGGTGGACCCCCGAAGCGGCAAACTGGCGGTCCCCTGCCCCTTCCTGGAAAAAGATCCGGCCGGCCCCCGCTGGCACTGCCAAATCCACGCCGTCAAACCCGAGATCTGCCGCCAGTACCCCATCAGCCGCAAGCACGCCCTGATGACCGGTTGCCGCGGCTTTGAAAAGCCGGAGGGCTCCAGATCCCGCGTTGCCGAAGGCTCGCAGTAGCCGAACTACGGCTTCGCCTCCGGCGCCTTGGCTCTGAAGCCCTCCGACTTTTCAACAATAAGGTGATCTGGCCGCCGCCAGCCATTCGCTAATTCCATTTCCCCATTTCGTGGCAGACGTTTTTATCAGCCACATTTGCGTCCTTTTCCAACCGGTCGTGAATCGACACCGGGGGCCGGCTGCGGCATCACAGGCCCAGTACCGATATCAGCACCGCCCCGGCGATCATCATGGCGGTGCCGATCAGGCGGAACTTCAGGTGACGTTCCTTGAAGAACAGGCCGCCGTAGATCACCCCGATGAGAATGCTGAAGCGCTTGATGGAAATCATGTAGACCGCCTTGGTCATGGATATCGCCCAGCCGTGGCAGACCGCATGGAGGAAGAGCAGGCCGCCGGCCACCGACCCCTTGGCCGGCATGGCCGCCAGGCGCCGCAGGTCGACACGCCCGCTCCAATGCAGGGTCGCCAACATCACGACGGCCAGGCAGATGAAGAAGCTCACCGTGAAGAACATCACCGAAGAGTGCACGATGGCCTTCTTGCCCACCACCCCGCCCAGGCTGTAGACACAAGCCACCAGCAGCATGATCCTGGAACCCGGCTCCCGGCGGAAGGCGCGCAAAGGTTCCAGGGGCGAATAGACCCGCGGATCGATGTTCAGCACATATCCACCCGCCACGATGACCATCACCCCGGCCAGGCCCCAGAGGTTGGGGATCTCGGCGAGAACGACGAAACCGGTGAGCAGCATGAAAAGGGGCGTGAACGCCAGATAGGGCAATGTCAGGCTCAACGGGGAAACCTGGATGGCCCGCACATGCAGCAGGAAGCCCAGCCCGTTGACCGGGATGCTCGCCAGGAAGAAGAGCACGAAGACGTGGTCCAGCGCCGGTACGGCCACGAAGGGGGCGGCCAGGCAGAACGGCGGCAGGCTGTACGCCAGGGGATAGGCGAGCATCTCATAGGGCCCGGCGTGTGAAAACTGGCGTTTGATCCACGCGTCCTGGGAGGCGGTGGCCAGGGCGGTGAGCAGGGCGGCCAGGGTCCAGCTCATGATCCGGAGCCGTCCACGGCCAACATCTCCTCCACCAGCCGGTCCCATTCCGCTTCCAGCGGGATGTCGGGCCGGCTCCGGCCGGCGCGTCGGTACCAGTAGTCGGCGTTCCAGAGCACGCCCTCTTCCCGGTGCAGGTAGGCATGCACGGCGCTGCCCTGGACAGTGGGGATGTCCTGGGCGATGGAGTGGGCCCGATCCCAATCGCCTTTGGCATCCCACCAGAGGGACCGCAATACCTCGGGAAGAGGGTCCGGAGGCTGCGGGCGGTCGAGGGAATTCATGAAGTCATTTCTCGTCATCTCTCCTCCTCCGGGTCGGCCCGTGTTTGCGAAGGGTGCAAAATAGAATCGCCCCTCGGCGCTTGACCAGGTCCTGACGGGCGATATAATGATTTCATTGCATCGTCGGGAACTTCGACCTGCCGGACCTCGGCGCCGACCCGTATCTTCTTCGGAAAAGGAGAGCATCCCACAGGAAGGACCGATGACACAAGCCCAAACAATACCATGCGATTTCGAAACCGGGGTCTACCGGCCTCCCAGCGAAGGCGGATCCAATTCACTGCTGGTGCGATTCACGCGCAATTGCCCCTGGAACCGGTGCGGATTTTGCGGCATGTACAAGACGGAAAAATTCGAGATCCGGCCCAAGGACGAGATCAAGCGCGATATCGACAACATGGCGGCCATCGCCGGGGCGTTATCGGAGGGCCGGTCCGGAGGTACCTTCACACGGAATGCGGTCCTGGCGGTGCTCGAAAAGAATCCGCACCTCGGAGATCACCCGGGATTCGGCATGCTGGTGCAATGGCTGTTCTCCGGCGGCAGGACCGCCTTCCTCCAGGATGCCAACAGCCTGATCATGAAAACCGGAGACCTGGTGGACGTATTGCGGCACCTGCGCAGCACCTTCCCCGGCCTCGAACGGGTGACCTCCTATGCCCGCTCCCGAACCCTGGTCCAGAAACCGGATGACGAGTTGCGCGCCATTCGCGAGGCCGGCCTGGACCGCATCCACGTGGGGCTGGAAACCGGCGACGACCCGCTTCTGAAGAAAATCAACAAAGGCGTCACCTCCGAAGGTCACGTCAAGGGAGGGCGGAAGGCGCTGGCCGCCGGATTCCAGCTCTCCGAATATTGGATGCCGGGACTGGGGGGCAAGGCCCATTGGGAAAATCACGCCCGCAACACCGCCAGGGTGCTCAATGCCATCAACCCGCACTATATCCGCTCGCGGCCCTTCTACCCCTGGCCGGGCACACCGCTGAACGAAGAAGTGGAAGCCGGAACCCTGCGACTGCTGACGGCGGATGAACAACTGGTGGAATTGAAAACCATGATCGAAGCCCTGGACCTGACGTCGCGGGTCTGCTTCGACCACGCCGGAAACTATTGGAAGAAACGGGACGGGACGCTGCTCTTCACCCACAGCTACGAAGGCTATCGATTCCCCGCCGAAAAGGCCGCCGTCCTCGCATTGATCGAAGAGGGCCTCCGGGCCGGCAACCGCCGCCCGGAAATGAGAAGCCTCTGACCGACGTCCGCCGGCTGGCTCCACTTTTTCGCGGCGACGGCGAGGGATCTATTTTTTGGATGAGAGGGTGAACTCGAGCCGGTCTTCGCTGAGACAGATGTCGGACGGAGTCTTTCTGACCCGTCCCAGAATAAAAGCCAGCACCAGGGCGGGCGCCAGTACCAGCCCGAGAAACCCGATCAACAGGGTTGTCATGATGGATCCACCTCCGTATGTAAAACGGTCAATTGCAAACGCACCCGCGGGTGGTCTTTTGCAATTTTTTTGCCATCCACGCAAAAATGCGGGCTCCAGGAGCCTATATTAATTTATAATATTAATTCAATGACTTATATTCTCAACGTCGAAAGACCCCTCGCTCTTCCGATCCTGGGATGTCGTGTTTTTGGCATAAATGTGTGCACCGGATACCTGACGGGTATAAAAAAATACGCGGTTATCCGGAATGCTCAAGTTGCATGTAACTGCAGGATTTTTACTGCTCTTGCATATCGTCAAATCGTTTAATCGTCGAATGGTCAAATGGGGAAAGGCATTCTGTCTGATTTCATATTGCTGCAATATCTAAATGATAGAATTCCACTCCCGATTTGACCATTCGATGATTTGACCAAATCAACCCGACGGGTCCGTCGGCCGCCTTGATCCATCGATGGACGAAGAGGCTCATTTCCGGGCAATTCTCAAGTATTTCCGTACGAAGTCGATATTACGGGTATCCAGGGTTTCCGTTCGGTCAAACGAACCGCAACCAATAGTTTGAGAAAATCGAGGCGGAGAAAACATGCTTCACATCGCGGTAATCGACGACGAATCCAAATGGCTGAAGGTCTTCCAGCGCATGTTTCGCAACAGCGACTACATCGTGGAGACCTATGACGACCCCCAGGAATTCATTCGCACCATCGGTCTTCAGCCCCATCGCTATGCGGGCATCATCTGCGATATCAACATGCCCCAGATGAACGGCCACCAGGTATACGAAATCGTCAAGCAGAACAAGGAAACCAGCACCATCCCCTTCCTGATCGTGTCGGGTGTGCTGACCCAGGGGAACAACCTCTCCAGGGTCCAGGGGCTCGCCTATGTCTCCAAGCTGGACGACGACCTGCGCGGCAAGGTCTTCGACGAACTCATCGAAGTCATCGAGAACTGGCCCAAGGTGCGCCGGTATCTTCGGGACCAGGGTGTCGCGGAGGAGAAAATCAGTTTCTTCTGCCAGTTCTTCATGAATTACCACCAGTATTTCAATGAGATCCTCAACTATGTCAACAAAATGGAGATGGCCTGCGTGGCCGCCGACAAGGAAGCCATCGAAGATACCAATGCCCGCTGCCACCGCTACATGACCGAACTGCAAACCACCTGCATGGGACTGATCGCGCTGATCCAGGAAAGTCCGGAAACCACCGATTTTATCCGCAAGGTCTGCGAACGGGGTCGCACCAGCCTGAACATGATCCAGACCTTCCAGATGCTGCTCACCGATGAACCCACCTCCAATTCGGATTTCAAAACCTTTCTCCAGGACTGCCGCGACCACCTCGAAAAGATCATCATCGGCACCGACAAAGGGTTCAACCTGCGAGATATGGAGTAGCAGGGCGAAATTCACCGCACGGCCGGCGCAGTGGCCGGCCCTACATTTCGCTTCCTTTCAAACGCAAGGAAACCGGTCTTCGTCGGCCCGGGCCCCGTCTCCACATCTCCGGCTCCATTCCATCGCAAATACAACGGTCTTCGTAGGGCGGGCCTCCGCGCCCGCCGTGATGGTTGCGCTTTGACCACCATAAGCGGTATCCACCGCACGGCCGGCGCAGTGGCCGGCCCTGCATCCCGATTCCGGTGCAATCGCCTTGACACCGGGAACCCTTCCGTCTATCGTGCCCGCTTTGGCATTCTACCAACCGATTTATGCCGAGGTGACGCATTGACAGCGGTGACTTCTCCAGACCACACCACGTCACGGGACCAGAAGCAGGCCTTCCAGACGGGCGGTGTCCTGCTGATCTCCATGGGCCATTTCATCCACGATGTCTACTCCAGCTTCCTGGCACCGCTGCTGCCCCTGTTGATCGACAAGCTGGGCCTGACCCTGGCCCGGGCCGGCCTCCTGACCACCGTGATGCAGATACCGGCCCTGCTCAATCCGATCATCGGCACCTATGCCGACCGCATCAGCGTGCGGTGGCTGATCATCCTGGCACCGTCCCTGACCGCGGTCCCCATGAGCCTGATCGGCGCGGCCCCCAACTACACGGTGTTGCTTTTGCTGCTGTTGACGGCGGGCATCAGCGTATCCCTCTTCCATGTTCCCGCGCCGGTGATGGTGGCCAAATTGTCCGGCGGGTACAAGGGAAGAGGCATGTCCTTCTTCATGACCGGCGGAGAACTGGCGCGCAGCGTCGGCCCGCTGGTGGCCGTGGCCGCCGTGACCCTGCTGGGATTGGAAGGCTTCTATCCGGTGATGGTGTTCGGCCTGTTGGCCAGCGGGTGGTTGTTCATCCGCTTCAAGGGAGTCGAAATCCGCAGCCGTCACAGAGAGCCGATCCCGCTGGCGAAGACCTGGCGCCAGTTGAAGCACTTCATGCTTCCCCTGATCGCCATCCTGTGCGCCCGCGGGTTCATGAATGCCTCCATCACCGCCTTTCTGCCCACCTATATCCGGCTGGACACCGGCGACCTGTGGCTGGCCGGCATTTCGTTGACCCTGGTGGAAGGCGCCGGCGTGGCGGGGGTTCTGACCGCCGGCGCCATGAGCGATGCCCTGGGCCGGCGCCGGGTGCTGCTCCTGGCGCTGATCGCCGCACCGCTCACGCTGCTGGGGTTCGTCTGGCTCGACGGCTGGCTGCGCTTCGTGGCCCTGATCCTGACCGGTTTCACCCTGCTCTCCACCACGCCGGTGATGCTGGCCCTGGTTCAGGAACACAGCCCCACGAGTCCGGCGGCGGCCAACGGCATCTTCATGATGGCGGTCTTCACCTCCCGTTCCTCCGTGGTGTTCATCGTGGGCATCCTGGGGGACATCATCGGGTTGCAGGCCACCTATCTTTGCAGCGCCCTCATCGGCTTCGCGGCCATCCCCTTCGTCATGATGCTGCCCTCGAAAAGCGCGCCCTGACTGGTTCGCAATCTTCCGAACGTTGGCAATCCGGGTTAGATCTGCTCCCGTCGCTCGTACTCCAGGGCCACGGTCACCGTACGGTTCAGCGCCCTGCCTTCGGGCATGAGATTGTCGTACAGGGGGCTGTTGGGTCCAGCGCCGGTGGCCTGGATATTGTCCGCCAGCGCCGACTGGAGTCGCAGAAACTGGTCTCGAACGGCCTGGGCGCGCTTGGCGGATAATTGGAGGTTGTACGCCTCCTTGCCGATGTTGTCGGTGTGCCCCACGATATCCACGGTGGCCTCTGGAATCGCCTGGAGACGGCGGATGATGCGATCGACGATGGCCTGGTTGCGCGCCTGGATCGCAGCGCTGTCATAATCGAACAGGATCAGGGCATATTTCTCGCGTACCTTGTGCCCTTGCTTTTGGGCCAATTGTTCCTGCCGCTTGACGAATTGCACGGGGAGAACCGCGGCCTCCTCCAGATCCAGCCGGCTGTTCTCCCGGTCGACCACATGCACGGATGCGGTCAGTCTGCCGGCGGCGGCCAACCGATCCAGGTGTTGCGTCTCCACGGGCAGGACATAAGAGGGGGCCATGGGCCCTTCTCCTTTGAAGTTGGCCAGGGCCTGGCCGTCGCAGGCGAGTTCGATCCGCCAGGAGGCGATTCCGGCTTCGGCCGTCACATTGGGGACGATCTCGATCTGTCGGGTGGCGCTCACCTTTTCCACGTATTCGCTGGTCACGGTGTCGAGCAGCGCGGGGTCATCCGATCGAATTTCCACGCGTTGATTCTCGGCCTGCCCTTCCACGATCCGGTTGGTGGAGGGGGCATCGGGCAGGTTACGTGTCTCCACGGTCATGCGTTCCGGCGCGATGCCCCAAACATAGCGCAGATAGGCGCGGATGGATTCTGCCCGGCTGCGGGACAAATCGCTGCGCCGATACTCGTCACCGGTATTGGAGTTGCATCCCACCAGCGTAATGGAAGCCTCTGGATGCCGGCGCATCCGCAGGCCGATGATGTTGAGCACGTGGCGGTATTTGTCCATCACCCGGTTCAGCGCCGTCTCGCTGAAATTGTCGGTCCGGGTCCGGTCCTCGAACCGGATGTAGCGATCGGGCAATTCGCTCCGGCCGACATCGAAATAGACGTAGTTCAGCAACGGGGCGCTGTCGATGGTGGTGACCTCTTCGATGGTCATCCGACCGGGATGGAAGGCCAGGTCGCCGGCAGGCGGGTTGAGGAACCGGTAGGAGACGACGTAGCGGTGCAGCAGGGTCGAAGAGAAGCGTTTGAAGATGGACGGCAGTTCCGAAGAGGAATGGGCCTTCCAGATGTGGCCGTTGTTGTTCTGGGCAAAGGACTGCAAAAACTTGTCCGTCGTCTGCGCCGGCATGAAATCCACGGCAAAGGCCGTGAAATTGGGGATACCCTTGGCCGCCGCCATGACATCGTCGTCCTTGACGGCGGAGTTGAGGTCCTCGCCGTCGGTAAAGACCACCATGAACTTGTTGCTCTTCGCGGGCCAGCGCCGGATCCGGTCGAGCCCCACCCACATCGCGTCGTACAGGAAGGTCTCGCCGGTGATGCCGTCGGTCATCTGGTCCTGGAGGAAGGCGCGCAATTGGGCCGCGTCATGGGTTTCCAGGACCCTGGCATGCGCCTGCCGGCCGGCCACTTCCATGGTCTGTTTCGAATCGTAGACCACGACGCTGATGGTGTCGATGGGACGGATGATCCCGTAGAAGGATTCCAGGGCCTCCAGCAACGGTTTCACTGCCTCGCGCAATTCCATGGATTGGGAATTGTCCACCACCATCACGATGTGCAGGCTCACTTCCTTGTTTGTGGTCAGCGGCTCGACCTGCAGCACCTTTGCGGTGCGCTGCTGCCGGCGGATGGTGAAGGCGTCCATGTCGAGCCCCAGGCGGGGTTGATCGTCCTGATCCGTCACCGAAACCAGCAGCTTGCCCTCTTCGATGGGCTGGAAGCTGACCTTGTCGGTGGGCTCGGGTCCGGCGACGGTGATCGGGGCGGGTTCCTCGCCGTAGGCGCCGGGCAACCATACCAGCGATATCAACAATGATAGCAATAGTAACTTTTTCATGGCTTTTCCTCTCCTCGGTTTGGCGGGACGGCAGGACCGGGACAAACGGGACGGTCCATGCCGGTGTGGTGTCCTCCAGGAAAAGCAAAGCGCATACCAATTGTATAATTATCTGATTTTATTTATTTAATAAGAAATTTGGCGCCTGGCGGTAAATTTGTCGGGTTACCGAATTTGCACAGGCCCCGGCAAGATTGGTTTTCAGACCGGAACCGGTGCACGCTTCCCCGTTGGAGAGGCCTTTACCAGCGGTCGCAAGTCCAGAATGGAGGAAAGGCGCTCAGAAATAGCGCCTGGCGCCCAGGAAACGGGATCGGAAATAGCCATTGTCCAGGGAAGCCAGTCGAATGGGTTTTCCCGCCCCCGGCGCATGGATGAACAGGTCATGACCGGCATAGATCCCCACGTGGGATACCCGCCCCCTGCCGCGGGTGGCAAAAAAGACCAGATCGCCCTTGCGCAGGTTCTCCCGGCCGATGCGGGTGCCGGCCTGGTACTGGCTCCGGGAGCTGCGGGGCAGTTCCAGGCCATTGAGCCGGTAGACCGTCATGGTGAGGCCGCTGCAATCGAAGCCGCTGTGCCGGGACGATCCGCCCCACCGATATCGGGTGCCGATGAATCTTCGGGCGGTTTCGACGATGCGGGTTTCCAGGTTCTCCCGGGCGTCGATCCGATGGATATCCGGCGCCGGCTGGACGATATAGAATTTGTCGATCCTGCCGGCGGCTTGCAGGCCGCGCGCCCGGCGGACCGCGGAGTCCTTGTCCGCGAATCGTTCGAAGCGAACTTTATACAGCTTGTCGTCATCGATGAAATAATAGGCATCCATGCCCTGGTCCTTCAATGTCAGGGCATAGCGGGCCGCCCGTTCCGACGTGGAGAAGGCCCCCACCTGAATGGTGAATTCGATTCGCGGCAGGGTTGCCGCGGACGGTTGTTCCGCCGCGACCGGCGGGGAACCAGCGGGGAGAGGCGGCTGTTGCGGCCTGCCCGGCGAAGGTCCCGCGCACGCCGCCGCTCCCAGGAACAGGAGGAGGACCCACATCCGGGTTCGCATGGAAGCGGATTGTCGCGGGATTCGCGTCAGGTGCATGTCGGCCGTCGTCTAACTGACATTGTGTTATTGAATCGAGGAATCGGGGAGTTTTGCGCCGCAGCCGACGCCTGAGGATGGAGGCTTTTCGGGGATGCATCAGCGGGAGGCCTTCGTGATTTCAACCGGTTATCCATGGGGGAGACCCACGGCGCCGCCATAGGCGGCGACCAGGGAGGGGGCAGGAATGCCCCCGTGGATAACCGGTTG
>JBNKDU010000035.1:0-77256 GCA_050288425.1 Desulfobacteraceae bacterium | reverse complement strand
GCGCCCCCACATGGCCATCTTATCGCCGACGATTCCCAGGATGCCGTCCACGCCTTCGATGCGTTGCCCCCATCGGATCGCCGCCTCCAGATCCCCTGCCCTGCCCACCCGGTTGCCGATGGCGGTGGCCGCGGCATCGGCAAGGGGGCACGACCGGCTGACCACGCAAACCGCATCGGCGCGGCCCATGCTCAGGGAGTGGCCCACCGTGCCGGAAGAGGTGCAAACCGCCAGCGGACGGGCACCGGGGACCATCCGCAGACCGACTTTCAGACTCAGCGGTGACATCCCGGCAAAGACGGCTACGGTCAACGGCTGTTCGGCACGGATGAACACATCCCCGCCGTTTTCGACGATCACCTCCGGCGTCTCCGCCAGCAATCCCACCCCCACCTGCTCGGCCAATGCGCCTGCAACGGCGGCCATGGGACCGACCCCCGCACGCCTGCCGGCCCGGATCATCTCGCGAACCACGGGCGGGGCGAATTCATCATCCGCCAGCGGCGTCATCGCGTCGATGAAACCGGTATGTCCGCGAATATACTGTTCCAGGAAGCCGCGTTGCGTCAGCGCCAGTTCGCGGGCATTTTCGGTGACATCGGAACTCGCATAGATTCCCAGATCGGTTTCCTGCACCGTCACCCGGGAAAAGCGCAGGTTCCCGCGGATCAGGCGGCGATAGGTGCGTTGTCGGTATGGATGGGGCTGTTTCACTGGACTCCGTTCCTCCGGAATGGGGATCGGATGGCTGCTGCCGTCAACGGCTCTCGACCTTGGGTCGCATCTCCTCCGGACACTGCATCAGGAAATAGCGGTCGGTCATGCCGGCGATGAAATCGCGCACGATTTCTGCCGGACGATGATTTTCGACATAATCGAAGGACATATCGGCCAAAAAGCCGGTGAATATCCGGGATGTGTGGTTTTCCTGTTCCAGATCGTCCAGGTAGCGGGTAAAAAGATACTCGAACAATCCGGCGATGGATTGGGAATATTGTTTGATCAGCGGATTGAGATAGATGCGTTCCAGGTTGAAGGCCTTCAGACGTTTCAACGCCTGGGAGAACCGATCGCTGAAGCTGATATGCTCTTTGCCGTGGCTGTTGCGGATGATATCGGTGACCAGGTTGTAGACGATGGTTCCGTTGGTATCTCCCAGAACCGCGGCCACGTCTGTAGGCAGATCCGAGCGTTCGACCACGTCGAGCCGAATGGCATCCTCCAGGTCGCGGCCGATGTAGGCGACGGTATCGGCCATACGTACCACGCACCCTTCCAGGGTCATGGGCGTCAGGGGAACGTCGGGATCGGCTTTCTTGGCCTCCACCTCGCCGGACAGCGTATCGAAAGTTTTTTCATTCTCGGGCACCAGCATCTGGTTGTGAATCTCGCCGTCGTGACACAGGATGCCGTCCAGGGTCTGCAGGCAAAGATTCCAGCCGCGGCCTTTGCGTTCCACGCGGTCGAGAAACTGGATACTCTGTACATTGTGCATGAAGTGCCCGATGCCCGCCTGGCGGCAAAGTTCGCTGAGATAGCGTTCGCCGTCATGGCCGAACGGGGTGTGGCCGATATCGTGTCCCAGGGCAATGGCTTCGATGAGATCCTCGTTCAACCCCAGAAACCGGCCGATGGTACGGGCCACCTTGGAGACCAGCTGGACATGCAGCACCCGGTGGGTGATATGGTCGTTGCGGATCAGGTAAAACACCTGGGTCTTGTCGATGTAGCGGGTATACGCCCTCGAATGTAAAATTCGGTCGGCATCCAGGGCATAGGCCTGCCGATACCCGTCCTGCAGCCGCTTTTCCGCCGCTCTGCGCCGCGCCTGCTCGCTGAAGGCGGCATGCCGGGAGAGGATCTGTCGCTCGCGCGCATCCAGGGCGGTTTTGAGGGGATCGAGAATGTCGGCCAATTAGATGTCTCCCGTAGCGATCATCCGTGCCAGCAGTTCCTGGTAATCGATGCCGGCGGCAAGGAAGCCTTTGTGTCCGTATTTCATGTTGCCTTCCAGAACGTAATACCGATCCCGGCAGGCACAAATATCGATCCCGACGTCATCCCACCGGCAGAAGCGGGCGGTGTGCAGCGCCAATTCCAGGGCCTCCTCCGGCACGGGGGACAGATCCACCTCCCCGCCGGTGCTCAGGTTCGTACGAAAATCGCCCCCGGGCGCGATGCGCCAATAGGCGTGGGCCACCTTGCGGCCGATGATCACCACGCGGATATCGCGGTCGAAGGGTAAAAACTCCTGAATATACGCCGGTCCCGGCCGGTTCAGGTAATCCACCAGTTCTTCCCGGCAGCGGATCAGGAACACCCCGCGTCCCTGGGAGGAACCGCGGGCCTGTTTGGCGATCAGCGGCAGATCGAAAAAATCGGCGATCCGGGCCTTTTGCCGCGGACCGTAGAATACCCGCGTGCGCGGATGGCGGATACCGGCCATATTGAATAGGGCGGTCTGCCGGATCTTGTCCTGGGCATACTTGTAGGTATGGTAGCTGGGAAAAGTCGGTTTTCCCAAGGTGTCCAGCAGATCCGCATAGAAGGCCGACGGGAAATAGACCTTGGGGGCTTCCAGGATCAGCGACTGCTCCTCGGGGGTGTAATCGCCGAAGTTTGGCCGTACTCCCAGAGAGCGCACCAGGGGGCAGTTTGTAATCCGGCGGCCGAGGGCGATTCTGGGCCTTGTCTGCGCCCCGCGGCTCATTCCGCCAGCTTGGCGACGATATTTTCAACCACCTGATCCACGGCCGCGATGAAACCCGCGGCGGTGGCCGCCAGTTGCAGCGCCTTGCCGGCGTCACAGGCCTTGACCACCTGGGGATCGAAGGGCAGGGTTCCCAGGAACGGGACGCCCATCTTCCCGGCCGTAGCCGCCCCCCCGCCGCTCTTGAACAGGGCCAGGGACTCTCCGCAGCAGGGGCACGGAAAGGGGCCCATGTTTTCCACCAGGCCGACGATATCCATATCGATGACCTTGCAGAAGTTGATCGACTTGCGCACATCGGAAAGGGCCACATCCTGGGGGGTGGTGACGATCACCGCCCGGGCCTCGGGAATGGTCTGGGCGACGCTGAGCGGTTCGTCTCCGGTTCCCGGCGGTGCGTCGATGACCAGGTAGTCCAACTCGCCCCATTGCACATCGCCCACGAATTGACGAATCACGCCGGTCTTTGCCGGTCCGCGCCAGATCACGGCCTGGTCGCGATCTTTCATCAGCGATTGCATCGACACCACCCCCAGGTTCCCGGCCACCTGTTTGGGCAGGACCTTCTGGTCCGCACTGATGTCCAGCAATCCTTCGACCCCCATGATACCGGCCAGGCTGGGGCCATGGATATCCACGTCCAGCAGTCCCACCCGGAGGCCCCTCCCGGCCAGTCGAACCGCCAGGCTGGCCGAAACGCTGGATTTCCCGACTCCGCCCTTGCCGCTCATCACCATCACCTTGTGTTTGATCTTGCCCAGGGATTCGGTGATATGTTCATCGGTATGCTTGGATGCCGCACTCTGTACGCCCTGTCCGCATCCGCCGGCCCCGCAACCGCTGCCGGATTGATCTGTCTGGTTCATGATGTCGTTCTCCTTTGATGGATAATTGTCCGGGATTTAACATCAATGACTCCGGACATCAAGACCGGCCGGAACCTGCCGATTCCTTGCCGTGCTCCTGTTCTCCGGAGCAATCCATCATTCCCGATCCTCGAACCAGGTTCGCATGAACCGTCGCATGGCGACGGCATGGGAACCTGCCCAATAGATCCGTCCGCATCGCGGGCATCGCAGGAAGGTTTCATGATGATGCCAGATGTGATCGGGAACCCGGCCGGGCAGGTCGTCCTTAACAGCCTTCTCCAACCGATGGTTGCACCTCGAACAGAGGGTCAAGGTGTGCAAGTCTCCAAGTCGGATCTTCAGGGCCCGCATCACCTCCCGCAGTTGATCTTCGACATCGTCGCATGAAATGAAGATGGACCGTCGGGAACCGATGGTCTCGAACACGCGCCGGGTACGGGTCAACACGATGCGGTGTTCTTCGCGGGAGCGCCATAACAGCCTGCGGGCATCCGGGATGGCAGGGTCCGCAGCGGTATCGAAGCCGGCCAGACGGAGCCATTTGGTCAGTCTGCCCAAGGTGCTCTCCGCCAGGAAGGCGGGTCGTTTGATGCTCTGGCGATCTTGGCTCTGCATGGATTATCAATCAGGTTACCGGTATTGACAGGAAAGCTCGGATAGTTTTCCACCGGGAGCCGACGCCGGAGGATGGGGGCTTTTCGGGGCTGCTCCGCTCCCGGCCTGGTGATGCATCCCCGAAAAACCTCCATCCTCAGGCTTTTGCCAAAAACAAAGAAAAGTCCCTGCCCCATGATTGATTGGATTCGTAATGTCAGTGATCACCGCTCGCCGCATCCGTTGGCTGGTCGGGCAGGGAAAGTTCGAACATTTCTGGCGATACTTCGGCGTTGGGCCAGAAGCGATCCATGGTCAAGGTAAGGGTGTGTTGGCTGGCGGACCGGATGAGGACCTGTCCGGGCACGGTGTACCCGCCCTGGGTCTTCCACCGGTGCCACTGGATGGTAAAGCGCATGTTGCCCGTGTCATCGTTGGACCGCATGCCGACGATGCGGCCGCTCGTCCGTTCCAGTTCCAGGGAGGCGACGATTGCCCTCCAGCGATTTTTCAAGAGGACTCGATAGGTTGGCGTATGGTCCGGATCGATTTGGGCCGCCGCAAAGCGGGGCAGAGGCGGGCGGCCCGCCAGGATGGTCGTCAACTCCCCGATGCCCATGGGGATATGGACCATGCGTTCCAATGCCGTTCGCGTTTGCGGCAACCGGTAAATCTTTTTCTCCGGGTAGGAGACCACGGTGATGGTTTCCCCGTTTCCGGCCAGGCCGGTAATGGGCTGTCCCAGCGCACTGAGCCACTCCACACGCAGCCGGTCGGGGGCCGCCGCCGCGACGGCGACGCGTCCGCTGATGGTCTGCCCCCGGGATTGCACCCGGGCCCGGGCCAGTCCTTTGTAACGGTCCAGGCCGGCATTGATTCCCGCGGCGGCATCCACAAGCCGGCGTGCCGCGGCTTCGTCCACCGGAGGCTTGATCAGCCACGCACACCCGTTCAGCCAGACGGCAGCCGCCAGGACCCCGATGACCGGCACGAGGTGTCGATGTATGGAAGGCAGGTACTTCATGACCGTCTAGGGTGTCTTCAGCGAACGGATCTTTTCCTGCAACGATTCCCGGCCGGTCTCCTTGTTCTCCAGCGAGCGCTGGTAATAATTCAACGCCTTCTGCGCGCTGTCGAGCTTCAGATGGACATCGCCGAGATGTTCCAGGATGGTGGGATCGTCGGGTTGCAGTCGGACGGCCTTGTTGAGCCATTTCAGGGCCAGTGCATACTGGCCCCGCTTGAAATAGACCCAACCGAGGCTGTCGGCGATATAGCCGTCATCGGGCTTGATCTTCAGTGCCGACTGGATCAGGGTTTCAGCTTCTTCCAGGTTTATTCCCAGGTCGGCATAGGTATAGCCGAGGTAGTTGAGCGCTTCGGCATCATTGGGCGTCAGGGAGATCACCTGTTGCATGGCGGCAATGGAATCCTGGCGCCTTCCCATCTTGTCGTAGATTACGCCGATGCGAAAATGGAGCCGTGCGTTCTTGGGGTCTCTGGCCGCACCGGCCTGGAGCACCTGCATGGCGTCCTCGTATCGCTCCAGTTCCTCGTAGAAGGAACCCAGGTAGAGATAGTAGTCGCCGTATTCGGGATCATGGGCCAATGCATCGCGAACCATGGCGATGGCGCGGTCGATCTTGCCCATATCGTGAAACAGCCAGGCACCATGGACCACGGCATTGGTGTAAAAACGGGAACCCGGGGTAACCTTCACCAGGTGATCCAGGGCCCGTTGCGGATCCTCGAGGCCGTCGGCTGCGACTCCGGCCAGATAGTGAAGGTCCGGGTTGGTGGGGCGTACCTTCAGCATTCCCTCGATGGCCCATGCGGCAGATTCGAATTGCTTGGCTTCGATATAGGTGTCGAAAAGCGTGGCGATGACCGTCGCGTCGGTGTCCAGGCGTTGGGCCAGCCGGGCCAGGATCTCCAGGGAGGCGCGATCCCGATGGATCTTATGAAGATGTTCCGCCAATCCAAATCCCGCCTTCACGTTCTCGGGATCATGCAGCAGCATGGCCTCATAGGTTTCCGTGATTTTCGCGGGTCGATCCTGGGACTGGTAGATTTTGAGCAGTTCCAGCCGGGGTTCCTCGAGGGATGGCTCCAGTTGCAGCGATTTCAGCAAGGCGGTTTCGGCCTCCTCCTCCTTTCCCTGGGCGGCCAGGACCTTGCCGTAAAAATAATAAGCGGAATAGGAGTCGGGCAAATTCCGGATCATCTTGGCGAATACCCGTTCGGCACCATCAAAATCATTCTTGTTCCAATAGATTCGTCCGACCACCAGATAATTGTTCTGATCATCGGGTTCTCCGGCCAGCACCTTTTCGAAAGCCGCCAGGGCATCATCCATCCTCTGCTGCTGTTGATAGATGCGACCGGCCATGGAAAGCGCCTGCAGGTTGTCCGGCTCCTTGGCGAGAACGGATTCGATCAGATCCAGGGCTTTGCCGGTGTCCTTTTTGATCAGCAGAAGGTTGGCCATTTCCAGCTTGAGGTAGGACGAACGCGGGTCATGGCCGATGGCCTGCTCCAACAGCCAGATGGCTTCGTTGATATCGCCTTTTTTCAATTCCAGCTGAGCGGCGGTGAAAAAATAGTAGGCCGGTGCGTCGGCCGTGGATGGTTGTGCGACACTGGCCGGTCGTGTGACCGGCTCCTTCATCACCGGCTGGCAGCCTGTGGGCCAGATCGCGGAGAGTAAGATGATTCCGAGGGTGATGGGGCGTAAATACATGAGTGCTCGTATGGGGTTAGTCCGTCAGGATGGGTGCCTTTTTTATAGATGTTCAGGTATGTCGCCGGTTCAAGAGTATTTCTTGCGCTTCCGCGAGGTATACGCTTCGAAATCAGGGATCTCGCTTTTGAAGAACTCCCGCATTTTCTTGATGATGTTTTTTTCAATTTGCCGGACCCGTTCACGGGAAATGTTGTAACGATCACCGATCTGCTGCAAGGTGACCGGCGTATCCGAAAAGATACGCAGATCGAAGATTTCCAGTTCGCGATCGGTCATCTGTTTGCGAAACTCGGCGACCTTGTTGTGCAGCAGCACTTCGATCTCTTTTTTGGCTACCCGATCCTCGGCCGAGGCCGACCCTTCGCTGATGAACTCTATTCGGCCGGTATCGGAACCTTCTTTAACCGGCGAATCCAGAGAGACATCCCATCCGTCCAGGCGCTGGTCCATGTCGATGATTTCGCGTTCGGAAACGCCGAGCCGCTGGGAGAGCAGCTTGGGTTTGGGATCGAAACCCTGTTCGATCAGCCGCTGTTTCTCTTTTTTCAACTTAAAGAAGAGTTTGCGTTGCCCCTGGGTGGTACCGATTTTTACCAGCCGCCAGTTGTCCATGATGAACTTGAGGATGTAGGCCTTGATCCAGAAAGAAGCGTAATAGGAAAATTTCACATTTTTATATGGATCGAATTTTTTTACGGCCTGCATCAACCCGATATTGCCTTCCTGAATCAAGTCCAGGAGGTTTTGCATCCAAACCCTCTGAAATTCAAGTGCAATTTTAACAACGAGCCGCAGGTTTGCGGTGACCAGTTGATAAGCGGCGTCCGGGTCGCCTTCCTCCTGAACACGCTGGCCCAGCAACACCTCCTCCTCACGGGTAAGAAGACGATATTGACTGATTTCGGAGAGATAGCGCTGAAGCGGATCGAATTTAACGACCGATTTGCTATCACCCGCCGACTTCTTTTTGGGGGTATGCACGTTGATCTCTTTTCTCTGGGAAGCCGCTGATGCGGCTTTGGATACTTTGGCATTCATATGTGGGGATCACTTTCCCTGTGATTGGATTCTTGTTTGTTCCAGGCGGATACGCTTTCGTGGCGTTTTTTGTGGACAATTCCGGACGGGCTGTGTTACTTGCGATGCCAATTCCGAATGCGCGCCTGTAGCTCAGTTGGATAGAGCAACGGACTTCTAATCCGTAGGCCGGGGGTTCGAATCCCTCCAGGCGTGCCACCTCTTCCGAACGGCTCCCCGAAGCAATCCGCTTCCGGCAAAATTTCAAGTTATCATATTTACAAAATCATTTCAAAGACAATGCCGGATATCCATTTTTTCCGAGATGCTGCCGACCGGGAGGATGGCATCCGGCCGACCGAAATCCATCGCCCGTCCGCCCGGCCGGTTGGGCCTCATTATGACGATCCAAATCGAAAAACATTACAAAAATTTTGCGTTGGACACCATTACCAGACACGCTGGCCATCTTCATCCATTCGGTGCACTCGCTCCCGAAGCTTGTCTTCCGCCTGCACCGGTCGGCGTTGTTCCTTGATATGGGCGTAGGAAAAGTCGGGATCGATCTTCACCACCTCGAGGGTCGCCATGACCGCGGCCTTGGGTCGAAAACGCTTGCCTTTGAATTCAACCGGCGGTTTGACCTCGACTACGTCGAAGAGCGCCCCGTTGACCACCCCCTGATCGGCACCCAGATTCAGTAGCACCTGGTTGCCGACCACCTCCACCACAAAGGCTTGCAGGGGATAGTGAGACATCACGGAGGTCAGGATTTCGCGATTGAGCCAGTGCAAATCCTTTTTCAGGGTAGCGGCGGAGGCAAACTGCCGCTGGATGGCGATTTTATTTTCGGGGGCATCGGTGGGGACCAGCTTGAGGTTCAAGAGCGTCCCTTCGGAGAGATGATACAAGGTGCCTTTGCCGATCAGCCGGGCGTCGAAAGCCCGGGCGAGCCGCGCCAGGGTATTCTCCTGCGCCAGGCTCTTGCGTTTCAGCCCCAGCTTCTTCATCACCCGCTCCAATATCACCTGGTCGATGACCCGGATACGCCCCGAGTCATTCAGCTGGGTCCCCATCTGCAGGGCCAGCACCCGGCCGAAGGAATCCCGCGGCGCGAGCCCCCCGGATTCCAACGGTTCGATCAAGGTCAGAACCATGGTTCCACTGGTCCAGTCGTCGGTGGACGTCCCGGACGGCGTCAACCCGGCGTCCTCCTTGTAGCGACGCACGTAGGTTTCGATCTGGTGGTCCAGCCGTTTGCGTTGATCCGGATCTTTTTCCAGGAGGAGCATTTTTCTGGCATTGGCGGCCAACGCCATGGCAAAGGGATCGTTGCGGTCGATGGCCTGGGCCCGCCGATACGCTTCCAATGCCTTGTCCCATTGCCCCTGACGTTCGTAAACCAGACCTTTGTTGGATGTGGCCTCCACGTAGTACGGATCCAGGGCCACGGCCTGATCATACATTTCGCGCGACTGTTTGTAATCGCCGCTGAGTGCGTAGATGCGGCCCAACTGGTTGTAGGCCGCCGCCCGGTGGGTTCGATCCCCCCCGGTTTTCTCGATGGCCCGGCGGTACTCGGCCTCGGCCGCCTCGGGTTTATTCTGACTGTACAACAGGTCGCCCTTGACCACATGGACCTGGGCACGCTGATCCGCCTTCGATTCGACTTCATTGGTCAGACGGATCGCTTTTTCGGGCTGCCCTTTTTGGGCGTAGACCTGCGACAACCCTTCCTTGCCCAATATTTCGCCCTGGCCTTTTTCCCGGGAGAGATTGTAGAAGGTCTTTTCCGCCGCCTTGAGATCGCCCTCTTTCAGCTCGGCATATCCCTGGATCTTCTTGGCGCGCACATTGCCGGGATTTTTTTTGGCCACATCGCGGCTGATCTCCTTTGCCAGCTTCGTCTGGCGGCGCTGAAGATTGCGCTCGGCCAGGGCGACCAGCATATTTTCCGTATTCTTGCCACCGCCCTGGAAATAGTCGAGCAGCTTCAGGTCGGGCCCGAGAATGCAGACCGTGGGCAGCACGATCCGGGCCGAATAGATATCGGCGACATTCCCCCCGTCGGCCAGGATGGGAAAGCCGACGTCGTTACGGGACTCGAACTGCTTGATTTTGTCCTTTCCCGAGCGGGTTATGCCCCAGACGATCAAGTCGGCATCCTTGTATTTCTTGGCCAGGGCATCCAGGTGCAGCAGACCTTCCTTGCTGGAACCCGAGTCGACGTCGAAAAAGTAGAGGACCACCATGGGCTGGTCCCGCATGGCGGCCAATTCGAAGCTCTTGCCCTGGGCGTCTTTCAGCACGAACAGCGGAGCCGCCTGCCCCGGCTTGGGTTGGGCATATCCGTTGCCCCAGATGCAGGTCAACAGGACCGTAATGGCCAAGGCCGCACAGGAAACTGCTCTTTTCAACGATTGCATCCTTCCCTCCTGACACATTTTGCGGTGTTGCAAGGAGTTTGACGTTATGGTTCTGCCTGCAGGGGGATATGCAACGGCATCTCCCCGGTCTTGTCCAGTTCCACCTGGGCCTCCCAGGCCAGGTAGCCGGCAAGACTCAGGCGCAACTCGTATTTGCCCAGAGGCAGGGACAGATCATCGGGCGTTTGCCCCCGATAGATACTGTCCACATAGATCTTGGCCCCCTGGGGGTCGCTGCTGACCTTCAGCAACGCCATGGAAGCGGGGGGCGGGCCGGTATCACCTGCGTTATTCCGGGTTCGCTGGTGAAAGTAGTAGGCACCGGCAGCCGTTACGAGTGCCAGCACCATCAAGGCCACCCACCAAGGACGTGTGCCCCCGGTGGAGGCAGACCCGCCCTCTTTCTGCGGGGCCACGGCGGCGCCGGCCTTTTCCCCCAGGGCGGCCAGGGCGTCGTCCATCTGGCGGCCGTCCTGAAAGCGTCGCTCCTGGCGTTTGTCGATGCTTTTCATGATCAGATCGGAAACCGCGCGGCCGATAAAGGGATCTATGCTGGCCGGCGTTTCGGGCGTGTCATGGGTGATGGAACGGAAAATGGCCGCCAGGTTGTTTCCGCCGAAGGGACGGCGGCCGGTTGCCATTTCATAAAGGATGACCCCCAGGGAATAGAGATCCGAGCGGCCGTCCACCTGGTGCCCCATGACCTGCTCGGGCGACATGTACATGGGGGTACCCAGGATCTCGCCGGCCTGGGTCTGATATCCCGCGGAAGTGTCCTCGATATGCGCGATGCCGAAATCGGTGAGTTTGACCTGCATCTCCTCGGTGAGGATGATGTTGGAGGGCTTGATGTCCCGGTGGACGATGCCCTGGCGGTGGGCGTAGTGCAGGGCCGCGGCCACCTGGCGCACGATTTCGATGCTTTGCGCGGTGGTGAGCCCGCCTTTGCGCATCACTTCGTTGAGAGGTTCGCCTTGCAGATATTCCATGGCGATGAAGACGGTGCCATGATCTTCCCCCACATCGAAGACCGTGACGACCTGCGGATGGGACAGCCGGCCGATGGCGCGTGCCTCCTTAAGAAAGCGGGCGGCGAACGCCTCGCTGGTGACGCGGTCCGGGCGGAGCACCTTGAGCGCCACCTGCCGGTCGATCTGCGGATCATGGGCCAGGTAGACCACCCCCATGTTGCCCTTGCCCAACTCCCGGATAATGCGATAACGGCCGTATTCCATGATCAATAGATTTCCAGAAACTGCAGCAGAGATTCGAAGGGGATCAAGAAACCGACGGTATCGGTACCTCGGTATCGTCCCTTGACGATCCCCGTCAGCCGCCCCTGTCGGTCGAAAACCGGGCTGCCGCTGCTGCCGGGTTCGATCCGCATGCGGACCTGCCACAAGGTCATTCCGGCGACCCGGCGCGGCGGACCGTCCAGATAACCGTGCTCGATGGCGGCCAGGCCGTTGTCGGCACACATGACGGCGAACAGGGAATCTTCATGGCTGAGCATGAAGCGTCCGTCGCGCAGCGTCACCACCGTTTGCAGGTCCTGGGGAATCCGGATCAGCGCCAGGTCCCGCTCCCGATCGATCTTGACCACCCGACCGGCCATCTCGCGGCCGTCGCGCAGCAATAGATCGACGTCGTCTTCCAGGACCAGGTCGTGTCCCGTGCAGACGATCATGCCCCGCAGATCCACTGCGAAGCCGGTCAACTGGATTTCCCGGCCCTGATGGATGGCATAGATACAGGCCACCGCATCCCCGACACTGCGAACGGCATCGGGAATCGAGGGCTGCACGGGCAGGACCGGACGGTTGGGCAGTTGGATATAGCCCAGCAGGTATTGCCGCAACCGATGGGCCGCCGACTCGGCCGCACCGGGAGATGGCTCGATGGCGATGCGGACCGCCAGGGGGGAAGATTGCCGGGTGACGATGCGTAATTGCTGGCTCCCTTTGTCCGCCAGCAGGACCGTGGCGTCCCCTTCGGGGGAAGGCCGGTAGATTTTGAAACCGTTGGCGTCCAGCCACCCCGAAATCACGTCCTCGGCTTCCGCCACCGGCATGTCGTAGATATCGCCGAAGTCGGCCCACAGCCCATGGATGGGCATCAGCAGCAACGCCAGGATCGCCCAGAATGAGACGCTGCGCCTCATCCGATTGCAGCCAGCACGACGGTTACGTTGTCCTTGCCGCCGGCCTTCTTGGCCATTTCGATGAGGTGCTCCGATTTGATCGACAGGTCGCCGTTCATGCCCAGGACCTGGCAGATCTCCTCGTCATCCACCATGTCGGTCAGCCCATCGGAACAGAGCAGGAACAGATCGCCCGTAAAGACCGGCCCGCGAAGCGTATCCAGGGCGGGCGAAGGCCTTACGCCCACCGCCCGCAGGATGACGTTGCGCATGCTGTGGGTCCGGGCCTGGTCCTCGGTAATCAGCCCCTGGTCGAGCTGATCTTGCACCAGGGAGTGGTCTTTGGTCAATTGTTTCAGGGTATTGCCACGGAAACGATAGGTCCGGCTGTCTCCCATATGACCGATGACGAATCCGGATCCGGTGAAGGCCAGCAGTTCCGCGGTGCACCCCAGTCCCTGGTGTTCCGGATATTCGGCCGCATGGGCCAGGATGCGGTCATTGGCCTGCCGAAAGGTGGTCTGCACATTGTCCACCACTTCGGTCTCGTTGCCCGGTATTCTGCCGCTGAACACCTCATCCGCGGTCTGGGCAAAGATCCGGCTGGCGGTTTCACCGGCGGCGGCCCCTCCCATGCCGTCCGCCACCAGGCAGTAGCCGGAGGCGGAATTGACGACGAATGTATCCTCGTTATTGGGTCGCACCAGGCCGATATCGGTCTTCCCGATCAAGTCGATCTTAGCCATGTCTGAACGTCTCTCTCATGAAATTGGAAAGATCGGAGGCGTCGAAAGGGATTTGCAATTCGGCCTTGAGCCTGATGAGATCGTCGTGGAGATCCCTCGCGTCCTGATACCGGTGCGCCTTGTCCTTGTTGAGGCATTTTTGAATGATGGCCTGCAATCCCTCGGGAACGTCCGGCCGGATTTGGCGGATGGGGTCGATTTCCATCTCCGGAATGGTGCGGATCGCCTCGATGTCGGTGTCGAACTGGTATACGCGGCTCGCCGTGAGAATTTCATAGATGACCAGCCCCAGCGCGTAGATATCGCACTGGTGGTCCACGGGCTGTCCCAGGGCCTGTTCGGGCGAAAGGTAGCTCAACTTGCCCTTGATCACCCCCGCCTGGGTGAGGCTGGGCTCGGTGTTGGCCTTGGAGATGCCGAAATCGCTGATCTTGACCTCTCCCTGGAAGGAGACCAGGATATTCTGGGGACTGATATCGCGATGCACGATGCCCAGCGGCTGGTCGGTCTCGTCATCCTTGCGCTTGTGGGAATAGTCCAGCCCCAGGCTGATCTTGATGGCCACGAAGATGGCCACATTGACCGGCAGGCCTTTCTTGAGCTGGCTCATCATCTGGCCCAGGTTCAATCCGTCGATGAACTCCATGGCGATGAAGTAGGCATCCTTGATCTTTCCGAAATCGAATATCTGCACGATGTTCGGATGTTGCAGCAAAGCGGCCAGCCGGGCCTCCCGGATGAACATATTGATGAAATCCTGGTTTTCGGCCAGGTGGGGCAACACCCGCTTGACCGCCATGGACCGCCGGAAACCGTCTCCGCGGACATAATCGGCCATATAAAGTTCGGCCATACCGCCCTGGGCGATCTTTTCACGCAGCCGGTAGGGACCGATGGTGGAGCCGTCCATGGCCCCGGCCGCGGGGGGCGCCTTTATCCGGCGCCGGCTGCGGTCGGTCCAGAACGCCGTCAGACCGCAACCCAGGGTAACCAGCAGAATGAAAAGCAGACGAAAGGTACCCATGCCGCCGGTGACCGCTTCCAGCTTCTCCGCCGGTAATCCATAGATCACCCTGCCGATGACCACCCCGGAATAGGTGATATCGCGACCGAAAGTGACCACGTCCCGGCCTTCGGCGGTCCGGCCGGTGAGCACGTTGACACCGTCCAATGTGCGCAGGACTTTTTCGTCTGCCAGGGGCGCTGCGATGCGGTTCATCTGCTCGGGGTCGGAATGCCCCATGATTCTGTTTTCGTGGTCGAGGATTGCCGTAAACAACGCATCCCGCTCGTCGGTGAACTCCGCCACCTTACGGCTGAGTTCCAGGACATTGCCTTCCAGCAGATGCGGACCGCATCCTTCGGCCAATTGTACCGCGGCGGCGGCACCTTTCGCCAGGAAGGCGTCCATCCGTTTCTGTCCCATGGAGCCGAAGAGCAGATGGCCGGCCACCATCAGCCCGATCCAGACGACTGCCAAGATGAACAAAATTTTTTTATTCCGGCGCACGATTTCCACTCGGTCGATTTTCTCGTTGATGTTGGCAAAGGTGCTCGTGGTCAGCTGCTTCAGCCAAATCATCGTGGTAGATGTTTTCTGATCAGCGGTCATGTCCCGTTCCCCCCAGTCGTGCCGCCGTGTCGCCCGCTATCTGATCGGGTCTCATAGAGACGACACGGCACATCGGCAGGTCATTGGCCTCTTGTGGGCCGCCGTGCGAATCATTCCATTTTTGGCGCTGTGGTTCCGGTCGGCAGGCGGTTGAGATCCAATGTTTCTCCAATGCTCGGTCACAATAGCAATTTTTAGTATCCTATCCAGTGGATTGTCAATATTCTTCCCCCGACCACCCGAAGGCGGGACGATGACCTGTCCCGGATTGTCTCGGCCCACCCGCTTTTCGGCGGCGGCTCGGGAATGGATTGCACATCCCACGGGAGTATGGTATTCGCCTTGTAGCAAACTTTTGATATAATAGCATTAATTTTCAGAAAACCCCAAACCGCCCATTTCACGGAAAGGACCGTTCCCGGGCAGTCACACAAGCCGCGTGGATGCCTTCGGACCATTTGCCCATGAAATCCAGATCGTATTCCTTGCGTATGCTGCCGTGGATCGGTTTGTTGCTGATTTATCTCGCCGGATGTGCCGGCGCCCCGGAAATGAAGCCCGAGGTACCCTTTCATCGATCCAAGGACTATGTGGTCTATCCCTTTCAAATCAGCGACACCGCCGAATCGCTGGCCGGCAGATTCCTGGGCGACACGTCCAAGGCATGGATCATCGAAGAGGCCAATGAAGACCTGAAGCCGGGCAGCCTCGTCGTCATTCCCCTGAAGTCCAGAAATCCCGGCGGCATCCGTCCGAACGGCGTCCAGCAGATTCCCATCCTGTGCTACCACCGATTCGGCAATGGTTGTGCATCCCCGCTGTGCATGCCTGCCGAAATTTTCCAACGCCAGATGCAATACCTGAAAGACCATCGCTACCACGTGATCGGTCCGGACGAGCTGCTCGAATTTCTCGAATACCGGCGGCCGTTGCCCAGGAAATCGGTCATGATTACCATTGATGACGGATACCGGTCGGTCTATAATACGGCTTACCCGATATTGAAAAAGTTCGGCTATCCGGCTACCTTGTTTGTCTACACTGACTATGTGGGGGTATCGCGGAAAGCCATCACCTGGAAACAATTGCGCGAACTCAAGGACAACGGCTTCACCATCGGCTCACACACCGTCGCCCACAGCGATCTGTCCAAAAAGGGAGACAGTGAAAGCGAGGCCGATTACCGGCGCCGGCTCCAGGGGGAATTGGTCAAGTCCAAAGAGATCATCGACCGCAAGCTCGGTCAGGACACCTATTTCTTTGCCTACCCCTTCGGCCGGGCCAACGTCCAGGCTGTGGAAATGACGCGCCGGGCAGGCTATAAAATGGCCGTTACGGTGGATCGGGGCGGCAATCCATTTTACGCCGACCCGTATCTGTTGCGCCGCGACCAGATACTGAAAAGGGACATGGCGACCTTCCAAAAACGGTTAAATATTTTTCAAACCCTATCTCTCAGGTGAACCCATGACACGGATACCATCCATCGTAAAATTCTTCGCAGGCGCATTACTCGTGGGCCTGGTCCTGGCAGGCTGCGTTACCACCAGCGGCACCGCCAAACCCAACCCCAAACTGGCGGGCAAATACCTGGCCAAGGGCCACGAGCTTGAAAAGAAGGGCGACCTGCCCGCCGCCCTGGAACAGTACAAACTGGCGCTGACCGCCGACTCGAAAAACGCGCAGGCGACCCAGGAACGGGACCGGTTGGCCGCCATACTGGCCAAAAAGGCCGATGAACGCTACGCACTGGGCATGAAATACTATCGACAGGGCAAATACGGACTGGCCCGCAAGCAGTTTCTGGTGGCCTTGAAATATCAACCGGACCATCCCAAGGCGTCCAAGATGCTTGTCTCGCGCAAACCGGTGGAGTCCGCCAAGTACTTCACCCATGTGGTGCGGAAAGGTGAAAGTCTTTCCATGATCGCCAAGAAGTACTACGGCGACTACAAGAAATACAACGTCATCGCCCGGTTCAACAATCTGGAAGACGCCACCCAGGTGAAGCCCGGGCAGACCATCATGATACCGAACCTTCCGGGTATTGCCGCCTCCGGATCCAAGGCCATGCCGGCGACCCAGAGCGACCGCTTCGTCTGGCACACCATCCAACCCGGTCAAAGTATTTCCAAATTGGCCCAGATTTACTACGGCGACTATAAAAAATTTCATATCATCGCGCAATACAACGAGATGGACGACGCCACCCAGGTAAAAGTCGGGGACCGGATCAAGGTGCCCAGGGTCTCCGGCCTGCCCTTCACGCCGCCCCAGGCCAAGAAGAAGCCGCGCCCCGCTCCCGCACCCGAGCCGCCTGCCGCGGTTGCAGTCCCGCCGGCAGAACCCCCGGCTGCCGCAGAGGAACCGGCAACGGAAATGACCGGCGGATCGGATATGACCGAACCGGAAGAGACGTCGAAATCGGAGGGAGATGCCCAGGTGCTCGCCTATCGCGATTCCGGTATCGAGTTGTATGGTGAAGGCAAGTACGAAGATGCCATCTTCGAGCTGCATAAAGCGGTGGAGGCCATGCCCGAAGATGAACAGACCCGGACCTATCTGGCAAAATCCTACTACGAATCGGGCAAGGATCTCTACCGGCAACGTGATTTCGAAGCGGCCCGGGAGGCCTTCGAGAGCGCCCTGCAGTTCGATCCCCGATGCGCCGATTGCGCAACCTATATCGACAAAGCCAAATCCGGCCCCATCGATACCTACCGCGCCGAAGGCATCGCCCATCTGGAACGCAACGAATTCCCCGAAGCCATCGCCGAATTCAACAAATGTCTCCAACTCCGGCCCGGGGATGACGAACTCCGCGATCTGCTCGCCCAGACCTATTTTCAAAAAGCCCTGATCGATTACAACAAGGGAGATTTCATGATCGCCCGGCAGGGTTTCAGCTCTTCGCTGGCGTTCAACGATCAATGTGACAAATGCGCTTCCTACATTACCCGCAGCGAGGAGAGTTACAAGGAAACCCATTACAACAAGGGCGTGGTCTATTACGGCAAACAGCAGCTTCAGGAAGCGATCACCGAATGGGAGAAGGTCCAGGAACTGGACCCGGGATACAAGGAGGTCGAGCAAAACCTGACCCGTGCCCGTGAGCTGATGGAAAAACTGGAAAAGATCAAAAAGAGCCGCCAACAATGATGAACAGCAACTGCCCGGCTATCAAGGCGAGATCATGAATGCCATTCCCCATATCATCGTTCAACTGGTCCACATCGAAGGACCATTGAAAGGCGAAATCCAGGAATTGTCCGCCCCGGAGATCGTCATCGGCCGACATCCCGACTGCCAGGTCCGGTTCCCCAAGGATGTCGTGATCCTCTCCAGGCGCCACGCGCGCATCCTCCGGGAAGGCAACCGCTTTAAATTGGTGGACCAGAGCACCAACGGCACCTACGTCAACGGTCGCAAAGTTCCCGAGGCCTACCTGAAGGACGGTGACGTCATCACCTTTGCCGAGGGGGGACCCAAAATCAGTTTTCTCACCCAGGTGACGGATCCGCCGGTGCCCCAACCGGCCGCTCCGCAGCCGGCCCAGGCCGCACCCGTACAAAACGAGTACTCCGCCGCCCCGCCTTCGCCGGCCCCGGTGCCGCCAAACACAGCGTCGCCCGCGTCGCCATCGCCGGAGATCCAGGCGGTGCATCCTCAACCGACACCGCCACCCCCCGCGGCGCAACCGGCCGTCGAGAACGTCAAGGTACCCTTCGCCATCCAGTACGGCGCCGCCCTCAAATCGTTTCAGGTCCTGCCCATTACCCTCGGCAGGGGGGCCGGCTGCGATTTCATCATCGACCACCCGGCGATCCTCGACCGACAGGCACAGATCTTCTTCGCCCAGGATCGCTACTGGATCAAAGACCTTACCGGCGGCAATGCGATCCAGATCAACGGTCTGCCCATTGCCGACCAGGCTTCGTTGGAGCCCGACATGCGAATCGCCCTGAGCCCCCAGGGACCCAGATTCCGCTTTCTCGGCGGGGGTCGCCTGGCGGAAGCCGAGGACCCGGTTCCCGAGCCACAGGCCCCCCCCCCGCCCGAGGAACCTCCGGCGGTGCGGCCAACGCCGAAACCCGATACCATGGGTGAAAAGGCCGGGGCATTGTTCAAGAAACTCTTCTCTTAGCGGATTCCAATATCCTTCGGCCGAACAGACGAGGAGACGCAGGTATGCAGGCACAAGAATTTCCTTTCCGGATTCTGGCCCTGGCCCCGTTCACCCCGGACCGGGATGCGGTATGGGACCGTCCGCCCATTGCGGTGGACCGGCAAAGCCTCGATGAGGCCATGGCTGCCGTGGCCGGCGACCATTATCTGTCGCTGGATGGAGATCTCTGTGCCGCCGGGGGCCTGACCTTCCGATTCGACTGCCTCAAATCCCTGCACCCCGACGGGATCGCCGACCGCCATCCCTTCTTCACCGCTCTGAAGGAAGCGGCCGATTACATCGAGGCCTCCCAGCGAGAAGGCCTTTCATCCGCGGAAATCGCCCGGGGCCTGCGCAGATGGCCCGATCTTCCGGCGATGCGAATCGAAGCCGTACCACCGCCGCGACAAGCGAGTACCGGGACCTCCACCGTCGACAGGATTCTCGATCTGGTGGACATGCCGGGAGCCGTCGCAAACGCCGGACCGACGACACAGGAGGGCGGCGACCCCGTCGTCACCCTGCGGCAGAAGGTGCTGGACCGGCTGTTCGACCAACCCGAATTCAGGCAGATGGAGACCGCCTGGCGCGGACTGCGGCTCCTGCTGCAACAGGGCATCTCCTACGGTACGGTACAGGTGGAGATCGTTCCCGTCCATGCCCCATCGCTGGCGGCGACCCTGGAAGCCCTCACCGAAACGCTGTTCCAACGGCCTCCCGGAATGATCCTGCTGGACCTGCCCTTCGACGCTTCCGCGTTGGCCATGGACCGCCTGGCCGAAGCCGCCCGCTGGGCGGCCGATCTCATGGTCCCGCTGGTGACCTGGATTCCGGCCTCCTTTTTCCGAATCGCGGACTGGACGGAACTGGATACCCTGCCCTTTCTCCCCAACCACGTGCAAGGGGCGGCCTATGCCAAATATCAGGCCTTGAAGGCATCCGCCGACGGTCGCTGGCTCTGCCTGACCTGCAACCGATTCCTGGTCCGTTACCCCTACGGGAAGGATAACCGGCCCCGTCATATCGATTTCGAGGAGCGGCGCCCCTTGTGGATCCCACCGGTCTGGGCCCTGGGCACCCTGGCCGCCCGGTGCGCCGACCGGACCGGCTGGCCCACCCGCCTGACCGACCATCACCAGTTCAGTATACAAGATCTGGCATTGCATACCCCGGGCAAGGCACCCCCCATGGTGGTGGAGACCCTGTTCAGCCGGGACCGCAGCGATCAGCTGGCCCGGGCCGGAATCACCCCGCTGGCGACCCAACGCGGTTCCGACCGGGCCTTCTTCACCCGTGCCGTAACCGTTGCGGATACCTCCCTGGCCTATCAACTGCTGGCCGGCCGTGTAACGGCTTTTCTGTTGTGGTGCCGGGACAACCTGCCGGAGGAGACCGCTCCCGAGGCCCTTCAGGCCCAGTTGCGGCTGGCGTTCCAGGTGTTCAGCGAACAGAGCCGCCCGGCCGGGTTCGAATCCATCGGAATCGACACCGGGCCGCGCAATGCCCAGGGAAAGATACCGTTGACCGTGGCCTTGAAGCCGGCCGCCGCCGTCCTGGCCAGTCAACAGAAGATCGAGCTGGAACTCAACTGGTAGCCAGGGGAACCAGACGCCTACCGGCAGCCCAGAACCCCCAACACCCCATCGATATCCTTGAGGACCGAATATAATTCGTCCCGTTCCCGAGGCCGGATGGTCCCGGTCTTTTCCAACCGCACGGCCGTGAGCATGTGGCCGGCCACGGCATCGAAGGCCCCGGCATAGTCCAGATCGTCGTTCATGGATCTTTCGAAATCTGCGCGCATTCTTTCCGCCAGGTCGAACGAGTGTCGTTTCCCGCCCGCTTTATTTGGCTTCATCACGACATCCACCTGGCGATGAATACGGTCCAGGTATCCGCTGCACTGGTCCAGGCGGGCCATGCTCAGGTTCAGTCGGCGGCGATAGGGGCCGTACAGCAGAAAGAATCGGATGTGACGGGGAAGAAACCCCTGGTTCAGCAGGTCGCCGACGTAGGTCACATTCCCTTTGGACTTGGACATCTTCCGGCCGTTTACCAGCAGATGGCCGCCGTGCAGCCACCACGGACAGAATGTCTTTCCCGAGGCGCCTTCCATGATCGCGAGGGTGTAATCGTGGTGGCGGTAGAGATTGTCGATGCCGCCCGCATGGATATCGATCTCGAAGCCCAGGTGTTCGCGGATCATGGCCGCATCCTGGATATTCCAGGCGGGCCGGCCGCGACCGATGGCGGATTCCCACGTGTGCGCCGCAAGGTCCCGGGGACCGGACTTGTGCCATAAAATGAAGTCGCCCAGGTTCCAGCGATGACCGCGATAGGTGTCCCTGCGGAATCGTATCTTCTTATCAGGCCAGCGACGCATATCCAGACCGTAGAGCCGTCCGAACCCGTCATAGGTCAACGGATCGAAGAAGATTTCTCCATCGTGCCGGTAGGCATGACCCCGCGCCATCAGCCGTTGGACCATGTCCACGGCCGCATCCACACTGGTGGTGGCGCGCGGAATCGGATCCGGCAGCTTGATTCCCAACCGGGCGCAATTTTCGAAGAAATCATCTTCCACGGGCCTCCGGAGTTCTTCCAGACTGATTCCCTTTTGGCGGGCTTCCTCGATGGCCTTGTCTTCGATATCCGTGAAATTGATTACCCGATCGACCTTGAAGCCCAGATATTCCAGATATGCCTGCAGAACATCCTCGAAAAGAAATGTACGAAAGTTCCCGATGTGTTGTTTCCGGTAAACGCTGGGTCCGCAGGTAAACAGCTTTACGCGGTTTCCGTTGCGGGGCAAAAAACGGGTTTTCCGGTTTGACAAACTGTTGTACAACTTGAGTGCGCTCACGTTATGGTTCCAATCGTTATCGTTGAAAGCTCCTCGTAATCCCGTGTCCTTCCGGAAATGGCGGTCGGCGTTCCGGAAGACGGCCGCAGCGACCTTGCAACCGCAGGCCGGCGGCGACGGGTCGGGGATTTCAAGGGAGCGGGAACATCGCGTTGGCCGCAGGATGCCATTTCCAGATAAGGACAATCTACCATTGCGGGCCCTGGCAGACAAGGCCGATCCCCGATTGTCCGATGTACTCGAGTCAAGGTTGACCCTGAATCATTGTTCCGGAACCATCCAGCCCGGATGGCCCTGCGGTGACGGAGAAGCAATTGTCAGCGAAACGAGGATAACCGCATATGAAAAGCAGCACGGATGGAAATGTGAAGAGCAAATGGAGCGGGCGCCTGTTGGTCGGTATCGGTCTTGCGGCCCTGCTGGCTGTCGTGGCGATCCTGGCCAGTGTGTTCGGCGTCGACTCCCTGGTGGACCTGTGGTGGTTCGACTCTCTGGGATACGGATTTTATTTCTGGCAGCGAATGCTGTACCGCTACGCCGTCTTCGTTGTGGTGACCCTGCTGTTCTTCCTCGTCTTCTTTCTCAATTTCTGGATCGCTGCCCGGTCCCTCAAGGACGCCCCGGTGGAAAACGACGGTCATGATCGAAGCCGCCGTCGCCAGTTGTTTCACAAATTCCGAACCGGCTTCTTCTGGTTCTACAGTCCCCTCTCCCTGGCCCTCAGCATCCCCATCGCCCTGCCGCTCTTCCGGCAATGGGAACGCTTTCTGTTTTTCGTATTCGGCAGCAACACCGGCGTCAGCGATCCCTTCCTGGGAAAGGATGTGGCCTACTATCTGTTCTCCTTTCCCATCTATACCCTCGTGCAGGACCGCCTGCTGCTGGCCCTGGTGGTATTGACCGCCGGGCTGTGCATCCTCTACATGGCCAAAAACAGCGTCCTGCACCGGTCGCCACTGGACTTCGGCCGGGGCGCCAAGTGGCACCTGATCTTCCTGATCGTGGCACTGTTCGGCATCGAGATCTGGGATTTCATGCTGCAGCGCAATGCCCTGGTGTACGATACCAGCCACCGGGCCATCTTCGACGGCCCCGGATACGTACAAATGACGGTCACCCTGCCGCTGATCTGGGCCTGCATGCTCACCCTCACCGCCGCCGCCGCGGCGTTGATCGTGGCGCTTCGGTTCCGCAAAGGCTATGCCGCCGCTGCCGTGCTGGTGGCCGTCTTTGCCGGTGTGCTGGCGCTGCGTCATAGCGACTTTCTGCCCCGGATGGTGCAGACCTATATCGTCAAACCCAATGAAATCGAAAAGGAGAGCCCCTATATCTCCCGGCATATTCGCGCGACGCTGGATGCCTATGACCTCCGGGAGGTGCAGATCCGCCAATTTCCCCGCCGGGGGGAGCCGGCGGATGGAACCACCGTCCGGGTCGACGATGTACTGCGCAACATTCCGGTATGGGATGCCGAGACGCTGGCCGAAGTCTTTCACCAACTCCAGGAACTGCGCAGCTATTACAACTTCCCCATCGTCAGCGTGGGACGCTACAAGGTGGAAAATCGCCAGCAGCAGGTGTTCGTATCTCCCCGGGAGATTGAATTCAGCAACCTTCCCGGAGGCGCCCGCAACTGGATCAACGAACATCTCACCTACACCCACGGCTTCGGTGCGGTGATGACACCGGCCAGCCAGGACAGCGGCGAAGCCATGACCTGGTATCTGCACAATATTCCGCCCGAATCCCCCGTGGATCTCAACATCGAGCAGCCTCGCATCTACTACGGTCTGGGCCGGTACACCTACAGCATCGCCCCCAACCAGGGACGCGAAATGGATTATCCCAAAGGCGACGCCAATGTCATGACCGACTACGACGGACAGGGAGGCGTCCCCATTTCTTCCCTGTTCCGGAAGTTCCTCTTCGCCTACTACCTGCACAACAAGAATATCTTCTTCTCCGGCAAGATCACCGACCGGAGCAGACTCCTGTTCCGGCGCAACATCCTCGACCGTATCCACCGCCTGGTTCCCTACCTGCGGCTCGACCAGACACCTTACGTGGCGGTGACCCACCGGGGCATCTACTGGATGGTGGACGCCTACACCACTGCGGACAGCTACCCGGCCTCCGCCGTTCAAAGCCTGAACGATGTTCCCCTCAACTATATCCGCAATTCCGTCAAGATCGTCGTGGATGCCTATTCCGGTTCGGTAAATATGTATGTCTACGATGATACCGACCCCTTCATCAAAGCCTATGCCGCGATCTACCCGGGACTGTTCAAGTCCAGGGACCAAATGCCCGCGGCGCTCCGGCCCCATGTCCGCTACCCCAAGGACCTTTTCGACATCCAGATGCAGGTCTACGCCAAGTACCACCAGCAGGATCCACGGATCTTCTACCAGCAGGAAGACCTGTGGACTTTCGCCAAACCGCTGGAGGAGAGCGATACCATCCCCCCCGCTTCCTATTACGTCTCCCTCGACCTCATCGAATCCGGCAAAATGGATTTTCTGCTGCTGCTGCCCATGTTCCCCAAGAACCGCGACAACCTGCGGTCCGTGGCCCTCGCCGGCTGCGATCCGGACCACTACGGCCAACTGATCATCTACAACTTTCCCAAGGGGGAACTGGTATACGGTCCGGCCCAGATCGATGCCCTGATCAACCAGGATCCGGAGATCGCCCGACAGTTCACCTTATGGGATCAGGCCGGCTCCAAGGTGGTGCGCGGCAAGATGATCATCCTGCCCGTCGGCAACAAAGTGCTTTTCATTCAACCCGTCTACTTGAAAGCCACCTCCCGGGTGAGGATTCCCGAACTGCAGCGCATCATCATGAGCGAAGGAGAGGTGGTGGTGATGGAAGAATCGATCCAGCAGGCCTATGCCGAGCTCACCCGCCTCGTCGGTGACAAACGACAGGCTCCCGTGGAGCAGGCACCCATGACGGCTGCGCCCGAAGAGCCGACGCCTGCGGAAGATCGGGCGCCATCCATGGAAAACGAGCCACCAGTGAAACCGGATTCCCAGGAAAAGCCGAACTCGCAACCGGATGCTGCGCCCATTCAGGAACCACCCGAATCCGCTTCGCATCCGGTGGAAAAGACCATGGCGCCTCACACGCCATAGGGTGGAAACGAGACGCCGAAGTCTGACATCGCACCCATCCATTTTATGAAGGAGGCACCCCTCATGTTGAAGCTCAATGTCAACCATCGGGAGTATCAGGTCGATGTGCCCCCGGACACGCCCCTGTTGTGGGTGTTGCGGGAGACGCTCGGTTTGACGGGCACCAAGTTCGGCTGCGGCATGGCCCGATGCGGCGCCTGCACCGTGCATGTGGACGGGGAAGCCATGCGTTCGTGCGTGATGCCGGTGGCCGATGCCCAGGGCAGGGAGATCGTCACCATCGAAGGATTTCTGGCCGACGGCGGCCGCGCCCTTCACAGCGCCTGGGTCGCCGAAGAAGTCCCCCAGTGCGGCTATTGCCAGCCCGGGCAGATCATGGCGGCGGCCGTCCTGCTCAATGAAAAACCACGCCCCACGGATGCCGATATCGACGATGCCATGGCCGGCAATATTTGTCGCTGCGGCACCTACCCGCGCATCCGGCGGGCGATCCACCGGGCCGCCACCCTGATGGCCGAAGGAGGCAAGTGATGAGCGTCCCCAAGGAGTTGAACCGCAGAGAGTTCCTGAAAACCGGCGCGATGGTGGGAGGCGGCCTGATCATCGGGTTCCACCTGGCGTCTCCGGGAAGCAATGCGTACGCCCGTCCGGCGGAAACCTTCATGCCCAATGCCTTCATCCGCATCGGGGCCGACGATACCGTGACCATCCTGGTGAACAAATCGGAGATGGGTCAGGGCGTCTACACCTCCCTGCCGATGATCGCCGCCGAAGAACTGGAAGCGGATTGGCGGCACATCCGGATGGAGTCTGCGCCCGTGGCGCCGGAATACAACCATACGACATTCGGAATCCAGGTCACCGGCGGCAGTACCAGCGTGTGGACTTCGTGGGACCAGTTGCGCAAGGCCGGAGCCATGGCCAAGGCCATGCTTGTATCTGCGGCCGCGGCGAATTGGGGTGTCCAACCCACCGCATGCCGGGCGAAACAGGGATCCGTGGTCCATGAGAATTCGGGCCGGCGACTTTCCTACGGCAACCTCGTCGCCCGGGCCGCCGGTCTCACGCCGCCCAAGAGCGTCGAACTCAAAGACCCCAAGGACTTCACCATCATCGGCCGATCGATCCACCGCCTGGACACGCCGGACAAGGCCGCCGGGTCCGCCGTCTTCGGCCTCGACTTCACCCGCAAAGGCATGTTGACCGCTGTCGTCGCCCGTCCACCGGTATTCGGCGGCAAGGCCGTAGCCGTCAAGGACGAACAGGCCGGAAGCGTGCCGGGGGTCCGGGCCGTATTGCCCATCGGGACCGGCGTGGCCGTGGTGGGAGACAATTTCCCCGCCGCCCAAAAGGGGTGCGAGGCATTGGAGATCGAGTGGAACGAGGGCCCTTCGGCGACCATCGACAGCGAAGAACTCACCGCGGAGTACAAACGCCTCGTGGGACGGCCCGGCGCCGTGGCCCGCAGCGACGGCGACGCCGATTCCGCCTTGCCGGGAGCCGCCCGGAGACTGTCCGCGGTGTACGAGTTTCCCTACCTGGCCCATGCCACCATGGAACCGTTGAACTGCGTCGCGGATGTCCGGACGGACGGTTGCGACGTGTGGACCGGCACCCAGATGCAGACCCTGGACCGCGACGCCGCCGCAGAGGTCTCGGGGTTGCCGCCGGACAAGGTCCGGCTCCATACCTTGTACCTTGGCGGCGGCTTCGGCCGGCGCGCCGTGCCGAGCAGCCATTTCGTCCGCGAAGCCGTGGAGATCTCCAAGCGCATTCGTAAACCGGTCAAGGTCGTCTGGACCCGGGAAGACGATATGCATGGCGGCTATTACCGTCCCATGTATGTCCACGGCATCGAGGCCGGCCTGGATACCGGCGGCGACCCCATCGCCTGGCGGCAGCGAATCGCCGGACAGTCGATTCTCACCGGCACCCCCTTCGAAAAATACATGGTCAAGGACGGCGTCGATGCCACTTCCGTCGAAGGGGCGTCCACCCTCCCCTATGCCATTGCGAATCTGAAGGTGGAATACCACCTCACCCGCGTGGGGGTGCCCGTGCTCTGGTTGCGTTCCGTGGGCCACTCCCACACGGCCTTTTCCACGGAATGCTTCCTGGACGAAATTGCCGCCGCCGGCGGAAAGGATCCCTATCTGCTGCGCCGCAGGCTGCTGAAAGATCATCCCCGCCACCGGAGGGTACTCGATCTCGCCGCCGAGAAGGCCGGCTGGGGCCGGAGGCTTCCCAACGGCCATGGCCAGGGAATCGCCGTTCACGAATCGTTCAAAAGTTTCGTGGCCCAGGTGGCGGAGGTCTCGGTTTCGGACGCGGGACGGGTTCGGGTCCACCGTGTGGTTTGCGCCATCGACTGCGGCCCGGTGGTGAATCCGGACACCATCCACGCCCAGATGGACAGCGGCATCGTCTTCGGGCTGACCGCCGCCCTGTACGGACGGATTACCCTGAAAAAGGGTCGCGTACAGCAGAGCAATTTCCATGACTACCCCATGCTGCGGATCCATGAAACGCCACGGATCGAATCCCATATCGTGGAGAGCACCCAGAGCCAGGGAGGTGTCGGCGAAACGGCCGTCCCGCCCATTGCGCCGGCGGTGTGCAATGCGATCCATGCGGCCACCGGACGTCGGATCCGCAGGCTCCCCATCCGCCCCGCGGATCTCATCGCGACATGAGGAAAGGAGAATCGCCATGGAGTTCTGGTTTTCCGGCCGATGCGGCCCAAGACAGAGGATCTCGCGCACGACGATCCCCTTGCTGACGGCAGGTCTGGTCGCGGTGCTGATCGCCTGCGCCTCCGGCCGGATCGCAACGCCCCGGGCTACGGACGAATATCGGGAGGCGGCCGACTCCCGCCGGGCCTTTATCGCCGTATACGATGTGCTGATGCATCCCCGTTGCCTGAACTGTCATCCCAAAGGCAACCGGCCCCTGCAGGGCGATGACGGCCGGCCCCACGACCAGAATGTACAACGCGGGGAAGACGGAGAGGGTCAATTCGCGCTCAAATGCGTGAATTGCCACCAGAAAGCCAACTCTCCCGGCAGGCACCTGCCGCCGGGCGCACCCGACTGGCGCATGCCACCGGCGGATATGCCCATGGTGTTTGAGGGACGTCCGCCGGGGGTGCTTTGCCGGCAGCTTCAGGACGAGGAGCAGAACGGCGGCATGGATCTGGATGATATCATGATCCATGTGGAACTGGACGACCTGGTACTCTGGGGCTGGGATCCGGGAGATGGCCGCAACCCGCCGCCCATGGACCACGCCGCGTTCGTGGAGACCATGAGGACGTGGATCCGGAACGGAGCATCCTGTCCGGAGTAGGCGGTGCGGAGATCTGCGCGGCCTTCCGCCTCGATGCGCGACGGACGAAAACCGAGGCCGGAGGGAGGGCCGGTCCCTCCGGCGGATCGGACCGGGCTTTATACTATTGACCGCCCGTGGCGTGGTACGGTCGACAGGTGTCGGTGTTGCTGAAGAGTCTGCATGAACTCATGCGCAGCAGGGAATAGAGCGGGCACCAGCTAAAGAAGGCCGTAGACAGTGGGATCAGCCCGATGAACCCCCACCAGCTGTTGAAATAGATTCCCGCCGCGAGGATTGCGGCCCCAAAGAAAAATCGAAAATAGCGATCATATTTGCCTACATTTTTATTCATGGCGAACTCCTTGTTAAGGTCAGGATATGCCCCCCTTGGGAGGTCGGCTGTATGCACAAAGGATGTGCAGATCCGTCTTTCCGCGATTTCCCATAATAATCATCAATCGGGGCGTGCCAACGGCACTGGCGGAAAGGCTCCGCCAAACGACAGACCCCGATGCTGCACGAAAAAGTTGGCAAATAGCCCGGAAAACCGGTAGGAACATGGATTCATCATGTTTCTGCGAGAAAGGATCGTCTGAATGCAGGAATCCGCGGACCAATCGACTCATCCCACTGCATTGAACTGCCTGGAAGGCCGGCCGGCGCCGCCGATGGTCGTCGAAGGCTGGAAACAACTCCGTGCCCTGCCCCGACCGGCATGGGAACCATTCTGGCTTCTGCTCGCCCCGGTGCTGATGAACCCGGGGCATACCGCCAATAAAGAGCTGATCTCCCTCTTTTGCCAGGAGCACAAAATACAACCGGAAGGAATGCTCGTGGCCATCGGCTGCTGTGAACTGCTGCTGAAGCAGGCAGCAGCCATGGACCTGGAAGAAGAGCAGTTCCATCGAGATCTGACGGTACTCAGCGGCGAAGAAACAGAAGAGTTGGCTCGATTCATCATCGAGCGCTTCCCGAAGGCCAAACTCGGGCTGCGACGGAAGATGCTCGAAGAGTCCCTGACCGCCCACGGGAAACTGATGACCGGCCTGGAATGGCGGCTGGACAGGGTGCAGCACTCCAGCACGGGCCACCGCCTGGACACCGACATCGTTCTGCTCACCCTGCATTACCGGGAGGGACGGAAAGAAGACCGGATCACGCTGCAGCTTACGAAAGAAGCGGCGCAAGAAATCAAAAGATTCAGTGCCCGGCTGCCGGATACCGATTCCGAATAGAACCCTTAGGGCTCGTGCAAAAATAACTTCACATCTTTACGCGAGCCCTTAGCCGTTGGTTTTATTGACTCTGGTCGTATCCCAGGTGCCATTGTCCAATGTCAACGATCCCATGGGAAAGGTTTTGGGCATCATGGATTTGCGACCGAGACTGATTTTATTTCCGCATATATGAACTTCCCCGTCGCTTGAAAGCGCAATGGCCGATTTGCCGCATTGCAGCACGATGCCCTCCTCGCCGATGATAATCTTCTGCTCATGGCCCGGGACCAGATCGCCGTTTTCCAAGGTGATCTGATTGCTCTCCATCCGGATTTGCGACATGCCCTTGGTCAGTTTCGGGTTCGGTTTCGTTACTTTGGTCGGATCATACTCATATTTCAACTCGATCTTTTCCTCGTCCATCAACAATTGGGATCGCGGCTCATCCTTCCTTTGCCCGCGTTTGATCATGTCCACGATCGCATGAATCAGCCCGTACAGGTACAAAACACCGGAAAGTCCGCTCGTGGCCGCAGCGGCCGTCTTGCCGGCGTGCTGAAAACCGGTTTGCCAGGCTTGATCCTCGATAAAATCTCCGATTCCATGCGACAAGGAGGCCAGACCGCCGACGGAGGCCATCAAGGCCGCGCCGCCCCCCATGATCCAGGGGACGACCTTCTCGGAATACTTTTCCCAGCCGGAATCATCGGGATCCACTTTGAATAGAATCTTTTCGTTGGCTTCCTGCTCGATTTCCCCGCTCAAGGTTACATCGATGTCCTGGGAGGCTTCATACTTCGCGTTCAAATTGTAACTGGCCTCGAATCCGGCGTTCATGGCGACGCTGGCGGCAAAGTTGCCTTCATACTTGAATCCCAGGAAGAGTTCGATGGCCAAGGCGGAAACCGATTCGATCTTGGTGCCGAAGAAGAATTCATGATTGCTTCCGAATTTGAAGTCGAAACTCAACGAATCCGCCAGCTCCCAGCTTTCTCCCAGGACGGCCTTGGAGAAAAAACCATCTGTATATCTTTTTTCGTCGCCGTGGGTGATATTATACGAATTGCTTTGGGTCTCGATGAATCGATCGCCGTCCGTATATTCCAGCCAGCCGTCCTTATGATAATCCTGTTTCTCTCCCTTCGGCCACTCCTGCCAACTGGTGGCATTGTAAATGAATGTCTCCGTTTTCTTGTCCGCCGCTCCCAACCGCAGGTAACTTCGTGGCTTCTTGTCCTGGTTTCCCTTTTTCTGATAGTCCGGGACGTCCAATTTGAACCAGGTATCGCCCTCGTCGAATTTTTCCTTGATGGTCCATTTGAATTCCATAAAAGACGCGTTGGATGGATTTTTCGCCGAACGGACATCGATTCTGACCGGCTTGTCCTTGCAGATCTCGCTCGCTTTCCCGGAGACAACGCCGGTGGCCTTGTCAATGGTCAGATCCGGGGGCAGGGTTGTCGATTCGAATTCCAGGTCCTGCGATCTTCGCCGGCCATCGCCGCGATATACCTGCACTTGCAGAAATACATTGGACCCCTCATCGTCTATCTGATTATCGATTTGACCGATACGGATTGCCATGATTCGCTGTCTCCTGAATTTCGATTATCGTTTGGAACCGGCCCCGGCAAGGTTTGCGCATCCATACCGGTGCTTTCTACGGCTTCTGCTTGGGGGGTGCGCCATCGTTGATTTCGAAGATGACGCCGCTGGGGGTCCGGATGACATTGCGCGTGTTGTTCGCCGCCGTAACCACGCTCCGCTTCTCCGGATTGGGGACCACCCCCACGATGATGGGGCGATCGGGATCGCCGTTGATGAAGTCGCAAATGACTTCCGTCCCCTTGAGCAAGGGAAAGTGCATGCCCATTTCATCTCCTCCGTAGGGCTGGGCCTTGCGAACATAGCGGCTGGCCTTTCCCGCTTCCGAACCCGATAGATCGAAGGGCATCACCAACTTGTAGCGACCGTGGCTGTCGATCTCGGCGCGCTGTTCCAGGGCGGCGGCGTCCACATGGGCGTTCAGCAGGCCGGGAATCGTCGGCCGGGGTGTCTTGCGGGCCGGCCGGAAGTCCACGCCGGCCGGCAGACAATGGAAGTGATTGCCGTATTCTGCTTCCTGCGAACCATCCTTCTGCAGGCCGGCGGCGCTTTCGATGGGTTGCCGTCCGCGGTGAACGGTCCGGGTGATGACATACTGGGTGTTGAGGCTCTCGCGGAAGTGCTCGTCCAGGGTGAAGCGTCGGCCCGGCGAAAGTCGCACGCTGTCCGACCGGCCTTCATGGTTCTGCTTGCGGCAGTACAGCTCCTGGGCCCGGACGCGGGCCAACGTCCGCCCTTCTTCCGGGGATTTGAAATGATCCCCGTAATCGCAGATCACACCGTGGGCCTTGTCGTCAATGGGGGCTTCCCCCTGCATGGCAAGGGTCGGCATGCGGTAATTATAGTCTCTGAGGATCACTTTGCGCGGGACGCGGCGATAATCTACGCTAAACCCTTGAATCGCTTCGTCCTCGGAACGCGACAGTCCCGAACCGGGACGAAAGGCCAGCGATTCGTCTCCGGCCAGCGCGGCAAAGTGAACATTGTTATCGCTGATGATGGCCTTCTCGTGTTCCTCGCCCTGTTCGAAGAAGTAAAATATCCCCTCATGCTCCATGATCCGGGAGATGAAATCCAGGTCGCTCTCCCTGTACTGCACCGTATATTCGCGCGCGAAATAGCTGCCGGTAAGGCGCATTTCGAAATCGTCACCGGACAGGCCGGCGGCGGCGTCCCTGGTTGCGCCCTTGGCGGTGTCGGATTTGATCTCCCGGGCCACGATGTCGGGCACGGACAGATTCTGATAGATCTGGTTTTGCCGGCTCAGGGACAGCAGCCAGAGACGCGGCATCAACACCACGCGATAACGGAAGCGCCGGTCGGGCAATGCATCGGACAGACGGCATTCGGCTACCACGCCGTGGATTTTTCGTTCGTGATCGCCCTTTTCCAACGTCAGTGTGGCGGTGGAGAAAAGCAATTGCTCCAGGTCGAGATCCGGATTGCCGGCCACCAGGTCGATCTCGAAGCGATAGGGACGCGAGATCTCTTCCGTGCCTTCGAAGGCAATGACCTCGAAAGTGTCCGCATCGAATGCGCTGCAGGAAAACTGAAAGACGATTGGCGCTGACTTGTCGGCCATGGAATCTCCTTTTTATGCAATGTTGGAGCTTGTTGCTACATGGCGATGGTCACCTTGGTTTGCGACGGGCTGGCCTGAATGCCCACGGGGGCGTTGGCGTTGGTGCCGTTCTGTCCCCATGGGCAGGTCTGGAATACGGCCGGGTGGCCCTCGAATTTCACCTTGAGGCTGCCCATCTGCGGCTGGGCCGATCCCTTGATCATGCCGGATATCACCCCTCCGGCGGCACCGGCCTCGTCCCCCGATGTGGCCGGTATGGAGGATTGCTTGGTGAGGGGCGCCTGGTTCATGATGGTCACCTTGACGGGGCAGGTGCCGGGGTTGGTCTGCATCAGTTGGGCCGTGTTGGGATACGGGATGGGAACCGTTCCCACGGGCGTGGGCGTCTTGCAGACATCGGGAAAGGCGATGCAGTCCCCGCCTTGCCGGGTGGATGCTGGAAACATGGCGAACTCCTATCCTAGATTGATCTTCTTTCCGTCGATGTGTACGTCTTCTTCGGCGACCAATGTGGTGCGCCGGCTCTGGACATGGTGGGCGCCGAAGACCAGGGTGCGCATGCGACCGGCCTGCACCTGGCACAATTGCCGGACCCAATGGAAATATTGCTCACTGCGCTGCATGAATCGCCTGGCCGCGATCTCGAACCTGTCGAAGGACATCCTGGCGCGATCCACGGAACTGGTGAAATGCTTTCCATGAAAGGAGGTCCGGCCGATGCGGAAATCGCCCTTGCCGGCGGCCACATCCATGGTGTGAACGCCGAAATGGGCCCCCTCTCCATCCACGCGCAGGCACTGGTCGGGCAGCCGGTCCCGTCCTTTGGCGGAAAGATGAATCTCTTCGGCACCGGTGCAGCGAATCCCCTTGCCGGCATTGAGATCGATATTTCCCTCGGGTGCGTTCAACTGAAGATCGCCCTGCGGCACATGCACCACGCTGCGCCCCCTGGCCGGATCATATTCAAACAGGATCGCGCCGTCCGGATCATGAACGACGATCACCTGCTCTTCCTCGCGTTGGAGGAGTCGCGCACCGGCGCCATCCGATGTCCGTATCGCCCCGGCAGCATCCGACTGCAGTACACCGATGATGTATCCACTCGTACTGCTTTCGCCGGCCAACAGAACCTTGTCCCCGATTCCGAGCGGACGCGTCGGTTCGGTGGCCAGCCGGGCGGTCAACTCCCGGGCCGATGCCGGGTTCGTGGGTCGCACGCGGTAGACGCGCCCATCCGTCACCCGGGTGATCACGGCGGGTCGAATATAGGTCGGCCCGAGGGCGACCGGCAGGGATTGGACGTTTGCAGACATGGAAATTCTCCTTCCGTTATCCGGTGGTCGGCCTCGGCGGCTGCCACACCTCGGCCCGGGCCAGGTCCGGATCGGTTTTGCGCAGATTCTGGCGAACCGTATCCCGATATACCGCCTGGTCGTCTTCCATACAATGAATGCGGGCGCCGGTAAGGTCCCCATCGCTGAAATCCGCACCGGATACCCGCGCGTAGGACAGATCGGCATTTGCCAGACCGGCCTGTCTGAAATTGGCATGGTTGGCCTTGCAGCGGATCAACAGGGCATCGGCAAGCATTGTCCCCTCCAGGCGGGCGTCGTCGAAATCAGCCTCTTCCGCGTAGGCCCAACGAAGATCGGCCCCGGACAGGTCGGCGCCCTTCAGGTTCCCCTTCACCAGGGTGGCGCCGATGGCGACGGCCCGGCGAAGATCGGCCTCGCTAAGTCGGACCGCTTCCAGGTTGGCGCGGGTCAGGTTCGCCTTTGCCAGGACAGCCGATGTGAGATCGGCATTTTTGAAGGCCGCATCGGTGAAATCGCAGCCGGTCAGATCCATGCCGGACATATCGGCTTCGGTGAAGACGCATTGTTCGAAAACGCCGCCGGTGAGCGTGGTCCTGGAAAGATCGACCCCCTGAAAATCTACACCGGTGAATACCGCCTGCGACAGGTCGGCACGGGTCAAGGCGGACCCGCCGAGCCGACACCCCTTGGCTTTGGCCGCGACAAGGGTGGCTTTTTCGAGATTACAATCGCTGAGATCGGCATGATCGAGGACGGCTTTGTCCAGCACGGCGGATTCCAGCGTCGATCCCGTCAGATCGACGGCGGTCAGATCGGCCGCCGTGAAGTCGGCCCCCCGAAGTTGCGCATGGGCCAGGCTGGCGCCGATAATTTCGGCGCCCCGCAAGACGGCCCCGTCCATCCGGGCTCCATCCATGATCGCATGGACCAACCGGGCCTTGCTCAAATCGGCGCCGTCGAGAACGGCATCCGTGATGCAGGCCCCCGACAAATCGGCTCCGGTCAGGTCCGCCTTGGTCAGTAGACATCCGCCGAGGTCTGCGCCGGAAAGGTCTACTCCGGACAGGTTTGTACCGCTGAGATTGGCGCCTAGAAGACGGGACCGCTGAAAACCATAGTCGCGCAGATCCATGCCGGCCATGTCCAGACCGTCGAGATCGGCCTCGCCGTAATCCCCGGGTGGCGGGCGGTTTCCCGGCCATTGGGACCGATCCAGGGAGATGCCCGTGACCTTGACGTTGGCCATCTTGGCCAGATCCAGATTCATGCGTGTAAACCTTGCACCGTCCAGATCGGCATCGCGGAAGGAGGCGCCGTCGACGCTGCATTGTTCCATGCGTGCATGGCGCAGGCTGCTGCCCGAAAAGTCGGCCCGCTCCAGGTTGCTGCGGTGAAAGGAGGTATTGCGCAGGTCGAGTCCGGAAAAATCCAGACCGCTCATTTCGCACTCCTCCCAGAATGCGCCGCCGAGAATACTTTCCCGTATTTCAGTCTTCTCGAACCGACAGCGGCTGAACCCGGCGGAGGTCAAGTCGGCCTGCCGCAGCATCGTCTGATGAAACCGGGCTCCTTCCCAATGGCTCCCGGTCAGGCGGGCGCCGGTCAGGTCGACATCGTCCATGTCCACCGGTTGCAGCGGCATTTGCGCCTGCTCGACTGCATCCTTGCGCCTTTGACTGGCGGGATCCGTCCCAAGGGCCTCGAAGAGACCGGCCAGGGTGCCCGGATCCGGCTGTCGCCGGATGTCCCGACCGGAGATTACGGCGTCGGTGAGGTCTGCATGCCCGAAGATCGCCCGGGACAGCCGGGGGTTGATGAAAGTGGCATTGCGCAATGTGGCGTCGCGCATGTCGGCGCCGGACAGGTCGCAGCAATAGAAGACCGCCCCGGAAAGGTCTGCGGCCTTCAGATCCGCACCGCCGAGGTCCAGGTTCATCATCAGCGGGGAATCGAGTTTCTCTTTTTTCCGGAGCAGATCGAGCAATTCCCGGGAATCATGGATGATCATATCGGCATCCCGCACTAGGTATTCAGATCGACCAATTTGGTGCTCTTCAGATTGGCTTCATCGAAATTGGTGTTTTCGTCGATGGTGGCATCCAGGAATTCCGACCCGTAAAGGTTGCAGCCTTTGAAATTGGCCCCTGTAAGGTCGGCTTCCTGCATCCGCACCTGAAACAGGTTGGCCCGGTTGAACCGTGCCTTGTTCAAACACGCCTTGTCAAAAACGGATCGCTTCAATTCGGCCGTACGGCAGTCGCAACCCGTGAGGTTGGTTGCGCTGAAGTCGCAACCGGGCATATTCGCCAGAATGAAATCCGATCCCTGCAGATCGGCACCGGCCCAGTTGGCTTTGCTTCCGGTAACACGTCGGAAACGGCTATGGGGCATGCTGACGCCTTCGCCGGCCCGCACCCGATCCAGATTCGCATTCTCCAGATTGACCTGACGGCCCACGGCCCCTTCAAAAGTGGCGTTGTTCAGCATCGCCGACTGGAAATCGGCAAAATCGCAACGACAGCATGAAAAATTGCTGTCTTCCATTCGCGAGTGGGTAAACTCGGCTTCCGTCAACCGGGCCTTGGACAGGATGGCATATCTTCCTTCGACCCGCCGGGCCACGGCCTGGGTCAGATCGGCGCCTTCCAGCAGGGCATGGTTCAGTATGGCGCCGGTAAGATCGGCCCGGGTGAGATCGGCGTTGGATAAATCGGCCTGGGTCAGGTCGGCGCCCTGCAGCCGGCCGAGGGTCAATTTGGCGTCCGTCAATTGACAGCGGCATAGAATCGCCTCGCGGAGGTCGGCTTCGCTTAGATGGGTCCCGGTCATCACCGCATCGGAGAGATTCGCCAGTTTCAGGTTGGCCTTTCCGAGATGCGCGCCACTCAAATCGGCGCCCGTGAAGTCGGCTCCGGCCAGGTCCGCACTTTCGAACCTGGCGCCTTCCAGGTTGGCCTCGCTGAAATCGGATCGGGCCAGTCGCGCGTGCCGGAAATCGGCCCCGGCCAGCTGCGCCCCCCTGAAATTGGCGCCCTCCAGGGACATGCCGCTGAAGTCGGCACCCCCCATATCCCGGTCGGCCATGTTGTTTCCGGATCGCGCGGCCGCGGCCAGTTCTTCGGCATCGGGCGACGGGGGCGGTTCTGATTTGGGATCCTGGAACAAAACCGCTTCCACCTTGTTCAGATCGCCGGGATCATGGCCCAGTTCCGACAATAACTTCTCCACCTCGGGACGGTGCCGGTCCAACAACTCCTTCAACTGCTTCCGCGATTGCGCCTTGACCGTTGCGGCTGCCTTTGGATCGATATCCAGCCCCTGCTCCAGTATATCCAGCAGCCGATCCGGGTCCTTCTCCTCCTTCAGGGCCCTCACCAGCTTCGGAGGAAGCCCCGATTGGTCCAACATCCCATGGGCCTGGTCCATGTGTTGCCGGGCCATGGATTGCAGCCGGGCCTCTCTTGCGGCGACCTTCGCCTTCGCGGCCTCCACTGCCGTGGAATCGACGGTATCCGTTTTTTCTTCTTCCTCGGCGCCCGATGCGGCCATCGCCGCCCCGGCCTTGCGGGCATCGAGCAGTTTCCGATAGTACTCCGGGCCGGGGGCTTCGTTCGCCACCTCTTCCTGTACGATCAAGATATCTTCCACCCGGTCACATGTCTTCGACGCCACCGTCACCAGTCCGCGCCAGACCAGCACCAGGGTGAGGGTGTCCATGTCCACCCACAGGGTATCGAGCCGGGTTCTGATTTCGCGGAATATGCGGCCACCGTCCTTGTGCTCGAGCACGAAGCATCGAACGCGAATCCCCGGCAGGGAGGCATGAAGACTGCTGTGGCGTGGATGCATGTTCTCGAAATAGAGCGCTTCATCCCCGATTAAATACCCTTTGACCTGCTGATCGGGAGGCGCCGCGTTGAAACAGCCCCAGTTCAGGTCCTCGGGCAGCCAGGGCCAGCGTTCGTTCCGCCATTTCCTGCCATACGTACCCGAGAGGGCGGTACGCTGGGACCAGTTCCGGCCCAAGGGGCCGAAGCCGGCCGGGGCCCCCTGGCACATGGTCTCCAGTTGTTCGCCCACCAGCACCTTGATATTGGGGAGTGGATCGTCGGATTTCTGTTGTCCCCCGAACCGCGTTCGAATCCCCTTGCCCACCGGGTTGCAGGAATAATCGGGTCCTCCGAAACTGTTCTCATAGCGCAGCTCCATCGCCGCAAAGGGTTCCGGATCGCTCATCCGGCGCGTACCCACCATGGATCGCTGCCAGTAACGGTCGCCGAATACCATCAGGGATTTGTCGATCTGCCCGGCCTTGAACCGGACGCTGCACGCCGGCTGAGATTTCCCTTCGGGTACATGGCAATGCCCCACCACCAATACGTCCGCCCGCGGTTTGAAGTAAATGAAATCGGATTCATAGCGTACGCTGCTGCGAGGATCGTCATCGTAGTGCAGATCCCCGGTGGGCGGCAGATGATCGCCGGGTTCGGCGGGTCGGGCGGGGCTATCCGGGATCAGGCCGAAAGTCCCCTTAATAATGAGGGTCAAGGTGTCTTTGGGATAGACCACTTTGCCCATGAAAGGCGCATAGGTGAAAGGGGTTTCGTTGACGACGTTCAATTGGATACACCTTGGGCCTGTTTCCTATGCATCGTTTCAATTGCGTATACGAATCTGGACTGCCCGTCCGTCGGCACCGGCTCCTCCTTTGGCGTATTACTGCAAGTGAACGATATAGAGCTCCGCGGCCTCATCTTCGACATAGGGTCCGAACAGGAGCGTTCTGGGGCAGCCCTTGATTTTCACGAAGTAGGCGTAGTCGGTGGAGACTTCATTGCGGGCGGCCCAGGCGGTGAACGAAGTAGCCCCCAATTCAAGCTGAAGCCCCTGCATGGCATAATTCAAGACCGTCGTCTTGGGCAGCCGTCCCGGCGGCCCCACGGCCTGGAAGACGATTTCGCCTTCTTCCACTCCGAAGATCACGCCCGGCCATGCCTCCTCGCCGGTGGGGCGTACTTCCAGCCACTGGCCCAATTGTTCGTTGCCCACCATGTCGAGATAGTAAGGCGCGGGCAGCTTCGGCGCCTTGGCGTGCAGTTTGGCCACCAGCTTGGCCGGGGTGCCCGGGTCGGCGGCCGGCAACACGATGACGCGCCGCAGGGGCGTGGGCAGGTCATCGGTGCTCAGCGGATCGCCGTCCGTCTGCAGGATGACCATGGGAAAACCAACCCCCCTGCGGGCCTGAACCGACAGCGACAGCAGGGAGAGGCCATACCGCAGGTCGTCCTGAAGCAATTCCTCCCGGGTCCCCAGGATGGCCCAGACGGCGATCCGATCGCCGGTGATTTCATCCCGGGCACCGAGCCAGGCCAGCTTGGCGTTGTCGTTCTGCCAGAAGTGGCCCTCCATCTGGATGCCGTACGTCTTGAATCTGGCTGTCAGTTTCTGGATGGCGGCTTCGTCCTTGGCCAGTGATGTGATCCACAGGGATTTCATGTTTGTTTTCCTTTTGCCATCTTTTTTATGCAACCTTGGGGTTCACTCCGGCTTGTCGGTGAGCCGGGCTTCTATCAACTTCGCCAGGCGGCACATATCCCGGAGCAACGGTTCCAGTGCCGGCGCCGGAATATGGGCCGCGAACGGCTGTCCGGAGCTGAGCCGGCATTGCAGGCCGTTGTCGTCGATACGGAACATCTGCAACCGCCACAGCCATTGCATGTAGAAATTCTCCAAAGCCTGGATCAGTTCCCCTGGTTGGGACAATGACGTTGAATCTTCCGGATGCACCCGACGGGTTCGGAATATCGTATTGAACAGCGGACTGGCGGCCGTAAACTCCCGGAGATCTTCCCGGCAGCCGTGATACGCCTTCTGGTCATTGATCTCCACGTTCTTCCAGCGATTGAACTCCAGTTGAACCTCGGCTGACTCCGGTTCCACCCGCACGGGATAGCCTTGGTAAAGGCCTTCCATGGTTCCGGCCGGCAGACCGGCGGGCTGACCTTCCGGCGTGAATCCGATTGCCTTGAAAACGGAGGGGAGTTGTTGCCGGGATCGCCGTCTGCCCAGGGGATACACGGTCACCCAGCAGGCCATCCATAAAAAGGCCAGGGGCGTACAGATCATCAGCACCGACAGGACTCTTTTGATATAGACCCATTTCATCCAGATTGCACCTTTCGATTCGATCCGGTACCGGTACCGGCTTCAGGCCACCAACAACCGCGACTTCCGGAGAACGGACATTACGGTCTCGAATTTATCTTCGATCATCAGACGAATTTTTGGCCGGTCGGTCACCGGCATGCCGTGCCGGGTCACCTGCAGGTACCCGTCGCCGACCATCGCATCCATGCGCTCCAGAATGGACTCGCGGTCGTGATCGCCGTCGAGGAGCCGGACGATCTGGCGACTCATGTGATCCAGGGAAATCTTCTCGTGGTCGGGGCTGACGATGTATGGCCCCTGTCCGACCTGGTAGAGGGTCAATTTCGAAACCTGGGGACGATCCGAAATCCTGTCGCAGAAAGTGTTTTGCCAGGTGGTCAACTGGACGCCCCGGCTGATATAGCATTGAAGCAGTTCGCGACCGAGTTCTTTCCTGACCGTTTGCCGTTGGATCTCCGGAGCGAAGACTTTGCGCAGGTAGCTCACGGTTTCTTCCAGCAGGGTGTCGAAAGCGACGGCCCGGGGCCAGTGCCGGTTCAGAACCAAGAGGGCGGTCTTGAGTTCCGGGCTGCGCGTTTCGATGAATACGCCTTCCTGGATCGTGAATTTTTCCGCCACCTGGGGGGACAGGTCCACGTCTTCCCGTTCGGGCCGGGCCTGGGAGGCGATCAACAGGTTTTGCAGGCCGTCCGCGTCCAGGTACCGATTGATCTCCACTCCCTGATGGCAGAGGAGAGTCTGCCGGAACGGCCGGTTGCGCAGAAAGTCCATGTACTGCTCTTTCTGGATGATGTCCTGGCTGATCTCTTCCAGCGTGGCATTGGTCTGGGGAGAAAAATCATCGCTGAACATGGCGCCGAATTCGGCTTCCGCAAGGTATTGCAGGCCGTATGCTTCGGCGCGGCCGCAGAACTGATGAAAATAGACCGGTTCGTTCACCACTTCCAGGTAGTCGTGAAAAAGATACCAGTCGTCGGCGTTCCGGAGGATCTGAAGTTCCTTCTTCAACGCCAGGGCATAGGTGCGGTCGCCATCCATTTCCACCGCATCGGCCAGAAAGTTTATGGTGGCCCGGGCCTGGCCCAATTGCTGCTCCAGGCTGTCGAAATGGCCGGCATGGTAGAGCATCATGTTCCGGATCATCTCCTTGACATGCCAGCCGGGATAGGTGTTGTAGCTGATATAGGCGACGCCGCGGGGATTGAGCAGCTCCCCGGCGATGCGCAGAATTTTATCCTGTACTTCCCGGGGAACCCAGGAAAAGACGCCGTGGCAGATGATGTAGTCGAAAGACCCCAGGCTGTCGTCCACCTCCAGGATATTCGCTTCCCGGATCCGCAGGTTTTCGATGCCCAGCCCGGACACCGTCTGCTGCCCGGTCTTGGCCTGCCCGGGTGCCATCTCGATCCCCACGAATTCGCTCTCCGGCAGGTGCCAGGCCAGGGGGATGATGTTGCCGCCGGCGGCGCAACCCAGTTCCAGCACCCGGCACCGGGTGATGGGAACCGGTTGGATCTGGAACAGGTGCGCCAGGGTGGCCAGCCGGTTGGGGTGGCTCTGGGTATAGGCCTGGCTCAGATAAGGCAGTCGCTCGTAGCTCTTCTCCAGTAAACGAATGTCGGAGCGGTTCGTCATGGCATCTTTCTAGGGAGCGATGATCACCTTGGTCTGACTGGGCGAAATTTGCGCGCCGGCGGGCATATTGGCATTCATGCCGTTATGGCCTGTCATCGAGGTCAGGTGGGCACAGCCGTCGCCTTCGATCTTGACCTTGGAACTGGCCTTCTTGTAGGTGATCTTGCCCATGTTCATGCCGGAGACGACCCCCTTGTTGACCCCGGCTTCGTCCCCCATGGACCGTGAGATCTCCGACTTCTTGGTTACAGCGGCCTTGCCCGCGATTTTCACTTTGGTGGAGGTCTTGCTGGCCTGGCTCACCGAACCCTTGTTGGGGTACGGGGTCGGTACCGGCGGCGCCGGCGGGGCCGGCGTCAGGCATACGTCCGGGGCTCCCAGGGTGTCGCCGCCCCCTTTGGTGGATGCGGGAAAAATGGCAACCATCGTTTCTTCTCCTATCAGGGTATCAGGGCTCGGATAATAGTAAATTTACATTTTCAGGTGTTGAGGCGCCCGCCCTCAGCCCAGATGAATTTTTTCGGCCTTGACCTTCACATCCTCCTCCGCCTTCAGGATGGTGGTGCGGCTCTTGACATGAAAGGTCTTGTCGATCAGCATGCGCAATCGCCCGCTGCGCGTCTGGCACAGCTCCTCACTCTGGCGATAGCTCGTTTTCGTCCGCTCCACGATGGTCCGGGCCGTGATGTCGATCTTCCCGGCCAGGGTCCGCAGATGCTCCAATCGGCTCTCCACTCGGCCGGCGCGGCAGCGGACCTGCTCCACGTCGATCTCCCCGCGTTTGGCCGCCATGTCCAGTTTCTGGGCCGCCATCCCAATGGCGCCGGGCAGCAAGGTGAGGCTCGATCGCAGACGTTCATAGGTCTTCCCCAAGCCCAGGGCGATTTTCGATCTGCCGACAATATCCACGCGATCGGCCTCCAGCCGGATGGCGTCGGAGGCTTCCAGCCGCAAGGTGCCGGGAACGGACCGCACCTGCAGGTCGGCTTCATGGGCGTCGATGCTCACCCGGCCGGAAACGGCATCGTATTCGAGCATCAGCTGGTTGCGATTGGAATAGATCCGGAGCGTCGGTTGCCGGATCGTCCCGCCGGCTACGGCATGGGTGCCATCGGCCAGATCGATCCGGTCGACCATACCGGACGTCGGCTGCGACGTCTGGAGCCGTCCGATGATGTAGACGACATGTCGGCGGTCCTGAATCGCCAGGACCCGGTCCCCCGGGGCCAGTGCAAAGTTGACCGCCGAATGCGCGGCCACCGCTTCATCGCCGTATATTTCCGGGATCCTGACCTCGACGGCCGCGCCGGGGGCGCATGCACCCGTCACCTCCGCCGGACCGAGATAGAAATCTCCCGTCCGCGGATGAATCAGTTGGGCGACATTCTGCATTTTCCTGTCCTTTCCTTACGATGGGTCCCTGCCGGCCGCCGGCGGCGTCCAGTCTTCGGCCTTGGCGAGGGCCGTGTCGGTACCTTCGATGCGTTTCAGGTTGGCCCCCTTGAAGACCGTTTTCTGATCGTTCACGCGGTGCATCACCGCCTGGGTCAGATCGGCGCTGCTGAAATCGGCCCGGGTCAAGTCGGCATGGGAAAAGTCGGCATAGGGGATCCGGGCATGCCGGAATTCGGCCCCCCTGCATTGGCTCCCTGCGAAACGGGCTCGTTCGAGACGCACGGCGTTCAGACGGGTATGGATCAACCGGGCGCCTTCGAAGATGGCGCCGCGGCAATCCGCCCCCGACAGGTCGGCGCCTTCCAGGTCGGCACCGCTGAAATCGGCGCTGGGACATGCCGCCCGTTTCAGGCTGGCGCCTTTCAGTCCGGCCCGGGCGAAACAGGTCTGGCGGCATACGGCGCCGTCGAGGCGGGCCCCCTCCAGATCGGCCCGGGTAAAATCCGAATCCACCAGTTCGAGTCCCCGTAAGTCCATGGCCTTCAGGCAGCAACCGGTGAAGTTGCACAGCACCAATTGAGTGCCGGTCAGAATCGTCGGGGTCAAATCCACCGTTTCGAAGTCCGTGGATTCGATGCGCGTGTTGCCCAGATCGACACCCTCCAGATTGCTTCCGGTCATTTCGCAATAGCTCATGAAGGCGTCCCGCATGACGGCGTTGGAAAGATCCGTTTCGATAAAACAGGTATTGGCCATGCGTGCACCGCTGAAATCTGCGCCTGCCATGCGGGAGCGGCTGAAATCGGTGTTGGTCAGGTCGCAGCCCAGGAGCCGCGCCTGGTCCATGTCGACATCCAGAAAGGTCGCTTCGGACAGGTCGAGCTTCCCCAGGTCGGCTTTCCGCAGATCGCAGGCTTCGAAGTTGGCTTCCTGCAGGCGGGCCCCCCCGAAGACCGCTCCGCGGAGGTCATTGGCCGTCATCTCCGCGCGGGTGAGATCCCTGTCCCTGAAGTCGACGGACCGCAGATCGCAGCGGTCGATGACGATGGCGGACAAATCGGCGGGCAGACCGGAACCCAGGCTGGACAAGTCGCATTCGGAAAAGACGGTCTGCCGGAATCGGGCCGCGGTGAAGTCCGCCCGGTCGAGCCTGCAGGCCTTCAATTGGGTATTTTCCATCAGCGCTCCGGTAAACCGCGCCCCGGTCAGGTTGCAGTTTTCCAAGGTTGCATCCCCGAGCCGGCTCCGGCTGAGATCGATGCCGGGAGATTCGCACCGGTCGAGGGTGGTACGGGAAAGATCGGTGGCCAGGAACCGCGCTTCCCCGAGATCCACTTCGCAGAAGAACCCATTGGCCAGTTGCGACCGGCTGAAGTCGCAGCCCTGGAGACATGCCCGGCCTTTGGCGAATCCGCGGATGCCGGCCGACGCCAGCACCTCCATTTGGGCCGCAGTGACTCCCAGTGCGTCGGGCGCAATGGTCACGTCCGAATCGCGGTTCACCGGAACGTGATCCGCAAGGAACATGGCGCCGTTCATTCGGCACTCCAGAAATTGCGCCTCCTGGCAGTCGCAATTGATGAAGATGGCCCCCTCCAGCATACATTGGTCGAATCGGGCCCGGTTGAAATTGACGCCGTGGAAGACCACCTGACGGAACTCCGCCCCTTGGATGTGGGCGGACCCGAAGTCGACCTCCCGGAAGCTGACATTGTCGAATTTGACCTTGTCCAGCCGGATCGATCCAAGATCGACACCGGCAAGAAGCGCATTCTCCAGTGCGTTCCCGTTCTCGAGCCGCTGCAGCAGTCGTTCGGCCGTATCAATCCGCTTCATGGTTGCTCACCCGCCCGCCCGGCCCGAGAGTTTGGTCATCGACAAGTCGGCCCCGTCCAGGCGCGTGCCCAGGAGAATGGCATCGAGCAATTCGGCGCCATAGATGTTGGCCGCCCGAAGGTCGGTTTCGGTCAAATCGGTCTTCTCCAGCGCCGCCTGGAACAGGTTGACACTGACGCACCTGGCCTGCCCCAAGGCCGATTTTGACAGGCGGGCGAATTTCAGGTTGGCGCAGGAGAAATCGGCCTCCACGAGGCAGGCGGAAGCGAAATTGGCGCCTTCGAGATCGGCAAATCGGAAATCGGCGCCATTGATCACGGCCTCTTCCCAAATGGACCCGGCGGCCGCAACGCCGCGGAAGCGGCCCATGCTCAGGTCGGTACTGCCGGAAGCGCGCAGGCCGGTCAGTTTGGCTCCGGCCAGGTCGATGCCCAGCCCAACGGCATTCTCCAGGCTGGCCTGGGACAGATCGGCATTCCGAAACACGGCGCATTTCAGGCGGCTGCCGCCGAAGTCCGCCGAGTGGCAGCAGGCTTCGGAAAAATCGGAACGGTCCGCCTGGGCAGCACTGAAACTGGTCCCTTCGGCCTTGCAGCCCCGCAGGCATGCTTCGGTCAGAACGGCTTCATCGAAAATGGCGTCCGCAAGGTCCGCCCCGGCCAGATCCGCATGCCGCAGGCAGGCACCGGTCAGGTCGGCATCCCGCAACATGGCGCTGCGAAGATCGGCCCTGGTCAGGTCGGCGCCGGAAAGATCGGCACCGCCCAGATCGACATCGATCAATTTGGATCGGCTGAGATTCGTTCCGGCCAGGATGGCCGAAGGAAAGCCTGCCTGCCGCAGGTCCAGACCGGACAGGTCCAATCCGCGCAAATCCTCGCCGGCGAAGTTCTTTCCGGAGGCGATGCCCGCGACGACGCCTTCCCGTGTGAGGGGCGGGGGGTCGACGGGAAGATCGACGCCCAGGCGCTCCAGGATCCCGGCTTCCTCCGGGGAGAGGGGTGCGGCGGCCTCCCCCTCTTCCGCCGGCGGGTCCAGGCCGGCGGCCTGCATGATCTTGCGCATCTGTTCCCGGGATTCCTGCAGCGCCTGTTCGACGGCCTGCAAATCCACCGGCTCCGTTTCAACCTCCTCGGGTGGTTCCAGGGGGGTCAGTTCGAATTCCTTTTCGTTTTCGGCCAACACCTCGACGAAAAGATGCTGCATGGCCTCCAGGGACGCCGGCGGCTGGTCGAGGGGTTCGGATGTGATGAACAGGTGCTCTACTTCGGGATAGTCCTCGCCGGAAACGGCGATGACCCCCCGCCAGACCAGGACCAGTTGGACCGCATCGGTATCGACCCACAGGGTGTCCAGCTTCAGGGGAACTTCCCCGAAGACCGGCGATGGGTTGCGAAGATCCACGACACGGGTGAACATGCGCATTCTCAAGGCCGGCAGGGGCGCCTGGTACCGGCTCCGGAAGGGATGCAGGTTTTCGAGGGAGATGATTTCGTCCCCTTGCAGATACCCTTCGACCTGCAACGGCTCGGGGGCGGCGTTGAAATAAGACCAGTCGAAATCCTCGGCAAACCAGGGCCAGCGCTCCTTGACCCAGCCTCCGCCATAACTGCCCATTTTGGCTGCCCGCGATCGCCACTCGGGGTGGATCGGCCCGAAGCCGGCCGGCTTCGGGCGATAACCCGGCAGATCCACGGTCTGGTCCGGGTCTTCGACGTTGGGCAGCGGCCGCCGGTGGCCTTTGGTGGCGCCATACCCGCGGCCCACGGGATTGGGAGCGAATCCGGGCCCGCCATAGCAGTTCTCGTAACGCAGATCCATCTTCGCAAACGGCTCGGGCGCGCTGGTGCTGAAAGTCAGACCCTGCCAGAAGCGATGACCGTAAACCAGGGCCGATCGGGTGTACCCTCCCACGCCGAAGGAGACCGTGCACACCGGGACTTCCCTCCCCTCGGGGGCATGGCATTTCCCCACCAGCGACAGGTCGGCCCGCGGCTTGAAGAAGGCGAAATCCGAGGCATATCGAAGACTGCCGCCGCCTTCGTCATCGTCCGGGTAGAGTTCGTCTCCCGTGGGGTAGCGCTGTTCGGCGGCGACTTCGCACCGGCCCTCGTCGGTCAGATCGAAGGTCGCCTTGACCAGAAGGGTCAGCGAATGGCCCGGAAAGCCGACCCGACCCGGAAGATAGGCAAATAAAAACGGTGTGTTATTGACGATTTCCATCTTTACGCTGTCTTTTTCGAAAGGCCCGGTCATCCCTGGTTGGTGCGATCGGGCATGTCGACGCTGGATGCATGCACGAAAAACTTGCTTCCCGTAATCTTGACCTTGGTGCCGCCGCAATGCACCTGCATGTTGGATCGCGGGGTCACGTCGAAGCGATTGCCGCGGACGATGATGTCTCCACCCTGGCTGAGGGTCATCTTCGCCCCGCCGCACTTGAGTTCGATGGAAGCCGGCGTGATGCTGATATGACTGGCGCCGCATTTCAAGTCGATCTTGGCCTTGGCGTCGATGGTCTTGGTGACCGCCTTGTTGAGGTCCGGTCCCTTGGACTCTTCGAACTTGACCGAGGCATTGATGCCGGTCTTGATTCCGCCGAAATTTTCGTTGGTGGCGGCCACGGCCGTGGCGTACTTGGCGCCCACGAAGAGTTCGGCCGTGCCGGCCAGGGCGGCGGAGACCTTGTCGCCTTTAAATGTCTCGTTGGTGCTGCCGCTCATGAAGGATTTCTTGTCCCCGATGTATGTCTCCGTGGTATTGCCTTTTGTAATCGATTCTTTGTTGCCATAGACTTCTTCTTTCGAATTGCCGCGGGTGATTTTATGGGCATTGCTGTTGAACTCGTACTGCACTTCCCCCGTGGTGATCTTGTGCTGTTTGCCCTCGATGGTGCAGGTATAGTCTTTGCCGACCTTGGTCACGACATGACCGCCGACGGTGGTGGTCATCTGCCCGTCGCTGCCCACATCGATTCCCGGTGGATTGGAATTGGTCGAACCGATTCTGAAATAGGACTTGGAATGGGGCGAATCCAGGCGGATCAGTTGGGCGCCGGCAGTGTCCTCGAACTTGATCTGATTGCCCCCGCCGGTGCGGATCATGGACTGGGTCTGGTTGGTGCTGCTGACCGGGCTGGCATTTTCCGGATTGGGCACCGACCCGGCGATGATGGGACGGTCCGGGTCCCCGTCGACGAAGGTAAGCAACACTTCCGTGCCACGGTGCAAGGGGAAATGCATGCCGAAGTTGTTGCCGGCATACGGCTGCGCCATGCGTATCCATCGCGATGCCCGTCCCCCGTCGTTGCCGCTCCGATCGAAGGGCAGGATCACCTTGTAGCGCCCCTGGTCGTCGATTTCCGCATATTCTCCGCTTCCCGAGGCATCCACCGTGGCATTGAGGGTGCCGAAAAATCTGGGCTTTGCCGCCCGGCGTTCCGGCCGGAATTGAACGCCTGCCGGAATGGCCGTAAAGCGGTTGCGGTACGCCATGGTCTGCTCTTCCGCACTGGTATCGGCACGCTGCCCGGCCAGCCGGGCGATGGCCTGGCGGCCCGAATGGTCCACTTCGAGGATCAGGTATTGCTGGTTGTGGCTCTCGCGGAAGTGATCCTGGAGTTCGAACAAATGGCCGGCGCTCAGGTTGGCGGCGGTGGATTCCCCCGTATAGACGCAGGCCCGGCACAAGAGTTCTTCGGCCCGGATCTGCGCCAGCTGCTGCCCCTCCTCGGGAAGCTTGAAATGTTCGCCGTAGAAGTAGACATCCCCGTGGGCATCGGCGTCCACCGTGACTTCCGCCCGCAATTCCAGGGAGGGCCGGCGATAGTTATAATCGTTCAGGATCACCTTGTTGGGCAACCGGCTCTGCCGGCATACGAGGGTTTCGATGACTTCCTGATCCCGGGGCACCGTACCGCTGGGAGGAGAAAAAGGCAGCTGGTGTTCCGCGCCGATATTCTCATGGGAGGTGGAGCTGTCGGTGAGAATGATCTTCTCGTTTCCGTCTTCCTCCACGAAATAGTAGTATATTCCTTCCCGCTCCATCCAGCGATGGATGAAGTTCAGGTCCGTTTCACGCCACTGGCAGATATATTCCCAGGAGGTGTAGGTGCCGGTGAGCCGGAATTCATAGTCCTGACCCGTCAGCCGCGTCTGCTGAAGCACGTCCGTGATGATCTCTTCGACATTTTTCTCCAGAAAGAGCTGGTTTTCGATGTAGAGACCGGCATTCCACAGTCTCGGCACCAATACGGCCTTGTAAATGACGAAATCCCCGGACTCCTCCATCTGTTCGAATTCGGCCAGAATCCCATGAAACACCCGGTCATCCAGGTCGCCGCGATGAATCACGAATCGGACGGCGCTCTGCAGCATGGACCGCAAATCGATCTCGGCATCCGCCGTGGCCACGACGATATCGAAGCGATACGGTTGCGAGATCGACTCGTGACCGGTGAAGCGCACCACCGTGAAGGTATCCTCGGGCTTCGCGTCGGACACGAAAGTGTACCGTCTTTCATTGTGAGCAGACATCCCCGTTCTCCTTGCGGGCAGGCCGCCGAACCGTTCGGTCGCCGACGGTCCGATGGCGATAATTTACCGTTCCGGCTTTTCAGCGGCGAAAATCGACGCCGAACGTCCCGTCCTTTCCGACATCGAGCCGGACCTCGGCCGGCAACTCTCCTTCGGTCATGCAGGCCAGAATCTCCTGGGACATGCGCGGAAGGATGGTGCCGCTCATGATATAGTCGATGTTGCGGGCGCCGGTTTCCACTTCGGTACAACGCTCGGCGATCTGCGCCACCACCTCGTCGCCATAGCTCAGTTTGATTTTATGGGTGTCGGCCATACGCCTTGCCAGCTTGTTCATTTTCAACACCACGATGTCCTGCAAGACCTCCGGCGGCAGGGTCAAGTAAGGAATCACGTTCATGCGGGCCAGCAGCGCCGGCTTGAAATGGTTGCTGAGCAGCGGGCGGATGGCGGCCGCGAGGACTTCCGCTTCGACGGGTTCGTCTCCGGCGGTCATCTCGGTGATGATGTCGGTGGCCAGGTTGCTGGTCATGAAAATCACCGTATTCTTGAAGTCGATGTCCCGACCTTCGCCGTCGGCCATCTTGCCCTTGTCGAATACCTGGTAGAAGAGATTCATCACCTCCAGATGGCCCTTTTCCACTTCATCCAGCAATACCACCGAATAGGGGCGCTGGCGCACCGCCTCGGTGAGCACGCCGCCTTCTCCGTAGCCCACATACCCCGGCGGCGAACCGATCAGACGGCTGACGGTGTGCTTCTCCTGGAACTCGCTCATGTTGATGGTCGCCATGAAGTTTTCGCCGCCGAAGAGCAGGTCGGCCATGGCCAATCCGGTTTCGGTCTTGCCGACGCCGCTGGGGCCGACCAGCAGGAAAATGCCCAGGGGTTGATCCGGGTCCTTGATGCCCGATTTGGCGGATTTGATGACCCGGGCGATGGCGGCCAGGGCCTGGTCCTGGCCTTTGATCCGTTTGCGCAGATTGTCTTCCAGATCCAGGATGCTGCGGGCCTGGTCGCGCATGACGCGCCCCAGCGGAATACCGGTCCAGTCCGAAACCACCTTGGCCACCACGTCCGGATCGACTTCGGTCCGCACCAGGCTGGTCTCTCCCTGGATAGCGGCCAATTCGGCGACGGCCGATTCCAGGTCGGCCTGGATCTCTTCGGGGGATCGCTCCGCATCCGTTGCTTCCCCCATTCGGCTCTGCACCAGTTGGCCGCGCAGGTCGATCACCTCCCGGGCCGAAGCCTGCTCCTTGCGCCAGCGTTCCGTCAGTTCCGACACCATGGTATCCGTGGTCTGCAATTGGGCCTGCAACTGGTTTTCGCGTTCGGCATCCACGGCGATTCCGTGAAGCTTGTCCCGGGCGATGGCCGCCAACTCGCGTTCCAGCGCCTGTCTGCGCCGCTCCTGGTCCTCGATGGCATCGGGTTTGGCCGTCAGCAGGATCTTCACCCGCGCGGCGGCGGTATCCAGAAGATCCACGGCCTTGTCCGGCAATTGACGTCCGGAGATATAGCGGCTGGAAAGCTCGGCCGCCGCTTCGATGGCGTCGTCGCGAACCACCACATCGTGAGCGGCTTCGTACTTGGGCTTCAATCCCCGCAGGATCAACTTGGCGATCTCTTCCGAGGGTTCGTCCAGCTTCACCAGTTGAAACCGCCTCGCCAGGGCGGCGTCCTTTTCGAAATACTTCTTGTACTCCGACCAGGTGGTGGCTGCCACGGTGCGGAGTTCCCCCCGGGCCAGGGCCGGTTTGAGCAGGTTGGCCGCATCGCCCATGCCGGCGGAACCGCCGGCGCCGATGAGGGTGTGGGCCTCGTCGATAAAAAGAATCATCGGTTTTTCAGACGATTTAATCTCGTTGATCACCGATTTGAGGCGGTTCTCAAACTCGCCTTTCATGCCGGCCCCAGCCTGCAAAAGCCCCATGTCCAGGCCGATGATGGAGACGTCCCGCAGCATCTCGGGTACGTCGCCTTCGACGATGCGCAGGGCCAGGCCCTCGACGACGGCGGTCTTGCCCACGCCGGCTTCGCCCACCACGATGGGATTGTTCTTCCGGCGCCGGGCCAGGATGTCCACCATCTGGCGAATCTCGTTGTCGCGGCCGAAGACCGGATCGATGCCTCCGGCCGCGGCCTTGGCGGTAAAATCTTCGCAGAAGCGGGAAATGGCCGTTGTTTCTCCCGGAGGGCCGGCTTCGGATTCAACGGCGGATTCCCTGACCGCCTTCTCCATGGATCCCTTGACGATGTTCCAGAATTCGGATTTCAGGCTCTCGCGGTTGATGGCGGTGAGCCGCTCCGTGGCGTTGCCCCCGGCCAACTGGCGGGGGCGGCTCAGGAAGGCCAGCAGCATGGCGCCCGAACGCACACGGGCCTCCTCCAGGTCCACGGAGGCCACCAGCCAGGCTTCCTGGATCCATTCCATGAGCAGCGGCGAGAAGACCGGTTTGCCGGCATTGCCCGTACGCAGCTCTTCCAGGCTGTTTTCCAGGGACTGGAGCAGCTTGCCGGGATCGAGATCGAACCGGCGCAGGATCATGGCCATGTCCGCCTGGGGATTCCCGAGCAGCTTGACCAAAAGATGCTCCACGGTGACCTCGTAATGGGTCCGCGCGACGCAGAGTCCGGCGGCGCCTTCCAGGCTGCCGGTACAATAGCCGTTCAGGCGTCGCAGCAACGATTTGATATCCACGGTGAGCATGGCGTCCTCCTATGAACGATTTACGGAAAACCGGGTGCGTACTTCGCCCAGGGTTGGTTCCGAGAAGACCCAGGTGGTCACGCCCAGCACCGACCGGAACCTGTCTCCCAGGCAGACCGTCTGCGCCTGCCCGTGGGCCAGGATGAGTTCCACCTCGAATTCGAGGGGCTCGACGATGTAGAGTTCGGTCAGCGTGGTCAGCGTGGCATAACCGGAATTTCCCGGGGTGAAGCGCAAAAATTCGGCCTGGGTCAGAGGACCGATCTCAACCCGGAACCTGCCCATGCGGTCCGCGATTTCTTCGCCGACGAAGGTGTCCAGCCCCAGCCGATTCCCGGTGAACCCCATCCGCAGGCGCTGGGAATGGGGAATCTTGGCCATTCGCCGGATGCAGGGCGTCAGGTCGATGGGGACCTCTCCAAGGGCATCCCGCAACAAGGTGCAAAGTCCCTGGCCCGATCGCGGAAATTGGGTGAACAAGCCGATATAGCGCAGCAACCCGCGGGCATCGGGGATACTTTCCCGCAGGGCCGGCGTCCCCAGTCCCATCAGGCAGAAGAGGCGTTCGAGATAATCTTCGTTGCGCTCCTCGGCCACCTGGAAGAAGAGGCGGTATTTCAGCCATCCCTGGAAGAGAAGATGATACAACCGATGGTGAATGACATCGAGAAAATCCCGGGAGACGCTTTCGTCCTGGCCCGCCTCGTCGATCAAATCCTCGGTATAAAAGGTGGGCAGCGGCGAGGAGGTGCCGTAGAGCCCGAGGAAGTTGGCCGTGACAAGATAGCGGGGACGGTCCTGGCTGGATTGCAATTGGATGGATTCGATATCGGCCGCCGGGAATGCCAGGTTCAGCGCCGGACGAACGCGAATATGGTCATCCTGCAGGGTCTTTGGATTCGTCGTCTCCGCCGCCGTCCGTCGCAGCAGACGGATCGCCTGAAAAAAGTTGAAGGCACTGCCTGTCGTCACCAGATCGTCCCGGGCGGGGTCCGGGCCGGTGGCGGTCAGATCAGCGTGTGATCCCCGATTCGTGCCGGCCATTGGTATACCTCGCCCTTCAGCATTTCTTTGACAAACAACTGGGTGAACGTGTTCATCGACGCCCAGGCACCCAGGAAATGGTCGAGAACCGTCCCGAACAGGTACAGGTCGCCCTCTCCGGCAAAATGATCCTGCCGGGCTTCGATGCGGATTTCCCGGCCCCGCATGATCAATCGATCCATCAGGCGGTTGGCCGGTCGGGACTGGACCGACACGATTCCGGCAATGCGTTTCTGATTGGCCAGGAAAGTCGGCCGATCCCGGTTTTCTTCGAAATTGTACAGCTCCAGCAACGACTTGAGATTGGTATCTTTCGCCAGGGACTGAAAGTTCAGGTTCAAGTGGGAAACCAACCGCCAGAGCAGGTTGCGACCCAGGGGCGGCAGGATAGTGGATGTGGGCGGACGGATATTCTTGAAATCCACGAACTCCGGCGTGCTGCTGGTGGGATGGCGGATGTCGCCCACCTGCAATCCCTCGGGCAACAGGCCGTTGGTACACTGCAATTGCATCGACAGTGTCTCCGGCGGAGGGGTGCCCGCGCCGGAACGATAGGCCACCGAGAGATAGAAATCGAACCGGTGATGCACCGGTGAACGCCGGATCTTGACATGATAGACGGGCGCGGCGTCGGGGTTGGGCGCAAACATCTCGAAGGGGATGTAGGTTCTTTCCCGGGCCGTACCCTGAACGAAACCGGTGACTTTGTCGACGTTATAGACTTGAAAGTTCTCGCCGTCGCTGCCCGCCGGCCGCACGAGGTACTCGCTTTGGCGATGATCGAGACGGATGGGATCTGCATCGTGGGAAAACAGATTGATTACCGGCGTGGCGCACAATTCGAACCTGTCCCGGCGCACCCGCGGAGGGGTGAACGGCAGTTTCGTCAACTCGAAGCGGATCTCGAACCGATTGCCGGCGCCCCGGTCGATCCAACGCGACCAGCCTTTCAGATCCAGGAAGAGAAATTTCTCCGGGAGAATGAAATACTCCTGGAGGATGCGGTATCCCGGAAGAGATTGGGAAGGGTATGGAATCAGGTCTTCCCGGGAGCCGAATCCCACAGGGGCCAACTGGTCCGCGGACAGGATGCATTCCGTGCCCTTGTCCAGAGGACGTAGCACGATGCGGTTGAGGCAATGTCGCAGCAGCAGATAGATATCCGCGGCCTGGGTGGGGGCCCCGGCAAGATGGATGCGCAGGTATTCGGGTTGCCACTCTTCCAGGTTCATGTCCTGAAGCTCGAGGATCAGGCGGATGGCGGGGGCGCGGCCGGCTTCCTCCACCAGTTCCGCCTCGAGAAGCACCAGCGGGTGGACGTCCACGTCGTAGCTGGTCCGGAACAGACAGGTGGTGCCGTCCACGGGTTCCGAAGCCAGTTGGACCCCTTTGGGCACCCGCACGGTCCGCTTGAGACTGGTCTTGGGCGTGAAGGCCACGATGGCGGTCGAGGCCAGCGGGCGCAGGTAGTGCGGCCAGATCAACTGAAACAGCTCATGGATGATTTCGGGAAAATCATCGTCCAGTTTCTGACGCATCAGTCCGGTCAGAAAGGCCACGCCCTCCAGCAGCCTTTCCACGTCCGGATCGGTGGAAAGGCCGCTGAGCATGGGGGCCACCGCCGGATGCATCCTGGCGAACTCGGCGCCCAGATCCTTGAGCTGGTTCAGTTCCTGCTGGAAGTAGCGGTTGAACATTGCGAATTCGATCTATGGTTTATGCGGTTTTTTCCACTACCCCTTGACCTTGATATGTCCTCCGGAATCCACCTGGCTTTCGAAATGGACCGCTTCCTTGTGGTTCTCGAGCACCAACTGGGCGGTAATCTCGAAGGTAATGGTCATGGGATCGTCTTCCTGTGGATGGAAACCCACCCGGACTCCCCGCAGCCGTGGTTCGAATTTCTGAATCGTCTGCCGAAGCGAGCGTTCGATGCTCCGTTTGGAGTCTGGAAAGGCACTCATGAAATTGGTGAAATCAGGCACGCCGAACTCCTCGGCAATGGGCGTGCTGCCCTGCCGGGTGTTGAGAATGCGCTGGAGGTGGTCCTGGACCGAATGGATCATCTGCTTGGGGTCCTGGGTCACCCGCCGGTTCGGATTCTTGTCCACCAGCCGTATGCGATCGAGAAGGCGATGTTCGCGCATGCCTGATTCCCCTGCCGTGCCGCTTCAGGCGGTTCATGCCCGCGGGCGGCATCGAAATGAATCAGCTTACCGGCGTCCGCCAATCATCTTCACCCGAGGTGCCGGCCACCTCATGGGTCCAAATGATCTTGCGATACGAGAACGAAACATCTTCCAGATGGGTGAAGGATGACTGGGTCGGGTCCTGGCAATTGGGCATGTATGCCCTGATCTTGGTGATGATGGCGTCTTCCAGCGCGGTGGTGAAGTAGTGTTCCTGGACGCCGGCGGTGCTGGTGCGATACCACTTGAGCACACACTTGGTCAGCTTCTCGCCGGTGGAAAGGGCCACGTAGAGCATGGGCGAACTCTTGTCGAAGACCTTGGTGATGGTCAACGGATGATGGACCCGCTGGCCGGTGGGTTGACCGCTTTGCGAATCGGTGGGCACCGAACATTCGTGCGACATGGCCTGCACCAGGACCTCGTTTTCATGGCCTTCCTGATAGACGTTGCCGACGCTGTCGGCGGTGAATGCGCCTTCGGTGATGGCCCCTTGGGTTTCCCCCTCGATCTCGAGATAAGCAGGTGTTGGCATTGGGTTGCCTCCTTTGAATAAATAGGTTGATGAATGTTATTCTTTGTCCAGTTTTCCTACCAGTGACAGGGTAAAAAAGGCGCCCATGTATTTGAAATGGGGGCGTACCTTCATTCCGACCCGGTACCAGCCGGGTTCACCCTCCACGCTTTCCACGTTGATCTGCGCCTGACGCAACGGCCGGCGGCTGCGGACCGATGCCGGCGGGTTGTCCTGATCGGCCACGTATTGCTTGATCCATGTGTTGAGTTCCCGTTCCAGATCGGACCGCTCCTTCCAACTGCCGATGTTTTCGCGCTGGATCACCTTTAAATAGTGGGCCAGCCGATTGGCCACGAACATGTACGGAAGCTGGGTTCCCAGTTTGTAATTGAGCTCGGCGTCTTTGCCCTCCGGGCTGTTTCCGAAGAACTTGGCCTTTTGGGTGGAATTGGCGGAGAAGAAACAGGCGTTGTCGCTTCCCTTGCGCATGGTCAGGGCCATGAAGCCCTCTTCGGCCAGTTCGAATTCGCGTCGCTCGGAAATCAATACTTCCGTGGGGATCTTGGTCTGAATGGCCCCCATGGATTCGAACTGGTGCAGGGGAAGATCTTCCACCGTGCCGCCGCCCATGGGACCGATGATATTGGAGCACCAACGGTACTTGGCGAAACTGTCGGTGAGACGGGAGGCAAAGGCGAAGGCCGTATTGCCCCACAAATAACGATCATGGGAATCGGAGACGTTCTCCTCGTAATTGAAGGCCTTCACCGGCTGGGTCTCCTCGCCGTAGGGCAATCGCAACAGGAAGCGCGGCGTGGTCAAAGCGACATAGCGGGCGTCCTCGGATTCCCGGAAGGACTGCCATTTGACGTATTGCGGGCCCTCGAAGATGCTGCGCAGATCCTTGAGATTGGGCAGTTCCTGAAAACTGTCCACGCCGAAGAACTTGGGACCGGCCGCGGCAATGAACGGGGCGTGGGACATGGCCGACACCGCCGCCACATATTGCAGCAATTTGATATCCTGGGGGCCCGGGCCGAAATCGTAATTGGCCACGATGTTGCCGTAGGGCTGGCCGCCGAACTGGCCGTATTCCGCCGTATAGACCGTCTTGTAGAGACCGGATTTGGGGATTTCCGGCGAATCCTCGAAATCCTCCAGGAGTTCGTCCTTGGTGACGTTGAGAATTTCGATCTTGATATTCTCGCGGAAATCGGTCCGGTCCACGAGGTATTTCAGCGACCGCCAGGCGGATTCCAGTTTCTGCATCTCCGGATTGTGCAGGATGGCGTCCAGCTGCGCGCTGAGCTTCTTGTCGATGCCGGCGATGAACTCGTCGATGACGGCGTTGGACACCTTGTCCACTTTGCGACCGGGTTCGATCAACTGGCTCAAGAGCGCTTCCACGCCCTTTTTGGCGATATCATAGCCTTCGTCCGCCGGTTTGAGTTTGGTGGCGGTCACGATGGCGTCCAGCAACGACCCTTCCTCGGCGGTCTCGGTCTCCGCGGCAGATGCCTGTGTATCTTGTTGTTCTTCAGCCATGGTCATCCCCCCTTCTACTCTTCTTTATCGAGGTTGAGCTCTTTGAGCAGTTTTTCCTTGGCGGATTCGTCCTTGACGATCTCCTGGATCTTCTTCCGGAACTCCGGCCGGTTGCTCATGGGACCTTTCAACGCCTGCAAGGCTTCCCGCAGTTCCAACAGCTTATTGAGCTCGGGTGTGTTGCGGGCGATGGCCTCCGGTTCGAAATCCTTGATGGAGTCGAACTGAAGCGAAACGCTCATCTCGCTGTCGGGATCGTCGGACAGCTTGTCGGCAACCGTGAGGTCGAGTTTCAGGTTTTGACCTTTCATCACCTCGTTGAAGTTGTCTTTGTCGATATTGATCGGTTCGCGATCTTCGATCATGCGATCATCTTCCTGGGAAGTAAAATCGCCGATCACCAGCAGTTTCAGGGGCAGTTCCACCTCTTCCTTGGCATCCCCGGTGGCCGGTCGATATACGATGTTGACTCTCTCTTTGGGGGCGACGGTTCCTTCTTTGGCCATGGCTACTCTCCCTTTGTTTGATTATATTTCTGTCCTTGTTCTTATCTCCGGCTGTCGGGTACGATCGCCAGTTCTTTATGCAATGTCAGGGTTTGCTCAATTGCAGGGCCGCCGTGGGGTGCAGCACGGCGATACGATTGAGAATTTCGATACCGCGGGCCTGATATTCGCCAGCGGTCTGGGCATGGTATCCCTTCCATGCCGCCGTCAATCCTTCCAGGGCCAGGGAGGGATCCCAGACTTCCAGTTGGAAGGTCCCGATATCGGCCAGCACCTTTTCGATATGCGGCAGGGCCGATGAAGACTTCTTGACGGCCAGCAACACCTGGATGATGCCCAGGCGACAGCGCATCCGCTCGCGATGGGCCGCGGATCGCTGCATTTCCGCCTGCAACAGGTCCATTGCATCGACCAGCCGCTTCTTGCGGGCCAGGCCGAGGGCCGTCTGGATCTTCTCCTTCAGACCGTCGGAGGCCGCGACCCTTTCGGCTGCCGGAGCACCGCTCCCACCTCCGGTACCAAGGCTGCCCAGCCACTCGCGGGTCTGCGCGTCGGCGAAGGGGGTTCCCTCATCGAAGGCCAGCCGCTCCAATCCGGGCAGGCGGTCGACGATGGCAGCCGTCTGGCGGCAAACCTCTTTCTGCGCCTCCCGGTGATCGCCGCCCAGGTTTTGCAGCCCCTCGAACACCATTCGCTGCAGATCGAACCAGAAGATAAACTGGGACATCTTCTGTTCGCAATTCTGAATCAATCCGGGCCAGTTGCCCTCGTCCCGGAGACCGGCCAGTTCATCGGTCAATTGGGGCGGCGGCACCGGAATCCGGGTGACCCCGTCGGCATTGGGCGGCAGGGCCTGAATGGCGACCCAACTGGCCATGCGGCGCAACCGGTAGGCCAGCGGATCGGCAAGATTCTGCTGCAGCAGGAACAGACTCGATCGGCGCAATTGCTGCAGCGCCTGGTCCATGGCCTTCTTGGCCTCCTGATCGCTTTCGATCTTTTGAACGGCCGCGGGCGCCGGGGATGCGGCCGGGGACTTCGCCGCGGGCGGCGGCGCTGCAGCGGCCTCCGGCCGTTTTGGTGCAGGCGTTGCAAATTCAGGCCTGGCCGCCGCTTCTTCGGTTTTGGCGGATTCCTGGACGGGCAGGGCCTCCACCTTCCGCTGGATGGGCCGCAACAACGGCGGATCCGGCATTTTTTCGGCCAATTGGGCATCCAGCTGCGTCAGGTTGTCCTGGAGTCTCGCCGCCACCTCCGCCGCGATGGGGTCCGGCTTGATCTGTTCCAGGATGGTTTCGCTCTTCTCCAACCACCAGGTAAACGCTCCTGCCCTGCCGCGCATCCGTTTTTTCGGCGGATAGAGATGATCCCAGTGGGTGGTCACCAGATCCCGGAGGATCTGAAGGCCCTGGTCGAGACCGTCGATTTGACGCTGCTGCAACAACCCCACCGCCAGGTAGGAAGCCACGGTCAGATCCTTGGATTGATTCTGCAATATCCCGGCCGCGGTCTCGACGATTCTGGACCAGTCCACCTTGCCCGATGCCGTGGGAGAAGAGAGCTTGTCGATTTCCGTCTGCAGATCTTCGAAAGTCGCTTCATACCGGCAGTCCCTGCCGGCCGGCGTCTCTTCGCTGATGGATGATCTTCCCAGGCCTGCATATTCCATATTATTCCCGCTCATTCCTCTCCGCACTCCTCAAACATTGCCATGGCTATTTGCCCTAACGTTGCAAAAGTCGGAGGGCTTCAGAGCCAAGGCGCCGGGGGTGCCGCCGTAGTCTATCTACTGCAAACCCCCGGCAACGCCGGATCTGGAGCCCTCCGGCTTTCCCGGAGGGTAAAAAAGATGGCATACAATCGACCCGATCCTACAGTGGACCTGAGGTTGAATGCTTGCTTCGGCAGCGGATTTGGCTTCGGTTCAAAGTTCATAACGGTTCATTACCCTTTTGCCATCTTTATTTATGCAGCGTTAGGGTTCACCAGGACCACAACTTTAGAAAATCGGCCTTGCCCAATGGATGTTGGACGGCCACCAGGCCGGTCTGCTGCGGCGTGCCGCCGACGAATACCCCCCGGGGGATTTGCCTGCAGCACCCCTCGAGCTGAAGGTGATATTGGCGTACCGCGGCCTCGGAGTCGTCCTGCATTTCATGGTTCAGCCGAACCATGGCAATTCCTTCCCGATCCAACTCCTGGTGGAAGGCGGCCATCCCCGCCGGCATCTTCATCTCCGTCTCCGCTGCGGCCGGTATCTGCTTCTCCGGTGCCTCCAGCCCGGCCAGGGCCGACTCCAGGGCATCGAGTTCGTCAAAACGCCTGGCGGCGATATACTCCATGGATTGCCACGACCTTCCCAGCATCCGGGGAAGTTCGATCCATTTTTTCTCCCAGCCCTTGAGGAGGCCTTGTCCCGCGATCAGCAGGGGATAGGGCCGGCCGATGCGGTCACTGCTGTCACGCCCCAATCCGCAGATGATCTCCCCTTTCTTAATTCCCCGCAGCCAGAAACGCCAGGAGTAAAACGACCGGGGAGGCTCCTTGGCGGGATTCAACTGCCGGTAACCATTGGCAACCCACTCCCCCAGGGCCTCGATCAGCGGCGACGGGGTTCCGATACGGATATAGTCCTTGGCCACCGGATGCTTGCCGATGGCCGCCCAGTTCCAGGCAGACGATTTTCTCAAGGCTGCCAGCATGACACGATCTTTCCGGGAGGTCGGCCCGGCGCGGCATACAGCATCTGTAGTGCCGGACGGTGTCCCTGGAACTGGTAGCGGGCCTTGATGAACCGAACGCCGATGCGTCTCAGGTCCGCCGCTTCCGCCGGAAACTCGGATCGGTCGAAAGTGCGCTGCCCGTTCTTGAATTCATGCAGAAACTTGGCAAAGGCGTTGTAACCGGTATAGGTCTTGGTCAACACCAGGTTGCCCACCGATATTTGAAAATTGACGTCCCCGCAGCTTTGCGGCGTCCAGACGAATGTCTTGGACACCGGGTAGTTCAAATTCTCCAGCCGGGTCGAACCATCGGCACATTGCATCTCCAGGACGGTGGAATGGGGCCGAACCTGGGCGCCCGGGTTGGTGTCCGTAGGATAAGCACGGATTTTGACCTTGTAGCTTCCTTTTTTCGGGCTGGCGGCTTTGGCCCCCTTGGTCAGGAAGCTGAAAAAATGCGCTTCGAAGGGGATACCCATGCCGTTCACTTTTTTGGCGAAATAACCTTTCTCATACCCGCGGGAGATGAAGGGCGCGGCCGGGCCCTGGATAAATTTGGCGGCGAATCCGTTGGATCCCATCATCAGCTGCCCCATATCCTGGTCTTCGCCGACCCCCTGCACTTCCAGGAGGACGTCTTTTTCCCAACGGGTCTGCAGTAGACAGGCGGACTCGCGCAGCACGAAGCGCTGCAGGACATCGATATTACCGGCCAGGAGTTTCCAGAACGGCTCTTCGGCATCGTCGGGCCTGGGTCGCATGGCCGCGTGCATCTCCTGCAAGGCGCGCCGGGCGACGAGCAGGGGGGATTCACCGGTGGCCGGATCCTGTTGATACATATCCGTAGCCAATTGAAAGGCCACATTGCGAGAGTCGGCGCTTGCGGCGATGGCTTCCAGACTTTGCTGGTAGCTCAGATAGGCTTTGGCCGCCAGCAGCCGGTCTTCCGGATCCAGGGAGGGTCGGGCATTGACTCCCAGGGCTTTTTCGGCCTTGCTCAATTTGGAGGTGACTTTGCGCGCGGCCTTCTTGAAAACGCCTGCTTTCTGGGGATCGACCACGTCGCCGGCCTTGGATTCCTTGCGAACCTGCTGCCAGTCGAAGGCCAGGGCGGCCCAGGGCGGCAGCGGAACGGCCGGGTCCAGGTCGGTGAATTCCTCGGCGATACGTTGGATCAACGCATGATAGGGGCCCTGGTCGCCGGGCAGTTGCCGAACGGCGGCCTGCCATTTTTCCCGCTCCGTGACCAGGGTGTCGCCTTCATGGAAATTTTGGATAAATGTCTCCCACCGGCGGATGTATTGCTGCTGATACCACTTGGCAAACTCCACTTTGGCGCGTGCGATGATCAGCGGATCGAACAAGGCGGCCTCGATCTCGTCGATGGCCGTTCGAATCCGGTCCTGTCCCGCACGGGTGAAGGCCGCCGGCACGAAGGTCGACGCGTCCGCGGCCTCGCCGTCCCAGAAATCGTCGAGCCGTACCGGTTTCAGGTTCGGGTCGGCGTCGATCCAATCGGTAAGCCAGTTGAGGGTCATGCCCGGCATGGTCAGCAGATGTTTCAACCAGGTCTGCAGCCGGGTAATCTCCTGGTTGGCCGCATCGCCGTCCCGGCGCCAGGCCACGGCATAGAGGTACTGACGGGCAATGACGGCCTGGATTTCGGGAATGACGTCCCTGCGTCCGAGGACCTCCATGCCATAGACCGGCTGGGGCAGATGGGACAAGGATTCCAGACCGTCCTCGCTCAGGCGCCCCTTGAGCAGGTTGATACGCCGCACCAGGTGGGCGACATGGGCGCCGAATACCAGATCTGGTGTCCGACTGCTGAAGGCGGTCATGCGGTCTCCCATGGTCTTGTCGAACCCGGACAAAAACCCCCTTCGAAACAAGTCGACATATTTCTGCTTCAGCGCCTTCTCGACATCCAGGGATTCGTGCAGCCCCAGACGCGGGATCCACCAGTTGTCGTTTTCCGTTTCGACCTTCTCCAGGGCCTGGCGAAACCGATCCATGGTGATCACGTCGGCGAGCAGATCGCCCTGCAATACAGCCGGCTTGTCGAATTCGCGCCGCACGTCCGCCAGGGCCGTCAGGTTTTTCACGAAGGCATAGCTCAGCAGGCCGCACACGGCGATCATCACGGCGATCCAGGAGGTGAGCCCCAGATTGCGGGTCAGCTTCTGCCACTGGGCCATGTGCTGGGTGGGCCGGAAAAGCTGCCGGTCCCGGGGCAGGATACGGGCAAACAAGTCGTGAAGAAACAAACCTTTGTTGGTGCCGGCCAGAACCTCGCGGCTTTGGATCAGGCCCAGGGCGCTGAGAAAATGAGAGAAAGGGGTGCCTTCCTGCCGGCCGCTGGAGAAGAATATCCCTCGCAGCAACGGCGTCTCCTGGTACGGATTTTCCTGAAAAGCGCCCTGGATGAAGGCGGTGAGCGGATCGGCCAGTTTCTCGAACTCTTCGGGAAACAGCAGCATGGAGGTGGCCGCCGATCGGTCCGTTATCTTGTTGAGCAGCAGCAACCGCAGGTCCCGAAGGCGGTCGCCGATGGTTTGAAAGACCCCGGCCACGAATCCGTCGGTGTCGCTTTTCAGTTGCCGGTTCAGCAGTCCCATGGCCTGGTTGAGGGCATTTTCCGGCAAGGCGTCGCAGAACCGGGTCGCCCCCTGGATCAGGTCGCACTTGCTCACCATCACGTAGACGGGAAACCTGGCGCCCAGTACCCGCATGAGTTCATCGATCCGCCGCCGGATGCTGAGACCGTCCTCCATCAGCGCTTCCGGGGTCTGTTGGGCCAGGCGATCCGCCGCAACCGTGACCACGAGACCGTTCAAGGGCTCCTTCTTGCGGAATTTGGCCAACAGCCGCAGGAATTTCTGCCACTCGTCCTTGTCACGGCCTTCGTCCACCGGAATCGCGTACCGCCCGGCGGTGTCGATGATCACGGCCTGCTCGAAGAACCACCAGTCGCAATTGCGCGTTCCGGAGATGCCGGAAGTGCGGCTCACTTCGGCGAAAGTCGAAGAGAGGCGCGCACTCTGGATGGCGGTGGTCTTTCCGGAACCGCTCTCGCCGATGACCATGTACCAGGGCAGCACGTAGAGCGGATTGCCGTGTTTGCGCAAATGGGACTTGCGCAGGGCATCGATGGCTTCCTTCCAGCGCGCCTGCAACTCTTTGGCCGTATCCTGATCCTGGGGCGCCATCCCCCGGCGCATGGATTCATCCTGCTCGATGATCTGGTGCACGAACATCTTTTCCTGGCGGCGCTTGAGGAATTTGCGCAGCACGACCATTCCCAGCGCCAGCCCCACCAGGGCCAACAGGAGGAAGATACCCACCCACCACGACCATCCGATGAGCATCACCAGACCGAAAACCAGCAGGACGGCCAGGGCCAGCAGGGTGAGAATCAAAAGTACTTTGCATGCTTTGATCAAGATCTGTTTCATTTAGGGTACCGTGCCGATGAGATTGTCGCCGATGCTGCCGAGAATGAAGACATAGACCAGGTACAGCAGACCGTACAACGCCAGGGGCGCCGCGGCGCACAGGATGGTAAACCGCGAAAAGCTCCGATGTTGCGGCTGCCGGGGGGCATCGGCGATGTCCGCGGGATACGCCTCGGGAAACAATTCCCGCCCTTCCAGCGAGGGGATGCCGGTGGAGCTGCCGGTCAGCAGTTTGAGATTGGATATCCGCAACTGATCGAGCATGAAGTCGTCGCCCGCATTGATATATTGTCCGGTGAATCCCAGGGAAAGACAGAGATAGTAAACCTCGCGCACATCCCGCTGGTGCGGCCCGATGGCGTTGAGCCGTTCGTAGAAGAGTTCTCCTGCGTCGGCGGTCTGGTAGTACTTCAACTGGAGCGGCTCGCGTTGCCACTGGAGGCGCCCCTCCCAACCCGAGGACAAAATGGCCTCATCCACCCAGGCGAATGCGGCGAACCGTGCCGAAAGATAGTCATCCTGGACAAAATGCTGCTCCACCGCCAGGTTTTCGCTCTGGGTGATGAGTTGCAGCATTTTTCCGCGGACCTCATCATACCCCGGTTGTGCCCCGCCGTCGCTGCGTACCACGAATGCCGTATAGGCGATGATCTCCATCAGGCTGTCCGATAAGCGCATGTTCAACTCCTTCCCACCGCCATCAATTCGACCTTGAGATCATCCGGGGCCGAATCCCAGTAGAGGGCGGCATTGCCCACTTTCTGAATCTGGGTCCACTGGTCGCCATGGTGATCGATCTGGAAATAGAGCGAATCGGCCCTTCGCGGCAGCGCCTGGGGGACCTCGCTCAAATGGCTGATGCCCACGCCGGAAAGCGAACGGGCGATAAGAATGGGCAGCGACTCGCGGCTCCCCAGCTTGGCGATGGTCTCCATGGAGGACAGGACCTGCTGCGGATCCGAAGCCGTCTCCAGAACCAGGTAGAACCGATTGCCCCCTTCGAAGATGGCCGGCGGCAGTTCGGCCCCGAAATAGGTGCCGTCGAACAGGAATGGAATCATGTATTCCGGACCGGCGGTGATCTGATCCAGCAGCCGGGTCACCAGCGTCTGGGCGGCGGCGAAACAATTCCCCAACCGATAATGGTCGTACTCGGGCAGCAGGGAATTGCCCTCCCGGTCTTCGCCGGAGGAAGAGATCTCCCCGGAAAAGGTGGACAATTCGCCGATCAACTTGCGCAGCAGACCGTACACGGTCCAGGGATGACCGTGCCGGGCGGCACTGAAGTGCGCCAGTTCGGGGGCGTAGCGGTTCAATGTTCTCAATGCCAGCAGGTAGGCCATATCGCGGGCGCCGAACTGGGCCGAATGCATGCCGCGGTCACGTTTGTAAGCTTCCAGCTGGCGGCTGCGGGACCCGATCTGATCCCGGATCTCCCGTACCAGTCCGTACAGCACCTCGTCGGCGCCGATGGAGAGCGCCGGGGGGACATAGCGCGGGGAGAGTCGAATCTGGTCCTGGTCCTTTTCCAGCCGCGCCAGGGGAATCAATTCATAATCGCCCAACTGGTCCTTCTCCGATTCCCAGAAGATCTTCAAGACGTAGTAAAGCCGCTGCACCTCGGCAGCCGCTCCCTCCTGGTGCAGGTCCGGGATCTCCTCCGGTGCGCCGGGCGTGACCCAGCGCGTATGGATATCCGTCAGATGGTCGATGTCCGATACCACGCTCACGTTGCGGCCGGTATCGTTGAATTTGCGCACCCCCAGATAGACGCCGAACTGCTTCTCTCCCTGCTCCCAGTCTTCCCCGAAGGAGCGCGGCTGGACCACGGCATTGCCGCCGATGACGGCATGGGTCATGTCGGCGAAGAGAAAATGTCCTTCGCTGAGGTGGAAGCTCTGGTTGTTCAGGGCGGCCGCCTGTACCTGCCATCCGCCGACGCCCCAGAAATGGGGTTGCAGGTATTGTTTGAGGGGCAGATTGAGCGATTCGCTGTACCGACTGGCCAGTTGCAGGTGCTGGGGCTGCAGGAACAGTCCCTGGTGCCAAAAGAGAGGTCTTTCCATCTGTGGGCTTCCTAACTCGCCGCATGGGGCCGGATGTGGATCCGGTTCCGATCCGGTCCATATTCCATCCGGCCGGAGGGTGGCATCATTGTTTTTTTTCGGTTCCCGCCAGTTTGATCTGGGACGGCCCGAGCTCGAGGTCCAGTTTCATATAACCGGGTTTGGCGATCCTGGTTCTTTTGATGAATCCCTTCTTCTCCACCTTCACGGGGATGTCATAAAGCCGGATCATGCGCGCTTTTTCCAGGACATAGTAGCCGGCCACCACGGCCACGTACTTGGCGCCCTGGGCCCGGTCCAGCACGACATTGATATTCTGGCCGGGATGGACGATGATCCGCTTGGCCGTGGCCACGGCGGAGTCGAACAGACCGCACTCCAACAGCTTGTAAATGCCGTCCGTGTCATCGGACAACTGGTTGAATGCGTTGGGGTCCTTGAGTTGATAGAGGCAGATGAGCAATGTGTGGGAAACGCCCTGGTCGAAATTGAGCTTCTGGCCGGCCATGAAGTTGACTTCGATGGCATCCTTCTCATAGGTCCAGTCCGGAGGCGGCAGCGGCTGGGAAGCACAGGCACATAAGAGCAGGACCGCCAGGCAGACGACCGACAGGGCTCTGAAATTCATCTGGGTAACCTCCTTGCTTTTTTCGATGCGAGCGATTTTTCGCTTCCGCCCCGTATACCGGCACAGCCTGGAGCCAGTGGGGCCAAAGAGCGCTCATGACCGGTTTTGTTTAAGTTTTTCGCAATGCTTTTCAAACTCCCTCAAAAGATCTTCCATGAAACGACCGGATTCGAACCATTTCCGGATGCGCCCGATTTTCTCCGTCAGGATGTCGTAATCCTCGGCTTTGCGCAACGGGCCGATCTTGAGACCGGAACCGCGCTCCCTGGCCACCTGGTCCGGCGCCAGGGCATGCAGAATCTGTTCGACTTTTGTATGGACCGCCTTCTTAAAGGCGTCATGGCTGGTGAGGAAGGCGGTGCTGATCTGACCCAGGTAGGCCTCCAGCGACCGGGTCTGATCCGCGCCGTCCAGATGAAAGCCGATGAATTGCCGGATGGTCTCGTCGCCATTGGCATGCCCCCCGCTGAAGGACATATTGATCACGCTCACCAGTTGATTCAACGAATCGAAGATGGTGTTCAGCGACTGGGCCAGACGTTCCAGGAATTCCGGGTGGTCCATTTCGGCGGGCTCCACTTCGCGGCCCAGGAATTGACCGAAAATCCGACGCATTTTCCTGTCGTCGGCTTCGGCCGGTTCGGCGGTCGGTCCCTGGAAGCGGGCGGCCAGTCGCTCCAGGATCGCCAGGCGTTCGGCATCCGCATGACGCGCCAGACGCGTTTCAAGCAATCGTTCGATATTTTCCCTTCCCTGGCGGGGATCGTTTTCGAACGTGTCGCGGATGTCTTCGGCCAGTCGGCCGATGGATGGGTCCTGGTTCATCTTACCGCTTTCCGTCCAGCTTGTCCTTGGGGCGCAGGATTACCGTTTTCGGCAAATCCTCGTCCATGCCATCCTCCTCCCCCGGTTTTTCTCCCGGATGAGGCGGCGTCGGGGTATCCCGGGAAAGATTTCCCGGCTTCAGCACCACGGTTTTCTCCAGAGCCTCCTCCCCATATGGCGGCGGGGGCGGCTGGGTTTTCTCCGGAGACGCGGGAGGAGCCACATTTCCTGGGTGGATGACAACGGTTTTTTCCAGTTCTTCCTCCCCATTGCCCGCCATGGTGGAGGAGACGCCGATGAGCCGGCCGCTGCGACGCCCGAGTCCGGTATCTTCGCCGGGTGTTTGCACCACGGTAGCGGCCAGATCTTCACCGGCATAGTCCGCCGAAGGGCGTTGGATGAACACCGTGGGCTCGGGATCCTCAACCGGGGGAGTCGATTCAGCCGGCTGCAACGACTCCGGCCCGCAGGAAGGCGGGATGGAACGGCCGTCGGCGGAGAGAATGACCGTTTCCTCGAAATCGCCGTCTTCGTTGGGTTGGCCGGCGGGTGAATCGCACGCAATATCGGCGGCTTCGGCCTGCGCCGATTCATCCGCCACGACGGTGGCGCGGTTTGCCCACCGGGCCCGGATGGAATCGAGAATATCGCCGATCTGGGGATCGTAGCCACGGCGCTCCGCCTGGGAATGCCGCCGGGCATCCGAAGGCTCCGGCCGCAGGAGAATGTCACGCCCCCTCGATTTCAGTTGCGCCAGGGCGGCGGCAAAGGCATCGGCGTCTTTGCGGAGCCGGGAGCCTTCCGATTCGAGCAGGTCGAGCCCCAGTTGCAAGGTGTCATGCCACAGGTCTTCCGCCTGGCGATCCGGTTCGTCAATGGATTCCTGCCAGAAAATATGCATGCAGGAGAAAACCGGATCGTCCGGCTGGAATCCCGATGCGCCGGCGGCGAGAACGGCGGCCCACACCCGGTCCATGGATTGCCGTGGATTGACCAGCAGCACATAGAACCAGACCCTGGCCAGAAACGCGGATCGAACCTCCCATGCGGACCCGTTGCCCTCCATGGCATCGGCCGGGTTCCCCACCGGATCCGCCGGCTGGAGCCGAAAATTCCACATCCATGGCAGGCGACCTCCCTGGCCGCCGAGGCGGACCCACATTCCCCGCAGCGTGGCCGATGGAGAAACCGGGCAGCGTCCGTTCATCACCAGGGCGCGAAGTTCGTCCAGAAAGCATAGTTTCAGGTAAAGCACTTCCTCAAAATCGGGATCGTCGCCGGCCGACAGATAGCCGCCGCCCGGAAAAAGACGGGGACGCATCGCAGCGAACCGGGACCAGCGGGTCCGGCGGCCTTGAAGACCGATTCGATGGGCCAGCTCGTCGGCGTGGGCCCCGCCGACAAGGTCCAGAAAATCCAGGGAATGGATGTCCGGGGCCGGTTGAATCAACAGGAAAAAGGGATAGAACTGAAAGACGGACATGCGCTCCAGCACCAGGGTCGGGGGCCCATAGCATTCCGTGGCATGGTCGCATCCGATGCACGGCAGAGCATCTTCCAGATCGGTCCTGGCGAGCAGCCGGCTGAATTCCTGCATCAGCGCGGGACCGTCCTGCACATTGGCGGGTGGGTGGGCCAAGGGTCCGCGGGCATAAAATCGCAAGGGATCATCGCCTGCGCTGCAGGCGGGGCAGTGGAGAAAACGGTCCAGGCTGCGGGTGTACGCGGGCAGGGCGGCACCCAGGAGCAAGTCGTCGTCGCGGCACAGACTCAATTCATTGCCACAACCAGGGCACAAGGGATGAAAGAACGCATCCACCTGCCCGCAATGAAAAAGCGGCCGAAACGGCTGATCCATGTCCTCCCCCGAGGCCGGCATCAGGATGTCATCCGGATGTCCCGGTCCATCCCGGTCGGCCAGACGATGGAGCAGATCCAGCCAATGCCGGTCGACGTCGGGGTTGGCAAGTGTCGCCGGTTCCCCCAGGCCATCGCCGTAATGATCGGATTGAAACGTAAAAATCAGATCGGCAAGGGAAGTCTTGGCGCCCATCCTCACCCGCCCCCAACGCTGGCTCGAAAAAGGTCCCGAACCGGCCATGGGGGTCAGATCGGATTCCGTGCCCCCGTCGACGCCAAAGGAAATGGCGATCCCTTTTCGACTCGAGTCGAGGTAAGGACGCAGCGTCGGCGCCATGGGCTCAAGAATAGGGGGCATCGGGAAATAAGCCTTCTCGGTTAGAAAGGTTCGCTATGTATCGAAAAATTATAATGAAACCGATCCCGAGTCAAGCGCCATCCCCGCGGTAAAACCGCCAAATGGGCTCTTTTTCCCCCGACGGAGTTCCCCATTCCGGCACCCGGGGCGCAATGCCATTGATTTCACGGCCGCCGCCATTTATGATTCCCCCGCCTGAAATGGTCCGATAAAACGAATCTCTTCCCCCAAGGAAAGTGAAGCGTGGCTACGACCCTTCCGTTCGGCAAATCCATCACCATCGCAACCTGTGCCCAATTGACCGGACGCCTGGCCAATGTGGTCATCCCGTTTGCCGTGATCACCATGGCCGGAACCAATGCCCTCACCGATCAGTTCTTTTTCATCCTGGCCGTCGCCTATTATTTTTACGGAATCCTGGCCAGCGCCATTTCCCAGGCCACCATTCCCCTCCTGGTCACCAGACAGATATCCCTGAGCAGCGGACACCTGGTCGCCTGCGGACTCATCACCGCCGTCGTGGTGTTGTGCGCCACGGGCGCCATCAGTCGATGGCTGCATTGGATCCCCCTGCCCTACGTCGCGGCGATGGGGGTGCTGGCCGGCGCGGGCATTGCCAACGGCCTGGCCTCCGGCGCATGGCATTGCCGGGAGAAGTACGTGATGCCCGGCATCACCTGGGCCCTGCGGCTGATCCCCGCAGCGGCCTGGTACCTGTCCGGCGCGGGAGGCCATGGCCTGGCCTGGCTGGCCGTGGGCATCGGCGTGGCCGACACCATCCGCTGCATACTCCTGATTTCGGCCCTGTCCCCTCTGCATGCCGGCTCAGTGCCCATGGCGCGCAATTCGGTTGCCACCGTGGCCGCCACCTACGGTGTCTTCATTGTCGCCATGCTGATCAACGGATTGAATCCCATCATCGACCGCTGCATCGCCGGCCTGGGCGGACCCGGTTCGATCTCGCTGCTGGAAACCGGTGAGCGGGTCTACATGATGCTGGCCGGAGTGGCCACCATCGGATTGTCCACGGTTCTGCTGCCCCGGCTGAGCCGGGATGCAGCCCAGGATACGCTGGACCGGACCTGGCCCGGGGTCCTCAAATTCGCGCTCGTCTGGAATGTGGGCTGGATCGTTGCCGGCGGGTTGGCGGGAGCCGTGGGTTTTCACTGGTGGGCGAATCGCCTGGCGGGCCTGCCGCAAACCCAGACCCAGGTCGTGCAATGGGTCTACTGGTATTATCTGTCGGGGCTGCCGTTCTTCACCCTGGCCCTGGTTTACGTCAAGCGGTTGCAGGCGCAGCGGCGCTACCGGGTGATGCTCATCACCGCGAGCGTGACCGTAACGCTCAATGTCCCGACCAGCCTGGTCCTGTTCCATTGGCTGGGTGTGCCTGGCATCGCGCTGGCCACTTCCATGATCCATGTTTTGAACTGCGGCATTCTGGTCGCGGCGACACGCGTCGGCGGAAAAGCACAAGGGACGGATCCATGCAAAGGCAGGCAACCATCAGCGGAAGCGGACGCCCCGTTCCCGCACCAGCCGATAAAATAGGTCGATATACCGGTCCGCCACCGTTTCGATATCGAAGTTCCTCCGGACATGCTCCCGGCCCGCCGCTCCCATGGCCGCCAGCTTCCCCGGAGGCAGGCGCAGCAGCTCTTCCATGGCGGCGGCCAGGCCGGCGGGGTTCCCTGGCGGACAAATCCGGGCCATGCGCTCATCCACGGTGAACTCGGGTCCCCCCGAACGGGTCACGATCACCGGCAGTCCGAAACTCATGGCTTCGGCCACCACCATCCCCTGGGCCTCCCGAAGGGAAGGCAGCACCAGGATGGTATTGGCGCGGTAGTGCCGGGCCATCTGATCCGGGAGGACTTCGCCGTGAAAATGGACGACATCGTCGATTCCATAGCGGACAGCCTTCTTGCGGAGCGAACCGGCTTCCGGCCCGTCGCCCACGATGTTGACGTGGAAGGCATAACCGGCCCGTCGCAGCCTCCGGACCGCCACCAGCAGGTCGGCGCAGCCTTTCAGTGCCACCAGCCGACCGGCGAAGAGGAACGAAGGCGCGTCGGCATCGCCGGGGACTGCCGGAATGGCGGAATCCGGCACCGGCACGCCGTTGGCAATGCGGGCAAAGCGGTTGCGAAGGCCCAGACCGGACAATTCCTCTTCGATGTGCGGTGAAACAATGTTGATGGCATTGCACTGCCGTTGCAGCAGCGGGATGAGCAGCCTGGACAGCGGCAGGTGGCGCAAACGCCAGGCGTCCCCTCCCTCCCCGAATCCGGCACTGCAGGCAACCAACTGAGTATTCACCAATCTCATCTGCTTGAGCAGGGACACGACGAGATCGGATTCCCCCAGCATGTAGGCGAGGATTATGTCGAACCGGTCTCTCCCGGACAAGAGGAAGCCCGTCAGGGATCCGGCATAGGAAAGGGCCCGCGCAAGGCGATGACGACCGGCACTTCGAAGCGGCCGCGAGTCCATCGTCCGATGCCCACTGCCGCAGACAGCCAGTTGCCGCCGGGGGTTGGCATACCCGGCCACGGTGACCGCATGCCCCCGGAGGACGAAACGCTCGGCCAGCAACCGCGCCTGGGTCTCCGCCCCCCCAATGCGAAACGGGGAGATATTTCCAAGGAGAAGAATGCGCAGCGGCTCGACCATCCGGTGGTTCATACCCGGTCCGAAATCCGGCAAGAAGGAATGAAAATATTGATCCAACCCGGGTTCAATTGCGTTGCTCTTCGGAGTTCCCGGCTTCGCCGGCCGAAGCGGCCCGGACGGTCTTGTTTCGGAATTGGTGCCGCAGCATGCCGATCTGGCTGATCTGCTCCGACACCAGCCCCATCATGAAAATGATCACGGCCGAAGAAAACATCAGGGCGCTCATGTTGGTGAAACGGCCTTGGGTGAAAAAAGTGTAGGCATAGTTGCTCAGTCCAAGCAGAAACATCGTTCCAGACACCGGCAAGAATATTCTGAACGGCGAATACAGTGTGCAGATTTTCATCATGATCATGAAAAAGCGGAGACTGTCGCGAACCGGCCGGATTCGGCTGCGACCCTGCTGCCGGGGGCGGACATTGACGGGAACATACTTTATGCTGAATCCACTACGCAGCAATACGAGGGTCGAGGTCGTGGGCCAGGAGTATCCATTGGGTAGCAATGGCAACAGGTCCCGGGCCAAGTCCGCCCGGACGGCACGGAAGCCGGAGGTCAGGTCCTTCACGGGATAGCCGGTCACATAGGAAGCCAGCCGGTTGAAGATGCTGTTCATGAATTGCCGGGACGATGAAGCCTGTTGTCGGCCGGTCCTGGACCCCACCACCAAATCATAGCGGTCCAGGTACTCCAACAATTTGGGAATATCGTCCGGGTCGTGCTGTCCGTCCGCGTCCATGGATATGAGAATTTCGCCATGCGCCGAACGAATGCCGTTCTTGATGGCGGCGCCGTTGCCCCTATTGCAGGGATGAACCCTTACCATTCCCCCGGCAACCTTGGATTTTTCAGCGGTGTCATCGTCGGATCCGTCATCGATGACGATGATCTCGGCGGAAGGAAGTACCTTGCGAACCTTAGCGATTTGGATGTCGATGAAATCACATTCGTTGAAGGCAGGGATGATGACCGTTGTGGTTGGCTTTGGCATTAGTTGATTGTTTGCCGCCTGGTCTCAAAGCTGATTTCACCTGTGCCGGGGTTATAGTAGAACCCATCGCCCATGGGATTATCCGGAATTTGCCCAATGTATCCCCCGGCCACAAGTGCATCCAAGGAAACCGGCAAACGGCCATTCTTATTCTTGAAGGATTCCAACGCCTGCTCCAATTGGTAGACGCCCAGATGGGCCTTCAGTCGTTGAGTGAGATTTTGGATGATACTTTCGTCCTTTGCACGCTCCAGCATCGATTTGAGGAAGGCGATGGCGGTCAGCGTATGACCGCTTCGTTGCATCAATCTGGCCGCGAGGGTCGTCGTCAGCGTGGGTGCGCCAGGGAGCTGGGAGGAGGCTTTTAAATAGGAGGCACCCATCTCATCGTCCTTGAGATAATAAAAATAATCAAACCCAAGGTAGAATTTCGGCTCCCAGTCCCAATAGCGATGCCCGGCATTGATGATTAGGATCTCGACAGCCTTCTCATGCCATCCTTCGCGCCACGCCAGAATGCCCTGGGTATAGTAGCCGGTATGAAAAAACAGGGGGTCCAACTCGATGGATTGCTTGAAGAGGGTGTACAGTGCCTGCCAGTCCTCATCTTCCATCTCCTCCGCCCCTCCTTTGATTATCGCCGCCTTGAGGTTGAGATAATCGGCCACCAATCCCTTGAACTCCCCGCTGATGATTTTCAAGAAAGTCGGGTCCAGCATCAAGGCTTCGGCCTTGACATGCTTGAATGGCAGGTTGTCGCGGTAATTTTTGACCTTGGCATTGGAGTACAGGAAGCCGGCAATCAAGGCAAAAAGGAACAAGGCATTGACCGCGATCCTCGCCGGCCTTCTCATCTCAGCTCCTTGCGGCTGAAGATCATCGCAGTCAAAGTCAGCAGCAGTATGATGTAAATCACGCCATAAATGCCGGTCCATATCAAGTCGGCCCAGGGCAGGTGGAGTCCATATCCCAAGTAGACCTTGAGATTAAAGGCGCTGAGATTGGGAAACACCCAGGTTAGGAATTTCATCACGTTGATGTAGCCGTTGCCGGCCTCGAAATATTCGCCAGCCTGCAGTACTTTGACAATGGTCTCCAGGCTGTTGCCGATAAGATAGATACAGAACGTAAATAGCATGGAGAGATACTCATTGGACGTCAGCACCGTGAAGAAAAAGGCGAAGGACATGAGCACAAGCAGGGAGATATATTGATATAACAAGGTTAGCAGCATTACGCCCCAGGAAAAATTGCGCGGTGCGTCCATTTCGATAAAGTAATGGATTCCCACGCTGGCAGTGATCAGCCCCATGGCGCCGATGATCAAGACGGCGATCAGGACCGTTATCCCCACGCCGCAAAATTTGCCCAGAATATAGGCCGATCGGGGTATGGGACGTGACAGCACCATGCAAACGCTGCGCTGATGAATATCCTTGGCGACCAGGGCGATGCCCAGAAAGATGACAATGGCCAGTCCCGCCAGGGTGATGGAGGCAAAGGAGAGATCCACCGCCACCTTGCCGGTATCAAAAGCAAACAGGGGGATAATGATAAGGTTTATCGCACACAGGAGGGCGGCGACAAAAAGAATGCCCTGCAACGCCCGGTTGCGGATGCCTTCACGAAGGGTAATGGCGGCGATGGGCCAGACCTTATTGAGCTGCATGTTGATCTTCCGTGGCATCGATCATGGTCACGAATTTGCTTTCCAGATCATCTTCCGTATCCAGGAAATCTTTGGTGAGGCCGCAGAACAGGATGCGGCCTCGATGAATGACGGCCACCCGGTCGCAAAGGGTTTCCACATCGTTGAGGATGTGGGAGCTGAAAAAGACGGTCTTGCCCCGGGCCTTTAAATCCAGAATGATATTTTTCAGTTGGCTGCGCCCCAATGGGTCCAGGCCGCTCATGGGCTCATCCAGGATCAGGGTCTGGGGATCGTGGACCATGGCCATGGCCAGGCCCAAGCGCTGCTTCATGCCCTTGGAATAGGTACTGATGGTGCGCTTTTTGACATTCAGAATCGACAACATATCCAGCAAAGGATCGACGGCGTTTTGAAAGGCGCCGTGATCCATGCCTGCGGATTTGGCGGCAAAAGCCAGCAATTCCTCCGCGGTCAGATTTTCATAAAAGCGCGGCCCTTCCGGAAGATAGCCGATACGGCGTCGCGACTCGGGTTGGTCGGGACGCAAGCCGTGAATATGAATGGTGCCGGCATCGGGACGGGTGAACCCCATCATCAGGTTGATGGTGGTGCTCTTGCCAGCGCCGTTGGGGCCGATAAAACCGAACACCTCCCGGGGCGGCACTTCCAGGGATATGTGGTGCAAGATTTTCCGTTTGCGCCTGAATCCCTCGGGGTAGCTCTTTTCCAAATCGGCAATGCGGATCGGTGGGTTCATGGTGGACTCGATTAGCAAATATTCAACGGTGTTGCAAGCAAACAAAACCGGCGCCGCTCCTTTTGGAGGACGCCGGTCTGTATATCGGGTTTCCGGATAATTCTTGAAATTACTTCAAAGCCGTCCAGGCACCACCATTGTATTGGGCTTCGCCGCCACCGGCTACGCCTTCGTCGGAAAGGACGCCAGGCACGGGGGGAGTTGTAACGACAACCGCTGCAAAAGCAACCGCTGCGGTCTGGTTGGGCCAGAGCATGTTCTGGACATAAAAAATGGTGTTTTCAGAGTCGGAGTCGATCATGTATGCCCGGTTGCCGCCCTGGGCAATCGACCAGGTCACGTAGGACAGCCAGTTGACATCTGCATCTGCCTTGACGATGACGCCGGCCGGAACGGCGCAGCCTGCTGCGGATGAGACCGCACCATTATTGGCCGCCACGCCGGCACCGGGATTACCTTGCAGGGAGGCGGGGAAAGCGGACGCACTGGCATCGGCAGCCACACCAATGTTGACTGCAGCACCAGCGGCAGCACCCAGATTCAAACCACCACCGCCGCCAGCGGGATTAACGCCGCCGAAACTGCTTCCATACATAGCGATGTCCTGGTTCAGAGCGGCCTCAGCACTTTTATATACGCCAACGGTGGAGTCGGCTTTTGTGTTGATGGCACGCTTGCGGTAGGTGGCGAACTGGGGAATGGCGATGGCCGCCAGGATGCCGATGATGGCGATGACGATCATCAATTCGATGAGTGTGAAACCTTTTTGATTCTGGTTGTAGCGAAGCTTGTGCAACATGGTTTTAATCCTCCTTAGGAAAACATGAAATTGGGTGTTGAAATTATTTATGGGTTAGTAAAGTTCGTTCAACTTGGGATGCCCTCCCGTGGTACCCCCGCCTGGATGAACGATCGGCCGTTGCGTTGGGATAAAGCAACCGCCATGCCATTGGGCCGGAAACCGACGACAAAATGTTTACTATCTGTTATTGCTATCAATTCTAAAAACGGCATCTGAAAACCTTTCTCATTCGATCCCAGTTGAATCCGCCGTTGCAAACATTTTGCGCCGGGCGTGACAATTATTGTCAGGCGCTCCGTCAGAGATATGTCGCAA
>JBNKDU010000034.1:0-78414 GCA_050288425.1 Desulfobacteraceae bacterium | reverse complement strand
ACCTTGCAGGCCGGCAGATATCCGCCACCAGCTTCTTGATAAGAATCCCCGGAGCCGTGGCGCTGGATTTGAGCCGCAGGTCCGCCTGGCTGAGCAATTCCATCGCACCGAGAATCTCCTCCAGGGTGTATTTTTCCGTTTTGAGGAGGGTCTGGTAGACAGGATAGGCGCTGTTGGGATTGGGGGCCAGGGCCACATCTCCGGCGGTTGGCTGGCCGTCTTTGGCCTTCGGGGTCGTGGTGCCGGCATCCCCCCATCCGGCGATCTCCTCCTGGATGTGGCGGTCGAAGGCCAGGGCGGCCGGCATGACTTGTTGCTGAAACTGCGGGTAGGACATCCCGGATGTCCACGCCCGACCCCACTGGCTGTTCACGAAATCCTTGGCCACCAGCAATTTACGGCATTGGTTGGCCAGCGCCGCCAGGATCTGCAGGGGATGCCATTCCGCCTTCAACAGGGCATCCAGACACGTAAACGCCCTCCTCGGGTCCCGGTCGGCCACCGCATTGGTGAGTTCGAATACCGGATCGACCTTGGTTCGGCGCAGGACGGCCTCGATATCCGCGGCGGAGATCTCCTGCCGGGAGCCTGCATAGTCGATCAGCTTGCCGACATTATCGGCAAAGGTGCGCAGATCGAACCCGGTGAGCTGCGACAGCCGGGGGAACAAATTGGGGGGCAGGCGTTTGCCCGCCGCCGTCAAGAGCCGATCCAGGGTCTGGCGCATGACCTGCTCCTGGGCGGATTTGTCGGCTTTTCGCTCCCCCAGGGGCACGGAGCAGTCGATCACTACGCCCCGATCCCGGATGAGTTTGTACAATTTGAGGGTCTTGGGAACCTTGCCGCTGACTGTAATGAGCAGATGATGGCCCGGGGGAAAGCCTTTCTCGATGGCCAGATGCAGGGCACCCACCTGGTCCTGGGCGGCGGCGGCCGTCCATCCCTTCTCCCGGCAGTATTGGCCCAATTGGGTCACCCCTTCGCTGCCGATCAGGGCAAACAGCGCCTTCAACGGTTCGGCCGCCTTGGGATTGCGGACCGCTTGCTCCGCATCCAACGCCAGTCGACCGCACAGATGGAGAAACGACTTGGCGGCGCTCCGGGTCTCTCCGGCGCCATAGGCATCGGCGATCTGCTCCACCAGCTTTTGGTGACCCGACCGGGCTCCGAAAATTTTCGCGTCCTTGAACCACACCACCTTGGTCCCCTGCAGGAGGGCGAAGGTATTCATCTTCTCAAGCACATCGGGGATGTTCTCGGCCATGCCTTCCAGGGTTTCGCAGCCCAGTTCCCGCTGCTCTTCATCGAGCAGCTTTTCCATCACGGCCTGCCAGGCCCGCTCCACCAGCATCTCCTGCCCGTGGATCAGGCAGACGGGGGGGAAGTTTTCCGGCGTCATCTTGCCGGCGAAGGCCGGCAATTGGCTATGGGAAATCTCTTGCATGCAAATGTCAGAAGGGCATTTTTTTGAAAACGATGTGAGCGATGAAAATAGCGACACCTACGGACACGGCACTGTCGGCCACATTGAATGTCGGCCAATGAATATGAGTCACATAGGCATCCAGGAAGTCCACCACCTCCCCCATACGGACCCGGTCGATCAGGTTGCCAACGGCCCCGCCGAAGATCAGGGCCAGACCGACCCGCAACCAGGGACGGTTTCCCGGCGTTTGATGGTAGAAGTACAATATCAATCCCAATGCGAAAAAAACAGCCCCCAAAAACACCCAGTGGCGCCACGGAGTGTCGTTCTGGGAGAGGAAACCGAACGCGCCTCCCGGATTGTGGACATGGGTGAGGTTGAAGAAGCCGGGGATGATCACGATGCTTTTGTATAGCGGCATCCATTTCATCACCAGGCCCTTGGATACCTGATCGAGCAACACCACCAACCCGGCAACCGTCGTAAACAGCAGATACTTGGCCTTCATCTCCGCATCGCGCTTTCTACCGGCATCGGCCGGTATCAGACCAGCCCCATTGCCTGCAGGCTGGCGTGGCAGCGGCTGCAGATGGTGGGGTGGGCAGGTTGATCGCCCACGGTGGGATCGTGCACCCAGCAGCGTTCGCATTTTTCGCCCGGCCCCGGTTTCACCTGCACGGCAATGCCTTCGATCTCCGGGTTGACATAGGCGCCTTCCAGCTCTTCGCCGGAGACCATCTTTGCCTGGGAAACGATGAAGATGGAACGCAGGTCATCGGCATATGGACGCAGCTGTTGGAAAAGCGTTTCGTTCAGGCCCACGGTGACGGCGGCGTCCAGGGAGTGGCCGATCACCTTCTCCGCCCGGGCCGTCTCCAAGGCCTTGGTCACTTCTCCCCGAACCAGTTTGATGGTCCTCCACTGCTCGGCCAGCGCATTGTCGATGAGGGTCTCATCGACCTGCGGCAGGTCGGCCAGGTGAATGCTGCTCTCCTGCTGCAGGCCACCCGGCAAGTACTTCCAGATTTCTTCGGCAGTAAAGACCAGGATGGGCGCCATCAACCGGGCCAGATTCTCGGCGATGCGATACATGGCCGTCTGGGCGCTGCGGCGGGCCGGATCGGTCGGAGGAGAGGTGTAGAGCCGATCCTTGAGGATATCCAGGTAGAAGGCCGACAGATCGAGGGTGCAGTAGTTGAAGAGCGCATGGTAGATGGTATGAAACTCGTAGGCCTCATAGGCCGTGCGCGCCCGCTGGACCAGCCCCTGGAGGCTGTGGAGGGCGTAGCGGTCGATGGGCAGCATCTGCCCGTACGGCACGGCATCGGCCCGGGGATTGAAATCATTGAGGTTTCCCAAAAGATAACGGCTGGTGTTGCGGATGCGCCGGTAAGCATCGGTCAACTGCTTGAGGATCTTGTCGGAGATGCGCACATCGTCCCGGTAGTCCGAGGCCGATACCCACAACCGCAGGATTTCGGCGCCGTATTGTTTGATCACCTTTTCGGGTGCGATGACATTGCCCAGGGATTTGGACATCTTCTTGCCGTCGGCATCCACCACGAACCCATGGGTCAGTACGGCCCGATAGGGGGCGGCCCCGCGATTGCCGATGGCCGTGAGCAGAGAACTGTGGAACCAGCCCCGGTGCTGGTCCGAGCCTTCCAGATAGAGATCCGCCGGCCAGCGCAGGTTGTCCCGGGCCTCCAGCACGGCGGCCTGGCTGGTGCCGGAATCGAACCAGACATCGAGGATATCGGTCTCCTTTTCCAGGCTGCCCCCACCGCATTGGGCGCATGTGGTTCCCGGTGGCAGAATATCGGCGCCGTCGCGTTCGAACCAGACATCGGCCCCATGCTGGACGAATAGTTCGTAGATGGATTCCATCAGTTCCGGGGTCATGTGCACGGCACCGCAATCACCACAATAGAATACCGTGATGGGCACGCCCCAGGCGCGCTGGCGCGATACGCACCAGTCGGGACGGTTCTCGATCATGCCGTAAATGCGTTCACGCCCCCAGTGGGGTATCCAGGTCACCTCGTCGATGGCCTTCAGCGCCGCCTGGCGCAGGCCGGTCTTCTCCATGGAGATGAACCACTGGGGCGTGGCCCGAAAGATGACCGGCTGCTTGCAGCGCCAGCAATGGGGATAGGAGTGGGTGATCTTCTCCCGGGCCAGCAGGGCGCCTGCCTCGGCAAGGGCCTGATTGATGCCTTCGTTGGCCTTGAAAACGAACTGACCGGCGAAACGATCCACATCTTCGGTAAAACAGCCGCGGTCGTCCACCGGGGAATAGGCGTCCAGACCATAGTGGAGCCCCACATCGTAGTCTTCGCGTCCATGGCCGGGCGCCGTGTGCACGCAGCCGGTGCCCGCATCCAGGGTCACATGATCGCCGAGGATGAGCAGAGAATCGCGGTCAACCAACGGATGACGGCAGCGTTTGTTCTCCAATTGCCGTGCCGTGATGGAAGCCAGTTCGCGATAGTTCTTCTCACCGAAGATCTGCATGCACCCCGCAAGCAATTCCCTGGCCATGATCAACACCTGACCGCCTTGGGTTTCGGCGGCCACGTACTCGAATTCGGGGTGCAGGGAAATGGCCAGATTGGCCGGCAAGGTCCAGGGAGTGGTGGTCCAAATCACCACCGAAGCGGATTTGCCGGCCAGGGCCGGCAGCACATCGCTCAAATCATCCTTCACGGGAAACTTCACAAACACCGAAGGCGAAGTTTCGTCCTTGTATTCGATCTCCGCTTCGGCCAGAGCAGTCTGGCAGCTGCAACACCAGTAGATCGGTTTCTTGCTGCGGAACAATGCGCCGTTGAGCGCGAATTTGCAGCACTCCCTGGCGATGATGGCCTCGTAAGCATAGTTCATGGTCAGGTAGGGATTTTCCCAATCGCCCATGACGCCCAGGCGCTTGAACTCTTCCCGCTGGATATCGATAAATTTGTCGGCGTAGCGACGGCATTCCCGGCGGATCTGCGCCTGACTCATTTCTTTCTTCTTCGATCCCAGTTCCTTTTCCACGTTATGTTCGATGGGCAGACCATGACAATCCCATCCCGGCACGTATACCGCATCGGCGCCGGCCATCTGCCGGGATCGGACGATGAAGTCCTTCAGGATCTTGTTCAGGGCCGTACCGATATGAATATGGCCGTTGGCGTAAGGCGGTCCGTCGTGCAGAATGAATTGCGGCCGGCCTTCGGAGGCATCGCGAACGGCCTGATGCAGTTTGTCGGCTTCCCATTGCTTCAGCTGTTCGGGTTCGCGCTGTGCCAAATTGGCCTTCATCGGAAAGGCGGTGGATGGCAGATTGAGCGTCTTCTTGTATTCCATGAATGCCTCCGTCGGATCGGATGATGAATGGGCATTTGTAATGGCAAACTTGGGGGATGTCAAGGCAATCGCCCCCGTGTCGGCTACGGTCCGACACCGTTGCCGACGGTGTTTTGACTTGATTTTCGACTAGGCAGAAGATAGTCTAAAGTTTTTTCCGATCGACGATGGGCAACATCGGGTGAGCTTCGACCCGGCCCGTCGTGCACTCGACCCCAACGTTGCATAAAAAAGATGGCAAAAGGTGAATAAACCGTCATGAACGTTGAACAAAGGCCGGATCCGGAGCTACTGCCAACAAACAATCCCAGGTCCACTGTAGGATCGGGTCGATTGTATGCCATCTTTTTTCCCCTTCGGGAAAGCCGGAGGACGTAAGTAACGGCGTTGCCAAGGGCTTGCAGTAGATTGACTACGGCTGCGCCCTTGGCGGGGCCGTGCTCTGAAGCCCTCCGACTTTTGCAACGTTGGGGTCGATCCGAAGGAGACAGCATGCCCGATTTGAACGGTAAGAAGGTCTTGGTTATCGGAGCGGGCCCCAACACCATCGGACAATCCGGTGAGTGCGACGAGGGCGCCGTCGAAGCCTGCCAGGCGATTACCGCCATGGGAGGACGCATCGTCGTGGTGAATTCCAACCCCGACGCCGTCGTCAATGACGGGCCCGGTTCGCCCCGCTTGTATATCGAACCGCTGACCGCACAGCAGTTGGAAGCGGTGATCGCCGCGGAGACCCCCGATGCCATCCTGCCGCTGTTCGGCGGACGCGACGGACTGCAATTGGCCGCCAGGCTGATGTCCACCATTGCGAATCGCCACCCCGATCTTTCGATTTGGGGGCCGACACCGCAAACCCTGGAAGCGGTGCACAACCGCCAGACCCTGCAGGCCGCCCTGGCCCCGATTCATTTGCAGACACCGACGATATTCGAGGTACGGGGTGTGGAAGCCGCCTTGGCCAAGGCCCGGGAACTCGGCTTTCCGGTGATCCTGCGTTGCGACGATGCCCGCCAGTTGCCCGACGGAACCCTGGTCTACAATGCGGACGAACTCTCCGATACCGCGACGCTGCTTGCAGGGGAAACCAGCGATCGCCTGACCGTGGAAGCTTCGCTGGTGGATTGGCAACTATACGGAATCGAGGTCCTGCGGGACGCAACGGGCAAGGCCCTGCATGCCGGCAGCGTGGAGTATCTGGATTCGGCCGCGGTGCACCCCGGAGACGCCGTGGGCGTTTGCCCACCCCAGGCCCTGGAAACCGCCCGGCACAAACGGCTGGTCGCCGCCGCCCTGGCCATTGCCGACCATCTGGGCATCGTCGGATCCGCCACCGTCCGTTTCGCCCTCCACCCGGTGGTGGAAAAACCCCTGGTACTGGCCGTGCACCCACGCTACACCGCCGCCTCGGCGCTGGTATCCCGCGTTACCGGACTGCCCATCGCGCGACTGGCGACGTTGCTGGCCGCCGGCATCGCCTGGGGGGATCTGCCCGCCGATATGGCTACGCCCGGGGAATCGCAGACGGAACCGGGTTGGGTGGCGGTCAGATATCCGTCATGGAATTTCGAACGGCTCCAAGGCGTTGCCGATCGCCTGGGCCCCAAATTGCAGTCCGTGGGCCACAGCATCGGCTGCGGATTGAATTTTTCAGAAGCGCTGCAAAAGGCCGTGGCCGCCAACAACCACCATGGCCGGGGGCTGGCCGGCCTCGGTGTTGATCTCGAGGAACATACTACGGATGGGTTGCTGGACCGCATGGCAACCCCCTCCAGCCGCCGGCTGATCATCGTATTCGAGGCCTTGCGCAGACAAGTACCGGTAGAAGTCGTGATCCAAAAGACCGGCTTGGCCGCCTGGTATATCGAGCAATTGGCCGATCTGGCCGCGGTCGCCCGCCGATTGGAATCCATGTCCGGTGGCCGGCCGGAGCCGGTACCGCTGGCCAGGGCCATGTCCCTGGGCTTCGGCCTGCAGGATCTGGCTATCCTGCTGGACCTGCCGACGGCGAAAATCGATGCCCATCTGGACGACTTTGGAATTCAGGGCCGATGGGCGGCCATGTCGGGCGACACACGCCATTGGTTCCGCACCTATGCAACCCAGCAGGCTCCTCCCCACGAACCCGCCAGGAACGCCATCGTCATCCTGGGCAGCGGGCCTCAACAAATCGGAAACGGAGGTGAGCAGGATTACGGCATCTACCATGCGGCCGTCGCCCTGAAAGCCATGGGATATGCGCCGATCATCATCAACAGCAACGCAGTGGGCGTCACCACCGGTCCGGCCAGCCCGGCCCCGTGCTATTGCGAACCCCTGCGTCCCGAATCGGTCAAGGCCATCGTCCGGCGGGAAGGGGCCATCGGCGCCATCATCCAATTTGCCGGCCCGCGGGGTCCCGGACTCGGCGCCCTGCTGGCGGCCATGGGTGTCCCCGTCATGGGAACCCCGGCGGCGGCATGGGAAAAGTTACGCGATCGCTCGCTCCTGCACGCGCAGATCAAGGCTTTGGGCATCCCCCAACCCCAGGCCGTGGCCTCCGATTCCCCGGAAAAGGTCGTACAGGCGGTGACCGATATGGGCTACCCCGTCGCCATCCAGCCGGCCCAACCCAACGCAGAGGTCGATCCGGTGCTCATCAACGATGCGGGGGCCCTGGAAGCCTACCTGTCTCAAAAACGCATCGACGAACGAAATCCGGCCTGGGTGGAACAATTCCTGGAATACGCCATCGAGGTCCAGGCGGAAGTCCTGTGCGACGGCAGGGATGCCCGCGCCATCGCCGTCCTCGAGCATATCGAGCTGGCCGGCGTACACGCCGGCGACTCGGTCATTGTGCTGCCGCCATACAGCATCGCTCCCCGGCACATCGAAACCATCCGGGCCTGCTGCGCCAAGACGGCTCCGGCCCTGGCCATTCGCGGCCTGGTCAACCTCCGATTCGCCATCTACCGCGACACGGTTTACCTGCTGGCGGCTGCCTGCGGTGAAAACCGGAACCTGGGTCTGGTCTCCCGCACCACGGGTCTGCCCCTCGTGGACCATGCCACCCGCATCATGGTCGGCGGGTCATTGGCCGAATTGGCGGCGGCCGCTCCCCCGCGGTCCGAAGTCGGCGTCCGGGCACCGGTATTTCCTTTCCATATCTTCTCGGAAGTGGATCCCCTGTTAGGACCGCAGATGCGCGCCACGGGGCAGGTGCTGGCCATGGCCGAAGACTTCGGCAGTGCCTATTTCCAGGCCATCGCCGCCGCGGGCACGCCGTTGCCCACCCGGGGTACCGTCCTGATCACGGTAACCGACGAGGACAAGGCAAGCATCCTGGAAGCGGCCCGGATCTTCGACGAGTTGGGTTTTGCCCTCTTGGCCACCAAGGGAACCCGGCAAGCCTTGATGGAGAACGGCATCGAGGCCCGCCTGGTTCGCAAACTGGGCTATGGGCGCCCCAACCTGGTGGACGAAATCAAAAACGGCAATGTCCAGCTGGTGATCAATACGCCCACCGGCGGCCAGGGCCAGATCGACGACAGCATCATCCGCAAGGCGGCCATCGCCTATGGCGTGGCCAATATCACCACGCCGGCCAGTGCACTGGCGGCGGCACGGGGTATTGCGGCGCATCGCGCAAAGGCAACTACAGTTTCGAGTGAGCTATAGTGAGCTATAGTGAGCTATAGTTGTGGTCTCGCTTTCAGCTCGGCCTTTTTATTAAGCCCATTATAAAATCGGTAGAATTCCACAACTATAGATCACTCGTAACTATAGATCACTCTTAACTATAGATCACTCTTAACTATAGATCACTCTTAACTATTATCCACTCGAAGAACAACGACAGTCCTGCTATCCCCCAAATAGGGCAGCCGGTAGGGATGGCGATCCGGAATGTATTCCACGCCGTCACATAGGAATGGCGCCGACTCGCCATCCGAGGGTTTCTCGGGACCGCGGTAGGAGACGATCCTGCCGCCGGGAGCCAACAGGGGGTGCGCCCAGGCGACGATCTGGTGCAAATTCGTCAGGGCACGGCAGACAATCACGTCGAAGCGGGGATGCTGCTCATCGCGCCCCAGATCCTCCGCACGGATCTGGCGGGCCTCGACATTGATCAAGCCCAATTCGCGGATCACGTGTTTGACGAAATTGATCTTCTTGCGGACGCTATCGATCAACAGCATGGCTTGGCCGGGACGCATAATTTTCAACGGCACGCCGGGAAAACCGCCTCCGGTTCCCATGTCCAGCAATCGTCCCGTTTCGGGGATATGGGCCATGGGCGCAATGGCATCCAGAACGTGTTTGACGGCCACCTCCCGGGGATCCACGATGGCGGTGAGATTGACCCTGCGGTTCCACTGCAGCAGCAGTTCCACATGACGGGCCAGCAGACCGGCCTGGTCCCGCCCCACGGCAATCCCCAGGTCACGGGCGCCCGCCACGACCATGGCGATCCATTGTTCCGATCCGATTCGCATCATCCCGACCGCCGGTACCCTCTTCCCCGCTCCTATTGGAAATCCATCACCAGCATGTTCTCGTTGCCGGTGGTGCCGTTGATCTCCATATGGGGATATCGCTTCCGGAACACATGCATCATGGATGTGTTCTTCTTCAACACGGTGGCGGTAAACCCCTTGAAGCCGTTTTCTTTGGCAATGGCCTCGAGCTGATCCAGCAGGTGGGTGCTGATCCCCTTGCCCTGGAAATCTTCCCTTACCACGAAAGCAATTTCCGCCCGGTCGTCGCCATCGTCCGCATAGGTTCCGATGGCCACGATCTCCTTGTGCCCCTTGCTCTGCACCGAACCCACCAGGGAGATGTTCCGGCGATAATCCACGCTGGCCCATTGCTGCTGGGCCATCTTGTGGGAAAAGATACGCATGCGGTAGAAGAACCGCATGTAGATCGTCTCTTCCTTCAGCGAGTAGAAGAAGTTGCGGTATTCAAACTCGTCCGACGGCAGCAGGGGACGGATTTCCACAATCTTACCGTCGGTGATCTTCAGCTCGGACTTATAGCTTTCCAAAAAAATAAGATCTTCCTGGACCGGCGCCAATTGATCGCTGAATATATAGTGCCGCTTCCTGGCCACCTCGATGAGTTCTTCCCGGAATTTGGGATGGGCGATCTGCGCCAGTTCCATGACCCGCTGGTAGATGCTCTTGCCCTGCAGTTCTGCGACGCCGTACTCGGTGACCACGAAGTTGATGTCGCCGCGGGTGGTGGCGACACCGGCCCCTTCGCCCAGGCTGGGCACGATTCGCGACACCTTGCCGTCCTGTGCCGTTGACGGCAGCGCAATGATAGAGAAACCGCCCTTGGACATGGCGCTTCCGCGCAGATAGTCCACCTGGTCGCCGATTCCGCTGTAAAACATATAGCCCACCGAATCGGTGCACACTTGACCGGTCAAATCCACCTCCAGGGCCGAGGAGATGGATACCAGATGGTCGTTGCGGGCGATGACGGTGGGGTCGTTGACGAAATCGGAAGAACGAAAATAGAATTGCGGATTGTTGTCCACGAATTCGTAGAGCTTCGCCGACCCCATGCAAAGCGAGGCCACCACGCGGCCGGGAAGCAGGGTCTTCTTACGGTTATTGATCACCTTCTCCTCGAGAAGGGGAATGAACCCATCGGTGATCAGCTGGGTATGTACACCCAGGTCTTTCTTGTCCATCAAATGGGGCAAAATGGCGTATGGCAGTCTGCCGAATCCGATCTGGATGGTGGCGCCGTCTTCCACCAACTGGCTGACATAGTAACCGATGCGCGCCGCCATCTTGGAATCCCGGATGCGCGGCAGTACTTCCACCAGCGGTTCCTCGTAGGGCACGACGTAATCCAGTTCGTCCAGGTGGACGATGCTGCTGCCCCAAGTGCGCGGCATGTACGGGTTGACCTGGGCGATCACCATGGACGCGGACTCCATGCCTGCCCGGGTAATATCCACGGAAACTCCCAGGCTGCAGAAGCCATGGCGATCCGGGGGGCTGACCTGGATCAGCGCCACGTCCAATCCAATCTGGCGGCTGGAGAACAGCCTGGGAATCTGGGAGAGATAGGAAGGAATATAATCGATCTTGCCCTCGAAGGCCGCCTTGCGCATGCTGGCGCTGATGAAGAACAGCTTGAGTGCGAATCGTTTCAGAAAATCGTCGTCATCCACGTATTGGGCCAGGGTATAGGACAGCATCTGGTAGAGCATGGCATCCTGAATATTGGAATTGCGAACCAGCGCGTGGATCAGGTGCTGGGGTTCGCCGCAACCGGTACCCAGGAAAATACGACAGCCGTTCTTGATTTTCGAGATGGCTTCCGGAGCGTCGACGATTTTTTCGGGGCAAATGTCCGCAAGTTCCATGGCTGTCTCCAGTGCGGGAGTGGGCGAACCTTAAATGACAGATGAACCAAGGGGCAACTATAGCCTCATGACCCCCAAATGAGTCAACCCCAACGTTGCATAAAAAAGGATAAGAATGGCACATGAATTGAAATTTGATTTGAATCGGCCACCTGTGGTAAGAGATACTCATCCAGCCCGTACATCATCGTTGCGCAAAGGAAAGGCCATGCGACCCAAAGTCCTGCTGGTCGACGACCAGCCGCTTGTTCTGAGTGTGCTCAAAGAGACGCTGTCTTACGGACCGTATACCGTCGTCACGGCCCAGAATGCCGACGCGGCGCTGCAAATCCTGGGACAGGAGTCCGTGGACGTGGTCATCTCCGACGAGCGCATGCCGGGTATGCAGGGTTCGGAGTTCCTTGCCGTGGTGCGGAGACGCTACCCGGATATCGTGCGCATCATCCTCACGGGCCATGCCTCGGTGGAGTCGGCCATGAAGGCCGTCAATCAAGCCGAAATTTACCGTCTGTTGACCAAGCCGGTGGGCAATCAGGAGCTGCATGCCGCCGTTCAGGACGCCCTGGCACACAAGGCCCGGCGTTGCGATGCCACGCCGCATTTCTCCCTTCTCGATGAACTGGAAGCGCAGGCACCGGGAATCACCACGGTACGTCGCTCCGAGGACGGGGCCGTAATCATCGAACCGGACAACGAATAATGCCATTGCGCAATCCCCTGTTGACCGTCGATATCATCATCGAATGCCAATACGGCATCGTCCTGGTGGAACGCCGCAACCCGCCCCATGGATGGGCCCTTCCGGGAGGATTCGTCGATTATGGCGAAACCCTCGAGACGGCCGCCGTCCGGGAGGCATGGGAGGAAACTTCCCTGCGGGTTTGCCTGAAGGAACAATTTCATACCTATTCCGATCCCGGTCGTGATCCGCGCCACCATTCCGTTTCCACGGTATTCATCGCCACGGCCGAAGGTACCCCCGTCGGCGCGGATGACGCCAGGACCGCCCGCATTTTTTCCCCCCGGAACCTGCCATCCCCCATTGTTTTCGATCACCCGGCCATCCTCGATGACTATTTCGCCTATAAGCAATATGGCCGACGTCCCCATCCACCGGTGGATGATAGATGACGAGCGGATCTCTGCCGTAGAACAAAAAACGATATTTGTAGTTGACATGCCATGAAAATATCTTTAAAGTCGTTAATTTTTAAGGTCCCCGAGCCTCCCCAGTTGGCCGCGTAAACACATAGGTGGAACGAGTAGACCCGCGCAGAGATTTCATCGACGATTCATCTGACGCTAACAAATCCAATATAAAGAGACCGATCCTCACCGGGCGCAAAATCCCGTTTGCCCGGCATACACCCGAGGCGGTCGATGGCTTGCCGAATCGGATTCGGCCCGGGGGCGGCCATCGGCAACCCGGCAAGGACAAGGGAACGTAACCAAGGAAATCAAAATGAACACCGAAACTCAATTCGTACGCAACATCGGAATCAGTGCCCACATCGATTCGGGCAAGACCACCCTGACCGAAAGGATTCTGTTCTATACCCAGCGCATCCACGCCATCCATGATGTGAAGGGCAAGGACGGTATCGGCGCCACCATGGACTCCATGGAGCTGGAGAAGGAACGCGGCATCACCATTGCTTCGGCCGCGACTTTCTGCCAATGGAAGGGCCATGAAATCAATATCATCGATACACCCGGCCATGTAGATTTCACCATCGAAGTCGAACGATCCCTGCGGGTGCTCGACGGCGCCATCCTGGTCCTCTGTTCCGTCGGCGGCGTGCAGTCCCAGTCCATCACCGTCGACCAGCAGATGAAGCGCTACCAGGTGCCTTGCATCGCCTTCGTCAACAAATGCGACCGCAGCGGCGCCAATCCGTTCAAAGTCATCGACCAACTCAAATCCAAGCTGGGCCACAATCCCGTGGCCATGCAGATTCCCATCGGTCTCGAAGCGGATCACGAGGGTGTCGTGGACCTGGTGACCATGAAAGCCGTCTATTTCGACGGCGACAACGGCGAGACGATCCGCGAAACGGAAATCCCGGAAACGCTGAAGGATCAGGCCTTGGAGAAACGGGAACTGCTCATCGACGCGGCCAGCATGTTCTCCGACGAACTGACCGAAGCGGTTTTAGAAGAAACACCTATTTCTCCCGAACTGTTATGGGAGGCAGTCCGCGCGGGCGTCTTGAACCGTGAGCTGACGCCGGTCTTCATGGGCTCGGCCTATAAAAACAAAGGGGTGCAACCCCTGCTAAATGCCGTCACGCGACTGCTGCCCAGTCCGGCGGAGGTCACCAACCAGGCCCTGGATCTGGATGCCAACGAGGCCCCCGTGGATCTGCAGACCGATCCGGATAAACCCACCGTTTTGTTGGCGTTCAAGCTGGAGGACGGCCAATATGGCCAGTTGACCTATATCCGTGTTTATCAGGGCAGATTGGCAAAGGGCGACACCGTGGTCAACATCCGCACGGGACGTAAGATCAAAATCGGCCGCCTGGTGCGTATGCATGCCAACCAGATGGAGGACATCCCCGAACTGCCCGCCGGTTTCATCGGAGCCCTGTTCGGGGTGGACTGCGCCTCGGGCGACACCTTCGTCTCCCCCGGCCTGCAGTTGACCATGACCTCCATGTACGTGCCCGAACCGGTGATTTCCCTGGCCATCAAACCGAAGGACAACAAGGCGGAAGTCAACATGTCCAAGGCCCTGAACCGCTTTTCCAAAGAGGACCCCACCTTCAAGACCTACGTCAACGATGAAACCAAGGAAACCATCATCTCCGGCATGGGTGAGTTGCACCTGGAGGTCTACATCGAACGCATGCGCCGGGAATACAACGCGACTGTGGAGACCGGCGCTCCCCAGGTGGCCTATCGGGAAACCATCACCCAGATGGCCGAATTCGACTACATCCACAAGAAACAGACCGGCGGCGCGGGTCAATTCGGCCGGGTGGCCGGTCATATCGAACCGCTCGACGATGGAGACTTCGTCTTCGAGAACAAGGTGGTGGGCGGCAGGATCCCCACCCAGTATATTCCGGCCTGCGAAAAGGGCTTCCGCTCCTGCATGGCCAAGGGACCCAAACTGGAATTCCCGGTGACGGGCGTGAAAGTCGTCCTGGCCGACGGTGCCGCCCACAGTGTCGATTCATCCGACATGGCGTTTCAGGCCGCCGCCCGGGGCGCTTTCCTGGATACCTATGCCAAGGCCAAACCGGTGATCCAGGAACCGATCATGAAGGTGGTGGTGGAGACACCCACCGAATTCCAGGGCGCCGCCATGGGATCCCTGAACCAGCGCAGGGGCATCATCGTCGGCGCCCAGGACGAAGGGGTGATGTGCGCCATCGAGGCCCAGGTGCCCCTGGCGGAAATGTTCGGATATTCGACGGTGCTGCGCTCGTTGACCCAGGGAAAGGCCCAGTTCACCATGGAATTTTCCGTCTACAAACAGGTGCCCCAGTCCATCGCCGAAGAGATCCTCAAGGCCGCCGCCGAAAAGAAACAGAAGGTGGCCTAGGATATTTTCGCAAATGGATTCGAACGTGATCACCGAACTTACATCCGGCCTGGGCACGTGCGCAAGGACGTCCGTTTTCAACGGGCATCCGGCGGCCAAGGTCATTCAACTGAAAGAAAGGAGCCTGATCATGCTGAAGCAGGATCTTATTCTTCGCAATCCCATGCGATTATTGGGTGGGGAAAACGACGAGATTATCAGGCCCGGTGATTTCGGGGCTGTGCTGGCCCGCCACGGGGTGGGAAAGACCGCCCTGGTGGTTCAGATCGCCCTCAACACGCTGCTGCAGCAGAAGAACGTGCTGCATATCAGCCTCAACGAACCCATCGGCAAGGTCAGTATCTGGTACCAGGAGGTTCTGGAAAGAATGGCCCAGCAGTACCAGGTGACGCAGATCGGTCGGTTGTGGGACAGCGTGGTTCCCCACCGATTCATCATGACCTTCCGGGCCGAAGGGTTCAGCGCACCCCGTCTGGAAGAGCGGATCACCGACCTGACCGCCCAGAACATTTTCCAACCCCATATGATGATCATCGACGGCCTGGCCTTCGACGATCCCCTTCAAAACGACCTGGACGAATTGAAAAAACTGGCCGAACGACTCTCCCTGCCCATCTGGTTTACCATGACCACCCACCGCCACGAAGCGCCGGACATGGACGGTCTGCCGGTTCAGCTTTCGCGGGTGCGGCATCTGTTCGCCGTGGCCATCGCGCTGCAACCGAAGCAGGAGACCATTCATATCCAGGCGATCCAAGGCGGTTCCTGGGGGCGCAACGAGACTGTCTTGACCCTGGATCCGGCCACCATGCTGATACAGACCCAACCATAACTCCAACGTTGCATAAAAAAGATGGCAAAAGGGCAATGAACCGTCATGAACGTCGAACAAAGGCCGGTTCCAGAGCCACTGCCAGCCATCAACCACCGGTTCACTGAAGGATCGGGCCTATTTTATGCCATCTTTTTTCCCCTTCGGGAAAGCCGGAGGGCGTAAGTAACGGCGTTGCCAAGGGCTTGCAGTAGATTGACTACGGCTGCGCCCTTGGCGCCTTGGCTCTGAAGCCCTCCGACTTTTGCAACATTGGAGTAAACCCCAACGTTGCATAAAAAAGATGGCAATAGATGGACGAACCGACTTTTGCGATGTCAGGAGAAACCCTATCGTTGGCATAATCGGAGGGAGAAATAGTCCCGGCGGTTGGTGAGACCCGCTAGGCGGCAGAAGTCCTGCCTGCCGATGGGCCTGCCGAAAGACGATTCTCCGCCATGCGACGTTCGATGGCTTCGATGCGCTGCAGTATTGGCGGGTGGGAGTAGTGTAGAAAAACATAGAAAGGGTGCGGCCGCAGATTGGAGAGATTGTCCACCGCCAGGTTCTTCAGCGCCGTGATCATGGCCTCTCCGTCTTCGCAGGTATCCACGCAGTATCGGTCGGCTTCATATTCGTGTCGCCGGGACATGGCGTGCAATGCGATCCCCAGGGCCCCGTCCAAAGGCGAATAGCAGATTCCGAAGAAAATCAATCCCGCATAGACGGAGATCTGATCGACCCGGAAGGCGGCGAACAACGCCGGGCGGGAGATGAACAGGGAGAGTACGAAGAAGAGCACGCCTGTATGGACGATGCCGATGACCAGATTGCGCACGATGTGCCGGCGCTTGTAATGGCCCATTTCATGCGCCAGGACCGCCACCAGTTCCGCGACGGAATGCTTCTCGATCAGGGTGTCGAACAGCACGATGCGGCGATGTCGACCGAATCCGGTGAAGAAGGCATTGGATTTGGCGCTGCGCCGGGAACCGTCCATCACCCAGATCCCGTCTATCTTGAAATCGATGCGGCGGGCGTATGCCATGACCGCATCGCGCAGTTCTCCCTCGGGCAGAGGTTCGAAGCGGTTGAACAGCGGCATGATCCAGGTCGGGGCGATGTACTGCAGCACCAGCATGACGGCCGTGGTGGCCAACCAACAGGCCCACCAGGCTTGTCCGCCGGCGTATTGGAAAAAGGCCAGCACCAGTGCCAGAAGGCCGCCGCCCACCAGTCCGGTCAGGATCATTCCCTTGATGCGGTCCTTCACATAGGTGCGCCAGGTGGTTCGATTGAAGCCGAAACGCGTTTCGATAACGAAGGTGGCGTACATGCCGAACGGCAACCCCAGCAGGCCTTTGACGGCCACCAGAATGCCGATGTAGATCAATCCCTGCGCCACCACGGGCCAATCCAGTGCCCGCACCCATCGATCCAGGGCCCCGAAACCGCCGGCAAACCAGAAGACCAGCAGCAGGGCCAGATCGAACCCCGTCACCACCCAGCCGAATCGTGTTTGGGTGCGCAGGTAACGCTGGGAAGCGGCATAGCGTGCCTCGTCGTACCAGCGGGAAAAGGCCGGCGGCAATTTCAACCGCAAGGTCTCGAGATTGAGCAGGTCGGCCCAGATATCCACGGCCAGGGCCGCCAGGAGAAAGATCAGAATTATCCAGGCCAACGGTTCCATCGTCAATGCACATTCATTTCGTTTTCAGTTGGTCGATGAACTGGCCCACGGCCTGGTGGACCCGCTCAGAGCCTTCGCCCAGCAGGATGCCGTGGCGATTGAAATTGAAGACCAGGTATCGTTTCTCTTCCGATCCCAACAGGTTATAGAGCCGCTCGGAACCGGCGGGATGGACCACCGGATCGTTCTTGCCCTGGACCACCAGGGCGGGCATGCGGATATCGGCCAGCTTGGGCTCCAAATAGCCCATCAGGCGCTCCAGCTCGCGTACGCCGGAAATGGGATTGCGCAGGTAATTGATATCCGGATTCTCCGGGCTATTCTCCACGAAATCCATTCTGGCATCGTTGAGGTGCACCTTGTTCATGATTTTATTCCACGTATCCACGAAGGGAGCCAGCCGGGAACCCAGGTACTGGAGGCGCAACGGGGTGGAAATGGCAAATACGCCGACGACGGACGACAGTCGCGATGCCAGTTCCAGGGATAGTGCGGCGCCGGTGGAGAATCCGCCCAGGACCACCCGGCGGCACAGGTTCCGCATCAGGATGTAGCCGTCTTCCATGCTGTGGATCCAATCCTGGAAGGATGCGCGGGCCAGATCCTCGGGGGACGTGCCGTGGCCGGCCAGGCGCGGTGTGTAGACCCAATACCCCGAGGCGGCCAGATATTCCGCCAGGGTCCGCACTTCGAGGGGGGCGGCCATGTAACCATGGCAGAGTACGATGCCCAGCTTCCGCGATCGACCCTTGAACAGCATGGGCAGGCCGACACGGCGCGGTTTGCTTTCCCCCTGGATGGCGAACTGCTCGTAAGCGGCATCGAACTCCTGCTCGGCCTTCTGGAGATAATGGGCGACGATCCTGGTTTGCAACCGAAACCGGGGTGTCCGGCAAAGTCGCGATATTTTCTTCTGTAAATGCAGGAGGGGCTCCACTTCGTTGGCCATGACGGCCACGGGATTGTCGATACGAACCCGCTGAAAATCGAAGACCTGTCTGAGCTTGGAACGATCGCGCCGGAGGGTGGGGCCGTGGCGTTGGACAACGCCTTTTTCTTCGGCCACGTCCAGGAAATCGGACAGTTTATGGAACCGGTCATCGATAAGCAGGTGACTCTGGTTCACCTTCAGGCTGTGGTGCAGGTGAATGGGCATGCTTTCGATGTCGTCGGAAATGGCCAGGAAGGCCCGTTGTTTGAACGCCCGCAGGTCGACGCTGTTGGTCAGGTTGTGTTTGAGCAGCGAGGCGAAGATATGGTCATGGTTGACCGTCGTCAATCCATAGATGCCGTCCATGTACCGCTGCATGATCTTGCGGGCGGCCTTGCGCATGCATTTCAAACACGGCAGGGGGTCATCGAAGTCGAAGGTGCGCGGCGATCGTAAATCCTTTAAGATCGACCGCTTTTGCAGGTAGGGACCGATGTCGATGGGGGGGCCGAAGCGAATATCGATATCGACGCCGGACAACAGCATGGCCCCTTCGGTCATGAGTTCTTCGGTGATCCGCTCGGGCAGGCCCTCCACCAGCCGTTTGGCCAGGTGATTGAGGATGTTCATCCTGGCCCGCAACGGGTAATAGGTAATGTTCACGGGCACAATATGGGTGCCCTGGCGCGAAATATCGTCCAGGGAATCGATACTGAAAAGCGGCAGCAGCCGTTCGGTCTCCCGGGGGCGATGAAGGGAGAGCTGCAGCATGCGCTGCCGGTAGAATTCGGTACGCAAGGCCAGGAAGGCGGCCCCCGTGTGAGGAGGATGTTTGCCGCCGGCATCGTAGATCATGTAGCGGCCCTTCTCTATAATCTGCTTGCTCTTGACCATGCTGCCTTCGGGAAAGATAATCCAGGCCGCCTCACCGGTCAGCAGGGTTTTGACGATCAGGCGATCCCGATCGGGGTGTGCGGTGGAAACGGCCCCCACGGATTCGAGGTAGCGCCCGAAGGAGCCCACGAAGAGATCGGCCGCGGCCATGGACCAGACCGGCCGCCGGATCAACTTGTGCACGTAGTAGGGCATCAGGAAGGTTTCCAGCCGCGTGAAATGGTTGACCACGAAAATGGCGGAACCTTGGGGAATGTTCTCCGTCCCGTGAAGATTCACCTGGGCCTTGGAGAGATTTTCCAGGGTCTTGATGGCCAGTCCGGTGGTCCGGTATGCAAAGGGATTCATGGCGTCTATTCGGTTGACACTCCAGAGTTTTGCAAATATGTTACACAGTTACTTTCCATAAGTAAAGAATCCAGATCCTTGGAGGCCCGCGTGTACTCGAAAATACTCATCCTGCGCTTTCCCAAGACCGAGGTCCAGAAGCCGCTGGTCTGCAATCTGGCGCGCAACCATGATCTCATATTCAACATCCTCCATGCCGGAATCCTGCCCCGCAAGGAAGGTTATATGGTGTTGGAACTGTCCGGGGCGAAGGCCAATTTCAAGGCCGGTGTGGACTATCTCAAATCCCAGGGAGTGGATGTGCAGAAAGCCTCTCAGGAGGTCGAACGGGACGACGATGTCTGCACCCATTGCGGTTCCTGCACCGCGGTATGCCCCACCGGCGCCCTGGCGGTGGATCGTCCCTCCATGGAAGTTTGCTTCGACATTCTCAAATGCAGCGTGTGTGAGCTGTGCGTGCGTACCTGCCCCACCCGTGCCATGAAGGTCAAGCCGATCAAGCAAAACTTTTTCTAGTGCGCTCCCCGGTTGCCATAGCCCTCAGCGGCGGCGTGGACTCCATGGTGGCCGCGGCCCTGCTCAAAGATCAGGGATGCGAGGTGATCGGCCTGCATTTTCTCACCGGCTACGAATCCATGGCACCGCCACCGGATGCGGCCCCATCCGCCGGCGGAGAAACGGCTTCGCCCGACAGCACCACCGCAGAGAAGGTAGCCGCCATGGCCGACCGTCTGGCAATCCCCCTGCATGTGGTCGATCTGCGAGCCGCATTCCAACACCAGGTGGTCGATTATTTCATCCAGGGCTATGGACAGGGGTCGACGCCCAATCCCTGCCTGGTCTGCAACCCGGCCATCAAATTCGGCCATTTGCTGACCCATGCCCACAGACTCGGCGCCCAATGTCTGGCCACCGGCCATTATGCCCGCATCGAAACCGCCGCGGACGGACGCCGCAGGCTGTTGCGCGGCGTCGATCCGGTGAAGGACCAATCCTATTTCCTCGCCCGCCTGTCCCAGGACCAGCTTTGCCGCGCCGTGTTGCCGCTGGGCGACCAGACCAAGGCGCGGACCCGCCGGATCGCGGTGGAGAAGGGATTGCGTCCTTCCGTAGCCGAAGAGAGCCAGGACATCTGTTTTATCCACGATGGGGCCTACGGAGAATTTCTACAGACTCAGCCGGGTTTCGCCTCCCGGCCCGGACCGATTCAAACCGTTGACGGCGAAGTCATCGGTCGCCACGAGGGGCTCCATCTGTTTACCGTCGGCCAGCGGCGGGGGATCAATTGTCCGGCCGCCAGGCCTTACTATGTGGTGCGCATCGATACCGCCGCCAATCGGTTGATCGTCGGATTCAAGGAGGATCTGGCCAAGGACCGATGCAATGTCGCGGGCATCAACTGGATCATCGAACCACCCAGAAATTCACTGGCAGCGCAGGTCCGGCTGCGATATCGTCATACGGCCGCGCCGGCCCGGGTGGTCCCGGAGAGTGACACCACCGCCCGGGTGATCTTCGAGCAGCCACAAACCGCAATCACTCCGGGCCAGGGGGCGGTTTTCTATCGAGACGACGAGGTGCTGGGCGGAGGATGGATCCAATGAAACGCTTCCACATCACCACCCTGGGCTGCAAGGTCAACCAATGTGAATCGGCCGCCCTGGCGCATCTTCTGGAAGCGTCGGGATACGAAACCGCCGGGTCCGGCGAACCGCATCATCTCGTGGTGGTCAATACCTGCACGGTGACCGGCAAGGCGGCCATGCAGTCGCGGCAGGCCATCCGGCAGGCCATTCGTAACCATCCGGAGGCCAGAATCGTGGTCACCGGATGCTATGCCCAGACGGCGCCCCAGGAGATCCAATCGATACCCCAAGTCGATCTGATCGTGGGGCATGGCGACAAAATGAAACTGACGCAGCTCCTCAACCGGATGGATCAGGCTGCCGATGGGGATGCCTCCCTGGTGCATGGCCCCATACAGGGACTGGATCGATTCGCCCCCCTGCCCTCCGTGGCGCCGGCAGACCGGACCCGGGCGTTCCTGAAAATCCAGGATGGCTGCAACGCTTACTGCACCTATTGCATCGTTCCCTACGCCCGGGGGCGCAGCCGGAGCATGCCCTCCGATGAGATCTTGGAGCACCTGGCCGCCCTGCAACGCCAAGGGTATCGGGAAACGGTCCTGACCGGCATCCACCTGGGCGCCTACGGACATGATTTCAAGCTGCCGTCCACCTTGGTCGATTTACTGAAGACCATCTCGTCTGCCGGTCTCATGGATCGCATCCGCATCAGTTCCATCGAACCGACGGAGGTGGATGCCGGCCTGATCGACCTGGTGGCCGACACGCAGACGCCGCTCTGCCCTCACCTGCATATTCCCTTGCAAAGCGGCGACGACCAGGTGCTGGGCCGTATGGGCCGCCCCTACGACCATACCCTTTTTGCGGACGTGATCCGGGCCGTCCATGCTGCCGTGCCCCACGCGTCCATCGGCGTGGATGTGCTGGTGGGTTTTCCCGGTGAATCCGATGAGGCCTTCGAACATACCTATGAATTGATCGCAACCCTGCCGGTGACCTATCTGCATGTCTTTCCCTTTTCGGCCCGCGCGGGCACGAAGGCGGCCGCCTTCAAGGATGTGGTCCCGAACCAGGTCATCCAGGCACGCTGCCGGCGCCTGCGACGGCTGGGAACGCGCAAGAGAAATGCCTTTTACGAAGCCAATGTCGGCCGGCGGCTGGAGGTACTCGTCGAAACCGGATCCGATCCCCTGCACGGCCTTCCCAAGGGCATCAGCGAGAATTATATCCCGGTTCTCCTGCCGGATGCCTCTGTGACGGGAAACAGCCTGGTGACGGCTCATATCGATGGTGTCGACGCAACGCAAACGGTATTTGGTCACGTCGAAACCGTCCCACCGGCGAGAAAGCCTTCCAATTGATATGGCGGGATGGCTTCGGTCGCGCGAACCCTAAGATTGGTTCAATTCAGGGGCCTTTTCGTTTTCTCTGTCCAAGGCGTAAGCCAGAGGATGGGGCCTTTTCGGGAAGCATCAGCGGAAGGCCTTCGTGATTTCAACCAGTTATCCATGGGGGAGACCCCGGCGGCGCCTATAGGCGGCGACCGGGGAGGGGGCAGGAATGCCCCCGTGGATAACTGGTTGAAATCACCAGGCCGTGAGCGTCGCATCCCGGAAAAGCCCCCATCCTCTGGCGTCTTGTTGGGGGAGAAATTCCGCGAACCATCGATTAATTGGCGAAGATTTTGTCCAGGCGTTCCAGATCGTTGATCACCCGCCAGGTTCCACTGCCGTCCTCGGTCTTGTGGCGCCAATCCTCCACCCGTTGCAGATACTGCTTGGGATCACGGATGTCTTCGCGCAATTTGGTCACATTCAGGGCGATCACTTCGAAACCGCCGAGCTGGAACGGTACGTCGCGAACATGCCCCTCGGCCAGTTCCTGCTGAAGATCCGAGAAAATCAGGATGTACTTCCTGCCGGCATCGGTCTCGTTGAGAAATTCGATGGCCTGGAGAATTCCACCGGAGATATCCGTATAGTCGCTCCGTTTGATGTTGGCCACGAAATCGTTGACCTGTTTTTGAAAGGCGCGTTTCTGGGTGTTGGCCACGGAAGGGCGGGAATCGAAGGTTACCTTGGCCACGATGTCCTTTTCACTGAAACTGCCGGTATCGATGCGGCCCACGGAAAGCGTGTCTCCCGGCTGCAGGGTACCCAGCAGGTAGTTGATGATCGATTTGGCTTTTTTCAACTCCAAGGCATAGGTACCCGACGTGTCCAGTAGCATGTAGACGCCTTTTGCCCGGTTGGTCTTCCGGGAACAGCCGCCAATGCCGGCGGTCAGGATCAGCAAAACGATCAAGATCAGACTTGTTAGTCGATGGCCTGGCTGCATGATTCGGATCCCTCCATCAAGGTTGCACTTTCCGGTTCCCGGCCGACTTCTTTTACCCGGTCGCCCTTTTTCTTCTCTCCGCGGTCCTTCTTCTCCTTGGTGGCCATCCGGATGATGACGTTTTCCAGCCACAATGCCGGAAAGATCACCAAATCGTAAATATTGCTGATCATACGGCTCAGGTAATACCCCAGGTTGCCTGCCAGCCGCAGGACAAATGCCAGAACCCGCAACGCCCATGATACCAGCAGGCCCAGTACGGTTCGAGCCGAGGAGACAAAGGATTCGAACGGAATGGCGACAAAGGTAAGAATATAGGGCAGGATGAATCCCATGACCATCTGGCCGATGGTGGGGATATTGGAGGTGGCCAGGCTGCTGGGCTCCACACCGGCCAGGGATTGCCGTAGCGCCTCCATGTCGGCGGCGATCTGATCACGCATGAAGGCCAGCGACGACTCCACCAGCGCGAGGATGGTAAGCATGCCGAACAGAACCCAGAAGATCATTTTGCGTTTACCGTCCTCCATGCTCCCGATGATGGAGAACAGACGGGTGATGCGCAGTGCATCCATCAGGAAGACGCCCACCACGATCTCCAGGCAGACGATGAACATGCCGGCCACGTCCGCCGTTCTGAAATCGCCGATATAGTTGGCACCGCCCACCATTTCCGACATGGGCAAGGCCACCAGATTGAAATTGATGATGGCGCCGATCACCGCCACCGCCAGTACGAGTCCGGAGATGAAGAATTGGGTCAGCGACGAAGAGGAGAGTTGCCGTTCGGCGATCTCATCCTGGTTGCGGATCTTCTCGTAGTCGTTCATGTAGCGGTCGATTTTTTTGGTCCGCTGACTGAGGCCCGCCACCGCCTTCTGAACTCCGCCCAGGGTCTTCTGGGTGACCCGCCAGGTGGGCAGCATGCGGCTGAGCACGGCATGCCGTTTGGAGACGTCCCGACGGTGCTGGTCCACGGCGTTTTTATGCTGCTCTTCGAGGGTATGGTGGATTTCTTCCAACATGTTGACGACCATGCGGTCGCCGCTGGGTTTGATGTTGGCGATGGCATCGATGACCTTGACCCAGTCCGGAAGGGTTTGCGGTATTTCCGCGCAGTTGTCGTAATCCTCCTCCAGTTGGAGAAGATCCTCGCTAACCTTGCGCTGGATCTGGGGAAATCCCTCCAGGTCCCTCTGAATTACGGCGCTGATGCGGTCGAACTCGCGCTCCACCTTGCGTTCGGCCAGTTCCAGCCCGGCACTCATCAAGACTTCCCGATTTCTGATTTGCAGACGTTTTTCCGCCAACTTGACCGAAGCCGCCCCCATCCGCATGGCATTGTAGACAATCCGCCCGAAGGAGGCCATGGTGCGGTGAAACGGTTTGCGGGCCAGATACATGGCCAGCAAGATCAGAACGATAAGCGGGATGGCATACAGAACGGGTATGGAGCTGATGATCATCATTGACGAGTTTTCCATGGATACCTCCCATGTTGAATTGATTGCCCCAGCCCGGAACCCCTTACCGCTGCCTGTCAAAAGAGAAGCGTCGTTGAGGACTGCATGACTCCGCCTCAAGACGCCTGTGGGCATGTTTCGGCAGCTCGGCGATCATGGCACGTTGCTTTAGATCCGTGGCTTTGCGTCGCTGTCTTTCGACAGTTTTGCCCTTTTTCCACACACGATGCAAATCATATGCCGAATCATCCCCCCTGTCAACCTGCGGTCCGGGCCGTTGCACCGGCGTCCTGGCTCCGAGGCCCTTCGGATTTTGCATTCTCCGGGTACATTTGTGTACAATCCGTCCAATTTGGTATTCAATCCACTGGATGGATCGGGCCCGACTGTGCCCGACCGAAACTCGAGGGGGAGACCCCGGCGGCTTGTAAGAAATTTGGAAATGCTTCAGTTATCGGAGGGGGAGGTTTTGCCGGGCTCTTGGATGGCGCGGGCGTTGTTGCCCTCCAGGCTGACATCGTAAAACACATAGGCCTTGGCCATCTCCCGCAGATCATCCACGGCTTCGGTCAATTGTTTCAAATATCCCAAGGTTTCCAGGGAGAGCCGCCGGTCGTGCTGCATATCGGGATTCTGTTGAATGCGGTCCAGCAGGACGAGACATTGCCCGGTCTGTTTCCAGATATAAAGCAACAATTCCTGAAGGTTGGCCGCCAACTCGTTGATACCGGCGCCCATCTGGCCGAACTCGTCGTCTTGTGTGATATCGACGGTTTCATTGAGTTTGCCGCGGGCCAGTTGGGCCAAGGCACGCGCCAGGCGCCGCATGGGACGTACGAGTCGATGGGACGCCAATCCCATCCAGACATAGCCCAGCACCCCGAGGCCGAGGAGGCCACCGGTAGTCACCAGCAGCATGCGTAGGCGCATGGCGGAAATGGCGGCCGGCAACGAAGCGTTGCCGGCTTCGCCGATGACCGGCAGGGTTTTTGCCACGCTGTCGAGAATGCTGTCGATTTCAACAAAGATCAGTGCAAAGATCGCGAAGGTGGTAACCAGAACGGCAATCAAATAGAGGAGCAGCCATTTGCGTATGTGCGAAAACCGGGATTTCTTCATTAACGCCTAGGGCGGCGGACGGCGAACGTGTGCAAGTCGATGAAGAGTAACAGGGTAGCCGATGCGACCGCTTTTTTGTTCTATAGTTTATTAAGCGCCTTGATTTCATCTTCTGCAAGCATGCGATCCAGGTCCAGCACCACCAACAGGCCCAGGTCGGTCTTACACACGCCCCGAATATACTGGCTGCGCAGCCCTGCAAGCACCAGTTCCGGCGCCGACATGATTGCGTCCTTTCCGATTTTCAATATCCGCGTCACCGAGTCCACCAGATAGCCCACAACCCGATCCCCGGCCTTGGCGACCAAAACCCAGAACAATTCGTCCGACACCAATTCGGTCTCCTTGTTCAGGCGCTGCTTCAGATTGATGATGGGGATACTCTCGTCCCGCAACTGAATGATACCACGGATAAATTCCGGGCAGTTCTCGATGGGATCGATTTGCGGACCGCGCAGGATCTCCCTCACCGCAAGAATATCGGCGCCGAATAGTTTCTGACCGGCATAAAATCCGATCAGTTGGACGTCTTCTTCTCTTTGAGGATTTATCGCCAAACCATTTTATCCATTTGCTGCTGAGGGCAGGGATGCCGGTCGGTGGAAGAAACGAAAAGGGGCAGGGGCCGATCCAGAGTCCGTATCCCGCCGCCCCTCGGTTCGACTACTCTCCCAGATCGACTTCCATCACCGCTTGTTCCACTTCGGCGATCGAAGCACTCCGGCTGCGGATCACCTTGAATTGCGCCACCTGGCGCGTCAGGTTGGCAGCCAGGCGTTGCATTTCAAGGGTAATGCCCACGACCTCTCCCGCGCCGGCCGCGGTTTGCTTGGTGCGTTCCGCCGATGACGTGGTGATCTCACGAAGGCTCTGGGAACGTCCGGCCTGCATGTCGGTCATCTTTTCCATCTCCGCGGACTGGTTCACGATATTGCGCATTTCCTCACCCACAGCCGCGGCCTTTTCCGTGGCCCTGGTTACCTGATCGGAAATGGTATTGGCTTTCTCCACCAGAGCGGTCAGAGCAGTTTGGGCAGCCTTGCGGCGTTCCCCCTGCTGACCGGCCATGCCGGCGATCTCCTGAGCCAGCTTGTTCAAGTCTCCGATCAGGCTGGAGACCTCGCGGTTGCTGTCGGAAAGCAGGTCGGCGGCCCGGCCGATCTCTTCAATGGCCAGCTTGTTGATCTCACCGCCCTTGGCGATCTTGCGCAACGCTTCCTGGGATCGGTCGGTCAAACGGGTCCCTTCTTCAACCTTGTTGGTGGAATCCTTGATCAGTTGCGTAATTTCCTTGGCCGCTTCGGAAGAACGCTGGGCCAGTTTACCGACCTCGTCGGCAACCACGGCAAAACCCTTGCCATGGACACCGGCACGGGCGGCCTCGATGGCGGCGTTGAGGGCCAGCAAGTTGGTCTGTTCGGCGATTTCTGTGATCACGCCGATGATTTCGGCGATTTGTTCGGAAGATTCCTTAATGGCCTGCATACCGGAAACCGTGGCATTCACCGTATCCTGACCTTCCTGGGCGGCTTCCAGCACCATCTGGCCTTGTTCGGTGGCCCGGTTGGCGGCACGGCTCATCTCATCCACCGACTTGGCGATGGAACGCATGGCCTCGGTCACCTGCACCACCTGCTCGCCCTGACGCTGGGCGGTGGCGGTAACCTTGGTACCGGTTTCCCCCATGGCGGCCACACGCTCGGTGGCGATACTGGCCTCCTGGATCTGCTCGGCAGAGGTGCTGTCCACCAGTTTCATGCTTTCGATCAATTCCTCCACCCGGCGGGATGAGTCGGTGGCGGCGGCGGCCTGACGCTTGGAGGCATTCTGCACTTCGGCGGCGGTCTCCCCCATTTGTGCCACGGTATCAAGGATAACGGTCATCTGTTTCTCTTCATCCTCGGCCCGGTCGCGGTTGGCGGTGGCTCGTTTGGCCACGTCTCCCGACTGGCTGTTCACGTGGGAGGCGGCATCGTCGACCATGGTGAAGGAATCCCGCAGGGCCTTCATCATGTTGTTGAATTCCCGACCCATGATGCCCAGTTCGTCGCGGGAGGTCACCGCAACGTCGAGGGTCAAATCCCTTTCCCGGGCGACCTGCCGAATGGTGCCGGCCATGGAAAGGATCGGCTTGGTAATGTTGCCGACGATGAGCCAAACCGCCACAGAGATAAACAGAACACCGCCGAAAAAGATGTATATTGACTGGCGAAAGATTTGCCTGGCGCGTGCGGTGATCTCGTCGACGCTCACCGTGGTGGCAAGACTCCATTTCTTGCCTGCGGCCCCAATCTGGATGGGGGCGAAGGCGTAAAACTGGTCTCGCCCGGTGGTCGTGGACGGTTTGTATTGCCAAGTCTCCTGCCCCTGACGTACCTGCTGGATGACTTTGGGATCGAAATTAAAGGATTCCATGGTGCGGCCCACATTCTCCCATTTGAGCGGGTGGGCGACGAACCTGCCGCTGGAGTCCATCAGGAAGCCGTATCCCTTTTCAAAGAAGCGGACACGCTTGATGATCGGCTCGAAGAATGGCTTCAGCGGGATATCGATTCCCACGACCCCCACGGCTTTCTCTTCATAAAAAACCGGCACGGCCAGTACGGTCTTTAAGAATTTCTGACCTTCCACTTCGTACGGCACCGGGTCAAATACCGTCTCCTTGCCGGTCCGAAGGGGAACCAGGTAGTAGTCACCGGGTCCTTCTTTGTCGTAGTCTTTCAGCTGCTCGACGTCCACCTCGCCGTAGAGCCGGTTCCAGTATGGGATATAGCGGCCCGTTTCATCGTGGCCGACGGCGTTGATGAATTCGAAATCCTTGTCGTCCAGGGCATTTGGTTCCCAGCAGGTCCAGGCCGCCAGGAAGTTGGGATAACGCTCGAGAATGTTCTTGAGAATACCATCGATCATGTCCCTGGGGGGCACGCCACGGCCTTTCATGCCCTCCAGTGACTGCGCGACCGTCCGGGCGGCATCCATGGCCGTCTGAATTTCAGACTGCACCACCACACCCCAGCGACGGGCGATCTCGAATGCCTTTTCCCGGGCTTCATCCAACGCCAATTTTCTGGCGTTGTACCCCATCCAGAGGATGGAGGCGGCAAGCACCAAGGCAGTCACGACCAGAATTACGCTCAGCATTTTCGGCTTTAATCCAAGATCCCTAAACTTGTTAATCATTTACCATGCCTCCTGTCCGATTTTGACAATAGCGCTCACCGGGAACCCGTTGGATGCTGTCTCCGGTTCAATTGCTATCCCATAGGACTGTAACTCTCTATTTAACTTCCCAATTCATTTTCGCCTGTCACAGCTATGGCAACCAGTGGGGCAACTTTGTCCCTGCGTCTTCTTGCAATTCGAGGTCACTGGAATCATAGGCTGCGATCATGTTGCCGGTTCGATTTCAAAAAAGCAAATTCGACCCACATATAATGAAAGGGGAGCCGAATATCGCGCATGACACACATATAGATATCGGCCGCCCCAATATTTTCTATAACCATATTAATCCCAGGCTCGCTTCAGATCCGTCGTCACCCAACCTTCTTTTCAGGAACATGAAAGCACAAGATCGAGAAAATTTCTTTTATCACTGTAAGTTATAGGAGAAGTTCGGTTGGTTGTCAAATAAAAGATCTTACTCATATCAAGAAAAATATGAACAATATGTGTGGGTTGCCTTTGCACTCTACGCATCCATGAAGTCCATCAGCAAACGGTTGAAAGCAGACGGCGATTCGGCGGGTATGGAATGGCCGACTCCCTTTAATTGCTCATGCCGGCCGCCACAAACCCGGGCGATCTCCCGGGCGCCCTCCAAGGTCACCAGCGGATCATCCTCGCCCGTGAGCACCAGAACCAGGGAGTCCGATCTTGAAAGGGTTTTGGCCAATGGCGGGTAGTGCTGCATGGCTTCCAGATGGGCACGCAGGTATTCGGTCTTGTTGCGCCGGACAATGGTCTTTACGATTCGGTCGAGCACTTTCTCATTCTCTTTCAGGAAATTTCGCCCAAATACATACGGTACCGCGGCCCACACCATGGCATCCAGACTGTGACGTCGAAGGATCTCGATCCAGGATCTCACGATCATCTTGGCCCGGTACGTCGATGTCGTCGAAATGCTGCACAACACAATCCGCGCAACCAGCCCCGGTGCCTCCGCGGCCATCGCCAATGCCACCCTCGCGCCGTGGCTGATGCCGATCAGCGATGTCTGGCGGACATTCAGATCAGACAGCAATGTTTTCAAGTCGCTGACGTGGCGCTCGAGACTCAACGGTCGGGAACCCAGATCACTTTCTCCCTGGCCACGGCCGTCATAGAGCAGGATGCGATAACGATGCGCCAGGGGCCTGGTGATCAGTTTCCAATAAATGGTGGTCTGCAACGTGCCGTTGATGAACGTCAGAGTCGGCTTGTTTGGACCCTCGCCTAAAATTTCATAATAGAGGCTGCAATCCTCGTCTACTTTTACATAGGGCATAGCGGTCTGCAACTTATGCACAGTCTGAGGATCCATGGCAATGGCCCGTCGAGCGAGGGCTCAACCCGCCGGTACGCGATCACGCAACCAGACGGCAGGCAATAATTCCACCGGGCCGACCCGTCATGAGACTACCCCATCGTCTCCGGCGGGTCAAACAGGAGTGGAATTGGATCGTGCCTTATGGAATGGAGGGTGTCGGTATTTGGACGGCTGAAGTGTTGCCGCGGTGATTGTCCGGCGCACCCCCAGGCCGCTGAGGGCGGCCGGACATTCGGCAACGCGAGCGTCTGGCACGAACACCGCGTCAAAGAAGGAGGCTGGTAGCAAAAACGCACCCAGTGAGTTTGACGTAAGGTTAATTTATTTTGTAATATTCTTTTTGTCAAGCTTTATTTAATAAAAAATTCTTTATTTATATTTTTGAATTACATTCATTAACCACACTTACATCAAGGACCGTGAATATCCGGACGGGAAAAATCCGGACTCCTTCGTCATCGCCGTCGGCGGGTGTCCATATGCGCCCCCCCGGACAATTTCCTGCCGTTGCAATTTGCCCCCCGCACATTATTCTAGTAGGGATTTGAAGGGTATCCTGCGGATCGCAATAACGAGGTGCGATCCGCGCTTCGGAAGGCAGGCCTTCATGTACCTTGCACGGCAACGCATCGGTGATCAAACCCACTACAGCATTCGCCATTCCTACGAAGAGGGCGGAATTTTCAAAAGCCGCCAATTGTTCGACCTGGGGACCGACCCCGAGCAATTCATCCGCTATCCCGGCGGCAATGGATACTATTACGATCCGGAGATCGAGGACTACCTGGCCGATCAGGGTGTGGCTACGGACCAGACCGCGCTGGATGATGTGTTCTTCGAATTCCTTCCTTTCCATATCCAGCGCGTCGTTGATGGTTTCGACCGCAGCCGGCGGCGCAAGCCAATGGACAAGACCGGTACTGGAATTGAATCACCACCGCCCCACCCCTTCGACCAGCGTCGGTACCACTATCTTCGCTTCGGCTACAGTGAACAGAACTACCTGAATCGCGTACCCGCCCATATTTTCGCTCCTTTGGAAGCCAAATCCCGCGACGAGCTGGAGCATTATTTCCGGCGCCAGGAGCAGCGACTGCCTTCCAATGAAAAGGCCGTCTATACGTCCATCATCTTCCGGTTGAACCACTGGACAGCCGATGGGGCATCCCCCCACAGCCTGCGCGATCAATTGGACGCGCACTTCACCGATCAATTATGCAGGCTCAACCGCGACCACCGTTTCATGTCCGGCGTGCCCGCATACTCCGGTTTGAGTACCTATCTGATCCGCTATGCAGTTTTCTATTTTGACTACTCCCCCACCCAGCGCTCCGCCGAGGCGGAATACGTCCGCGATTTCATCAACCGGCACCGTGCCCACCGCCCACCGGCCGGCATTCAGGTAAAAATGGATGAGGCCGCGAGACTGTTCGGCCACGCCTGGAAGACATTGAAGAAGATGACCCGCAAAGAACTGACGCGAGTCTACCGCCAACTGGCACTTCAGCATCACCCCGATCAGGGTGGCGATGCCGAGGTGTTTCGTCGCCTCACACAGTACTACCAGGCGCTGTTGCATCGAAAGCCTCGCGAGTAGCCATTCGCCTCCGGCATCGATGGAGATGCGTCGGATTACATTCGGCGGATTTCTTCGATCCGGCGATCCAACGGCGCCAGTTCCTTTTCGCGCCCTTGCTGCTTCAACCGCTCGCGCAATTCATCCAGATGACGCTGAATCTCGGGGAGCCACTCCTGTTTGATTTTTTCGCCGGCCGCCTTGCCGCTGCGCACCAGATCCTGGGCCAATGCGTCCATTGACCGCTTCAAATCGCGATACTCCCTGCTTTCGGGCAGTTCCTGGATATCCCGGCCCAGTTCCTCCATGGCCTGCTGGAAAAGGCGAATTCCATCGGCAATATCCTGCTTCAATCTACGGACGACATCGTTCGGCTCTTCGGCCCCGACGACATTTTCGCCATCGGCCAACAAACGCCCGCCGGCTTGGGATATCCGGACTTCCACCGCCTGCTGGTCCGTAACCCCGGGATCCGGAACAATGAAAAACCGGGCGTGATCGGTCAGCTTAGGCGCGTGCCCGCGCTCCACCGACAGATGAACCAGGTAGGTGCCTTCGCGGGTATATTCGATGGCGGCCACCTTCCCGACCCGTCGGCCGTCGAACAATACGCGATCATCCACGGTCAGCCCCGAGATGCTTTTATAATGGACGTTCAGCTCCATGGATGTCGAACGGCACGCACCCAACACCAGGAGAAACCCGACAAACCATATGATTTTCCACCGATGCATGACTTGCCCCCCTATTCAGGTAGTTTCAAATTCTTTAATACGGCAAAGGGACTGTCCACCGACCCGGTTCCGCATGTACAGGTCGTCTGGTTCAGATCGGCCCCGCAGCGGGCACACAACCCCTTGCAGGCTTCATGGCACAGCGGCCGGTACGGCAGGGAAAGAACGAACTGCTCCTGCACGGCATCGGTAAAATCGATCGCCTCGCCTTGGAAAGGATACATCCCGATCTGTTGGGCGGTCAGTTCGACGCCGTCCGCACCGCCCGGTTGAAGGTCTTCGAGGATCTGACGCGAATAGCGCAGCCGGAACTTCCGGGTGACCAGGGAATCGAATGGGATCAGACAGCGGGAACACGTCAGCCGCAGCGTGGTGGAGAGCTTCCCGGTCACCTTGAACATCTCTTTTTCCGGGACCGCCTCCAGGGAGATCTGGACGGGGGTGATGGCCTGGAACTCTCCATGTTCCATCAATTCCTTGATCACGGCAAACCACCGTGCCGCCTTCTCGAATCTCAAGGTGACGCCTTGGGACGGGATATGGTGAATCTCGATTTTCATGGTCAGATCCGATCCTTTGAACAGCTCCCAGGACCTGCGGTCGACGCTTGTGGTTCGTCCAGCGCACAAGTCACGGAATCAACCCAATCTAGGCTGGATGGCATTTGAAATCAAGCGCTGAAATTGCATGTTCGGGCCTCGCGGTACAACAATTATTGACACCTTACGGTCCAAATATGACAATTATCCAACACCCGGCATGTTCCGGCAGATTGCAGAAACAGCTAAAGTGCGCACTTTTCTCAAAATTTGAATAAGATAATCGATGGTATGGTTATTGCTGCAGCAGTGGGTAGTAGACGATCTCAAATCAATACCGGCCAGGGAGGATATTATATGCATCGGGCATCGGGTCCAATTCGGGCAGCCGTTTTACTTTTTCTGCTCGCCGTCGTGGCGGCACCGCCGCAAGTTGCGGCCGAGGCGTTTCCCCACTATGACGTGATTCGGCCCAACGTCTCCTTCTGGACCGATATCTACACCCGCTACACCAGTCGGGAGGCCATCATCCACGACAGCCGCGACCTGAACATCGTCTATGAAGTCATCGATCTGAAAATGCCTTACGACGCGCCGGGCAAACGCAAGATCCACCGCCGGCGCATCAAGCGTATCAAAGCCAGATACAGAAACATCCTGAGGCAGTTGGCCGCCGATCCGCATACCCGAAACCCCGAATGCCGGCGTGTGGCCGAGTTGTTCGGCCCCGGCGCCGGCAAGCGTGAATTTCGTCTCGCCAGTCGTCAGGTTCGCAGCCAGATCGGTCAGCGCGATCGCTTCCAGGCCGGGCTGGTGCGTTCGGGGGCCTTCATCGATGAGATTCGATCCATTTTTGCATCCTACGACCTGCCCGTCGAATTGGCCTACCTGCCCCATGTGGAGTCCTCTTTCAACCCGAAGGCCTACAGCAAATTCGGCGCCGCCGGAATCTGGCAGTTCACCCGTTCCACCGGCCGCCGATTCATGCAAGTCGACTATGTGCTGGACGAAAGGCGCGATCCCATCCAGGCGACCCATGCCGCCGCCCGGCTTCTCAAGGAAAATTACGAAAAACTCCACAGCTGGCCGTTGGCCGTTACCGCCTACAATCACGGCGCCGCCGGCATGCTGCGGGCGAAGCAGGCCCACGGAAAGTACCCGGAGATCTACTCGCATTATCGAAGCCGCACTTTCAAGTTTGCCTCACGCAACTTCTACTCCGAATTCCTGGCGGCGTCCCGTATCGCGGCGGACTACCGAACCTATTTTGGAGACTTACGACTGGATCGTCCCGCAAACCATCAGTCCGTGACCCTGGCCGGATATGCCCCCTTCAAAGACCTGAGTCGTCATTACGGAGTATCCCCGGATTTGCTGGCCGCCATGAACCCGGCGTTGCGCCCCCCCGTATTCAACGGCCAGAAGTACGTACCCAAGGGCTATGCCCTGCGCCTGCCCAGGAATCTCGATATCAAACGACCGGAACTGGCGTCGCTGTCCTCGGATCTATTCCATGAGAAACAGAAACCGAGTCGCTTCTATACGGTTCAGCGGGGCGACACGGCGGGGAAGATCGCCCGGATGCACGGTGTCAATCTGGCGAGCCTGGCTCTGGCCAACAATCTCAACCGCCGGGCCACCATTTACCCCAAGCAGACCCTGCGCATTCCACTTCCAGGCCGGGAGCGCCCGGCCGAGACCGGATCACCGGAACCTAAGCCCGCCGAATCCCTGGTGGCCTCCCGCGAACCTTCTGAAAAGAAAGTCACCCTTGCCGACCCGGTCGAGGATTCATATCCACAGCCGGTTCTCGCCGCCATAATTCCATCACCGGCCGCCCCCAAGGAACCCACCGTCGAGGTGACGGAAAAATCATCCACGACGGCCGAACCGGCCAGCGCCGAAGTGGTGTCCGCGGATGTGCGCTTCACCAAGATCGTCCACCGCAGCAGTGGCTCGGTGGGAATTCTGCGTGTGGAGGTGGAAGAAACCCTGGGCCACTATGCGGAGTGGGCCAACGTACGGACGCAGAGCATCCGGCGCCTCAACGGACTGGCCTTCGGCAGAACCCTGCACCTGCACCAGCGGATCGAAATCCCGTTGAACAAGGTCTCCGCCCGGATCTTCGAAGAACAACGTTACGAATTTCATAAACGGCTGCAGGAGGATTTCTTCGCCGTCTATCGAACGAACAACCTCCAGGCCTATCAGGTCCACAGGGGGGACAATTACTGGACCCTGTGCCGGGATAAATTCGATGTTCCCCTGTGGCTGCTGCAAAACAGCAATCCGGAAATCGATTTCGCTTCCCTCAAAATCGACCAGAAATTATGGATCCCGATTGTCGAGAAGATTTCCAGCGAGGACGCAGCCGAGGACCCGGACGAAAGCGATGCCTTCGATGCCACCGAAGAGGAGGGGCCTGCCGATACCGATGACGACATCCCGTCCGTCGATTCACCCGATCCCGACCCGGCTTCCCTCTTTGTGGGAGCCCCTATCTGAAATACTCCACTGCGTTCCGGAACATACGGATGCCCGGCGTAATCTCAGGCGGCGGGTCGGCCTGACCGCGCTTGATCATTTCGCGTTTGCGGCTCCAGAGGGGATGGTTGCACCATTGATTGAAACCTTCCGGATGGGGCATCAGGCCGAAAATCCGCCCGGATGGGTCGCAGATGCCGGCGATGTCCCGCAGAGAACCGTTGGGATTGTCGGGAAAGGCGCCCGCGGCCGGCCGGCCGTCGGCCGTGGCGTATTGGACGGCGATCATTTGCTGATCGGCGATGCGTTCAATGATGTCCGGCTCGGCGAAGAACTTGCCTTCTCCATGCCGGATGGGCAGTTGCAACTGGTCCAGTCCCCGGGTGAATACGCAGGGTGAATTGGCGTTGACCTTCAAGTCAACCCAGTCGTCGCGGAAATTGCCGCAATCGTTGTAGGTCAGGGCCACCGAGCGACGGGTGTAGTCCAAATCGAGCCCCGGCAACAGCCCCAGGTTGACCAGGCACTGAAAGCCGTTACAGATGCCGATGACCAGTTTGCCCTGAGACACGAATTCCAGCAGGGTGTCGCCGATATTGTTTTTCATGCGCACCGCCTGCACGACGCCGGCGCCATGGTCGTCCCCCCAGCTGAATCCGCCGATAAAGCTCATGATCTGGAAATCGTTCAAGGATACCGATCCGTCGATGAGGGTATTGATGTGCACCTGTCGGGGCTCGGCCCCGGCCAATTCGAAGGCGTAGGCGGTTTCCACATCGCAGTTGAGTCCATAGCCGGTCAGTACGATGGCTTTTACGCGGCTCATATCAGGTCCCCAAAGGGTTGTTGCCAGGCCTGTCTCAGGTCCGACACGGTTAGATCGATAATGTCCGATCCATCGATTCCCCTCACCCGCAGCTTCGGATCCGCCGTCACTTCTCCGATGCAGTGCACCGGCATCGATGAAAAGCAGGATTCGAAGGACACTTTGAGGGACGGATCGACGGTGACGATGAAGCGGCCGGCCGACTCGGCGTAGAGCAGCACGTCATCCCGGTCCACCGGCTCGGTGGCGATGGCGGTCAGGTCCGCAAAAATGCCCAGGTTGCCGGCCATGGCTTTCATGGCCAGGTGGACGCCCAACCCTCCGCGGTAGATACCGTGAACCGAAGCTACCACATCTTGTGCCATGGCCCGGGCCAAGGCACGATAGAGCTTCAGGAATTCTCCGGGCCGGACCCGGGGCACGCTGCACCCCACCCGGCCGAACAAGTCGAGATACTCGGAACCCCCCAGTTCATCGCGGGTCTCTCCCAGCAGGTAGACCAGGTCGCCGGGCGACTTCACATCCAGCGTGGTGCAGCGGCGGACATCGGCGACGATGCTGGTGGCCGAAAATTGCAGGCTCTCCAGGGCCGACACCTTGTGGGTCTCTCCATAGCGGCCGGGAAGATGACCGTCGACATACATGCTGTCCTTGCCCGACAACAGGGGAATTTCCATCTGCAGGCACATGTCGCGGACGGCCTTGCAGGCACGCACCAACTGGGCGGCCTTGAATTTTCCGTCGGGATTGTTGCGCGAATCGTACTGGATGGTGGGCCAGCAGAAGTTGTCCACTCCGCCCAGGTGATCGGGATCGCCGCCCACGGCGATGAGCCGGCGCACGGCCTCGTCGATGGTACAGGTGGTCATATGGTAAGCGTCGATCTGGGAGTAGAAGGGCAACAACGCCTGGGAAAAGGCCAATCCCCGGTTGGAAGTCAGCACCGGCCGCAGCACCGCCGCATCGCTGGGAATGTCCCGGTTCACCCCCACCAGCGGCTTGATCACGCTGGTGCCCTGGACTTCGTGGTCGTACTGCCGGGAAATCCAGTTTTTGGAGCATATGTTGGGCCGGGCCAGCATATCGCAGAGGAGCCGGCCATGGTCCGCGGGCGGGCTCAACACCGGATCACAGAGGCCGCGATCCTCAGGCGATCGCCAGACCGCCTCGAATTGCCATTGGGGGAAGCCGGCGGCGAGCAGGTCCAGGTCCACATAGGCGCAGGTCTTGCCGTCGTAAATGATGTGCAGCTTGCCCGTGTCGGTATATTGTCCGATGACCGTGCTCTCCACGGCGTGTTTGGCCGATAACGCGAAGAATCGCGGTTCATGCTCCGGGGCGATGGCCACGGTCATGCGTTCCTGGGACTCGGAAACCCAGATCTCCCACTGGTCCAGGCCGTCGTACTTCAACGGCACCTTGTCCAGTTCGATGCGGCAGCCGTTGGAGAACCGGGCGCTCTCGCCCACCGAGGAAGAAAGGCCGCCGCCGCCGTTGTCGGTGATGAACCGGATCAGGCCCTCATCGCGCGCTTCCAGCAGAAAATCGTGCATTTTTTTCTGGGTGTAGGGATCCCCGATCTGCACATGACCGGCGGGGGTATGCTCGGAAAAAGTTTCCGAAGAGGCGGTGACCCCGTGAATGCCGTCCTTGCCCACCCGACCACCGCACATGATCACCAGGTCACCGGGCAGAATGGTCTTCTGCTCGCTGGGTTCGCCGTGGATGGTTGCCGGCATCATGCCCAGGGCGGTCACGTAGACCAGGCACTTGCCCATGTAGCCGGGGTGAAACAATACCTGGCCGAAGGGGGTGGGAATGCCGCTTTTGTTGCCGCCGTCGCGCACGCCTTCGATGATTCCGTCCAGTAACCGCCGGGGATGCAGATGGGGCTGCAGGTCCCCGTCATAATCCCGATGGCCCACGCAATACCCGTAACTGCCCATGATCAGGCGCGATCCCTTGCCGGTGCCCATGGGATCACGATAGATCCCAACGATACCGGTAATGGCGCCGCCGTATGCCTCCATGTTGGAGGGCGAATTGTGGGTTTCGCCGGTGATCACGTAATAATGGTCATCGTCGAACCGGCCCACGCCGGCATTGTCCCACAACACCGACATCACCCACGGTTTCTTTTCCTTCAGCCGCAGGGTCGGCTCCTGGATACAGGTCCGGAACAGGCTGTCGATGATTTCGTTCTCGCCGGTGCCGGCATCGCGATAGCGGAACAGGCCGCCGAAGGTGTTGTGATTGCAATGGTCACTGCGGGCCTGGGAGATATATTCCAACTCCACATCCGTTGGATCGGACAATCCCACTTCGGCGCGTTGGGCCAGGACCACGGGATCGAGAAAATAGTTGCGGATGGTGGGAATATCGTTGGGGTTCAACGCCAGGTTGCGTTCGTCGCTGATGCGTTTCAGCGTCTCGTCGCTGTCGATGGGGACGGCGGTCACCGTGGGGATGTGGTCGAGCCGCACCTTGGGAACGATCAGACCGACGCCTTCGACGGGGTCCCAGGAGGCGGTGTTGTAAATTTTCCACTGCTGGATGATGTCATTGGCCAGCAGTTGGGAGGCAATACGGGTGACGTCCGCCTCGGTCAATGCCGCGCCTCGCAGGCAATAGCGTTTGGAGGTATAGACCGCCTCCCGGGGTTTGAAAGCGATGCCCAGAAGGTCTTCCATGGCTTCCATGGCCGTTGCGCCGGCATTGTCCTTCACCCCCGGGCGCAAGCCGATCCAGATGATCCAATCGAAATCGATGGCCAGCGGTGTCAGGGACGAAATCTGGGTGACGGGATTTGTGAAGATTTCGGTCCTGGCGGCATCTGCCTGGTCCGCCGTCAACTCGGCGTCGACGGTGACCACATGCACCGTGCGGATGGTGTCGATTTGGATGCCGAAATAGTCCCGGGACTTGTTGCAGAGTCCCTCTCCTTCGGCATCGACCAGTTCCGGTTTCAGCGTGATTTCGATTCGGCTGGGCATGTTCTCCTTCCGGGTTGGAGGTCTATTTCTCGATTCTCTGTCGATTTCCAGTCAATGAAGTTAGATTGAAAACCTTGCACCAAATCAACGATCCGACGAATCAACCCTTTAACCTTTACATGGTGAAACAACCGCCGACCCGATGGGCCAGGCTGCAGGGTATCGAGGAACCGAATCATTTTATCCAGGTCAGGTCGATATCGTTATAAACAACAAAAACCATCAACAAAAGCAAAAGAAAAAGTCCCACCTGCTGCGCGGTCTCCCGCATGCGTCGATTCACGGGTTTGCGCATCGCCGCCTCGATACCGTAAAATAGCAGATGCCCTCCGTCCAGCACCGGAATGGGCAGAAGATTCAAGACGGCCAATTGCAGACTGATGGCCGCCACAAAGGAGAACAGCTCCATCATACCCATCTGGGCCGATTGCTGGGCCATCTGGGCGATGCGAATCGGTCCCCCCACCAGTTCCCGCGAGACCTTGCCCTGGAACAATTTTCCTAGAAAATCGAAGAAACTTCCGGCGACCTTCCAGATCAGCGCCGCGCTCTGTTCCATGGACTGGAGAAAGCCGACCTTCAGAACGATCTTGTCCTCCGGAGGCACGAGATCGGGGCGGGTGATGCCGATGCGAAAATTCTCGGTGCGAATGCCGGCGAGATTACGGCCCTTGTCCATAACGGGGGTGATCTCGATATCCAGGCGTTCGTCGCCGCGCCCGATGCTAAATTGCATGGCCCGGCCTTCGGACCCCGTCACAATCTCCTGCATCTCACGCCAGTATGTGATGGGCCGGCCATCGATGGCCACGATGCGGTCACCGGATCTCAGGCCCGCCATGGCGGCGGGCATCCCTTCCACCGCCGTGCCGACGACGGCGGCCGGATCGGCCACGCCGGCGATGCCGAGATCGTAATAGGTCACTTCTTCGTTATATAAGTTGGTGTATGTGGCGGATTTGGGCTTCACCACCAGATCCAGACGCTCCCCCTGGCGATCGATGGCGATTCGCACGGGTGCTGCTTGATTGGCATCGAGGATCGCATTGATATCCCGCCAGGAGGTCACGGGTCGATCGTCGATGGCCAACAGGCGGTCATCGAGCCGCACTCCCGCCTGCTCGGCCGCGCTGCCGGCTTCGACCTTGCGCACATAAGGCCGGATGCTGGTGATGCCGACGAAATAGATCATGCAGACAAAAATCAGGAAAGCCAGCAATGCGTTGGCCACCGGACCGGCCGTCACGATCAGGCTGCGTTGAAGCACGGGCTTATGGGTAAACGAATATGGCAGGTCCTCGGGAGGCAGGTCGGCGTCGGGTTCGTCGCCCACCATTTTCACATACCCGCCCAAGGGAATCAGGGACACCCGGTAGTCGGTTCGACCGACGGTCCGGCCGAATAACCGCGGCCCGAACCCCAGGGAGAACCTTTCGACCCCAACGCCAAACAGGCGGGCCACGATAAAATGGCCCAGTTCATGAAAAAAAATCAACGGCCCCAGGACGACAATGAATAATAAGAAGGTATTCATATCAGACATTCATGGATGGGTTGCGTTGGGTCTGCCCGCACCCTATTCGATGGCGGGATAGGCCGCAACCTTGTTTTTCGCAGTCCGCCGCGCCCAGGCATCGGCAGCCATGACCGATTCCAGATCGGTCAACTTGTCTAAGGTATGTACGCTCATGGTGGCGTCAACGATGGAGGCGATTGCATGGAACGGGATCCTTTCCTTGAGAAAGGCCTCCACGGCGACCTCGTTGGCTGCGTTGAGTACCGCGGGCATGGTCCCCCCCTGGCGGCAGGCGTCGTAGGCCAATTGCAGGCAGGGAAAACGCCGAAGGTCCGGAGCTTGAAAGGTCAAGGCCCCGAGACTCACCAGGTCGGGCAAGTCCTGTTTCAGGGGAATGCGTTCGGGATAGGAAAGCGCGTAGGCGATGGCCTCCTGCATATCCGGAATCCCCATTTGGGCCAGCATGGAACCATCGCAAAAGGCCACCATGGAGTGGATGATGCTCTGGGGATGGATGATCACCTCGATCTGGTCCAGGGCCAGATCGAAAAGCCACTTGGCCTCGATCACCTCCAGGCCCTTGTTCATCAATGTGGCGGAATCGATGGTGATCTTGGCCCCCATGTTCCAATTGGGATGTTCCAGGGCCTGCCGGGGTGTGATTGCATGGAATTGATCCCGGGGCGTATCGCGAAACGGCCCCCCCGAGGCCGTCAACAAGATCTTATCCACGTCCTCTTTGCGATGGCCGTGCAGGCATTGAAAGATGGCGCTGTGTTCACTGTCCACCGGCAGCAGGCGCACCCCTTGCCGGGCCGCACCGGTGACCAGGGGGCCGGCCATGACCAGGGTCTCCTTGTTGGACAGGGCGATATCTTTGCCGGCGGCGATGGCGGCGAGGGTCGGTTCCAGCCCCGCCGCACCCACCATGGCCCCCACGACCATGTCCACGCCGTTCCACGCGGCGGCCATGCGATAGCCTTCCCGGCCGTGCACGATTTCGACGACATGACCGGCCGGCAGCCGCTCTTTCAGGGCCCGGGCCGTTGCGGCGTCATAGACCGCGGCCAGGTCCGGCCTGAAAGTCACGATCTGATCGGCCAGCCGCTGAACATTGGACTTGGCCGTGATGGCTTTGACGGAGAATTTTTCGGGAAATTTCGCGACAATGTCCAGGGTATTGCAACCAATGGACCCGGTGGATCCCAAAATCGCCAGCGTTTTCATGGCAGGCAATACTCCTTTAGTAAAAAGACCACCGGCAAAGCGAACAGCAGCGCGTCCAGGCGATCGAGAAAACCGCCATGACCGGGCAGCAGGTTGCTCGAATCCTTGATGCCGGACACCCGCTTGAACTCCGATTCGAACAGGTCACCGGCCTGGCCGGCGGCCCCGGCCGACAGGGACAGCACCGTGCAGCTCAACCCGGCCATGGAGCCGAAAAACATCCATTTGAAGAGCCACGCCGCCATCAGATTGGCGGCCAGGCCGCCGAGCGCTCCTTCTACGGTTTTCTTGGGGCTTACTTCCGGGCACAATTTGTGTCGGCCGAAGAAGGTACCCGTATAAAAGGCCCCTGTGTCCCCCCAGGCCACCACCCATAGCAGGAAGACAACCCACTGGGGGCCGTCGGGTCCGCTACGCAACGGGATGAGGAAGCAGAGCAAAAGGGGGATATAGACCAGGCCGAAGACTGCTTTAACGGCCACGACGGGTGCATCCGGATCGGTTCGAAACCGCATGATGGAGTAAACCGCCACACCCACCAAGTTGGCACCCAAAATGGCCATCAGGCCCAACAATTGCTGCCGGTAGACGGCTGCCACCATCAAGCCACCGCACAGGTATCCCCAGCCGGCCAGCAATTTCGGCACCGGCGTCTTATGCTCATGGAAGACAATATGGTAGAATTCCCACAGGGTCACCAGGGCGACCGCGGCCACCACGATGGCATAGAGGATTGGGCTGCCCTTGAGAATCAGAAGAATCAGGGGGGGGATCAGAATCAGAGCTGTGGACCAACGTTTCCAATGCATGCGGTTTCCACTCTGGTTGAATGATAATGGCAGCGGGTCCTGCTCACCCCTCCACCTTGCCGAACCGACGATGGCGCCGGGCATATTGTTGCAGGATATCGATAAATGCTTCCTTCGAAAAATCGGGCCAAAGGGTCGGCGTGACGAAAATTTCCGTGTACGCCAGCTGCCACAACAGAAAATTACTGATCCGCATCTCGCCGCTGGTGCGAATCAGGATATCGGGATCGGGCAACTCCCGGGTGAACAAATGGTCGGCGACGACCCGCTCGTCGATGTCGGCGATATCCAATTGTCCGGATGCCGCTTTTTGGGCGATGCATCGGACCATCTCGGTCAATTCGGATCTCCCGCCGTAACTCAGGGCCAGGTTCAGGAGCATTCGCCGGTTGCCGGAAGTGGCGTCGATGGAGTGCGCAAGCGTTGCGCGGACACGTTCCGGCAGACGATGAATCTGGCCGATGGCACCCAGGCGGATCTCCTGTCGCTGGAGTTCTTCCAGTTCCCCCGCGAGGAATCGTTTCAACAGCGCCATCAAGGCATTGACTTCGCTTTTGGGACGCTGCCAGTTTTCGGTGGAAAATGCGTATAAGGTAAGGACGGGGATTCCGAGTTCGCAGCAGGTGCGCACGATTTCACGCACCGTCTCGACACCTTTTTCATGGCCCTTGACACGGTTCAGCAGCCGTTTCCTGGCCCACCGGCCGTTGCCGTCCATGATGATGGCCACATGGCGGGGGAGCGAGGCAGCCTCCAGATTGCGGCCCGGTCGATTAGAACTCAAGAATTTCTTTCTCTTTGGAATTATAGATCTCGTCGATCTTCTGGATGTATCCATCGGTGATCTTCTGGATCTTATCCTGGGCTTTGAACGCCTGGTCCTCACTGACGTCGCCATCCTTCTTGAATCCTTTGATCAGCTCATTGGCGTCGCGGCGGATGTTCCGAACGGCCACCTTATGTTCCTCGGAAGTCTTGTGCACCAGCTTGACCAACTCTTTGCGGCGTTCTTCGGACAGGGGCGGGATGGCGATCCGGATAATCTTACCGTCGTTGGAGGGTGTCAGGCCCAGATCCGATTTCAGGATGGCCTTTTCAATATCCTTGATGATGGAGGCATCCCAAGGCTGGATGGTGATCAGCCGGCTTTCCGGTACGGCCACGGTGGCCATCTGGTTCAACACGGTGGGTGTGCCGTAATAGTCCACTTTGATGCCGTCCAGTAGCGACGTGGATGCACGGCCCGTACGAATGCGCTTCAGTTCATTCTCCAGGGCAACGATGGTCTTGCCCATGCGGTCGCGAGTCTCTTGATAGGTCTCTTCGATCATCGGAGCTCACCTCCCAATCTGTGGCGAGGACGGCCTGAGAAGTAAGTCTCGCCGGTCCCGCCGATATGGATCCTGCTTGGTTTATTCGGCGATCAGGGTACCGACACGCTCACCGCAAATGACTTTGCGGATGTTGTCTTTTTCCTTGAGATTGAAAACCACCAGCGGCAGCTGGTTGTCCATGGCCAGTGAAATGGCGGTCATGTCCATGACCTTGAGCTGCCGTTCGAGCACACGCATATAGGTGGTGGAGGCGATGAATTCGGCATCGGGATGTTGTTCCGGATCCTGGGCGTAGAGGCCGTTGACCTTGGTGGCCTTCAACAAGATTTCCGCGTGGATCTCCTGAGCCCGCAACACGGCCGCCGTATCGGTGGTAAAATAGGGGTTGCCGGTACCGGCGGCGAAGATCACCACCCTTCCTTTTTCCAGGTGCCGCAACGCCCGCCTGAGAATGTAGGGTTCGGCGACTTCATGCATGGAAATCGCCGTCTGTACACGGGTTTGCATGCCGATCTTCTCAAGCGCGTCCTGCAAGGCCAGGCTGTTGATCAAGGTTGCCAACATCCCCATGTGGTCGGCGGAGGTCCGTTCCATGCCAAAGGAGGTGGCTTTGACGCCACGGAAGATATTCCCCCCGCCCACGACGATGGCCAGTTCGACGCCCAGTCCGTGGACGCCTTTGACTTCGTTGGCCACGTATTTGAGCATGTCCGGACTGATGCCGAAACTGGCATCGCCCATCAGGGCCTCCCCGCTTAATTTCAGCAGGGCGCGCTTGTATTGCGGCGTATCCAATTACTCGGCCCCCACCTGAAACCGTGCGAAGCGTTTGATTTCCACCTTTTCGCCGGTCTTGGCGACGATCTCGTTGAGGTAGTCGGTGATGGTCTTGTCCGGATCCTTGACGTACTGCTGATTCATCAGGCAGCTCTCCTTGAAGAACTTGTTCAGCTTGCCTTCCACGATCTTGTCGACCATCTTTTCCGGTTTCCCCATCTCCAGTGCCTGCTCGCGATAAATATCCTTCTCCCGGGCAACGATGGCTTCGGGAACATCATCGGCGGTGACACCCACCGGATTGGTGGCGGCGATGTGCATGGCGAGATTCTTTGCGAAGGCGATGAAGTCATCGGTCTTGGCCACGAAGTCGGTTTCGCAATCGACTTCCACCATGACACCGATCTTGCCTCCCATGTGGATGTAGGACTGGATCGTGCCTTCGCTGGTGGCCCGACCGGCCCGCTTGGCCGCCGTGGCCAGCCCTTTTTTGCGCAGGAAATCGATGGCCTTTTCCATATCGCCGTCATTCTCGGCCAGCGCCTCCTTGCAATCCATAATGCCGGTTCCGGTTTTCTCCCGGAGTTCTTTCACCATTTGTGCCGTTATATCGGTCATGGTTCGTTACTCTCCTGTCTGGTCGGCCTCTGCGGTTTCCCCCGAGGCGCTCGCTTCTTCCGTGTTCGCTGTTTCCGCTTCTTCATCACTGGTCTTGCGGATAATCTCGACGATGGGTCCCTGGCTGCCGTCCGAGATCACCTTCCGTTCGCCGGGCTTGAGGCTGGCCGAAGCCGCTTCGATCTCCGAGGGCTCTTCGTCCTGCTTGTCGGCCTGGGCCTGTTTGCGTTCCGCCAGACGATGCTTGCCCTCCAGGCAGGCATCCGCGATTCGCGAGGTAATCAATCGAATGGCCCGGATGGCGTCGTCATTTCCCGGAATCACATAGTCGATCATGTCCGGATCGCAATTGGTATCGACGATGGCCACGATGGGGATATTCAAACGGCGCCCCTCGTGGATGGCGATGGATTCGTTTTTGGGATCGATGACGAAAAGCGCCCCCGGCAGTTTGCCCATGTTCTGGATACCGCCCAGGGTACTGTCCAGCTTGCCGCGCTCCTTGCCGAGCTTGAGACGTTCCTTCTTGGGAAAAAGCTCGATGGAGCCGTCGTTTTCAATATTGTTCAGATAATTGAGCCGGTCGATGCTCTTCTTGATAGTCTGGAAATTGGTGAGCATGCCGCCCAGCCAGCGGTTGTGAACGTAAAACATTTCACACCGGTTGGCCTCTTCATAAATCGATTCCCGGGCTTGCTTTTTGGTCCCGACGAAAAGCACGGATTTGCCGTTGGCCACCGTGTCGAGAATAAAATTGTATGCCAATTTGAACATACGCACCGTCTTTTGCAAATCGACGATGTAGATTCCGTTGCGGGCCCCAAAAATATATTGCTTCATTTTGGGGTTCCAGCGTTTGGTTTGGTGACCAAAATGGACACCGGCCTCCAGCAATTCCTTCATGGTTACATATGCCATTGAACTCTCCTTGGTTTGGTTTTTCCCTCGCCCACTTCATCCCCGTCACCGACTTCCCCGGAAGCACCAGGTGAAGGGTCCATGGGCGTGCGAATTAAAATCAGGGTTACGTAACAAATCACGGTTTGTTGCGCAATACTTTTCTATGGCCTGCAGGCCGATATCGATCCACGGACGATCCGAAGATTCCCTGTCAGGTTGGAAGCGACATCAAACGGGCCACACGGTCGAGGCCGCTGTAGTCCTTGAAAATTTCGACGTCGGCGTAGGTGCCCCGCGCCCGCCCGGCCTGCCGTACGGCGGCGCCTTGATCGCTGCCGATCTCGAGTGCCAGGGAACCGCCCGGGGCGAGATGGTCCGGGGACTCGTCGATGATGTGCCGCAGGCAGTCCAATCCATCCGGACCGCCGTCAAGGGCTTGAATCGGCTCATGTTTTCGAATTTCCGGTGCGAGACCGGTGAGCTCCCTGCTGGCGATATACGGTGGATTGGAAACGATGAGATGAAACCGCCGCGGCCCTTTGTCGAGCGCCTGGAACCAGAAGCCTTGCCGGAATTCGATCCGCCGGTCGACATTGTGCCGCCCGGCGTTGCCCCTGGCGATGGAGATGGCATCGGCCGAAATATCGGTGGCCAGGATGGTCCAGTGCGGTCGTTCTGCGGCCAGGGCGATGGCGATGGCCCCGGAGCCGGTGCCCAGCTCCAGCACTCGCAACTCCGTATCCTGTGCATATCGGGCCAGCACGGTCTCGACCAGACACTCGGTTTCCGGTCGGGGAATCAGGACATCCGGCGTGACCTTGATGTTGAGGGACCAGAACTCTTTCTCACCCAGCAAATAGGCCACCGGGCAGCGGTCTCTGCGACGCTGCAGCAACGGCTTGAAGCGGCCGAGTTCCCCTGCCTCCACGGGCTGATCGTGGCGCAGGTAAAGATCGATGCGTTGGCACCCCAGAATGTGGGCCAGCATGATCTCGGCGTCGATGCGCGGCTGCTCGACCCCATTACGCCGCAGGTAATCGGTGGTCCAACGCAGAAGCTTGAGAAGGGTCCAGGTTGGCGGATCGGTTGGCGAGTCACTCGACATGCTGCAGGGCCTGGCTTTGGTAATAGGTCACCAGGGCATCGATGACCTCATCGATGTCCCCCTGAAGAATCGTATCCAGTTTATAAAGCGTCAGGCCGATCCGGTGGTCGGTAACCCGGCCCTGGGGAAAATTGTAGGTCCGGATCCGTTCACTGCGGTCACCGCTGCCCACCTGATTCTTACGATCCTGGGATCGCTTGGCGTTTTGCTCCCGGGTCATCTTGTCCAAGAGCCTGGCCCGCAGCACTTTCAACCCCTTGGCTTTATTCTTGTGTTGGGATTTCTCATCCTGGCAGGAGACCACCAGACCGGTGGGCAGATGGGTGATGCGCACGGCGGAATCGGTGGTATTGACCGATTGGCCGCCGGGACCGGTGGCGCGGAAGACATCGATGCGCAGATCTCCGGGGTCGATGTCGACTTCCACCTCCTCCGCCTCGGGCAATACCGCCACGGTAACTGCGGAGGTATGGATCCTTCCCTGGGTTTCGGTGGTCGGCACACGCTGGACCCGGTGGGTCCCGCTCTCATATTTGAATCGGCTGTAGACGCCTTTGCCCTTTATCAGGGCGATTACTTCCTTGAGACCGCCAACCCCGGTGGCATGGTGGCTGAGAACCTCGAAATTCCACCGGCGGCCTTCCGCATACCGGTTGTACATCTTGAACAAATCTCCGGCGAAAAGCCCGGCTTCGTCCCCGCCGGTGCCCGCCCGGATCTCCAGCAGTACGTTTTTCTGATCGAGCGGATCCTTCGGTATGAGCAATTGTTTGAGTTTCTTTTCGAGTTGCTCTTTCTTTTCCGTAAGACGGTCGATCTCCTCCCTGGCCAGGCTCTTGATCTCGGGATCGCTGTCGCGTAACAATTCCAGGCTCTCGTCGAACTCCCGATCGAGCGTCTGATAGTCCCGGTAGGCGGCAACGATCTCGGCCAGATCCGCATGCTCACGGGCGTACTGCTGGTAGGCGTTGCGATCCTGCAACACCGCGGGGTCGCTGAGCAACGCTTCCAACTGCCCGTATCGTTCCTCTACGCCTTTTAATTTCGTAAACATGGTCCGTCCCTGAGGGCATAATAGGTCAAGCTGCCGACCTCAGGGCCTGGCAGCTTGATGGTTGCCGAACATTTCGGCGTATTCCGGCTGGATACTTATTTTTTTTGAAACTTTTCGTATTTCTTGCGAAATCGTTCAATCCGGCCAGCCGTATCCACCAGTTTCTGTTTACCGGTAAAAAAAGGATGGCACTGGGAACAAATTTCCACGCTGATGTCCTGTTTGGTGGACCCCACCTCGATGGTGTTGCCGCAGGCGCACTTGATGGTCGTCTCGACGTATTTCGGATGAATGCCGGTTTTCATTTTAATTTCAACCCCCTATTCATATTACGTATTCATCGATTCTAAAAAGTCTTTATTATCTTTGGTTCCGTGCATTTTATCAAGTAAAAATTCGAGGGCGTCCACTGGATTGAGCGAGGCCAACAGCTTCCGGATAATCCAGACCCGGTTGAGGGTCTGTTCGTCCAGCAGCAGCTCTTCCTTGCGGGTTCCCGATTTCTTGATGTCGATGGCGGGGAATATACGCTTGTCGGCCAGCCGGCGATCCAACTGAATTTCGAGGTTGCCCGTACCCTTGAATTCTTCGAAAATCACTTCGTCCATGCGGCTGCCCGTGTCGATCAAGGCCGTGGCAATAATGGTCAGGCTGCCGCCCTCTTCGATATTGCGGGCGGCGCCGAAGAAACGTTTGGGTCTTTGGAGGGCATTGGAATCGACACCGCCGGAAAGAATCTTGCCCGATGGCGGCATGACCGAGTTGTAGGCCCGCGCCAGACGGGTGATGCTGTCGAGCAGGATGACGACATTTTTCTTATGTTCCACCAGGCGTTTGGCCTTTTCGATCACCATCTCCGCCACCTGGACATGGCGCTCGGCCGGCTCGTCGAAAGTGGAACTGATCACTTCTCCGCGCACCGAACGTTCCATATCGGTCACTTCTTCGGGGCGCTCGTCGATGAGCAGGACGAACAGGATGATATCGCTGTGGTTTTTGACGATGCTGTTGGCGATATTCTGCAGGAGCATGGTTTTGCCCGAACGGGGCGGCGACACGATCAGGCCGCGCTGACCGAAACCGATGGGCGTCAGCAGGTCCATGATTCTCGAAGAGTAGTTTTCCGATTCCACCTCGAGATCGGTCTTTTCGTCGGGGTAGAGCGGGGTCAGATTGTCGAAGAGGATCTTGTCCCTGGCAGCCTCGGGGTCTTCATAATTGATGGCTTCGACCTTGAGCAAGGCGAAATATCGCTCCGACTCCTTGGGTTGCCGGATTTGGCCGGAAACCGTATCGCCGGTGCGCAGGTTGAACCGCCGGATCTGGGAAGGCGACACGTAGATGTCGTCCGGACCCGGCAGGTAATTGTAACTGGGGGCTCTTAAGAAGCCAAAACCGTCCGGCAGAATTTCGAGGGTGCCTTCGCCATAGATGAGGCCGTTCTTTTCGATCTGGCTCTGCAATAGCGTAAAGATCAGTTCCTGCTTGCGCATGCCGGCGTATCCCTCGATTTTCATCTTTTTCGCCAGCTGGGTCAATTCATTGATTTTTTTACTCTTTAGTTCTGAAACATTCATTCATGGCTCTCCATTACGAGGTTCGATGGCACGTAGTTTTTTAGCGGGGATATCCGGTTGTTCATCTTGATTCACCATTGGTTCGGCTTGGGCGCGATCCCTTTGGCGGAAACCGCCAGCGATATGTGAATCACCTTACCAGTCAACCAGGACCTGTCGTATTTACGGGTTCGTACGCCCTTCCGGTGATTATGGAACAATTGATTACAATGGAGGAAAATGAAGTTGCTTGTCTTATGGAGAAAATTGCTTCGAGATTCTCTCCAACAGGGCGGGTTCCATATCTTTGAACTTGCTTATATCAAGGTTTCTGGGGTGTCAAGCATTTTTGCTGCCCATGCCGCCGAGACGCAACAACCACCAGGCATTGGCACCCGAGGGTCCGGATGTTATAAGACATGATCAGCGGACAACGCCATGGGGATGGCAGACGGATAGAAAAAAGGGATATTTTCCAGTTCATGCATCCAGCACCCCCGTCGGCGGGTTTCAATCCGCACAAGGGTGGAAAGGCTTTGAAATTGATCGTTCCTCTCCCCACGCGACTCAATATTCCCGGCACCAGGGCCTACCTGGTTGGCGGATCGGTACGCGACCTGATCCTTGGTGACCGGCCATTGGATTATGATGTCGTGGTGCAGGCGCCCGAAGCCTATGCGGTCCAACTCGCCGGCAAGCTCGGCCGTCGCTGCATTCCCATGGGCAGGGACCCTTTCCGGGTCTACCGGATCGTCGCGGATGGTATCCAAGTCGATGTCGCGGCAATCAACGGCGACACCCTGGAAGCGGATCTGATGAAACGCGATTTCACCATCAACGCGCTGGCCTGTGACCTGAATGACGGACAGGTGGTTGACCCGGCCGGGGGATTGATCGATCTGCAGCAACGAGTCGTCCGCATGGTATCTCCACGCGTGTTTCGCGCGGACCCATTGCGTCTGCTGCGTGCTTTTCGGATGGCCGCCGTACTGGGTTTTGCCATCGAACCGGCCACCCTGGCGGCCATCCGCTCCGCCCCCGACGACATCCGCGCAAGTGCCGGAGAACGCATTCTCAGCGAATTGCACAAAATACTGGCCTGCCGCCACAGTCACCGGACCATCCTGGCGATGGCCGAGGCCGGCCTGCTGGAGGCCGTCCTCCCCGAACTCACGCCTTTGCACGGCACCCGGCAGAACCATCACCATAGCCTGGACGGATGGGATCACACCTTCCAGGCATATACCCAATTGGAGCATATTCTCACCGACCCTCAAGAACGGCTGCCTGAACGGGCGTCCGAATTTGTTTTGAAAATCGATTGCCACGAATCCGTCCTGCTGAAATTGGCGCTATTGCTGCACGATATCGGCAAACCCGCCTGCCGCAGTATCGATGGGTCCGGCAGCATTCATTTTTACGGGCACCCGCGCAGGGGAGCCGCCATGATGCCGTCCCTCTGCCAACGGCTGCGCATGTCCACCCGGGATCGCAATCGACTGACCTTTCTGATCGCCAACCACCAGCGCCCCATGGATCTGTATCTGGCTGCGACCGAACGGTCCGGACAAAAATCCACCAAAGCGCAGGGGCGTTTTTTCAGGTTGTGCGCAGAAAGCGCCCCACACATCCTTTTGCATGCGTTGGCTGACAACCTGGGAAAACATCCGATACAGGAACAGACCATCACCGGTGCGTCGGCCTTTATCATCGATCTGCTGGAAACCTATTTTAATAGGATCAAAGAGAGGCGGGAAAAACCGTTGATCAACGGCAGGGATTTGATCGAGCAATTCGGACTTACCCCTTCTCCTCAATTCGCGACACTTTTGAGCCACATCGAAGAGGCGCACTTGTCCGGCGATATTCAGAATCGTCCTCAGGCCCTGCAATGGGTAGCCACCCATCTGAAACAGACACGATCGCTCCCTGTAGTCCGACCCGAAAACACGGGCTCGCGCATGAATAATTCAAATAGCGACAACAACTAGGCCTTGAAACAAAAAGCCCCTGCCGAAATCGGCAGGGGCTTGGTATGACAGAAATTAAAGTACGTGTTACTTCAACGCATCCAGCGCGGTGAAAATCTGGTCGCGGATCTCATCCACTTTGCCGACACCGCTGATGCCGCAATACTTGGGGGCACCCGTCTCGCCGGTATCCGCCCATTTCTTGTAATATTCCACCAGGGGCTCGGTCTGGGCGTGATAGACATCCAGGCGCTTGCGCACGACCTCTTCCTTGTCGTCATCGCGTTGTACCAGAGGCTCGCCGGTTACGTCGTCCTTGCCTTCCACCTTGGGCGGATTGTAGATCACATGATAGGTACGTCCGCTGGCCAGATGGGCGCGTCGCCCGCTCATGCGCTTGATGATCTCCTCGTCGGGCACGTCGATTTCCACCACCGCATCGATGGCCACGCCGGCCTCTTTCATGGCGTCGGCCTGGGGAATGGTCCGCGGAAAGCCGTCAAAGAGGAATCCCTTGGCGCAATCCGACTCTTTGATGCGTTCCTTGACCAACCCGATGATGACTTCGTCGGGCACCAGCCCGCCGGAGTCCATGAAGGATTTGGCTTTGAGACCGAGTTCCGTACCCGCCTTCACCGCCGCGCGCAGCATGTCACCTGTGGATATCTGCGGAATCTGGTATTTCTCCTTGATGTAGTTGGCCTGGGTACCTTTGCCGGCGCCCGGCCCGCCGAGTAGAATGAGACGCATGGGACCTCCTTTTGTCCTGATTTATGTATGCCGATCGTAAAGACCCGATGGGTTTCGGAATTAAAAGGTTAAGAATATTACCGAAAGCGCCGGAGGTGTCAACCACAATAGTGTCTGCGGAAACATTTGACCTCCGGGGTCATTTTTGACTTGCAATATGATCCTTGGAAGCCTATAGACTGTGGTTTACTTTTCAAGAGTATTATCAACCATCGAAGACGGCTTCTCCGCCGGTTGATGGAAAGAAAGGGGCGAGGCAGGTTGAAGGAAATCACGGTCAAAGTTCACGACAACGATCTTGAAAAAGCCATGCGCATTTTGAAGAAAAAAATTCAAAATGACGGCCTTTTCAAGCGTCTCAAGTCGAAAAAGAGCTACGAGAAACCGAGTGAATACCGTCGCCGCAAGCAACGTGAATCGTTGCGGCGTCAGCGTATCGCAGCCGCACGACGCAAAAGGCTTCGCTGATCCCATAAGGTATTGAATCCAGACCCGGCCCAATCAATTTCGTTTGCGGCCGGGTTTTTCAATGGTTTCCACGGGGGCGGCCCCGGGGAACGCATCCTTGCAAGCAGGAATGAACCGCCCGCGCCCTTTACTCTCGAGGAAACCGCGAGCGCGGATTCGTGGTCATCGAAGAGAGGTTGCCTTGACAAACACGCCTTACGCAAAATGTTTGTCAGCCATGTACGGTCTGCGGCGATTCGGCATCAAGCTAGGGCTGGACACCATCCAGACCCTGCTGAGCGGGATGGGAGACCCCCACGACCGCTTCGACACCATCCATATTGCCGGTACCAACGGCAAAGGTTCCGTGGCCTCCATGCTGGCCACGATTCTGACGGCTTCCGGCCTTCGGGTGGGCAAATATACTTCCCCCCATCTGGAAAAATTCAACGAACGGATCTGCATCGACGGCACCCCCATCGACGACGAGGCCGTTGTAGAGGCATATGAGAACGCACGGGCCGTGGACGGTCTGGAGCGGGAACCGACCTTTTTCGAGCTCACCACCGCGATGGCCTTATATGAATTCCGCCGCCGCAGGGTCGATTGGGCGATCATCGAAACCGGTATGGGCGGCCGCCTGGACGCCACCAACGTGGTGCACCCCCGGTTGACGATCATCACCAACATCTCCCTGGAGCATCGACAATACCTGGGGGGCACCCTCTCGGCCATCGCCGGAGAAAAGGCCGGCATCATCAAGCCCGGAGTCCCGGCGATTTCGGGTGTCCACCAGAAAGTCGCCCGCGAGACGATCTCGCGCATCGCCGCCGAGCGGAAGGCACCGTTGTATATTCAGAGACGCGACTTTCGCTGCCGCCGGCATTCCGATTCCCGCTTCAGTTATTTCGGTATGCGACACACCTGGAGGCGGCTTCGATTGAACCTGGCGGGCAGCCACCAGGTGGACAATGCCGCCCTCGTGTTGGCGGCATGCGAAATCCTGAATCAAGGCGCCGGACCGGAGGTTTCTCAAGCATCCATCCGCCAAGGCCTGCAAACCACCCACTGGCCCGGGCGCATGGAAATCATACCGGGAAAGCCCGCCATCGTGATGGACGGCGCCCACAACCTGATGGCCGCCCGGACCCTGGCACGGGAACTCAAGATCCGCTACCGAAACCGGGCCATCACCCTGGTGGTGGGCGTTCTCGACGACAAACCCTGTGATGCGATTCTCAAGGATCTCTTGAGTGCATGCCGGCGAGTCGTGGTCACCCAACCGGAAATCGACCGGGCCGTTCCGGCCGACAAACTGGCCCTCATGGCCGACAAATACTGCCCACGGGTCGATATCGTTCCCAATGTCGGCCGGGCGGTCGCCCATGCCCTGTCCACCACGGATGGGGAGGATGCCATCTGCATCGCCGGGTCGCTCTACGTCGTGGGCGAGGCCAAAACCGCATTGACGAGGATGCCATTGCCGGAGACTCGAGAATGATGGCGCCTTCCACGAGACCGGGAGAAGCCGGCAGTGGAATCACTTGGTTGTAGCGCCATGCCTCGTGCGGTCCCGGCGGAGACGGGCCGACCTTCTGAACGACTTGACTATCCATCCGGAATCCATTACGTTGCCCAAATTCGTGCGCCCGTAGCTCAGTGGATAGAGCACCGGTTTCCGGAGCCGGGTGTCGCAGGTTCGATCCCTGCCGGGCGTACCATCCATTGAGTCGTAACGGGACGGCGATGCCCCCGTAAGGGTCCCCTCCTCGCCGGTAGCACTTCTTATTTAACGATTCCATAGGCTTAGGGTTAACTTGCAAAGAGTTGGTGCGGTGATTATACTGATGGCGTTATGACACGAAACAACGAAAAACTCCCCAATCCAAAAGAAATCGAGAAGGAGTTGGGCGAATTTCTCGCCAAGAAATTCGGCGGCTCCGTCAAGTTAGCTTCCCCCATTGCCGTTCCCCAACGGGAGGCGAGCGACACCATCGAGCCGTCGATCCAGGACTCCGTGGAAATCGATTTCGACCTCAAGCCCGAGGAGCTGATCGCCTACCTCGATCAATACCTGATCAAGCAGGATGCGGCCAAGGCCGTGCTGGCCACCAAAATCTGCACCCATTTCAACCGGATCCGGCACAGTCGATCTTCCGATCATCCCATGGCGAACATGGTGGGCAGCATCAAAAACAACATCCTGATGCTGGGCCCCACCGGCGTGGGCAAAACCTATATGGTTCGCCTGATCGCCCACAAGATCGGAGTGCCCTTCGTCAAGGGTGATGCCACCAAATTCAGCGAAACCGGATATGTGGGCGGCGATGTCGAGGATCTGGTACGCGATCTGGTACGCGAAACCGGCGGCGACGTCGAACGCGCCCAATTCGGCATCATCTATATCGATGAGATCGACAAGATCGCCTCCGCGCGTAACCTGGTGGGCGCAGATGTTTCCAGAACCGGCGTTCAGCGGGCCCTGCTGAAACCCATGGAGGAGACCGAGGTCGACTTGAAGGTACCCCATGATCCCATCTCCATGCTGCAGGAAATCGAACGCTTCCGCAAAACCGGCGAACGAGACAGCAGCACCGTCAACACGAAGAATATTCTCTTCATCATGAGCGGCGCCTTCAGCGACCTGGACAAGATCATTCAGAAGCGGCTGGCACAAAAGGCCATCGGTTTCGGTGCCCGCCACCAGACCCCGGAAGAAAAAGTCAAGATCCTCAATGAGGTCCGATCGGAAGATTTGATCGAATATGGATTTGAAACCGAATTCGTGGGGCGCCTGCCGGTGCGGTCGGTTTTTGAACCCCTGGCGGAAGAAGATCTCTTCGGCATATTGACCAACCCGAACAACCCCATCATCCTGGGCAAGAAACTGGATTTCGCCGCATACGGCATCGACATCAAATTCCATCGGGACGCGCTGAAACTCATGGCCCATCGGGCATTTGACGAAAATACCGGAGCCCGCGGCCTGGTCAGCGCCGTGGAAAGATCGCTGCTGGACTTCGAAAAGCACCTTCCCTCCACCGACGCCCGCCACCTGGCGGTCACCGCCGATGTGCTCGAACACCCGCAAAAATGGTTGGATATCCTGGAGGCGACTCCGGACCATCCGGACAACCTGGCGGCATTCCAGCGTATCCGCGAGACGGAATCGGCTGCCGTCGGCGAGTATGTCATGGCCAACAAACGCCATCTGGCCGACAAATTCGGCCTGCCGCTGTCCCCGGAACGAAGCGTATTGGTCGGCGAATATTACAGCCGGCATACCGTGGACATCGAAGGCGCCCTCTCCCGGTTGGCCCATCTTTACGAGCAGACCAAGACCATTGAATTGAATTTTTTGAAGAACAACGGAATAAACATCGTGCTGGAAGAAGAGACCATCGATTACATCATCGGCCATTGGCTCGAAAACCCGGTCAATGTCGATGCCATTTACAAAAAACTCTCCAGCGACTTCCTGCATGGCTTGAAGCTGGTTCACGAGAAAACCGGGCGGAATCGTTTTTTCATCACGCGCCAGGCCCTCGAGGCGCCCGAGGCCTTCGTCGGTCACTTGCTTCAGAAGGAAGATCCGAAATCCTCCACCGATTAAGTTGTGTGCGTCGCATGCACGACACGAAAGGAATCCCCATCCATGATCGGCATCTCCAAATTATACTGCGGTACGGTTGAGCCATCCGATGCCTTGCGATACGGGCGGCATTCCGGCAAATTGCCCAGCCATCTGCTGCAATTTTCAAAGGACAAGCGCCCGGTGGTGGTATGGAACGTGACCCGGGCCTGCAACCTGAAATGCGTCCACTGCTACGCCCATGCCACCGACGATGCTTCCTCCGGCGAGCTGAGCACCACCCAGGGACGGGAGATGATCGACGACCTGGCGGCCTTCGGGGTGCCGGTGCTGCTTTTCTCCGGGGGCGAACCCCTGGTGAGAAAAGATTTGCCTGAACTGGCGGCCTATGCCGTGGAAAAGGGAATGCGGGCGGTGATCTCCACCAATGGAACATTGATCAGCAGATCCATGGCCAGAACTCTCAAGGAGATCGGTCTTTCCTATGTCGGCATCAGCCTGGACGGCCTGGAACCGGTCAACGATCATTTCCGCGGCGTCCAAGGCGCCTTTCAAAAGGCCATGCAGGGAATCCGCAACAGTCAGGAGGCCGGTATCAAGGTGGGCCTGCGATTCACGATCAACAAACGCAATGTCGAAGAGATTCCCGGTATTTTCGATCTGCTGGAAGATATGGAGATCCCCAGGGTCTGCTTCTACCACCTGGTCTACGCCGGCCGCGGATCCGCCCTGGTCAAGGACGATCTCAGCCACGAGGAGACCCGCCGGGCCGTGGACTTGATTATCGACCGGACCCAGCAGCTCCATGCCAGGGGCAAACCCAAAGAAGTCCTCACCGTGGACAACCATGCCGACGGACCCTATTTATACCAGCGCCTGCTCCGGGAAGATCCCCAGCGGGCAGCGGAAGTGCTGGAACTGCTGGAAATGAACGAAGGCAACAACTCCGGCCGCGGAATCGGTTGCGTGAGTTGGGACGGCAATGTCTATGCCGATCAATTCTGGCGCCACCACAGTTTCGGCAACGTCCAGGACCGGCCCTTTTCCGAGATCTGGACCCAACCGGAGGATCCTCTGCTCAACCAACTGAAAGAGAAGAAGAAATATGTTCAGGGAAGGTGCGCCACCTGTCGCTGGCTCGATATCTGCGGCGGTAATTTCCGGGTCCGCGCAGAGGCGGTATCCGGAAATGTCTGGGCCCCGGATCCGGCCTGCTACCTGACCGATGATGAAATCGCCCAATCCATTTGATACTACTGGAGCGCAAAAATGCTTTTTCCCGACTATCGTCCCCGCCGCCTGCGGCAAAAAGAAGCCTTTCGCCGCATGGTGCGTGAAACCGAGTTGAGCGTCAACGATTTGATTCTGCCGTTGTTCGCCGTGAATGGCAAAAACGTAGAAGATCCCATTGCCTCCATGCCCGGACAAAGCCACCGTTCCATCGACAACCTGGTACCCTTCGCCCGGAAAGCATATGACCAGGGCATACCGGCGGTCATCGTATTCGGCGTTCCCGAAACCAAGAATGCACTGGCCACCCAGGCATATGCCCGAGACGGGGTCGTTCAGCGGGCCGTTGCGGCCATCAAGGAAAGCGTGCCGGAATTGGCCGTGATCACCGACGTATGCCTATGCGCGTATACCGATCATGGACACTGCGGCGTGGTGGAGGGCAATCGAATCGAAAACGATGCCACCTTGGACCTGCTGGCCCGCACGGCGGTCTCCCATGCCAAGGCCGGCGCCGACATGGTGGCGCCATCGGACATGATGGACGGACGGGTGGCGGAAATTCGCTCCGCCCTGGACGAAGAGGGCTTGAGCCATATTCCCATCATGTCCTATGCGGCCAAATATTGTTCGGCCTACTACGGCCCGTTTCGGGAGGCCGCGGATTCGGCTCCCCAATTCGGCGATCGCCGAACCTATCAGATGGATCCGGCCAATGCCCAGGAAGCGATTCGCGAGGCGACCATGGACGCCGAGGAAGGCGCCGACATCATCATGGTCAAGCCGGCGTTGGCTTATCTGGATATCATCTACCGCATCCGGGAAGAATTCGATCTGCCGGTGGCGGCTTACAACGTCAGCGGCGAATATGCCATGATCAAGGCGGCGGAGCAAATGGGCTGGCTGGACGGCGAGCGGGTCATGATGGAGACCTTGACGGCCATCAAACGGGCCGGGGCCGATGTGATTCTGACCTATTTTGCCCTGGACGCCGCCAGGATCCTGAACGACATCTGATCAACCGGATCGGCCATTGCAGAATTTATAGATCGAGAACCAGCGAACGCACCAAGGTACGAACACATGCCACACCCACACGGAACCCACAAAGAGATGCCCGCCGGCCATGGCCGGCAGGAAGGCGATGTTCCCGCTCTGCGCCTGGTGGCGTGGGAAACCACCCGCAATTGCAACCTGAATTGCGTCCATTGCCGGGCGGCGGCCACCTGCGGTCCCTACAGCGGCGAACTGGATACCCGGGCCGCTTTCACCCTGCTGGATCAGATCGCCGAGATCGCCAAACCGATCATCATCCTTACCGGCGGCGAACCCCTGCTGCGGGACGATATATTCGAAATCGCCAAATACGGCGATGCCAAGGGCATGCGCATGGTCATGGCGCCCAACGGCACCCTGGTCACCGAGGAGATCGCCCGCAAGATGGCGGGCGCGGGCATCCAGCGGATCAGCGTCAGCCTGGACGGATCCACGGCCGCAAGCCACGACCGGTTTCGCGGCGTCGACGGGGCCTATGAAGGTGCCCTGCAAGGCATCCGGAACGCCAAATCCGCCGGCATCGATTTTCAAATCAACACCACCATTACCAAGACCAACCTGGATCAGATTCCCAAGATCCTGGCCTTGGCGGAATCCCTGGGGGCCGTGGCCCACCATATCTTTCTCCTGGTGCCCACCGGCCGTGGCAAATACATCGTCGACCAGGAGATCGACGCCCGGGAATATGAACAGACCCTCAACTGGTTCTATGACCAGCGGGACAAGACCTCGCTGCAACTCAAGGCGACCTGCGCCCCCCACTACTACCGCATCCTGCGCCAGCGCGCCCGGGAGGATGGCCAGACCGTCACCTTCGAATCCCATGGACTGGACGCGGTCACCCGGGGCTGCCTGGCCGGCACCGGTTTTTGTTTCATCTCCCACCGCGGAATCGTGCAGCCGTGCGGGTTCCTGGATCTGAATTGCGGCGACGTAACCCGAAAGTCCTTCGCCGATATCTGGCGAACCTCCGAACACTTTCGCAAATTGCGCGATTACGGACAACTCAAGGACAAATGCGGATATTGCGAGTACCGGCGCGTGTGCGGCGGATGCCGGGCCCGGGCCTATGAAGCCAGCGGAGATTATCTGGCCGAAGAACCGCTGTGTGAATATACCCCCCAACACGACGGATAACCCGCCAACCGACAGCCAAGGCCACTCATCCGGATGGCTTCGTCCCGTCGACGTAGCGCCAGCGGATAGGACTTTTCCAGTCGCGTGCCCATCTATCCAGGGCCAAAAAACTGCTTGTCTGGATTTCAATGGCGATGTTATTCTGGTGCCAGTCGTGACGATCATTTCATCGAAGAAGGACACCCCATGCGAATCAGATCCTTGATGATCCCCCATCCCATCACCGTGACGGTACAGGCCAAGGTGGAGGAAGCCATCGAGTTGATGAAGATCAACTCCATACGGCATCTGCCGGTGGTGGATATCCAGAACAGGCTTCAGGGGCTGTTGACCCTGGCGGATCTCAAACAGGCCTTGATCCCCTCGATGCTGGGCGACTTGACCCTCGCCGATATGATGATCAAGGAACCCCACACCGTGGCGCCGGACGATGATATCGAAATCGCGGCCCAACTTATTTACAAGCATAAGATCAGCGGTCTGCCGGTTGTAAAAGCCAGGCGGCTGGTGGGCATCATCACCGAATCGGATATCCTGCGGGCGTTCATCGACATGATGGGCATGCTCTCCAGCAGCATACGCATCGATGTCATCACCGGAGACGACCCCGGTGATCTGAACCGGGCCATCCAACTGATCCATCGGCATGGCGGCGACATCATCAATGTGGCCATGACCGCCCAGCAAACCACCAACCGCACCTATTTCTTTCGGCTGAGCCCGTGCGACGCCGGTCCCATTCGTGAAGCCCTGGAAGCGGACGGTTTCGAAGTTCCCGCCTTGATGCAGTAGCCGCCCCGATCCGGATCGACTTCGACCCACCGCCCCGAATCCCCCCATTTACAGTGCAATCGCATGTGACTGGCCAGGAGGCGAAGCGGACAGGAAGTCTGCGACCCGTCGGCGGTGAGTTTTTCGTCGGGAAAACCACCCCATCACCTTGACAATTCTAAGGTTTTATGGATAGTTTGCGCCTGATTCGCGCCCGCATGACCGGACTGATGCACTGGACGGCACCCTAGGTCCCAGTGGATATGGGCGCAAAGCGGCGAATAGATAATGACGCGATTGATGCCCAGAAAACCGATACTCCTGCCGCTTCTCCTGGCTATTGCCATGTTGCCGGCATGGTGCGACTCTGCCGTTGGTGCTGCGCTGAAGGACGTTCGCATTGGAGAGTACGACGGATTCACGCGCATTGTCTTCGAGTTGGACGTTGCCGACCAGGCCCCGCATTTTCAACCGCAAAGCAATGGCGTCCTGGCCGTCAGCTTCGATGATACCCTGCCCCGCCTGAAACGCAAGATACCCGTATCCCGGAGCAAGCATGTCCAGGCACTGAAATTCTGGCATCGCCGGGGCCGGCTGTTCACCTACTTTCAATTCGATTTCGATCATTTTCGTTTCGAAACGTTCCCCCTGGCGGAACCGCCGCGAATCGTCCTCGATATTCATCCTCTGGCGGCCCTGCCTGCAACTGCAGCCGACCCCGAGTCGACACCGACGGTGTTGGACAGGGCAGCGCCTCCATCTCCCGCGACGACATCCGCAATATCCACGAGCAACCCCCAACCGACGGCGGCCGTCATTGCCCCGGAGATAGACGTCGACGCGCGGCCGACGCCGATACCCCAGCCGGCCGCGAATACCGCCACAGAGGTGCCCCAGCCCCGACGCCCGATCCTCAAAGAGACGGATATCGAAAGCGGAGCCGCATCGGCAGCCGGGCCCGATACGGACAGCCTCTCCCCCCCGTCCCGGCCGGTCTCCAATCGCCTGCAGTTTTACCTGGTGGTCATACTGGTTGTCATGACCATCGTCATCCTGGCGCTGCTGCTGTTGATGCTGCTGGCACGGCACCGTTGGAGCGACGGACGGGAAGCGCTCGGAGTCCGGGCTTACTTGAAAAACCAGGATGAACGCATCGCCTCGCTCGATGAACAAATCCAGGAACAGTTGAAACGCTATGAAGAAGCATAGCCGCGACGTTTACATTTGCAATGATAGGGACCCGTTTCGGGAAATCGAAGATGCCCGGTCAACCCAATTTTGAATTCAATCTCGGCCTTTCCGCCGAAGAAAAGAACGATCTCGAACAAATGATCGTGGAATTTCAAGAAGAACGCCTTCTGACGGAAAGGCCCAATGACCTGGCGGCCCTTCAGCAACAAATCGATACCATCAACCAACGGCTGGCTTATGTGACCAACATGTTTCTGGCCCTGGATCGCCGTATCCAGCCATTGTACGAGACCATTCGGTTGACCTATCAGAAAAGCGAATTGCTCAATCAACGCATCAACACGTTGATCGAGTCGATTCGCATGGGGGACCCGCGGTAATGATGAAGATTTCCATGAATCTGCCCGACGACCACCAGTACAGTATCATGCAGCGCGTCCTGGATGGTACGCTGGCCATCGAGTCTGTGGACGAGTTTAACGAAATTTTGGATATCTACCCGGACGATCCCATCCTGAGGCGGAAATATGCCGACTTGCTGGTGGAAAGGAGCGACCTGGACAAGGCCATGGTGGCCTTCGACGAGGCGTCCCGGATGTTCATCGAACGCGGCATGAATCTCCAGGCCATCGTCTCCAAAATCCTGCAGTGGGGCATTCAAAAACCCACCCATGCCGAGGGCAAGGCCTTCCAGAAGCTGTTGAGCACCAAAGGCGCCCAGCATACGCCGTTGCAGCGTTTCTGGGCGGGGCTGAGCTATCCCCAGTTGGTGACCATCATGCTGCGACTGGTTCGCGTGCGGCTTGCAACCGGCGAAAAGATCGCCTGTGTGGACGATCCGGCCAATGAAATCTACTTCGTCGTGGGAGGAACCCTGGCGGAGACCATGTCGCCGGAATGCCAGATGGAGGCTTCCCGGGCCGGCGTGGAGCTCGAGCCGATCCTGCTGGGGGCCAACGATCTCTTCGGAAACATATTCCCGCTGGATCGACCCACCACCTCCTACACCGATGTGGTCGCCGTTACCGAAGTGGAGTTGGTCAAGATCTCCAAGCCGGTGCTCTGCGATGCGTGCCGAAAATATCCGACTATCGAAACCCTGCTCAAAGATATCCATAAGCCCGATAATGTTGAAAAATGCGACCGCGCATGGCAGATGGTGCGTCGAGCCGTGCGCTATGGCTTGCCCACCAAGGTAGAAATCTCTCCTTCGGCCGGCGACCGGTTCCGCGAAGATTTTCTGCATACGGGAATTGCCCTGGATCTGTCGCTGGGGGGCATGTGCATCGATCTGGGGCCCGAAACCGATGCACACCGGCACTTCAAGAAAAGCATTGCCGTCGACATGACCCTCGACCTGCTCAACGAGGTCGCCGTTCTCAATTTAACCGGCAAGATCGTCTGGCATCGCGAACACACCACGGATAAGGGAAAATCCACCTATATCGGCATTCGTTTCGACGCCCTTCACCCGACGGATCGCGAATTGCTGATCGAATACTGCTCGGGAAGTGTTGGAGAGCAAAACCTGTTATGGAGCCTGTGGGATTCCTTGATCAAACCGGAAGGGACCGATCAGCCAAACGAGGGGTAGAGGGGTAATCCGTGCACGATCCAGCCATGGAGCAAAAGAAACAGTCACCGAAAATCTGGGCCGTCGGCGGAGGCAAGGGCGGGGTGGGCAAAAGCCTGGTCAGCATCCTGTTGGCCATGGCCCTGGCGCAACGGAATCAGCGCACGGTGCTCATCGATGCCGACCTCGGCGGTGCCAACCTGCACACATTGATGGGCATCAAGACACCTGTGCGCACATTGAATGATTTCGTCACCCGGAAATACAAAACACTTGAAGATATCTGTGTCCGGACCGGGGAACATGGGTTGCAGCTGATTTGCGGCGCCAGCGAGATCCTTTCGCTGGCCAACCCGCAGTACGCCCAGAAGAACAAGATCGTCCAGGGCCTTACGCAACTCGCCGCCGATCATGTCATCCTGGATTTGGGCGCGGGCAACTCATACAATGTGCTCGATTTTTTTCTGGTGGCCGACCACCCCATCGTTGTGGTGACTCCCCAACCGATCTCGATTCAGAACGCTTACGGGTTCGTGCGCAACACAATCTACCGCAAGCTGAGCCGTATCGCCAGCCAACGGCCGTCCTTGCAGAACCTGATCAGAACAGCCATGGATCCCAAGAATGAAAGTCGGATGCGCACCATTCACGATCTGTTCAATGCCGTATCCAATGCCTACAATCCCCAAATGGTGACGGAACTCCAGGAATCCATCGCCAGGATACGACCCTGGTTGATCACCAATATGGCCCGCGAGCCACAAGACCACCGCGCTGGTCGCATCATTCAATTGGTGGCCGAAAAATATCTGACCATTCGCGCGGCGGAACTGGGCACCATCGGCTACGACCCCCTCATCGAAAAGATGGTCTCGCAAATGATGCCGTTGACCCGGTTGCCTGTGGATTGCGCATCGCGCAAGAATGCCACCGCCATCGTCCAGCGCCTCTTGAATCAAACCCCGATGGTTCACTGAATCGTCTGCCGTCCCGGCGTGGGCGGTGGCTCGACCGGGAAACTGACCGGCTCAGGACCGAATCTGTATATTCCCTATTTTATTCGGCGGGATGCCTGCTTCACCAGCGCGTTGATGATTTCACGTTGGTAGCCGGACATGTTCAGATATTGGACGCCGATGCCGTCGGGATAAAGGCGGGTTACCTTGCCGGCGACCTTGAAAGGCAGCATTTCGTTGGAATCCGCAAGGGTGAAACAGAGTGCGATCTCCTGGCCGATTTGAAAGGCGTCGGCCGTTTCGATAAACACCCCGCTGGCACTGATATCGCGAATACAACTGCGGTACGCCTTGCCGCCGGCGGCGAAATCGACCATCAAGTAGCAGGCGAGCCGCGGATATTCCCGGACCCACTTGAAATCAGGATGTTTGACGGTACGCAGGCGCTGCAGGAGCGTATCCTTGTCCAACTGATTGATGAGGACGAACAAGCGGGCGATCAGGATCTGCCGCTGCAACCCGGGGCCTTTGTCCGGCGCGATCCGGGCCAGGACCTCTTCATCTTTTTCCTCGTCGGCGAAGGTGTCGTTTTCCAGAGATCGGAGCAACTGGATCAATTGCGCGTCGGTCATGCTGTATATTGAAACGGATAACCTGGTGACAATCGTCTGTTTCTCGATTTGGGCTGCGGATCGAACCATGGCGGCGCTCCCTGTACGATGGCTGTTCCTCTTCTATAGCGCAGATATCTCCTTGAAATCAAGACGAGTTTTATTTTCCGATTCTGATCGGTCGCCATGGTGTCCGGTCCCTCTTTTTATTTGACACTCGGCCCGCAATTCTCTATACTCCATTGAACTAACACGATTTTCTATCATTCCGCCACATACCCAATGCCAATTTTATACTGGGACACGGACAAGGTAGTGAGCGGTTATGATGCCCAAGCTGGTATTGGTGCGAATACGATAACGATGCGGCGTCATGCTCGAAGAGTAAGAAAGCGCGGCACAACTCAACATTACGCCCTAGGAAACACCAACTTATTTCCACAGGAGGAAAACCATTGTCCTACATACTTGATCAAGAACAGCTGGATGGAATTGAAGAAGTTCTACAAAAGGACTTGATGGATTTAGGGCTCAAATGTGTCATCCTCATCGACATGGCGGGCAACATCATCGCCAATCTAGACAATGGTCAGGTCGGCCATGACGTATATTCCCTGGCCGCTTTGGCCGCGGGTAATTTCGGAGCCGTCTGTGCCATGGCCGCCATCATCGGAGAAGATGATTTTGCCCTGCTGTTTCATAAGGGCAAAAACGAAAATATCCACTTCAGCAAAGTGATGGACGACTTTCTGCTGGTGACGATTTTCGGAAACGATGTCTCTCTGGGCTATCTGCGGCTGAAAGTCGACGAGGCCATCGAGAAGATTACTACGATATTCGAAAAGACCAAACAAATATAGTGCCGCCGTGTCTATGGCCGAAGTCTTATTGAACCAGGATCGACTGTAGGGACCAAGGATATTCGCGTGGCGGTTATTCATATAAAAAAGAAAGAAGTTCAGATAAAAATCGTATACGTCGGACCGGGGCGTGGCGGTAAGACCACCAACCTGGAATATATTTTCAGCAAAATTCGACACCGGATCCTCTCTGACATGGTCAGTATCAAAACCCATGGTGATCGGACTTTGTTCTTCGACTTCCTGCCGTTCGACCTGGGACAGATCCAGGGATATAAAATCAAGACCCAGCTCTACACGGTTCCCGGGCAGGTCAAGTACAATGCCACACGCAAACTGGTGCTCAAGGGTGCAGACGGCGTGGTCTTCGTTGCCGACTCGATGACTGTGATGCGCGAAAAAAACTTGTATGCACTTGAGAATCTGAAAGAAAACCTGGCGTTTTATGACATTGATCTCTACGGTACTTACCCCATCGTCATGCAGTACAACAAACGTGATTTGGCCGAAGCCGGTGTGCCCATCATGGATATCGAAACCATGGACGAGGACTTGAACGCACGCCTCAAGGCGCCCGTATTTGCATCCAGCGCCGTAACGGGAGATAATGTGATTCCCACGGTAAAGAAAGCGATTTCAACGACGATTGTATCGCTTCAGGACCAATTGGCATAGGAGGCCGGCATTGAATAAGGAGAAAAGAGAAAGCATGGTGAATGATATCGAGAATCGCCTGGACGATTTTTTCGGTGATGAGAAAACACCTCCCCCGGGCGGTCAGTCCGCCGCGACTCTGGAAAGATTAAAATCCCTGGTACTTTCCATTGACTGGGAAATCACCGAATCGTGCCTCACCGACCTGATTGAAGAGACCGATGTTCTTCTGCCGAGATACGAGGCGGACCGGTATGTACATACCCTGCTGCGAATGCTGCGTGCCGTGGGGGGATATATCCGCAAGCGTAAAGCCCAGGCGCATCAGGATGCCATCAAACGCGTCATGTCCGTTTTTGCCAGCATCGAGCAACTGGCCGCCGGAGAGCGGCTGGATGAATCGGCGAAAAAGCGTATTGTGGCCAAGGAGATTCTGGCATTTAAGAAACTCAAGGTGCAGGTGGATACGCAACATGGCGTGGTGACCCAGAAGCGGCCGATCGGCGAAAAGGCCGCTACCGCGGAAGACGCCGAATATGTCGAATACCGACGGTTCCAGCAGGCCATGAGCGAGGTGGAGGAGCGGCTCAGCTCGCAGGTCGTAAGTCTTAAAGCACAACTGGAAGAGCTGCAGAAGGAGTTGGACAGCCTGCGCAATCTTTGATTCATCCCCCCGAAGGATAAACCGTCATTTCTTCAGGATGGTCTCGACGCCGCCGACTCCGGTGATATCGGCCTCACGCGCAAATCGGTCATAGGTCAGGCCGGACACATCTGCCTCCTTCAACAAGTCGTAGCGCATCATCAAATCGGCTATCTGCTGTAATTCGGCCTCCACGGGTGTGTATCGATCATACACGATTCGGCCTTGGGGAGTACTGAGGGCATAATCGACCAACTCTTTGGGTTGCCCCCAGTATTGCGAGGCGATGTCGGCCGCCTCTTTTTCATGCCGGTCGGCCCATAAGCCCGAGCGCACCGCACCTTCGACCAGTCGACGGACCGAATCGGCATGCTCGTCGATGAATTTCTGCTTGACCAACAGCAAGTTGCAGATGAAGCCGGGCCAGATCTTCTCCACATAAAAAAGCAGATCGGCCGAACCGGACCGCAGGGTCTGGGCGGCAAAGGGCTCGCCCACGAAATACGCATCCAGGGAGCCGGTGTCCAAGGCCGAAGCCATGTCGGGTGGGTTCATCTCCACGATGCGGATCTGCCCCTCCAGTCCGGCATCGGCAATGGCCTGCAAGATCCCCAGGTTGTGTCCGGAATAGCGCATGGGCACTGCGATGGTGTGGCCGACCAGGTCTTTCAGCGACCGGACCTTCAATCGCTTTTGAACCACGAGGGTGCTCTCGTGCCGATTGCCGATATAGACCACCTTTACATCCTCGCCCTGCTGACGCAACACGATGGACAACGGCGCGATGATGAAAGCGGCCTGGATTTCGCCGCCGCGGAGGGCTTCGGCCATTTCGGCAAAGGAAGCAAACTTGATCGCCTTGAACCGTACCGCCGTATCTGTCCGGGCGCTGGCATAGTCCAGCAAGGGTGCCGCCAGATTGGTGACGACCGGCATATAGCCCATCTTGACGATCTCGCGCTGATCATGCTCGATGTTCAGCCTGTTATGCAGCCAGGCGATCAGCACCAGCCATACCAACGCCAGGAGGGCCAACCGCAAGGGATAAGACTTCCATGACCCTTTCCGATTCCAGATCTCAGACAGCATAGGGGACTCCAAGCATGAGGAAGATCTCGCTGCGCAGTCGGCTCAGATCGGCATCCCGTTCGAAATCCCGCGGTCGTGGAAAGTCGAGACAGTGCATCAGCTTGATGGAGGAGGGCCGTCCGCTCATCACCACCACGCGATCGCCCATGATCAGGGCGTCATCGATGTCGTGGGTCACCACCAGGGTGGTCTTGCGCAGAAATTCATGCATGTTCACCACCTCTTCGCGCATCTTCATGTGGGTCAGAAAGTCGAGGCCGCTGAAGGGCTCGTCCATGATCAGGATTTCCGGATTGACCGCCAAGGCACGGGCCAGTTCCACCCGCCGTTGCATGCCGCCGGATAGCTGGTGGGGGTAGTAGGATTCGAACTCCTCCAATTCGACCATTTCGATATATTCACTGATCTTTTCGTCCCGGGCCTGGCGATCCCCCATGTGGCGCAACCCCAGGCCTACATTTTCGGCAACGGTCATCCATGGGAACAGACCGCTGTGCTGGAATACGAAGATGGAGTCGGCGGAAGGGCCGGTCACAGGCCTGTCGCCGAAGGCCACATGTCCGTATGTGGGGGGTTCAAAACCGGCGATGATTCGCAGCATGGTGGATTTTCCGCAGCCCGAAGGCCCCAGGATACACACCATCTCCCCCTCTTCGAACTCCATGTTGATATCATTGAGCACCAATACATGATCCCCGGACTGTTCGTCGGGATCATAGATGTTCCGCGGCTTGCTGCGCCGGTTCATATATATCTTGGTCAGGTGTTCGATCTTGATAAAACTCATCTCCGCCTCTTACCGCGCTTTGGCGCCCCACTGGGCCGACTCGATGTTGCCCAGTCTTTTCATGAAATCGTCCAACAATAATCCAATGAGTCCGATAACGATCATACCGTCCATCACGTAGTCCATGCGCAGGGCGTTGCGCGAATCCAGGATCAGGTAACCGAGCCCGGATTGAACGGCGATCATTTCGGCGGCCACCACCACCAGCCACGCAATGGTGATGGTCAACCGCAAGGCGGTGATGATTTCAGGAATGATGGCCGGCAGGATCACCCGGGTTACGGTTTCCACGCGGGTAAAGTTGAAGTTGGCCGCCACCTGCAAAAAAGTCGGGTTGATATTCTGCACGGCGATCACCGTGGAGACCACCAGCGGAAAGAAGCTCGAAAGAAAGATTAAAAAGATGGCCGGTCGGTCGCCGATTCCGAACCACAGCATGGCCAGGGGGATCCATGCCAGCGGGGATATGGGCCGCAGGAATTGGACCACCGGATTGACGATCCAGCGCAGAGAGTTCAACCGGCCCAGCAGCATGCCGAACGGAATCCCCAATCCAATGGCCAGATAAAATCCCACCGTCACCCGGAACAGGCTGGCCACCGTATGGCGCAACAGCGTTCCGTTCTCCACCAATTCCCACAGGCTGGAGACCACGGTGATGGGATCCGGGAATATGTTTACACTCCATCCGCTGAAACGAGAGAAGACTTCCCAGATGATCAAGATCACCAGAAAGGCGCTGAGCCCATACCAGACCCGGCTCCTGTGACCGTCGGGAACATCGATGTGTGCTTCGGATTCGGAATTCATCGTTCTCAATAAGAATTATAAATCAAGTGGATACCAATCAACGTCAGTAGAAAAATGAATACCTCTTTCAGCACCCGATCGTTGATACGCTCGGAAATCCGCGGTCCGATCTGGCCGCCGATAATCACCCCGGGAATGGCCCATACCAGGGAATTGCCGTCGGCCCGCCCTCCCATGCAGAAATGGAACGTCACACCGAGGATGCACACGCCGAAAATGGTGGCCACGCTGGTGGCCACCGCCGCTCCCATTCGCAAGGAGAGTTTGCTGCGCATCAACGGCACCAGCCACTCACCGATGCTCACGCTGAGCATGCCCGAGGCCACCGACATGGCACTCACCACCCAGCCGTGACGCCGCGCGGCACTCAATTCGGCGCGGTCTCTGCCCGCATCGTCATAGCGCTGGTTGGCCGAAACAAAGATCAGGGCCGTCGACAGGGTCAACATCCCCAGGATCAACTCCAGGTGAATCGCCGTCAGTTTGCGGGTCAGGAAGGCGCCCAGGGCGACACCGGGGACTGTCAGAACCAGCAGAAGAAACATTAACCGGAAGTCGATCTGCCGGCGCAAGGCGAATGCCATGGCGCCGGATCCCATGCCGGCGGTCTGAATCAACAACGAGGTCATCACCGCCGTGTCAGGCCGCAGTCTCAAACCAATCAACAAGAAAGGCATCCATAATATTCCGCCGCCGATACCCACCGTCGATACCACGGTGGCGATGAGGACCCCCACCGGCAGGGCAACCCAGCTATCAAACATCGCTATTCCGGTCCACGGAGTAAAAGTTAAAGCAGTCCACCACTTCGTTGAGATGGTTCAGTTCTTCGCCCAGGGCCCGAATGGAATCGTTAACCCGGGTCATCCCGCCTTCCCCGGAAGGGGTGTTCTCGATTACCGCGAGCGCATCCGCAACATGGATCCTGCCGCTGGCACAGACCCGCTGGGAAAGCAAGATGATCTCCTGCAGATTGCTGGACATCTCGTTGATCACGCCGCCGAGTTCGTTGAGTTCATTGTTGGCGTCGATGCGGATGGTCTGGCTCAGATCTCCTGCGGAGATTTCTTGCGATTTGCGGATCATGTGCTGCAAAGGTTCGGTAATGTGCTTGATGAACATGGTCAGCACGATCACCACCACCATCATGATGATGGCCAGCATCAAAATGGCTTTGCTGCGCAACCGGTCGATGGGAGCGAATACCAACTCTTTATCAGCGGCGGTATGGCCGGGCTGCTGAATCCGTGACCAGATTTCCTCCTTGAGCTGTCCTCCCTGGAATTCGGCCAGGAATTCGACGCCCACCAGAAAGGAGGCAAAACCGATCAACAGGAAATATATGATCATGGTGCGCTGAAGCGAATAACGCGATCTACCACTCACCATGCCGCTCCTCGCGTCAATCCGACGCCTGGCCGTCTGTTTATGCCGTGGCCGATGTCGGATTCCGGCGTCGGCCCGATAACCATGGCATTCCAAAAAAATGCAGGCGAACGTGAAGGTTTGCCTGCGGTATTCACGCGGCCGCCGCCCCATGAACAAATCCGGTGGCGGTGGTCCGGCCCTATTTGGCTTGATCCAACTTCCCCAGGATCTCCTTGGCCAATCGCAGATATTGTCTGCCGGCGGTGCTCTTTTTGTTGTATTGGATCACCGGCATGCTCATGATCTGGGCTTCCCGGATTCGTGAATCGAGTTCGATCAAGGTCTCGAAGCTCTTGTTGGGATACATCTGCTTCAATTTGGTGCAGATCATCTTGGACGCCGTGCTCTCCCGATCGAACATGGTGATCAGGATGCGCGACTCGATAAAGGGATTGGTCTTGGCCTTGATCAGATCGATCAGCTTGATGATCTGGTCGATGCCGTGGGTCGATAAATAGTCGCATTGACTGGGAATGATCACCAATTGGGAAGCGGTCAACGCATTGAGGGTAAAAAACTCGATGGAGGGCGGCGTGTCGATCAATATATAGTCGAACTGGTCTTTGATGGGCAACAGGCGGTCTTTGAGCATGAATTCGAAATTGATGGCGCCGAAAAACTTCTTGTTCAACAAGACCATGTTCTTGTTGGATGGGAAGAGCCACAGGTTGGGATATTTGGTCTCGAGAACCAGCCGGGACATCCCCTCGGCATCACCATCGAGGGTGTCGTAAAATGAGGTCGTCTCCTTGTACCCCAGGCTGATGGTCAGGCTGGCCTGGACATCGAAATCGACCAGCAGGACCCGCTTGTCATGCAGCGCCAAAGAGAGGCCCAGATTCAGACAAGTGGAGGTCTTGGCGACTCCTCCCTTCTGGTTGCTGATGGCAATGATATTATCATGGTCATACCGCTTGCGCGCCGCTTTCAGATCGTGGAACCGGATCTCTTCGACCCGTACCGGGCGGTAGGCCGGGAACACCTGGTTGCACTTGGCGCAGCGGGCGTTGAAACGGTTCTGAACGACCTGCTTATCCTCCAGTTCATAGCGTGTCTGACAATTGGGACAGACAACTAGCATAGATAGGCCTCCCCTTTTATGCGACCTGTGCGATACTGGTTGCGATGGTTGCGGGCAGATGGTTCTCGCTGGCCACGGTGGTGACCGTGCCTTTCTCGATGGCATGCTGGGTCAAATTGGGGTAGACGCAGCACTGCATGTCCTGGGCGATGGTCACACCACCTTGATCCTTGATGCGGGCAAAGCCCTCTGCGCCGTCATCCCCCACGCCGGTCAACATAACACCGATGGTTTTTTCCTGAAAGCAATTCGCGGCCGTTTCGAATAGCAGGTCCAACGGGGTATCCACCGGGTCGCCCAGTCGCAGATACACGCCGTCATCCTCTTCTTCATCCTCGATGCGCAGCGCATACTCATTGGAACAGATATAACATACTCCCTGTTCGATCTTCTGTCCGTCCTCGGCCATGCGAATTTCCCAAGGCACATGATCGTTGAAACGTTGCACGAAGGCGGGCAGAATCTGGGGCGCAATCTCCTGCACCACGACGACGGCGGCGGGCAGATCCGGCTTCAGCCGCGTCAACAGCCGAATCACGGTGTTGGGGCCGCTGAGACTCGTCCCCAGGGTGATCAAATTCCGCAGGGGGGCGGCCCGGCCGGTTTTTCCCAGCGCCATCTGGTCGGACTGGACCCGGACGCGCCGGATATTCTCGAAGTTTACGTTGCTGGCGATCTTGACGCGATCGATGATTTGGCGTCGGGATTTGTCCATATCCTCGGAAATGGCCCCGGATGGCTTGGGAACGAAGTCCACCACCCCCAGCCGGAGGGCTTCGAAGGTGACGGCACCGTCGCTGAAAAGGGAGCTCAGGACCACCACCGGCACCGGCGACTCGATCATGATGTGCCGAATGGCCGCCAGCCCGTCCATCCGCGGCATGTCGATATCCAGGGTGACGACGTCGGGACGCAGCTCTTTGATCTTTTCCAATCCATCCAGGCCATCGCGGGCGGTTCCCACGATCTGCAATGCCGAGTCGGTCTCGAGAATTTCGGATATGGCCTTGCGCATAAACAATGCATCATCGACGATCAGCGCTTTTATCGGATCATTCATAATTGCCTCATTCAATGGATGCACAACCTCGGCGGCTGTGCAGGTTGGCTTCCCTTCTGAACGCAGGGATCCGTTCAAGGGCAGTAGCGTTTCAAGACATCCGGCATATCCGCCGGATCAAAGGTTTCGTCCAGCATCCCGGCCTCCACCACAGGCTCCAGGGACACCGGCATGATGCACGCGTCCGGTCGTGGGGCGATCACAACGCCCCCGGCTTCCTTGACGGCCCGCAGCCCTTCGAGGGTACTCGTTTCGGCGCCGGACAGCAGTACGATCACCAGACGATTCTGAAAAATTTCGGCCGCGCCGGTATACACCAGATCGATATTGGCCGCTTCGTCCCCCCCTGCTCCCGGAGTCGTCAATCGAATGTCGATCTGGCCGTCCGCGACACCAAACCGCAACCCCTGCCCGCCCGTGCCTATATAGCAACGGCCCGGATTTAACCGGACCTGGTCGCCAAGGGGCCTGATGTCGAACCGGCTGCGCAAATTGAGATAGGCGCAAAGGGTCGCGGCGAAGGGCGGCGGGATGGACTGCAGCGACAACAGGCAGGAGTTCTGGACGGCGGGAAGGGAGGTGATCAAATTGGTACTTTCCAAATAGCCGCCGACACCCGAATTGGCGATAATCAGTTGTTGGCTGGGCATATTTTCCTTTACCACCATGAAATCCGAAGGACGCAATTTGGGACAACGCATCAAATGGAACCGTTTGGCGTTGGCCTTGGCCGCTTTGTGGATCCGGTCGACGATTCGTTGCTGCTGCAACAAAATATTGCTGCTCTTCACCGGTTTACTCATGAAATCGACCGCGCCCAGATTCAGGAAAGAGAGCAGGGTGTCATAGGAGGAAGGCAGCAGATTGCTCATGATCAGGACGGGGCACGGGCTGCCGATCATGATGTGCTTGAGGGCGGTGGAACCGTCCATCACCGGCATGTTCACATCCATGGTAATCAGGTCCGGATCGAGGCCCTTCATCATTTTCAAGGCCTCTTCTCCGTTTTTGGCAGTGCCCGCCACTTCGATGGATGGGTCTGCCGCCAACATGCTGGTAAGAATCTTACACATGATCGGCGAATCGTCCACGATGAGCACCCGCAAATGTTCTTCGCCGAGGGCCTCCGGCGCCGCCTCCATCTCCTCGCGGGCCTCGGCCATCTCATCCGCCTGGCGGGCCGCCTCCATCAAGAGAAATTGACATGGTTCCTTGATGGTGGGGTTCTTCACCACCGGCGCTTCGAGGGTATCGAACTGCCCCTGCTGCCATCCCAGGACGGCAAAGAAGGCCTGGACGCCCACTTGCTCTCCGCATTCGGCGTGAACGATTTCGCCCTCCTGGATATAGATGGTGCCGTGCCGATCGTCCTGGCGGACCCGGATGCAGAGACTCGCGCCCGCCAGACAGCACATCTGGATGATATCCGTTATCTGGATATTGCGCAAAGTCCCGGCAAAACCGCTGTTGTCCTGCGCCTGTTCATTGTCGTGGGAAGAAGAACTCATATCAGCCGTTTATTTCCCATTGTCTGCGCACACATTTCATAACAAGCTACATGCATTCGTTCACCCCATCTTTATCGGCAATATCCGGGTTTACACGGTTTCCGCTTTGAATGCGGCGGCGTGTTTGTCAAGGGACAGATGGATCAACTCGAATACATCGAGAATCAGCGAAATACTGCCGTCACCCAGAAGCGTGGCGCCTGAAAATCCGCTTTTCTCCTGCAGGTAGTCTTCCAATGGTTTGATGACGACCTCCTGGCGGCCGCGCAGTTCATCGACAACGAAGCCGACCTGTTTGGTACCGGTGTTGACGACGACCACGAAAAGTCCTTCCCGGTCCCGGGCGGCCGATTTCATGTTGAACACCCGATCCAGTCGGATCAGCGGTACCGGAGTATCCCTCAGATAGTAAACTTCGAGACCTTCGATGGTGGAGATGTCTTCCTGTTGCACGCGAATGGTTTCGTCTACGGTCGCCAGCGGGATGGTGAAGATGGAATCGCATACCCGCACCAGGAGGGCGGGAATGATGGCCAGGGTCAACGGAATCTTGATCCGGAAGCGGGCTCCGGCTCCGATGGTGCTGGAAATATCGATGGTGCCGTTGAGTTTTTCGATGTTGTCCTTGACCACATCCATGCCCACGCCCCGGCCGCTGGTGGTGGTGACCTCATCGGCGGTGGAGAAGCCCGGCTGCGTGATCAGGGCGAACAATTCGTTTTCGCTCATCCCATCGGCCTCCTCTTCCGTGATGTAGCCTTGTTCCAAGGCCCTTCGCCGGATCTTGGACGCATCGATGCCGCGTCCGTCATCGCTGATATCGATGACGACATAATTGCCTTCGTGAAAAGCCTCCAATCGCAGTACGCCCGTCACCGGTTTGCCTTTCTGACGGCGTTCGCTTTCACTTTCGATTCCATGGTCGACGGCATTGCGGATGATGTGCACCAGCGGGTCGGCCATCTGCTCGATCACCATCTTATCCAGTTCGGTGTCTTCCCCTTGAAATTCCAGATTCACCTTCTTGTCGGTCTGGCGCGCGAGGTCATGCACCAGCCGGGGGTAACGGCTGAAAAGTTGGGCAATGGGAAGCATCCGAACCTTCATCACGTTTTCCTGGAGTTCCGCAGTCACCCGGCCCAGCGTCACCGTTGCTTCGTTGATCCGGTTGGTAATCTCCTTGAGCAGCAACATTTCAGGGCCCACCAGTTTCTGGGACTGTTTGAGCATCAATTGAAGCTCGCGCAAATCGGTAAACAGCTGGTTGTACCCGGATCGACTGACCACCAGTTCCCCGACCTGGTTCATCAAGGCGTCGATTTTCGAGGCATCCACCCGAATGCTCTGTTTCTGCATGCGCTCGCGCAGCTTGTCTGTCTGGCGACGGCCGAGATTGCGACGGCCGGGGGGTACCTGTTGTACGTCCGATACGGCTGGCGCGGGTTCCGGCCGGGGCGGCGCGGGTGTCGGTTCGGACGGCTCCGATTCCGTTTCGGCCGGCTCCGGCGGCGTGTCGTCGTCGGAAAACAGCATCGACTCTACATCTGCGGTCTCTGTGGCAGGCTCCTGCTCGGACGATTCCAATACCGGTCCGGCCGACTCCGGCGGCGTGCTGTCGGCGGAAAACAGCATCGACTCTACATCTGTGGTCTCTGTGGCAGGCTTCTGCTCGGACGGTTCCGATACCGGTCCGGCCGGTTCCATCGGCGTGCTGTCGGCGGAAAACAGCATCGACTCCACATCTGCGGGATCGCCAACGGAAATGGAATCGTCCGTGGTGAATGCCTCGCTTTGGACGACGTCATCCGGCGGCAATGGCGCCTCGTCTTCGGAAAACAGGTTGTTCTCGATATCTTCCGGATAGGCCGGTGGCTTGACCAGGTCTGAAACCCCCAAATTGGTATCAAAGGCACTGGCCAACTTGTCCAGCAATTGATCGTCTGTTTCGTCATCCAGGTCGAGGGCGGCCAGGAGGACATCATCGTCGTCCATGGAGATACCTTCGAGATCCAGTTCAACCTTTGCCATCTCCTCGAAGGAAGGACCATCGTCCGGTTTTTCTGCTTCATCTTCGATTGCCGGCGCCGGCACGGCCTGCGAATCGGCGCCGAGATCCGGGAAGAACTTGCGCACAAGCTCCAGGTTCGGGTGCATCACCTCTTCCACGAAGATATCCATATCCACCGCAACACTGGCCGACAGCTTCTCCATGACCTCGTCGACCCTCATCATCCACTGATCGTACAGCGCCTTGAGGTCGTCGTATTCCATGTAGTTGGCCGAGGATCGCAGGGAGTTGAGCTGCTTGGAACAGGCGATCAGCGCGGATTCAAGCTTCTGATGGTCTCTCAGGTTTTCGGTCTCGGCAGTGAGGACCCCCAGCCCGGCGGTCAATTGTTCCATAAAAATAGCGAACAATTCCCGATCGTAGGTCTCGACGTAGGATTGCGACGCCTCGGCGGCTTCCACCACCGGCGGCGGTTCCTCTTCCTGGGTGGGTGCCTCCGGCTCCAGCAAGGTGGTTTCCAGGCGGGATAGAATATCATCGATGGGACTCTTTTCAGTTTCCTCCTGACCGACTTCCGTCAACAGGTCGCTGATGCGATCGCGGGAGTCGATGAGCAGGTCGATCACGCCGGCATCGACGGTACGCTCGCCCCGGCGCAGGAGATCCAGCAGGCTCTCCAGCTTATGCGACAACTCGGCTATGCGCTCCATGCCCAGATATTCGGACGAACCCTTGATCGTATGGATCGAACGGAAGATG
>JBNKDU010000033.1:0-9034 GCA_050288425.1 Desulfobacteraceae bacterium | reverse complement strand
TGAACTGGGAAAAGCCGATATCCGCCATGGCCGCCAGTTCCTTTTGTGTCCAGCGCTTTTGCTTTCTCAGCTCCTTGAGCCTCTTGCCAAAGGATTTTCTTACGTCTTGATCTGCCATGATCGGATGGCACTCCTTTATCATGTTTTACCTCTACCAATATCACAGGGGTTGCAAAGGCTCCTGACACATATTCTATAATCAGATATCAAATATCCGAAAAACGGACAACAAAAATGCTTGACAGGTTTTGGCGGGAGACCAGGAAAAAGGCCATCAACCAAAATGGGGCACTAGTGGGGGAAATGGGGGGAAATGGGGGACGTTGTTTACAAATTATACAAATTATCTGTGCCGTATGTGAGCAACGCCTGAGATGCTTAATCCTAATTGCCTGCCTGTTTCTGCCATTTGCAATGTCGAAAGGGGTCTGCTCTTGACTCATTTGGAACGATAATGAGTCAAGAGCAGACCCCCACCTGACTTGAATGCATGCCCGAACTGGCCGAGAAGATACAGGAGGGATAGGCGGGACGGAGCAACGCCGGTCTTCGGAAGCAGACGGGTAGATATGGCCGGCCTCCGTGCCGGCCTTTGGTCATGGGCGCCTCCATGGTCATTCCAGTCGGGGCAGGGACGGAGCCCTGCCCTGCGAAGACCATTTGCCTTTCATCTGGAAGAAATCAGCGCCGGCCTCTTTGCCGGCCATGCCATGAATTCCGCCATGGAGAAACCATCACGCCGATGGCGCAAATTGAAATCTGGTAATTTCGATTACCATCGGTAGGTTCGTTCTAAAACCTTCCTCAACTTCAGCTATCCAGCTTTTTTATACTACCGGCACCCGCCGATGGTAGTTTTGACTACCATCGGCAGGCAGTCTTTTGAATACCGGACGGCATGCCAATCCTCCCGGACCAATTTTCTCCATATTCCCAAACGACCGCCCGACAAGCGTTTCCAGCAGATTCGCCTGGTTTTGATCACGGTTCCAAAATCAAATCGAGAAGCTTCGGTTTTCTGGCAAGCCTTTTGCTCCGTTTAGGCGCGAATACTTTCTGAACCGGATTTATCAATTATGAACCGGGCGGCGCCTTCCGGAAATGCGTTTGGTTGCAAACGGTCGCCGCCTTGAAAAAAAGGAGTATGCATGTCTGATTTCCTCGGTATGATTGGTGGATTTGTCTGGGGGCTGCCGACCATCGTCCTTCTGGTGGGCACGGGTGTATTTATTACGCTTATTTTAAAGATGGTTCAGGTGCGCCACTTCCGGTACGCGTGGAAGTTGATTTCGGGAAAATACGACAACCCCGAAGACGATGGGGAGGTCACCCACTTCCAGGCATTGTCCACGGCGCTGTCGGCGACCATCGGAACGGGCAATATCGCGGGAGTGGGCACCGCCGTCGCCATCGGCGGCCCGGGCGCGATCTTCTGGATGTGGGTCACCGCTTTTTTCGGCATGGGACTGAAATATGCCGAGTGTCTTCTCTCCCTGAAGTATCGGATCGTGCACGCCGACGGCACCACAGGCGGTGGCCCCATGTATTACCTGGAACACGGTCTGAAGAAGAAGTGGATGGGCGTCGCCTTTGCCATATTCGCTTCCATCGCCGCCTTCGGCATCGGCAACATGGTCCAGGCCAATTCCGTGGCCGAACCCCTGCTGGATACCTTCGGAGCGCCCAAGATCGTCACCGGCCTGGTCATGGCCGTCCTCTGTTTCGCGGTGATCGTGGGGGGCGTAAAACGGATCGGCGCCTTTTCCAGCAAGATCGTCCCGGCCATGGCCGTATTTTATATCGTTGGGGCGTTGCTGGTGATCTTCAGCCATTTGGGGGATGTGCCGGCGGCCTTTGCCCGCATCATTCATGATGCCTTCACCGGTACGGCCGCCACCGGAGGGTTTGTGGGGGCGGGAATCGCCCAGGCCATCCGGTTCGGTGTGGCCCGGGGCGTCTTCTCCAACGAGGCGGGCCTGGGAAGCGCGCCCATCGCCCACGGTGCCGCCCAGACGAAAGAGCCGGTCCGGGAAGGCCTGGTGGCCATGCTGGGACCCTTTATCGATACCCTGGTGATCTGCACCATGACCGGGTTGGTGATTATTCTCACCAATGCGTTTGCCTTGGAGGGTGCGGACGGCGCCGCGCTTACCGGAGCCGTGCTGACCAAGACGGCCTTTCAGAACGGCGTGCCGCTTTTCGGCGGGGAATATATCGTGACCATCGGGATTATCTTTTTCGCCTTTTCCACGGTCATCGGATGGTCTTACTATGGGGACCGCTGCATCGATTATCTCTTCGGGCAAAAAGCCGTCATGCCCTATCGGGTCATCTACTGCCTGATCATTCCGCTGGGGGCCACCATAAAACTATCTCTGGTCTGGACCATTTCCGACATCTTCAATGCGCTCATGGCCTGGCCCAACCTGATCGGTTTGATTCTCCTCAGCCCCGTGGTCGTCAAAATGACCAAGGCCTATTTCGCGGATCCCCATCGGGTGGAGCCGTTCGAGATTCGGGAAGAGATCGTCGCCAAGGCGGCGGTGCGCTAGTTCGTTTTCTCTCCTTCCATTCAGAAAAGTGGCAAGCCGCCGGGGGGAATGTGGCATCCCCGGCGGCTTTCTGGACTCCCTGCATGTCGCCCTTTCAATCAATCATCGCGGTGTGCATAACCCGTCGATCATTGTTGATGTTCGACCTCATTTTCGACCTCGGACTCGAGACCCGCTTCCACCTTGGTGGCAACGACGGGCGAGGCGGTGGCACCGGCCAGGTCGGTCTTCACCTCGGCAAACATGCCGTCGGTAATGGCGGTGCTCGTGCTGTCATCGAGTTTGGCGGTTGCGTAGTCCACCGATACGGTGTTGGTGCCGCCCTGGACCGTGGAGATGGAAAAGGTCTGGTTGGCGGTGTCCAGGTTGCTGACATAGCCCTTGATTTCGAACTCGGTTTTCGACCCGGCGGGTTTCACTTCGATATAGGTGGCCGGAATCTCGCCGGTGGTGGGATCGGGAATTCCGCTGACCTCGGCGATATCGCCATCGACGATATCGGCGATGGTACCGACGCCGCCATTGGAGTCATGGATCACCGTGCTCGAACCGATATTGACCGGCACGCCGAAAATGGTGCAGCCTGCGGCGGTGGCATTGGCGATGGGGCCTTCCAGGTTGTTGACGAAATCGATCTTCTCGGCCACGTGGCTTTCCGCCTCATGCTGAACCGTGACGACCATGCCTTCCGAGAAAACCGTCGAGTCGTCACCGGCCATATGTTCCGGACCGTCATCGAGGTGTCTGCGGCGCGTGGTCGCATCCGTCTCGAATTCGACGCCGTCAACGATTACGCTGCCGAAGCCGGTGATTGTCCCGGTGGTGAGTGTTGGGTTCGTGGCCGCGGGTTGGTTCCCGGACGAAGAGCCGGATCCGCCGCCGCAGGCGGCAAACATTGCCATGGTCCCCATGACCAGACCGAACACGAACAAAATTACCAAGCCTTTTTGAAGCCTTTTCCTGTCCATTTCCTTCTCCTTTTTCCTGGTATATACTTTCTGTCAGATTGTCGGGAGATACCCCCCCCTTGGACATGAAGCCCTGCTGGAATCGCTTGGCTAGAGCCGATTCAATCCAGCTGGAAATCCAGGGCATCTATCGAATTCCCGATGCCGGCCATCGGCGCAAATGCTTAGGCCCCCATCGGTTATACTACTTATACCATCGTAACCCGGGGGCTGGATATACGGTAAATACCTGATATTGATATCGCCGAATACCGAGACCGCCGACCAGGGCGGTGGGCCGCGGGACAGTCGGTTCCGGGTGCTCGCGGCAACCGCGTACGGCATTTCCTCCCGGGCGCCGGATTGGCTGCAGAATCGCTGCCCCGACCATTGGGCCATACATCATGCGCCGATTCCTGTCATGGAAACGGTATCGACCTGGAATTACAAATACGGTCGATTGCCGTCCAGCCATGATTGAACCCTACACGAAATGGCCCGGAACCAGCCATTTCATCGAAAGGCCATGCCCGATCCCCAGGAGGCACTCAGGTATTGGAGAGGGGCTTATCAGGTTTTTACCTGATTCCCAGATCCGATCCGCAGGGATAGACTCGTCCTGGGAAGGTTTGGGAATTGTTTCCCAGCCGGAATCACGGCATACGGAATTCCGGCTTGAACAAGCGCCGAGTCACATTGTTGAAAGGTACACCGGCCATTGTTTATTGCTTTGCAGTGAGTACACGAGCGGCGATCAGACGATTCAGTTCCCCGTGATATCCCTTTCTGCCGTCTGATCCATGCCCTTCCCCGGGTGGCTTTCCAAGGCTTCAACGGTCAACCAGAAAGGAGATAACCATGCGAAGTTCTAAGATTTTTTTTGGGGTTCTGTGGCTCGGCGTTATCCTGTTGCTGGCGGCTTGCAGTAGTGGGGGCGACGGCAATGGAAGCACGACGCAGACTCCGGCGGCCGGCAATCCCACCGTGCTCAACAGCACGCTGAGCGGCGACCAGGAAGTGCCGCCGGTAACGACGGCCGCCAGTGGCACGGGCACGGTGACCGTCAGCGCGGACGGCAGCCAGATCGACTTTACCGTGAGTGTGACCGGTCCCTTCAGCAGCGCGATCACCCAGGCCCACATCCATACAGGTGCGGTGGGCGCCAATGGACCGATAATCTTGTATCTGTGCGCCAACCCGAATTTTGCGCCGACCGATGTTCCGGTTCCGCCGCTCTGTTCCGACACACTGGACGGCCCGTCCGGCCAGATCAGCGGAACATTGACGGCGGCCGACCTGCGGCCGGTCGCGGTGCAGGGAATTGCCGATTTCGCCGATGCGGTGGCGGCCGTGAAGGCCGGCGATACCTATTTCAACATCCACACGCAGAACAATGCCGGCGGCGAACTCCGCGGCCAGATCGGCGTAACGGTCCCACCGCCGGCGGTCACGGCCCTCGCGGACGCGTATACCTGGATCGGCAACACCCCCCTGACCGTGCCCGCCGCCATGGGCGTGCTGGCCAACGATCCGGCGGGATCGGCCATCGTCTCCTCGGCGACCACCACGGCCCAGGGCGGCACCGTGAATGTGGCGGCGAACGGCGGATTCACCTATACGCCGCCGGCCCAGACCGGCGCGGGTGCGTTTACCGGCAGCGATACCTTCACCTACTCGGTGGGCGATGCCGCCGGTGACGTCACGGTGACCATCGATATCGCCAATGCCGCCTGGTATGTGGATAGCTCGGTGGCCGTCAGCGGCGACGGCAGCTTCGGCAACGCGTTCCTGACGCTGCCCGAGGCCTTCGCGGCCGCCGGTGCGGGAGATACCATCTTCGTCTTCGCCGGTACTGGCGCCGAGGTCAGCACGGATGCCGCCGTCACGCTGTTGCCCGGCCAGAAGCTGCTGGGCGAAGGCGCCGCCTTCAGTTTCGCCGCGAAGCCGGGCAACCTCATTGAAATCGTACCGGCGAATGCCGCCATGCCGGGCATGAGCGATTCGCTGGCACCGGTGGTCACCCTGGCGAACGACTGCGAGGTGGCCGGGTTCGAACTGATCAGTACCAACGAACCGGCGGTGCAGGTCACGGCGGTCTCGGGCTACAACGTCCACGATAACTTGATCACCAATCCGGCCACGGCCGGGATCGACCTGCTCAATGTCACCGGCACCGGTACGGTGGCGAACAATACGATCCCCAACAGCGCCATCGACGGCATCGATATTACCATCGACAGCGCCGTTGCCGTGACCGCCCAGATCACCGTCAGCGGCAATGTCATCGATGCCTCCCAAGGGGCCGGCATCAGCCTGCTCGGCCTCACGGCCGGGGCGGCCCATGATATCAGTACCGTCCTCACCGGCAACCAGGTGACCAACAGTGTGGGCGGCGGTATCCTGGTGCGGATCCAGGACGATGCGAATCTCAAAGCGCTGGTGGATGGCAATACGCTGCTGAATAACCTCTCTCTCGGGGCGCCCCTGGATTTCGACGCCCGCGCCCAGAACAATGCCACCGTCTGTCTGGAGCTGACCAACAACGGCAACGCCGGAGGCACGGCCACATTCGATGTCCGGGCCGATAATTTGGCGACCCTCCAGATTTTCGAGAGTAACAACGACAACCCGGCCACACGCGCAGGGGCGGGGACTGTGGCGACCGTGACGGCGGGCTTCTGCGGCGTGCCCTGATCCAACGGCGTTTTTCAAGGTTCCATCTAAATCCCCCCAAAAAGGCGTCTTTCCATCCGGGAAGGCGCCTTTCCTGCATAATTGCGCGGACAGTGATGAACGTCTTTTGGGTTCTATCTGCAATAACGCCTGCGAGAAATCCTGAATCCCGTCGTCTGTAGATTTCAAAGATTGCACAGACGCACCCCCCATCTATGACAACCAATCCGGAGAGTCAGATGGAGGGATTGATCAATGCCGCAAGGCTATTTCAAAGGAGGACTCGGCGAATCATGAACCAGAAGAATTGTTTTCGGACTGCAGCACGGCTAATGTTGATCGCAGCACTGCTCTTGGGGACGGCATCGTCTGTCTGGGGTGCCCCATCGGATTATGATGGCACCTACTCCGGGACGTATACCGGTGATGACAATGGCTATTGGGTGGCCATTGCAGACGCCGTCAACGGAACCGCTTTCCTGTCCTTTTCCACCACGAGGAATGCCGGCGATCTGGGATTTATGGCTTTTGGAGGGGAAACCGCGGGGGTCGGCAACTATTTTACCGGTTCCACCACCATCCAGGACAGCAGCGTCGATGCCGACATCACCCTGGCGACGGGTTCGGTGAGCGGGACATGGTCCAACAACGTGAGCGGTGACGCGGGAACCCTCAGCGGCGACCTGTTGACTTCGAGCCCCCATGCCGGCACCTATTCGGGATCGTTCGGCGGCGATGACGCGGGCACCTGGGAGCTGACCATTGCCCAGAACGGCCATGTCACCGGCACGATCACATCCAATAGCGGCGGTGGTGGCACTTTCGAGGGTGGATGTCACGCCGACGGCGTTATCCTCATCGTCGGCGAAGCGGACGACGGCAGCGGATTCGCCCTATTCGGAAGGATATCCGCGGGCAACATCACCGGTTCGTGGATTGCCGAGGACGGCAGTGAAGGAACCATCGGCCCCTTGGGCAGCAGCGGTGCCAGCGGCGCTGGCAGCAGCGGCGGTGGAGGGGGCGGAGGAGGCTGTTTCATCCTCAGTCTGCTCGAATAAGCTTTCTTCGAACATTTGCTTTTGCGATACAAGGATGGAAGCTCTCCGGAGCCCCATCCTTGCGTTCGGGCAAAGCCCGCCGAATGATTCGTCGGCGAAACTTAGTGTCGGGCGGAAACACCTACCGTGCAAACATGTTCAGGCACATGACCGCGATTTGAAAATAGATGGCGATCCCCACGGCATCGATCACGGTGGCGATGAACGGACCGGCGGTCAGCGCCGGGTCCAGCCGCAACCGTTTGAGGATCAGGGGCATGAGCGCTCCGGTGAGATTGGCCATCAACAGCGTGGCCACCAGGGCCGCGGCCACCACCACACCGAGTAGCAGGTCACGATCCTGGAGGAATACCCTGAAATAGGCCATCAGGCCGAGGATCACCCCCAGGGCCAGTCCCATCACCAGTTCGCGGCGAAAGACCCGTCCGAAATCGCTCAGCTGAACCTCGCCCAGGGCCATGGCGCGAACGATCATGGTCGCGGATTGCGTGCCCGCATTGCCGCACGTCCCGACCACCATGGGAATAAAGAACGCCAACGCCACCATCCGCTGCAGGACGCCGGCGTTCAATTCCATGATGGTGGTGGAAAGCAGGGACGTGAACAACAGCACCGCCAGCCACAAGAAGCGGCTCCAGAACAGGCGCGGCAGCGGCCGTCTGAAATAGTCCTCTTCGAAGGGCATCACCGCCGAAATACGCTGGAAGTCCTCGGTACTCTCGGCCTCGATGATGTCGATGACATCGTCGACGGTGATGATGCCCAGCAACCGATTGTCCTCGTTCACCACCGGAACGGCCAACAAGTCGTATTTGGAGATGACGGCGGCCACCTCTTCCACGGTCTGGTTGTGGTGAACGCTGATGGCCTGGGTCTCCATGATGCTTTCCAGGACGGCCCTCGGCCTCGACATGATCAGATCGCGCAGGGAGAGGATGCCCAGCAGCCGGCGTTCGGCGTCGGTGATATAAATATAGTAGATCGTCTCTTTATTGGGCGCCTGCAGACGCAGCTTTTCCAATGCCGCGGCCACGGTCAGGACCTGGGGCAGCATGGCGTATTCGGTGGTCATCACCGAACCGGCCGTGCCTTCCGCATAGTCCCACAATTTGCAGATTTCGTTGCGTTCGACCTGGGCGATGAGCGGCATGATGGATTCGTAAACATCTTCATCCACTGCCTTGAGCAGGTCCACCCGGTCATCCGGATCCATCTGTTCCACAAATCGCAGCATGGTCTGGGCGTTGGAAGTCTCCAGGCAGGCCTGCTGGGTTTCCATGGAAAGCTGGGCGAACGCATCCACGGCTTTGTGGTTGCCGATCCTCAGCAGGATCTCCACCAGTGTCGAGGGAGCCACCCCGCTGTTCTCGATGGTTTCGGCGATGTCCGAAGGATGCAGGTCGTGCAACTCGGCAATGGCCTTATCGCGCTCCTCGGGCACCGCAGTGTCCACAAAGCTGGAAATATCGATGGCGTAAATCATTGGCGCTTCCATTTCGTCGGCGCGCCGGCATTCAGGCCGGCGAGACGAAATCGGCGCCTAGGGCAGAGCGTCAGGCAGGCTCATGCAATGGTGCGATGGTCTCGGGGCTGAATGGACGCTGGAATTGAATGTACGGCTGCTTCGCGAGGGAGGTTGCGCATCGCAACTGCCGCCAGGGTCTTGATCGTCCATTGTTTTCCTCGTTAAATGGTTTTGTTTTTCGCCCTTGTCGTTCGGGCCACCTCTTTTTCGACCAGGCGACAGTAAGACAGATACCTGGAAAAAGCAAGGTTTTTGGTTGGGAACGCCATCTGTCCGGTT